>NZ_CP084004.1:1497088-2245632 GCF_020181355.1 Collinsella aerofaciens
TGCTCTATCGGGTTGCCTGGACAAGTTGTCCCAGGGTGCAGCCCTGTTGATAGATGTAGGTAAGGTATTGCGTGCATGCGCGATAGGAATCGAAGGTCGTGAGCGCCTGCTCAACGTTTGTGTATACCTTCCATGCGCCAAAGACCTTATAGTTTTCGCCGCGCTGGACGATAAACTGATGGACATCTTCGTAGGGATAGCCCAAAAAATAGCCAATTTCGTGGGGGAACTCGCACGTGCACCCCGTATCGCAGTGCCTATTCCGTGCGAGTGCGCAGACGCTGCCGTCATAGGCGCTTTCTGCGGCATTGCTGCTTGCCAGCGTGATGCGCGCGGCGAGATGCACCAGTGATGCGGGCAGGTTGTGGACATCGTAACCTTCGGCGGCAAGCGCCGTCGTGGCGCGGGGGTCGGAGAGGTATCGCATGAGGTCCGCAGGGCGGTACACATAGATGAGCGCTCCGCAGGGGCGCCAGACCAAAACGCTCATATGGATCCCGAGTGGCTGGAGCTCGCGGTTGCATTGGGCTATGACGGCGAGCAGGCGAGAGCGTCGCCCTTCGATAAGGGCGGCGCCGGGTTTTCCGTTTTGGTTGGCGTAAACGCCGGGATAGGTAAAGAGCGAAGCCGGCTTGATACCTGCGAGCGTAGGGGAGCAGTTGCGCACGACCGCTGCCTGAAACGTTGGAATGTCTATGGTTCGAGTCACGGCGCTCCTTCTGGTCCTCGCTGTTAGCCTAGGAAAACTTATACACGAAAGTAAGCCCTGGTCAACTAAAAAGTTTGAACAGGGAAACTAATTGACCGAACGGACATGTTTTTGGGTTAAGATGGGGACACCCCATGGGGGTATCTAGATAGGGCTACTTGAAAGGGGAACGCATGAGTGACTTGCTCAACCCTGCGAATCTCATTGTGCTTGCCGTGATTGTCGTCGGCATGTTCTTTGGCCTGCGGCGCATTGTCGCTTCGACACACGGGAAGAGTTGTTGCAGCGATGGCGCGAGCGGCAAGAAGGCCAAGAAGGTAGTGGTTGCGGATACTGATCCGTCCCACTACCCCTATAGCGATGAGCTGCTTATCGGCGGCATGAGTTGCGACGGCTGCGCTCAGAACGTGGCCAATGCCCTGAATGCGCTGGATGACGTGTGGGCAACGGTGACGTATACGGACCACACGGCACGCGTACGCTCTAAGCAGCCGATCGACCGCGGCGCTCTCGTGGCGGCCGTGAGAGATGCGGGTTACTACGTTATGAAGCTGTAGGCCTTGCCTTGGATGCGCGTCCTTGTCTAGGCTCGTCCGCGTAGCTCGATGCCTTGGATATCGTCGAAGTTGATGGCGATATCCCTGAGTTTGAGCAGCTTGAATGCGGGTAACGCTTCGTCGAGAATGCCCGTGCGGCTACGATAGCCGTACGTATCGTAATAGGTGACGCGCACCAAGTCGCCGCGTTTGAGGCCCTCGAGCTTTTGCGAAAGCTCGAGGGCTTTTTCTTCCGTGAGCTCACGTTTTTGCTCGACGGTGATTTCCTGCTTGCGCACGAGTTCGTAGTATCCCGTGAGGGCGGCAAAGGGCATAAACTGTGCGGCGCGGTTGGCGCGCACGGCACCGTTGGCAGTGAGGTTGGGGTCGGCTGCGCGGCGTCTGCCCTCGGGGTCCGCCAGGCGCTCGAAGGCGGTCGGCGGGCGCATGGGCTGTTGTTTGGGTTTAGGCACGGTGTCCTCCAACTTGATCGTTGCGCTCGCGCGCGGTGGCGCCGGCGGTAAAGCTTAATCCCTTGACGAGCGCGTTCTTGCCGTACTTGCCTTTCACGGCCAGGACGGCGCGCGCCAGGTCGCGCTCGCGCTCATCGGCCTCGATATCGCTGAACAGATCGATGGTGGCAAATTCCTCGGGCACAAGATTGCTAAAGCCCAGGTTGATGCGCTTGACCGGTCGTTTGGGATCGACAGTCTGCGCCCAGAGCTCATCGAAATAGCCCATGATCTTCTTAAACGAATTGGTGCGCTCGGGCAGCTTTCGCGAGGCGTTAGAGTGTGCAAAGAGTGCGGCATAGCCACCGCGCGGTTTGCCGCCATGCTCTCCCACAAAGATGCCATCGATTGCCTGCGCTTCGCGCACCAGGCGACGCCTTTCGTCATCGCGCTGGACGGGCTTGGGAGCACGGGGCGCGAGTTCGGGGCCAGCGGTCGCAGTGGGCTCGATGCTCGACGTGCTCGAGCGCAGGTGCCCGCATCCGTCCACATATTGCGCTGTACCGCTGGCGTCGAGGCGGCGTATGTCGGCGCGCTCGCTCGCGTAGCCTACAAAGAGCGAGATGCTGTTGCACACCACGTGCTTATCGACTAAGTCCAGCACAGCGTTGTCGACCATCTCGCGCAAGACGGTGTAGGCCCGTTCATAGGCATAGCCTTTCGAGAGCACCTGTCCTGTGGTAGTTGAGGTTGCCTGCGGGCGATAGGCCTGAATATCGGCGATAGTTGTCGGCTCGCGCCCAAAGGCGTGGTCGATAAGATACTCGGCATTGACGCCGAGCTCGTCGTAGAGCAGGTTTTCGTCGAGCGCCGCGACGCCCATCAGATCGTAGACGCCGTATTTTTCGAGTCGTGCTGCCACGCCGGGCCCAATGCCCCAGATGTCGGTGATGGGGCGATGGGGCCAGATCTCCTTGCGAAAGGTCTCGTCATCGAGTATGCCGATGCGGCTGGGTACGTGCTTGGCGGTAATGTCGAGTGCCACCTTGGCCTGGAATAGGTTGGGGCCGATGCCAACCGTTGCCGTGATGCCGGTGCGCGCCAGGACCTCGTCGCGCAACATGCAGGCGAAGCCTTCAGCGTCGGTGTGATAGAGGTCCAGATAGGGCGTCACGTCGATAAAGCATTCGTCGATGGAGTAGACGTGCACGTCCTGTGGGCTGACGAATTCCAGATAGATACCGTAGATTTGCGCCGACACCTCCATGTAGTGCTGCATGCGCGGTACGGCCTTGATGTAGTCGATACCGTCGGGAATCTCGAACAGGCGACAGCGGTTATGGATTCCGAGGTCTTTCATGGCCTGTGTGATGGCAAGGCAGATGGTCGTGCGCCCGCGCGATTCGTCGGCAACGACCAGGTTGGTGGTGAGCGGGTCGAGCCCGCGGTCGACGCACTCGACGCTGGCGTAGAACGTCTTGAGGTCGATGCAGACATAGGTGTGACGCTCGTGTCCCACGCGTCCTCCCATCAAACACATGTTCTTATCGAATACTTGTTCGATAATACCCGCTCGTCCGGACATCGTCAAAACCTGTCCCTTTTTGGTAGGTATGGTCGTGCGGCTGCATCGGGTTTTTTAACGCAGCTCTAAAGAGTGCGAAACAGCTCGGAAAACCTTGCTTCGTAGCATGAGCCTAACAATCGATACCGCCTATACGCACGGAAGGGTTGTGGGAAAGATGGTCAATTATGGGTTTGGTATGCCGACACGCTTGGTTGCGGATGGGGATGTGGCTCGCTGGTGCGGGCGATTGGTTGCCCACTATGGCGGCACTAAGGCACTGGTCGTGCTGGGAGGCGACAAGCACACGCGTGATGAGCTTGTCTCGGCGGCACTCGGCTCGCTTGATCGAGCTCTGCTCGAGCGCGTGCTTTTCCGCTGCGGCTCGGTTGAGGGTGACGGGGGAGACGAGCTGATCGACGAAGCCGTGGCCCTGGCGACCGACGAAGGGGTGGACTTTGTATTGGCGATTGGCGATGCCGATACTGCTGGCTTTGCGCGCGAACTCGCGCGTCGCATGGCGGCGCTCGATGCCGGCGAAGACGGTTTTGTCCCTTATGGATGCATTGTCTCGGAGGGCAAGGTGCCTGCTGTCGTGGGCGTCGGCGAGGTTCCCGTTTTTGCCATCATCGCGCCCGAACTGCTGGAGGGCATTGGGTCTCCTCTGCGTGAGTTGCTCGGCAGCGTGTGCGCCGCAGCCTAGTATTTGGCATAAAGGGATGGGTTATTTTTGGTTGGTAAAGCGTTTGACCTGCCAAAATAAACCTGTCCCTTTTTGGTCGGTTGCCGTTTGGGGGCCGATTGGCAACGCTCGCTGATTATAGTCTTGACCTGCGCTAGAATAGTGGCATCTGAATGTCCGGGCGCATGGAGGCGTGCGCCCGTATGCTGAGGAGGACTCTATGGCAACTGTTGCCGCACCTATCGATGCTACGTCGACTGCCGCTTGGAAGGCACTCGAGGCTCATCAAGAGAAGCTCGAGGCCGAAGGTATCGACCTCAAGGCCTGGTTCGCCGCCGATGCCGAGCGCGTGAACAAGCTGAGCTTTGACGCCGGTGACCTGCACTTCGATCTGTCGAAGAACCTGGTGACCGATGAGACCGTCAAGCTGCTGTGCGATCTTGCCCGCGAGGTGAAGCTCGAGGAGCGCCGCGACGCCATGTTCTCCGGCGAGCACATCAACACCACCGAGGACCGCGCCGTCCTGCACACCGCGCTGCGCCGCCCGGCAAGCGAGAAGGGCCAGCTCATCGTTGACGGCCAGGATGTCGTCGCCGACGTGCACGAGGTCCTCGACCGCATGTATGCCTTCGCCGAGCGCGTGCGCTCCGGTGAGTGGAAGGGTGTTACCGGCAAAAAGATCGAGCACCTGGTGTCCATCGGCATCGGCGGCTCCGACCTGGGCCCGGTCATGGCTTACGAGGCCCTGCGTCCCTATGCCGACGCCGGTATTGATTGCCGCTATATCTCCAACATCGATCCCAACGACCAGGCCGAGAAGCTCAAGGGTTTGGATCCCGAGACCACGCTCGTGATTATCGTCTCCAAGACCTTCACCACGCTCGAGACCCTCACCAACGCCCGCGAGGTCAAGACCTGGATGCTCGAGCAGCTCAAGGCTCAGGGCGCCATCGATGGCTCCGATGAGCAGAACGCCGAGGCCGTGGCAAAGCACTTCGTCGCCGTTTCCACCGCACTCGAGAAGGTCGAGGCCTTCGGCATCGACCCCGCCAACGCCTTTGGTTTCTGGAATTGGGTCGGCGGCCGCTACTCCGTCGACTCCGCCGTGGGCCTGTCGCTGATCGTCGTGCTCGGCCCCGAGCGTTTCCAGCAGTTCCTTGAGGGCTTCCACGCCATCGACGAGTACTTCTGCAACACGCCGCTCGAGAACAATGCCGTCGCGCTGATGGGTCTGCTCAACGTCTGGTACGTCAACTTCTTCGGTTCCAAGAGCCATGCCGTGCTGCCGTACTGCCAGTACCTGCACCGCTTCCCGGCCTACCTGCAGCAGCTCACCATGGAGTCCAACGGCAAGCATGTCCGCTGGGACGGCAGCGCCGTGACCTCCGACACCGGTGAGATCTTCTGGGGCGAGCCCGGTACCAACGGCCAGCATGCCTTCTACCAGCTGCTGCACCAGGGCACCGTGGTGGTTCCGGCCGATTTCATCGCCTTCGCCAATACCGCCAACCCTGCGACCGATAGCGGTCAGGACGTGCACGAGCTGTTCCTGGGCAACTTCCTGGCCCAGACCAAGGCACTCGCCTTTGGCAAGACAGCCGACGAGGTTCGTGCCGAGGGCACGCCCGAGCAGATCGTCCCGGCCCGCTGCTTTGAGGGCAACCGTCCGACGACCTCGATCTTCGGCGACACGCTGACCCCGTTCGCACTCGGCGAGCTCATCGCCCTGTACGAGCACATCACGTTTGTCGAGGGCACGGTCTGGGGCATCGACTCCTACGACCAGTGGGGCGTCGAGCTTGGCAAGCAGCTTGCCAAGCAGATCACCCCGGCCTTCCACGACGACGCCGCCAAGGCCGAGCAGGACGCTTCGACCCAGGCGCTCATCGAGTTCTACCGCGCTCACCGCAAGTAGTCTTTGTTGCTGAGATAGGTCATTGCCGAAAGGGGCCCGTATCCGTTGGGATACGGGCCCTTGCTGTTTGCGGTCGAATGTGGCGGACTGCGCGGCGTTGTTAGCGGGTTAATTCGACCTGCGTGGTGTCTCGCTGCGCTTCGGGCAGTTCCCCGTACAGCGGATGGTCTTCGAGCCTAAAGCGTTCGACCTGCTCGGGGGTACGACCGCGCACAAAGAGCCACGAGCGATCGATTGGCGTCGCCATAAGTGTGCTGGGCAGCGTGTCGGCGCGGTCGGAAAACACCCGGGCACTCTCGGGATCCTGGAACGCCAGCACCAGATGCGTGTCGCAGTTGCCCATGATGGAGCGAGCGCGCGCTTCGCCATAGAGCGCATCGAGTTGATTGGCCGACTGCAGCAGCAGCGTTGCCCAGATGTTGCGGCTTCGGATAATCGAGAGCACGTTGTCGATCTGGGGAATCTGCAGGTTTGCAAAGTCGTCGAGCATAAAGCGCACGGGCACGGGCAGGCTGCCGTCGGGCTGCTTGTCGGCCTCGCGTATGAGGCCCATAAACGCCTGCGAAATAAAGAGGCCGGTCAGCGGATCGAGATTGCGGTCAATATCGCTCACGGTTACAAACAGGGCGCAGGGGGTGTGTCCCATGGAAGCGAAGTCCACCTGATGGCACTCACGATAGAGCTGTGCCGCACCGTCGAATCCCAGACACATGACCTTTTCGGCAAGGATGCCGACGATGCTCGCGTGCATGCGCTCGGCATTTTGCGTAATGGCGTAGCGCCGCCATAGCGAGAGGGCATAGCTTTGGGGGTCGGTCGTGATCAGGTCGTCAAACAATCGACCCGTGGCACCGTCCTGCAGGTGCTCGATCAGCTTGATGACCGAGCTGATCGTCTGCTCGTCGGCGGGTAGCTGTTCGGTGACGTAGGCGATAAGACACGACAGCAGGTTTGCCGCCGCATGATCCCAAAAAGGCTGGTTGTTGTCCTCGATGGGGCAGATGGCCTTTGCCACCGAGAGGATGTCCTGCTGGTTGGGCCTGCCGTCCGCCTTGCGGCGAATGTGCCTCAGGGGGTTGTAGCCGCAGCGCTCGATGCCGGGCGCAAGGGCCGGGACGGTGTTGAGGTCGGCGAAGTTGAGACATTGCACGCGGTAACCGTGGGCTGCCAGCACGGGTCCCACTTCGCGACAGAGCGTGCCTTTGGTGTCGAGCACGATGTAGCTTGCGTTCATTTGCAGCAGGTTGGGCTTGAGGACGTTTCGGGTCTTGCCGGCTCCCGAGGGGCCGATCACAAGTGCGTTGTTGTTGAGTCCCGTTTGGCGGGTGTCGCAGGAAAGCGTTCGATCCTTGGCGAGGATGGTGGACGATGCGGACTCAGGTGCGGCGAGGCAGCTGGCGAGGTTAGGCATGGGCGACCTCCTTGGTGGTCGAGAGGATTTCGTGGGCAAAGCCGAGCTCGACGGCGCGCTCGGCCGAAAGGTAGGTGTCTTTTGCAGTGAGGGACTGGATGCGCTTGGGCGTGAGGCCGCTGCGGTCCGAGAGGATTTGCGTGAGGGTCTTGCGGGTCTGCATGAGACGTCGGCTGGTTTCCTGCAGCGCAAGTGCCGAGCCGCCTGCCCCCTGGGGGATCAGCGGGTCGTGAATCATGAGCTCTGCATGGGGCGCCATACGGCGATCGTCGCCGCCCATAAAGATCACGGCGCCCATGGACGCGGCGAATTCCAGGCAGACGGTGCGGATGGGGCACGAAGCGAGGCGCATGGCGTCATAGATCGCAAGACCCGATCGCACGCTTCCGCCGGCGCTGGCGACAAATATGGTGATGGGGCGGCTGGGGTCGGTGGCATCGAGCAGGCGGATCTGCTGGCATAGGTCGTGGGCCATCGGGGTTTCGATGTTTCCCATGACGGAGAGCTCGCGACGGGCGAGCATCTCATCGTAAATGCTGGTGAGCGTGATACCTCGGGCGGATTCACGCATGGTGAGGGGGCTGATGATGGGGGAATGATTGGTGTCCATGAGGACTCCTTTCTGTTGGTTGTGTTGTGGAATAGGATTGTTGCCCGCGGAGGGGCTGGCGGGCTACAGGGTTCGTCCGAGTCTGAGATCGAGCTCGGTTGTGGGGCAGGCTGCCTGTTCGTGCGGCTCGCAAGCGCCAAGGGCTCCAAAGCGATGGAGCGTTGCGGCGGGCGTGGTGTAGGCGAGCCGCAGCTGATGCTCGACAGGGGCACATCCGTCATTTTTGTAATGAGCCGCGTAGTACTGCGCGATGCTGGCGTTCATCTCGCTGCCATTGCGATGGCGCTCAAACTGGCGTCTGCAGGTCTCGATGATCTTTGCTACCGACTTGGGTGCCGTCGCGGGAACAAGGGCGAGATAGCCCTCAAATAGCTCGTTGATGCTCAGGAGGCACAGCAGGTCGATCAGCGTCCTTATGGCTGCTCCCTCGGCGGAAAAGTGCGCGGTCATGCGGTTATATCGGTTGCGGTCGACGATGGCCGCATGGGGTCTTGGAGTTTTCTGCTCCGTGGTCCCGGGCTTTTGCCGCGCCTGTGTATTGAGCTCGACGTTGCAGCGCTTGAGGCCGTCCAACGGAAGGAACAGTGCGGTGCGCAGGGTGTTCCGCTTGCTTTCGAGTTCATGACGTTCGTCGGGTTTCCATTCGAGCTTGAGTTTCGTGTCGAGCGCCGTAAGCATATGGGCTAGGCAGCCTACGGTAAGAACGTACGAATCGTTGTCGCGTTTTGGGGCATAGGGGTCTGTCAGCTTGCGAATGTCGGGGTCGCCCATGATCTTTGTGCAGCGCTTCAGCAGTTGAGGGTGGTCGGCCAAGATCGTCGCGAGCGGTAGCGACGCGTAGTTCTTGATGGTCGCGGCGGCAAAGGCGGCGTCATATTCGTTTGCATATGCTCGCTCAATGCGGGCATCCAGAATGCTTTTCTTATCGCCGTCTTCAGCGTGGTGGTTTGTCATAGCTTCTCCAATCGGTTGATGTTCGTGCTGTTTGTTGATGTGTTGGTTGTCGTGAGTGATGTGCTTGCCGTGGGTGATGTGCTGACGCTGGGGTGCTATGCGGTTTTCAAAGAGCCCGTGAGGCAGTTGCTGCAGGGGCGGGATGGAACGGCCCATGCAAGGCGGAAGGCATCGTGCTCAAAATCGAGACAGCAATGCCCTGGGTGCCTCACATGTGGCAGTTACCTCATTAAGTTGTCATTGCGTTTGGGGTTGTACTTTGCCGATCTTCCTTCTCTTACACGCTAAAACTCAAACTGCATATGCTCGATCTACTAAAAACCGCAACGGCGGTCCTTTTTAACTTAAATGTCGGGATGCGTCTTTGCAAGCACTTTTTTACTTCTTTCAAATGGGGTGGTTTTGCAACCGTCATGCACTGCGCCGTGCGAACGTGCCCCGGCTCGGATAAGATGGTCCACGGAAAAACGATGCAAGGAGGCGCATATGGCAATTAAAGCCATCGCAATGGATATCGACGGTACGCTCACCAACGACCAAAAGGTCATCAGCCCGCGCACGCGCGAGAGGCTGCTCGCGGCGCAGGAGTCGGGAATTAAGCTCATCTTGGCTTCGGGTCGTCCCGCATGGGGGCTGCACGCCTTGGCGCAGGAGCTCGACCTTCAAAACCATGACGGTCTGCTAGTCGCTTTCAATGGCGCGCATGTGGTCGATGCTCAGACCGATGAGGTCCTTTTTGACCAGGCCATGCCGGCTGACGAGCTGCACCGTCTGATTGATCATCTGCGTAGTTTTGACGTGATCCCTATGATTTCGCTCGGTCGTAATCTGCACGTCGAGGATTCGTACCATTGCATGATCACGCTGCCTGACGGCTCGCAGAAGAATATCGTCAAGTATGAGCGCGATGCGTGCGATCTTAAGATTCGCGAGGTCGAGAGCTTGCATGAGGTTGTGGACGCTTATCCCGTGGACAAGCTGCTGACGGCGGGCGATCCGGCCTACCTGCAGGCGCATTACGAGGAGATGTATGCGCCCTTTAAGCAGACGCTTTCGGGCATGTTTACGGCCGACTGGTACTTTGAGTACACGGCGCCCGGTATCGACAAGGCCCGTGCGCTCGAGGGTGCCCTGCCCAAGCTCGGCATCGATGCCAGCGATGTCGTATCGTTTGGCGACGGCCAGAACGACAAGTCCATGATTGAGTGGGCCGGCACGGGTGTAGCCATGGGCAACGCCGTCGATGAGGTTAAGGCGGTAGCCCAGATGGTGACCGCCAATAATAACGAAGACGGTATTGCGGTGGCGCTGGATAAGCTGCTGGGCTAGAATCGCCGATAATGCATGGTTCGGGCGCCTGCTTACAGGCGCCCTTTTGTTAGGGAGGGTGCCGTGTCCGCATTTCCGTTCGACGCCGTTATCTTTGACATGGACGGTGTCATTGTCGATACCGAGTATTACTATCTGGGCGAGACTGCCGCGTTTGCCAAGGAGCTTGGGTTGAACCTGACTCAAGAGGAGTTGAATGGGCAGGTCGGTACCTCGCATCAGTTCTTTCTGCATATGCTGGTCGATTGGTTTGAGCGCGCCGGTAAGGGGCATTTTACTGGCGAGGAAGCGTTGGCCCGTTGGGACGAGTGGGCGCATAAGCGTCCGCGCGACTATCAGGCTTTGATTAACCCAGGCGCCGTGGATACGATTCGAGAGCTGCCGCGCCGTGGCGTTCGCGTGGCGCTTGCCAGCTCGTCGCCCATGGTTAGCATCGAGGAAGTGCTCAACGCGTGTGGGCTGTCGGATGCCTTTGAGTATGTGGTGAGCGGCGAGCAGTTTAAGGAGAGCAAGCCCGAGCCCGACATCTACCTGCATGCGCTGGATCTGCTGGGGCTGCCCGCGAATCGCTGCTGCTGCGTTGAGGATTCGGTGCCTGGCATCACTGCCGGCAAGCGAGCCGGCCTGACAGTCATTGCCAAGCGCGAGGAGCGCTTTGGCTTTAGCCAGGATGCCGCGGACAAGATTATCGACCAGCTGCCGGAGCTGCTCACGCTTTCTTAGGAGCGCGGTAGTTGCGCGTTTTTCGGGGGTTGATTTCCGATCTCAGCCGAACACATTGAGCAAATAGGCCATTCCCGCAGTTAGCTGAACGCCCCCGCGGCCCCTCCTGGGGTCCGGGGGCGCCGTTTTCCCAGTTGAAGGAACGGTGGAGATGTGTTTCGATGGGTCCGGTGGCCATGCTCCGCCCTCCGCCCGGCACCTCTTCCCAGACTCAGCCGGACGGCCGGTCCGTCTATTCCGTTTTTTCCTTCAGGCTAGGACAGCGGGGCATCGCCCCTCTCTGCGCGCGCCCGCCCTATCAGTCCCGGCGTCAGGTCGAGCTCGCCGAGCGGCACGTCCTCCACGCCGTAGGCGTCCAGCAGCGCCGCCGCGTCGTCCCCGAGCATCGCCCTGAAGGCGCGGGCGGGCGTCGTGAAGCCGAGCGCGCCGCGGGGCTCGGAGTTCACGTGCGACATGGCCAGCGCCAGGTCGGCCGGGGAGAGCCGGTCGAACCTGATTCCGGCGCCCTTGGGCAGCAGCTTCCTTATCTCGACGTGGTTGCGCTCGCAGGCGCCCTTCTGGTCGCTTCGCCCGGGGTCGCAGTAGAACAGCCTCGTCTCGCCCGGCCCCTCGCCGAGCAGCGCCGCGATCGCCGCCTCGTCGGAGAACTCGGCGCCGTTGTCGGTGAGCACGGCGCGGAAGACCCTGCCCATGCCGTCGGCGCCGAGGACCTCCCTGATATCGCCCAGGGCGTCCGCGACGCACCCGGCGGTCTTCTCCTCCAGCGGCAGCGCGAGCTGGAGCCTGCTGGGGCGGTGCAGCAGCGTGAGCAGGCAGGCGGAGTCCTCCCGCGCGCCCTCGACCGTGTCCATCTCCCAGGCCGCGGCGCACGCGTCCTCCCCGAGGGCGAGGAACGCGGCATGCGACCTGCGGGCGGAGTGGCGCGTGGCCGCCCGGCCGGCGGCGCTCTTCCTCGGCCTGTAGCCGACCTTGCGCCTGAGCTCCATGTTGGTCATGCCGTCGTAGCCCGCCGAGACCCAGCGGTAGATGGTCGACGGCGACAGGTCCACCGGGCCGCCGTTGCGCGCCGCCATCTGCTCGGGCGAGAGCCCCCGGCGCAGGCAGTCCCTTATCGCCTCCAGCCTGGCCGCCGCGGCGGGCTCGTCGGCGTCTATCCCGCGCCTGGACGAGACGAGGACCGAGTCGGCGCACAGCTGCGCGGCCCGGGCCTCGTAGAAGACGTGGGGGCGGCGCTTGCAGCCGATCGCGCGGTACCGGCCGCAGCCGTTGCAGCATCGCGGCCACGCGGCCAGGCGCGGGCAGGCCGCCGACAGGTCGGCGGAGGCGTCCACGCGCTCGCCGCGCCTGGACTTCGGCGCCGTCACGAACCTGTGCGACGCCACCTCGGCGCTCACCGTCGAGGGCGACCTGCCCAGCTCCCTCGCGATCTCCCTGCACGAGGCCCCGCGCTCCAGCATCCTCTGGACCGTGTCCCGCTCGTGCCTCGTGAGCCTTCCGTAGGCCCTCGGGACCGCCCTCGCGGAGCCCCTATTCTTCTTTCCGGACATGCCGTCCTCCGATCTCCCGGGGCCGGCCGGTCCGGCCCTCAGGGTATCGGGTTCCCACATTCATCCGCACATGTGCGGATGAATGTGGGAAGTGTTCGGATGAAGTTGATAATCAAGGCGCGTTTTTCGGGTCAGATGAGTAAATAGCCAACATTTTGGTGCGGCAGCAAGCATACTTTATGCTAATGCGGGCTCAAGGGCTTGTTGAATGCCCTTGAGCCCGCTTTTGACTTAATTGTGCTGGGAGAGGGTATATGCCACCGACTGAAGGGCTAACTGACGGTAAAGCAGCGATACCGCTGTACCAACAGGTTATCGATATCATCAAAAACGAAATCAACTCCGGCGCCTACAAGGCAGGTGCGCGGATACCCAACGAATTCGAATTGGCTGAGAGCTATAAAGTTGGCCGCGTTACCGTGCGACGCGCTATTGAGGAGCTCGTCCAGCAGGGTTATCTAACGAAGCGACAGGGGAAAGGCACGTTTGTCAATGCCCCCAAGCTCAAGCGCAAGATTCGCCAGAAGGATGACGTCCAGAGTTTTTCGGACGCATGCCGCGTTAATGGAATGGAACCGGGGGCGTGTGTCATTTCGAGAAAGATACTGCCGGCGGATTCCACCGAAGCGCAGTTCTTTGGTGTTCCCGTTGGAACTGATTTGATTTGCGTTGAGCGTGTGCGTACTGCCGATGGAGTCCCCGTCATGCTCGAGAACAACATATACGTTTACGAGGACAACGCTTATCTATCAACGGCACCTCTATCTAACCAATCCATTTTTGAGTTCGTGCGTAACCGGACGGGCCGTACGCCCGCGTTTACCGACCCGTGCACACTCGAGATCGCGTGCGCGTCGCCCGAGGTCGCTCGGCTGTTGGCAGTTCCCGTTGGCGAACCCTTGTTTTATATGGAAGCCTTCTTTTTCGACGAGCAGCGGCGGCCGTTTATCATCGGTCGTCAGCGGATCGTTGGGTCTCGCTACGTTTTTGACATCTAGGACATTGCGAATTGAGACGCCCGGTGGATCATCTCACCGGGCGTCTCCATACCGTTCACGGCGCAAACGCAACCGTTCAACCGCGTTGCGGCAATCAGTTTGAAATTATCTTGATGACGAGAAAAGCTGCTGGTAATCTATGGGACGTCATAGAACGTTTGCATTGTGCAAACGTTGAAGCGAGATGCGATGCAGTCTCGAGTTCTTTGGAGGTATCTATGTCAGATACGAAGGCGAAGAAGACAAACAGACGTTTTAAGTTCAAATTACCGCATGTCTATACGATCATGTTCTTGCTGATCGTTGTCTTTGCGGTCCTGACTTGGATCGTTCCCTCTGGTCAGTATCAGCGCAAGACGATTTCGACAGCGGCGGGCGAGCGTGAAGTCGCCGTTGCTGGAACCTATGAACAGGTCGATAAGAACTACACCGATTCCGAGACCGGCGAGACCATCAATCTGGGCCAGGATATCTTCGCGGTTCTGCAAGCGCCCACCAAGGGTATCCAAGAGGCCGCCGACGTCGTTGCGTTCGTCTTATTGATTGGCGGATCGTTCGCAATCATCACCAAGACCAACGCTTTGAATGCCGGCATGAGCCGTGTGATTAAAAAGCTCAAGAACAAGGACATCCTCATCATCCCCATCACGATGACATTGCTGTCCATTTGCGGCACTACGTTTGGTATGTCTGAGGAAGCCCTGCCGTTCTATGCCATCTTCATTCCCATCATGATGGGTATCGGTTATGACTCGATGACGGCATTCATCATCTGCTTCCTTGGTCCTAACCTGGGATATTGTGCTTCGACCATCGACCCGTTTAATGTTTTGATCGCCCAAGGCATCATTGGCATCGAGGGTAATCCGCAACTGTGGCTGCGTGCCGTTTCTTGGGTCATCTTCACTGCCGTCGGTATCGCATGGGCCATGCGCTACGCCATGCGCGTCAAGAAAAACCCCGAGTCGTCCATTGTGTACGAGGACGATAAGCTCAAGCGTATTGAGTTTTCCGTGACCGATGCCTCCATCGAGGAAGAGTTCACTATCCGTCAGAAGCTCGTGCTTATCGATTTTGCTTGCGGTATGGGCATTATCGTCTGGGGTCTTGTTACCCAGGGCTGGTACATGAATGAGATTTCCGCCGTGTTCCTTGGCATGGGCTTGCTTGCCGGTATCCTGGGCGGTCTTGACCAGCAGACGATCGCAGAGGAGTTCGTTAAGGGTCTTGCCGACTTTGCGTACGCTGCCATCGTTATCGGTATCGCTCGCGGTATTCTGGTCATCGCCGAGGGCGGCATGATCATCGACACCATCCTCCAGGCGCTCGCTACTGCGCTTGCCGGTGCACCCGCCGCCGTCTACACCACGTTTATGTATATCGTCCTTGGCCTGCTCTCTTTGCTGGTTCCCTCGAGTTCTGGCCTGGCGGCGCTCACCATGCCCGTTATGGGCCCCCTGACCGAGCTCATGGGCCTCAATCCCGAGGCGGCCGTCACCGCGCTCCAGTTTGCCAACCAGACCATCAACACCATCAGCCCCGTGGCGGGTATGACGGTCGCCGGCCTTGCCGTGGCTAAGATTTCGTTTGGCCAATGGTGGAAGACCATTTGGAAGTTCTTCATCTTCATGGTCGTGTTTGGCCTGATCGTAACGGCAATTTCTGGCATGCTTCCGGTGTAGGTGGTTGTGATGTCTGATCGTTTGACGGTCCTGACGTCTAAGAGCGTCTTTACCGGTACGGGGGACCTGCCGTTTGAAGGTTTCGTAGCGGTCCGTGGCAATCGAATTGAGGCGGTTGGCACCAAGTGTGAGGTGGCTTCGTATTTGACCCAGGCGGACGAGGTAGTTGATCTGGGCGACCGCACCGTCATGCCTGGTCTGATCGATGTACATACCTTCTATACAGGCTGGGCGCTGCGGACGTTGGGGTCTGATCTGTCCGGCATCGATGATGCCAAAGAGGCCGTGTCGCTCTTGCGTGCATGGAAAGAAGATCATCCGGATTGCGCGGCGGCTTTTGGCCACAACCTATCCGAAACGTTGGCATCGGATGCCGAGAACGCAAATACGGCAGCTGTGTTTGACGAGTTTTTTGGTGATATCCCTGTCGTCTGCTTTACACCGGGCGCGGAGACCTGCGTTCTCAATGCTGCCGCCAGTGCGCGATACGGTTTTACACCGCAGGCGTGCTATGCCGAGAAGATCTGGCGCATGATGAGCGATTTCCTCGCGTTGCCCGAGGTGCGCGCGGGGTATTCGAACTACATGAGCATGCTTAACGAGCGCGGCGTTACCGCCATCAAGGAGATGGCGTTTGATGACTACTACGGCTTTGCCGACGAAATGGCTCGCCGTGAGGAATCTGGCGAGCTGACGGTTCGCGTCTCTATGATGTCGCAGCCGGTGGGCGCTGGTGCAAATCTGGCATATGCTCGCGAGGCACGAGAGCGCTTCCGGGGACCGTTCGTTCGTTTTTCTGGCTTCAACCGTATGACCGATCGCGGCGTATGGGCGGGGCTTGCCGAGATGATTGACCCCTATGAGGATACGGCCGATGCGGGCGCTGCCGGCAAGACGGTCGTCGAGGAGCCAGAGTGGGATCTGATTGAAAGCGAGCTGCGTGCAATTGATGCTGACGGCTTCCGATATTCCTTGCATTGCCAGGGCGATGGCGCCGTTCGTCGCACCGTGACGCTCTATGCCTCGCTGCCTCGAGACGAGCATGGACGGATGCTTCGCCGCCATGCGATTACCGATCTCGAGAACTCTGACCCGACCGATCTTGTCGAGTTTGGCAAGTTAGGTGGAATTTGCGAGGTCTATCCGCAGATTCTGACGCTGGACCGGCGCGAGGATTGCCTGTCGATGATGCGTCGACAAATTGGCGAGACGCGACTTTTGCACAGCTGGAATCGCCGCGGCATGGAAGATTCCGGATGCACAGTGTGCTGTGGAACGGATTTGCCACTGCTGATTCCGAGCCTGGGCGAGTCAATATACAGCGCGTGCGGTGGATTCTTCGCCGACGGACTGCCCGTGAATGAGGTCAACACGCTGACGCTTGTCGAGCTCTTGCGCGCTTGGACTGCCGGGGGCGCGTACGATCTGATGCGCGAAGACGAGCTGGGTACGCTTGAGGTTGGCAAGCTTGCCGATATCTGCGTGCTCGATCGGGATGTGTTCGACCTCGATTATCGCGACGCACGCGATCTTGCGGTTGATATGACGATGTCGGACGGACAAATCGTGTTCGATCGAAATAAGGAGGCATAAGATGTCTGAATCCAAACCGACGCTGCGTCGCGAGCAGATTGCGGGCATGAATATCCACTACATCATGTGGTCGCTCGATTACTTCCTTGATGTGCAGCAGCGCTTGGGCTTTGAGTCTATTGAGCTGTGGTGTGCAGAGCCGCATGTGACGCTCGACCATACGGGCTACTTTGAGGCTGAGGTCCTGGCGAAAAAGGCTGCAGACCGTGGGCTTAGGTATCGTACTCTGTGCCCCGAGAATGTTGTCTATCCTTGGCAGTACTGCGCACGCAAGCCGCTGCATGAACAGCGCAGCCTGGCGTACTTTAAACACGGCATTGAACTTGCCGAGGTACTTGGGTGCGACCGTATGTCCATCAACTCGGGCTGGGGCGACTGGGACGAGGACCGCGAGGAAGCCTGGAAGCGCAGCCGCGAGCACTTGTCCATTCTGGCGGAGTATGCCGGCGAGCACGGTCTGGTGCTTACGATGGAAAGCCTGCGTCCCGAGGAGAGCAACCTCGTGACGACGGTTTCCGATGCGAAGCGCATGATTGACGAGGTCGCGAGCCCGTACTTACAGCCCATGGTTGATACAACCGCGATGGGCGTCGCAGGCGAGACGCTCGAGGACTGGTTTGCCGCCTTTGGCGATGGGGCAATTCACGAGATGCACTTTATCGACGGTGACCCGTATGGCCATCTGGTGTGGGGCGATGGCAAGCACGATATGGACGCCTTCGTCGCCACGCTCAACGCCCATGGTTTCGACGGCATGCTGGGCCAGGAAATCACGGACGGTCGTTACTACGATGACCCGGCGGCCGCAGATGCCAAGAACATGGCCGCATTCGAGAAATATCTGATTGACTAAAACAACCATCGGCCACGCAACCAACGTCATTGATTGCGGGCCAAACAAGAAAGGAACTGGATATGAACGCACACGATCTGATTAAAGAGGCAATTGCCGAGAAGGGCAAGTTCGACAGCGTCTACTGGATTGCTTGCGGTGGCTCCATGATCGATTTGATCCCGGCTCATGAGCTTCTGCAGCGCGAGGCTACCACCTTCACTTCGTATATCTATACCGCGCGTGAATTCGACATTATGCGTCCGCGTCGTCTGGGCGAGAAGTCCCTGGTCATCGCTTGCAGCCACAGCGGCAATACCCCCGAGGTCGTCGAGGGCTGCGAGATTGCCCTTGCTGCCGGCGCTACAGTGATCGCCCAGACCGACAACGCTGGATCCAAGATTGACTCCGGCAAGTGGACCACGTGGGTCTACCCATGGGGCGAGGGCGTGCCGCAGGCCGAGGTCCCCGCTGGCATTTCGCTGTCGCTTGCGGCAGAGCTGCTCGATCAGCAGGAGGGCTACGCCGATCTTGCCGATATGTATGCCGGTATCGCCGAGATGGATAAGATTCTTCCCCCGGCACGCGAGAAGGTAAATGCCGAGCTGGGCGATCGCTTTGCCAAGCTTTGCCAGGAGCACGAGTTCTTCTATATTCTGGGCAGCGGTCCCAACTTTAGCCAGACCTACGGTTTCGCTATCTGCTCTCTTATGGAGATGCAGTGGCAGCACTGCAGCTACATTCACTCTGCCGAGTACTTCCATGGCCCCTTCGAGGCTACTCAGGATGGCGTTTTTTACTTCCTGCAGATGGGCTCCAGCGAGTGCCGTGCTATGGATGAGCGCGCCCTGGCGTTCCTTAAGACGCATACCGATACGCTGATGGTGCTCGATGCCAAGGAGTACGGTATGGAAGCCGTGCCGGCGAGCGTCCGTGCTTATCTGGACCCGGTGCTGTTCTACGCCATGAACTGCGAGCTGCGTGCCGCACGCGGCAAGGTGTTTGATCACGATCCCGATTTCCGTCGCTACATGGGCGTCGTCGAGTACTAGAAGGATAAATACCATGGCATTTAACGTTAACGCGCTCGGATTTGGCGACAACGTCGTCGATCGCTACGAGCATATCCACACCATGTATCCTGGCGGCAACGCGGTGAACTTCGCCGTTTATGCCAAGAAATGCGGTGCCGCACGCTCCGCATACATGGGCATTTTTGGCAATGACGCCGCTGCCGAGCATGTCATTGCAAGCCTCGAGGATGAGGGTATCGAGCTTGACAAGTGTGAGCAGATGATTGGCGAGAACGGAGCGGCTCGCGTGACCGTCGTTGACGGTGACCGTGTCTTCCTTGGCTCCAACGAGGGCGGTATCCGTGGCGATGCGCGCTATGTCCTCGATCGCTTTGACCTTTCGTACATGAAGCAGTTCGATGTGGTTCATTCGGGCAACTATTGCTTTACCGAGCGCGAGCTGCCCAAGCTGAAGGCTGCGGGCGTCACGGTCTCTTTTGACTTTTCGGACGACTCCACCGACGAGTACTACGAGCAGATTGCACCCTACGTCGATTTTGCCTTCTTTAGTGCGGCGGATGCCGCGAGTGAGGACGAGATTCGCGAGCGTCTGGCATGGGTGAAGGGCCTGGGTCCGCGTTTTGTGTCGGCTACGGCGGGTGCCGAGGGCTGCATTGCTTACGACGGCGAGCGTTATTACCGCCAGCTGGCTAAACCGGTAACGGACATGAAGGACACCATGGGAGCGGGCGACTCGTTCCTCACTTCGTTTTTGATGTGCTATCTCGATTCCGCTAAGCGTGGTGAGGATGGCGCCGAGGCCATCGAGCGCGCGCTCGACTTTGCTGCCGGGTTTGCCTCGACCGTGTGCGGCATGGAAGGTTCTTGGGGCCACGGAGCACCAATCGTCGAATAGCTTAAGAAAGCGTACGGCGGTCTGGCTATGAGGCTTTGGACAGCCGATGCAAAACAATAAGCGAAACGCGAAAAGGGGGCTCGCCATGTGGTGGGTCCCCTTTTGAACATTGGAGAAGACCATGGGTATTAAAGCGTGCGCAGCTGGTTTTTGCTGTGCGGACGTCTATCAAAACATCGGCGTGTTCTATCCGACTGGTAATGGCATTGACTGGGGTATCCATCTTGCACGAATGGGCGTTTCGGTATCCGCCGTGTCGGTTGTCGGCAAGGACGAGTACGGAGACAAGATGAGGGAGGCGCTGGCCGCTGAGGGGTTCGATATCTCACATCTGCGGGTGGAGGATGGCGACACCTCGGTGATGCTCATGGCGTTGAAAGACGGCGTCGATCGCGTACATCTCGAGGCAATCGATGGCGTAATGGAGGCATATCGACCGAATGAAGATGACCGGGCGTTTATCCTAGAACATGACATCATTCACACCGACCTGTTTGGCAATTGTTTGGACCTCCTGCCCGAATGGCATGATGCGGGCAAGACGGTGGTTATGGACTTCTCGGTGTTCAGCCAGGATCCCGAATATGCCTGCGAGAACCATTTTCCCTACGTTGACTATGCGTTCATGTCGTTTGAAGAGGACACTCCGGAGCTGCGTGATTGGGTACGTCACGTACAGGAGCTGGGACCGCGGGTGGCAGTTGCCACGCTTGGTGAGAAGGGAAGCATTGCCTATGACGGTGAGCGCTTCTATGAGTGCGGGATCGTGCCGGCGGAGAAGGTCGTTAACACCGTGGGTGCCGGCGACTCGTATATTGCCGGGTTTACCAAGGGCGTGATCGATGGCCTTGATATTCCGGCGTGTATGAAGGCGGGCGCTGAACTGTCGTCCCGAGTGATTGGTTCGTTTGAGCCGTACTAGGGCCAAATGCCTGGAAAGGAGTACGAAATGGTTATCGACATGTTGGTCCATCCTATGCTCTATGGCGAGATCTGTACGCCGGGTGATGAGCCTGATGGATTCGGTTTTTGGTCACGAGAATTTGGTATGGGGCATATGGGCCCCATGGATTGGGATGAGCTTCAAGTCGAGATGGACGTCTGCGACGTGCGGAAGAGCGTGCTCATGCCGCTCGATGTAACCACGGCATGCGGAGGACACTTTGGCACCAATGACCAGATTGCCATGCTGGTTGCCGCGCACCCCGATCGTCTGTGGGGATTTGCGAGCGTAGATCCGCAGGTGAGCGGTGCCGCAGACGAATCGGAGCGCGCCTTTACCGAGTTGGGGGCAAAGGGGCTTTGCCTGCATCCGGCAAAGCAGGGTTTTGCCCCCGATGATGCTGTGGCCGAGCCGCTTTACGAGCTGTGCGAGCGCTATAACAAGCCGGTGGTTTTCCATGCCGGTATGTCTTGGGAGCCGGGCGCAGAGCTCTCGCGCAGTAACCCGCTTGCATTTGAGCACACAATCGCAACGCATCCAAATGTGCGCTTTAGTTTGACCCACTTTGGCTGGCCCTGGGTGCGCGAGACCGTGGCGATGCTGCTCAAGTATCCCAACTGCTACACGGACACCTCTATCACTTACATCGATTCGCCCGAGGAGATGATGCAGCGCCTTTTTACGGTCGATATGGGGCCGCTGTGGTATGAGCGCGCGCTATCGCATCAAGTGATGTTCGCCAGCAATACGCCGCGTTTCCGTGCATTCAAACTCAAGCGGGCGCTCGATACCGTGCTCATGCGCGATGATGCGCGAGAAAGGCTCTACTGGGGTAATGCCCTGCGTTTTCTTGAAGGGGATGAGTAAACATGGTGACGCTCGAGACATTGAGCTATCTATCGACTGCTCCGGACCAGTTCATCGATATTACCGAAGATGTGCACGCTGCCATCGAACGCAGCTCGGTGACCAATGGCTTGGCAGCGATTATTTTGTCGCATACGACCTGTGGAATCGTGGTAAACGAGGGACTGCCCTGCGTGGAGACGGATCTTATGGAGACGCTTGATCGCATCGCCCCGCTCGATGCCCCCTATGCGCATGCACACTTCCTGCCGAGCTATGGAGCCACCGGTAACAACTCCTGTGGGCATATCAAGAGCATGATTTGTGGAAACAGTTGCTTCTTTCCCGTCCAAGATGGCCACATCGTGTGCGGAGGTGCCCAGAACATCTATCTTGCGGAGTTTGACGGTCCGCAGAAGCGAAAAGTGTACGTCGAGGTGCTGGGGGAGTAACGTCCCTGCAATGACCCTAAGAAGGAGCACGTTATGTCGTTTCTAACCTCGATGTTCAAGACCGAAAAGCCGGTTATTGGAATGCTGCACCTGCGTCCTCTGCCGGGCGATCCACTGTATTACCCGGGCGGAAGCGTGTCGCAGGTCGTGGAAGCCGCCAAGCGCGATCTCGAGGCGTTGCAGCAGGGCGGTGTCGATGGCATTTTGATTACCAATGAGCTCTCGATGCCCTATGAGCAGCATGTTTCTCCCTCAACCCTTGCATCGATGGGCTATGTAATCGGGGCTCTATCCCATGATTTGTCGACTCCTTGGGGAGCTGAAGCTATTTACGATGGTGATGCCACAATCGAGCTGTGCGCTGCCGTCGACGCGCAGTTCACGCGTTGCAATTTTTGCGGTGCCTGGGCCGGTGATCTCGGGCTGATTAACCGAGATTTCGCTCACACCATGCGTCGCAAGGCGGCGCTGCGCCTGGACGACCTCAAGCTTTTTCACTTCATCACGAGCGAGGGGGAGGTTTATCTCAACGACCGCACGACTGCGGACATTGCCGATTCACTTCTCTTTAATTGCCTACCGGATGCGATGGTCATCGGCGGTTCGGCTGCCGGTCGTGGCGCTTCGGGCGAGCTTGCCGATGAGGTCCGTGAGCGTGTTGGCGAAGTGCCCGTGGTATGTGGCACCGGTTGTCGCGAAAATACCGTGGCTGACGTATTTGCTCACTACGATGGCGCGTTTGTCGGCACCTGCTTAAAGCGCGACGGAAAGCTGGATGCCCCGGTTGATGTTGAGCGGGTAGCTCGTTTTATGGCTGCCGCTCGTACGGCGCGAGGGGAGTAGGCACCTATGGCGCTCTATCTGGGTATTGATATTGGGACAAGCGCCTCTAAAGGCGTTTTAATCGATGATCGATGCAACATCGTTTGCCAAGCCTCTTGTGGACATGAGACGGACAACCCGTGTGACGGATGGTACCAGCATGATGCCGAGGCCGTTTGGTGGGGCGATTTTTGCCGCTTGTCGCGCGAGCTGGTGGCGCGATCGGGGGTTAACGCGGCACAGATCGGATGCGTGGGCCTTTCCGCATTGGGCTGCGACTGTGTGCCGGTCGATACCGAGTGCAACGCGCTGGCGCCCGCGATTTTGTATGGAGTCGATGCACGTTCGAAACCGCAGATTGACGAGCTTCTTTCCGAATATGGGTCAGATCGCGCACGCGAGCTTTTCGGGCACGATCCCTGTTCGTCAGATATTGCTCCCAAGATCTTGTGGTTTAAGGAGAATATGCCCGAGGTGCACGAACGTGCCGCGAAGTTCCTGACGGCGTCATCGTTTCTGTGCGCAAAGTTGACGGGGCGTTTTACGGTGGACCGTTATTTGGCGGAGGATTTTCTTCCCCTATACGACCGCTTCACTTGGAAGGTTGATGCTCGGGAATGTGCTCGTTTCTGCCGGCCTGACCAGATGGCGGAGGTAATGTCGGCTACCGATATTGCCGGGGTGATTACTCAGCGTGCGGCTGAGGCGACGGGGCTCGCGGCAGGGACACCTGTCTTAGTGGGAACGGGCGACTCTGGTGCCGAGGCCATTTCGACGGGTGTATTTCGTCCCGGCGATATGATGGTTCAGTTGGGGAGTACGGCGTATTTCATCTATCTAGCTGATCATATGGTCGATGATGCCCGCCTGTGGCCAGGGACGTTTATCATTCCCGGAACTTACGGGATCTGCGCGGGGACCAATACGGCGGGTGCGCTCACATCGTGGCTGCGCCAAGAGCTGTATCGCGACGCCGTGGAGGCCGAGGGCCACGGTGGCCCCGATGCATATTCGGTTATGGCGCATGATGCCGCCGGTGTGGCGCCGGGTGCCGATGGGCTCCTGTGTCTGCCGTACTTTGCGGGGGAGCGCACTCCGCTCAACGATCCCGAGGCGCGTGGCGTCTTCTTTGGCCTGACCGGAAGGCATACGCGAGCCCATATGGTTCGTGCCGCCTTGGAAGGCGTCGCGTATACCGTTGCATCCCATGTCGACATTATCGAGCGAGAACATGGACTGCCAATTGGGCGCATTATGCTTGTCGGAGGTGGAACCAAGAATCCAGTTTGGATGCAGGCTATCGCCGACGTATGTGGGCGCGAGGTCTCGGTTGCCAAGGTTACGGTGGGCGCATGCTTCGGTGATGCCATCATGGCAGCTCTCGCAGGTGGCGCCTATGCATCATGGGATGAGCTCGCCCAAGTCCTTGGCGTTGCGCAAACAATCGTGCCTGATATGACTGCCCACGAGTTATATGCGTCGCGCCGTCATATCTTTGACGAATTGTATGCACGCAACCGTGATCTCATGCACGAATTGGTGTAATGCTGCCGAATTGTACTGTCTTCCAAAATAGGGACTGCGTTGTGCGATTTGCATGCCCCTTGGCATTTTTGCCCACAGGAGTTAGCGAAGGTCAAAAACAGAGTGCGCATTTGCTAAAACTGCCGACTCGATGCGCTTTGCGTCACAGTTTTTGAGTGAGGCAATGCGCATCGAGGTCCTTGTGAGCGATCTGATGAGCGATTGCGCGCTTGTTTCTGTGTTTGCCTCGGCTGGCGCATCGGTCTCGAGCAGTAGACGGTCGAGTGGAATCTGCCGGGCATATTCGCGACCGCGCTTGGTGGCGAGCATACGCTCGTTCACGGAAAAATAGCAGTTTGCGTTTCGCGCGCGGGCGAGTTCGTTCGAAGTGCCGCTAAACCAGTGGAAGATGATAGCGGGGGAGTCGGGGTTTGGGATGAGTAGTCCATGCGATTCGAGGACGTCCAGTACGGCTCCTGCCGAACGAACGGCGTGAATTGATATCACGCGCCCGGTAAGAGGATGCTGCACGAGTGCATCGCAGAGCCGGTTAAGTGCCTGTATTTGTAGCGGCTCACTTCCAGCAAAGCGCGCGGAAAAGTCGAGCCCGACTTCGCCGATGTAGCGCTCTTGGGCAGCAACTTCGCAAAGCAGATTGACTTCGGCGGGACCGCAGCGGCCGTCGGCGAGCCACCAGGGATGGAGGCCGATGCCCTTGATGACGGTAGGAAGGCGACGGGTTCGCCCGTGTGCGCTAGCGAAGTCGCGTGGATCGACGCCGCAATCAAATAGACCCAAGCCCAGCGCCGTTGCCTCATCGGCAACGGCGTCCGGGTGAGCCATTAAATCAAGATGGCAGTGTGCATCAAATAACCGGGGCTCCATCTCGGCGCGCTCCGCTAGTCTAGGCGCTGGCCATCGGCACGCACGTGCTCGGTGCCGCGGCCACTGATCTGGCGGATAACCTCGCCGGCGATCATCTGGCCCATGATGGGCGGCATAAAGCTGGCGGTTCCGAGCTCGGTACGCTCGTGGATGTTGGAAGGGTCGCGGGGCTGTGTCTTAACCGATTCCTCGCAGCTAAACAGTACATGTAGGCTCTTGATTCCGCGCTTCTTACATTCTTTGCGCATAATGCGGCTCATGGGGTCACGTACCGTATCGAAGATGTCGGCAAAGCGGAGGCACTCGGGATGGAGCTTGTTGGCCCCGCCCATGGAGCTAACCAAACGAATGTCGTGGTCCTGAGCATATTTGGCAATGGTGAGCTTGGCCGAGATGGTGTCGATGGCGTCGACGACGTAGTCGAGCTTGCCGTCCGTCTGCTCCAAAACGCTCGCGAAGAACTCGTCGATGTTGTCGCTCAGCAGGTATTCGGTGCGTTTGATAACGGTGGCGGCGGGATTGATATCGCGGATCATGGCATCCATCACGTCCACTTTGCGCTTGCCGACGGTGCTGTGAAAGGCGATGGCCTGGCGATTGATATTGCTGGGCGCG
Source organism: Collinsella aerofaciens (assembly GCF_020181355.1). Taxonomy (NCBI): domain Bacteria; kingdom Bacillati; phylum Actinomycetota; class Coriobacteriia; order Coriobacteriales; family Coriobacteriaceae; genus Collinsella; species Collinsella aerofaciens. Next base: position 1,522,642 of record NZ_CP084004.1, read on the forward strand.
ATGATGTCCTTGTCCAGAATGACGAAATGACCGATGCCGCCGCGGGCGAGTGCCTCGCAGCAGTTGGAGCCCACGCCTCCGCAGCCGAGCACCAGCACCGTGGCGGCGGCGAGTTTGTCGAGCGCCTCGCGGCCCATGATGATTTCGAGCTTGGTATCGCGCGTCTCGACGAGAGCGGCAGCGGTTTCGGCCATAGACATCCTCCGATTGGGAAGCGAATCGTGTTTTAGCTATCGTCATTATAGGTAATCGCCCATAGGTTGCGATGGCGTTTGCTTTGATGTGGATTGAAGCATTGCGATTAGATAGTTAGACAAACATCTAAATATCGAGTATAGTGTGCGCGTCGAACGAAATGCTGAGAGGAGGTCCTATGCCGGGAGAGGGTTTTAAGGCGCTTGCCGATCCAACGCGACGGCGCATTTTGGAGTTGCTGCGCGAGGGCAATTGCACGGCGGGGGAGCTTGCCGAGCATTTCGATATCAGTAAGCCATCGCTGAGCCATCACTTGGCGACGCTCAAAAACGCCGGGTTGGTGACCGACGAGCGCCATGGCCAAAACATCGTATACAGCTTAAACACCACCGTCATGCAGGATTTAATTGGCTGGTTTATGGGCTTTACAAACACGGAAGGTGATAAGGATGAATAACGAAAACAAGGGCATTCACCCCACGGGGGTATCGTCGCGCGTGTGGATTGCGCTGGTTGCTCTGTGCGTCGCCAATGTCGTAGCGCACCTCATGGTGATGCCGAGCTTGCCTGCGCAGATTCCCACGCACTGGGGAGCGAACGGCGCCGTCGACGGTTGGGGCCCTAGCTGGATGGCCTCCGCGCTCGGCGTGCTGCCTCTGGCACTTCTTGCAATGTTCTGCGTGGTGCCGCGCATCGATCCTAAAGGTGAGGCATATCGAACCTCGGGCAAGTTCTATCAGGGCTTCGTAATCGCCTTTACCTTGTTCATGTGTGCCGTAAGCTGGCTGGGAGAGCTTACGGTCTGGGGCGTGGTGCCGGCGGTCGGTTCGGTCAACGTGCTGATTTCCGGTGCTATCGGTTTGCTGTTCATCGGCGTAGGCAACTACTTGCCGCGTGTGAAGCAGAACTATACGCTCGGTATCAAGACGCCTTGGGCGCTTGCCGATCCCGAGAACTGGCGCCGTACGCAGCGCTTTGGCGGTGCCTGCTTTATGGTGCTGGGTGTTGGCCTGATTGCGATGGGCGTGGCAGGTGCTGTGCTTTCGAATGAAGTCGTCGCCGCGGTGATTGCGGTTCTGGCGTTTGGTTCGGTCGGAGCCGTCTACGTCTACTCGTATCTGCTGTGGCGCAAATCTCAGCGGGCTGTTCGTTAAGGTTGCGGAAAACTAGCGTACGCAGTTCATGGTATGTTCTGGGGGATTTTTCCCAGGTAGTATTAGGGGGTATGGGCAACCATGCCCCTTTTTCGTTACGTTTCAGAGCTAGTTTTCTCATTTCGTTTCCACTAAAGCGAATCAAGAATAGGGAAACAACAGGTAGAAAGGATAAAACAGACAAATGGCGGAGTTTATCTACCAGATGTATCAGGCTCGCAAGGCCCATGGCGACAAGGTAATCCTTGACGACGTGACCCTGAGCTTCTACCCCGGTGCCAAGATCGGCGTCGTGGGCCCCAACGGTATGGGCAAGTCGACCCTGCTCAAGATCATGGCCGGCATCGAGGAGGTCTCCAACGGCGATGCCAGGCTTACCCCCGGCTACACCGTGGGCATCCTGCAGCAGGAGCCGCCGCTTGACGACGACAAGACCGTCATCGAGAACGTGCGCATGGCGTTTGGCGACATGATCGCCAAGGTCGATCGCTTCAACAAGATCGGCGAGGAGATGTGCGATCCGGACTGCGACATGGACGCCCTCATGGCCGAGATGGGAAAGCTCCAGGACGAGATTGACGCCGCCGACGGCTGGGATATCGATTCCAAGCTCGGCCAGGCCATGGACGCCCTGCAGCTGCCCGATTCCGACATGCCGGTCAACGTGCTCTCTGGCGGCGAGCGCCGCCGTGTGGCCCTGTGCAAGCTGCTGCTCGAGGCTCCCGACCTGCTGCTGCTCGACGAGCCCACGAACCACCTGGACGCCGAGTCGATCCTGTGGCTCGAGCACTTCCTGCACAACTACCAGGGCGCGGTGCTTGCCGTCACGCACGATCGCTACTTCCTGGATAACGTTGCCGAGTGGATCTGCGAGGTCGACCGCGGCCACCTTTATCCCTACAAGGGCAACTACTCCACGTATCTGGAGACCAAGGCTGCCCGTATCGAGGCGCAGGGCAACCGCGATGCCAAGCTCGCCAAGCGCATGGAGGCCGAGCTCGAGTGGGTACGCAGCTCGCCCAAGGCTCGCCAGGCCAAGAACAAGGCCCGTCTGGCTCGCTACGAGGACATGGAGGCCGAGGCCCGCGCAAGCCAGAAGCTCGACTGGACTGACATTCGCATTCCTGTGGGCCCGCGTTTGGGCAACAAGGTGCTCGAGGCCCATCACCTGCACAAAGAGTTCGATGGCCGCGTGCTTATCGACGACCTTTCGTTCACCCTGCCGCGCAACGGCATCGTGGGCGTCATCGGCCCCAACGGCGTCGGTAAGACCACGCTGTTCAAGACGATTGTGGGTCTGGAGCCGCTGACTTCGGGCGAGCTCGAGGTGGGCGAGACCGTCAAGATTTCTTACGTCGACCAGAACCGTTCCGGCATCGACCCCGATAAGAACCTATGGGAGGTCGTCTCGGACGGCCTGGATCACATGATGGTCGGCGAGACCGAGGTTCCGAGCCGCGCTTATGTGGCGAGCTTTGGCTTTAAGGGCCAGGACCAGCAGAAGCGCGCTGGCGTACTTTCCGGTGGCGAGCGCAACCGTCTGAACCTGGCGCTTACGCTCAAGCAGGGCGGCAACCTGCTGCTCCTCGACGAGCCCACGAACGACCTCGACGTCGAGACGCTGTCCTCGCTCGAAGCGGCGCTGCTCGAGTTCCCGGGCTGCTCGGTGGTCATTAGCCACGACCGTATGTTCCTGGACCGCGTCGCCACGCACATTCTGGCGTGGGAGGGCACCGACGAGAATCCGGGCAACTGGTATTGGTTCGAGGGCAATTTCGAGGCCTATCAGGCCAACCGCATCGAGCGCCTGGGCGAGGACGCAGCCCAGCCGCATCGTATTCACCGCAAGCTGACGCGTGACTAGTAGCAAGTAGAAAGGCCGCCTCCAAGGGCGGCCTTTCTTGTAGCAATTGCACTGCAGCTATGCCCTGGCTGCTGGTTTGATTCATAATCAAAGTCATCTCTTTGGGATTAAAGCCCGTTTTTGCTATGAGTGATTTTCTAATTCCGTTTAAAACGTAAAGACGCATTGGGTTGCAAGGACATAAGCAAATCGAATTGAAATATAACCAGTGCTGTAACGTTACAAAAAAGATTATAGAATAGGAGTACCTTATAAGTCGCTTCTCTAGAAAGAAGAACATTGTTAGCGCCGGAATAATTTAGCCAAATATAGTCGGCCGAGATTGACCAATCCCGGCCGACCCATTTTAGCCAACACGCCCGCATCTATGACTTTCCTATCGCATTCCTACATCCCCTCGGGCTGGATCCCCCTCACCTTCACCGCCTGGGGGACGGCCTCCACCGAGTAGGTGTCAAGCTCCCTGCCGCGGTAGCTCGGGCCCCGCATCACGAACACCGACGCCTTGTCGAACAGCCTGTCGAGGGCGCAGAGGAGCGTGTCGTCGCCCGTGAAGAACTCATCCCACCCGCTCGGGGCGATGTTGCTCGTGAGGACCATCGCGTTCGGCCCCTCCTTCTCGTAGCGCCTGTCGACGACATCGAAGAACAGGTCGGTGCACGGCCTGTCGTAGACGCATCTCCCCACCTCGTCAACGATGAGGCACGACGGCTTGACGAGCGAGGAGACGACCCGCGAGGTGTTTCCCCGCTGGACGGCCTTCTGGAACCTGTCCCTGAGCTCGGTCGCCTTTATGTAGTAGGTCTTGAGCCCCCGCATGCAGCACTCGCGCCCGTAGGCCTGCGCGAGGTGCGTCTTCCCTATGCCGCCGGGCCCGACGAAGGCGACGTTGCGGTGCGCGTAGAGGTCGGCCAGCGACGGGAGCTTGCCCAGCGCGGCCGCGTCCCGGCCCTGGATCCTGGAGAAGTCGAAGCCCTCGAAGGTCTTGGGCTCGCGCCTGGGCAGCCTGCTCAGCCTCAGCAGCGTCTCGATGGAGGCGAGCCTCCTCTTCTCCGCAAGGTAGGAGAAGGTGGCTGCCACGGCGGCCATCTCCCCGTCGCCGAGGTCGAGGTCCGAGGCGAGGGTCGCGAGCTCCTCCGCCCCGACGGCGATCCCGAGCCTCGACGCGGCGTCGCTCGCGAGCTCGTAGGGGCTCGCCCCCGCGCCCGCCATCATTCGGCCCTCCCGAAGTCGAACCTCTCGAAACCGGGTTTCGTCCTGGGCGGGGCGATTTGCTCGACCACGGTCCCCACCGGCTGGGTCGGCAGCTCCTCGGGCTGCGCCGGCGATGTCTCCCACTGCCCCTCGCACCAGCTGTCGGCGCCGGTGCCGACGGCGTGGGCGACGAGCTCGCGGGAGAGGTCGTCGCTGTATATGTGCACCACGCGCCCCTCCCGGTTCACCCTGCACTCGCGGCGGACGTACCAGTAGGGCACGCCGTAGCGGTGCCCCTCGAAGCTCACGAAGCCGTCGAAGGAGATCTTCCGGCGCGGGCACAGGTACCGCTCGACCTCGGCCGTGACCTCGAGCGGCCTGGTGTTCGCCGAGCACGCCGCCTCGTGCTCGCGCATCGGGACGCATGCCGCCGCGCGCCGCCAGCGGCCTCCCTGCTCGGCGCACCAGAGGGCGGCCTCCCGGTTGAGGGCGTCAAGGTCGGTAAAGGACCTTCCCGCGAGGAAGTTCCCCTTCACGAAGCGGACGAGCCTCTCCACCTTGCCCTTCGTATAGGGGTGGCGCGGCCTGCACAACCTGGTGCGGAAGCCGACGACGCCCATGAACTCGGCGTAGTCGGCCTGCCAGACGGGCCGGCCGTCGGCATCGCGGCGGACGACCACGCTCTTCATGTTGTCGGTGAGCACGGTCGCGGGCACGCCCAGCGCCGAGAACGCGTGCAGCATCCCGATGAGGAGGTTCTCCTGGCGCGCGTTCGGGAAGAACTCGACGTGGGCGCCCCCGCAATGGTGGCAGACCATGGCGAAGCAGGCGATCCGCGCCCGCTCCCCGCCAGGGCGCTCGACCGCGACGAAGCCCCAGTCCATCTGGTAGGCCTCTCCGGGCGCCGTCCTGAAGCGCTGGCCGCGGCAGCCCTGCGGGGCCGCCTGCCGCCTCTTCGCGGGCACGAGGTCCCGGTGCGCGGCGATATAGGTCTTCACCGTGGTGAGGCCGCCGGCGTAGCCCTGGCCGAGCAGCCGCTCGAATATCACCTGCGAGTTGGTGACGCCCTTCCGCAGGAGGTCGTCCACCAGGCCGGTGTGGCCGGCGAGCACGCCCGGCGCGGCCCTCCTCCCGCTGTTCCCGTGGGGCAGGGCCCTGAACCCGTGTGCCCTGACCGTCCTCGCGCGGGAGCGGGTGAGCCCCGTCCTCCTGCAGAACTCCGCGAGGTTGCATGCCTGCGGGTCGAACCCGTCGCCCTCCTCCGCGGCCATCTCCCGGAGCGCCGCGTCTATAATCTCCTGTAGGTCATCGTGTCTCTCGTTCACCTCAATGGTCCTCCTAACGCCGGCGTGTTGGCACCACCAGCGTAGTGGCGGCGGGGAGGCACGGTGGCCATTATTCGGTGACCGGGATTGGTCAAAATAGTTTGACTATTAGCGGCTAAAATCGCCCGGCGCTAACAACATATGCTTTCGCGTCGTCGTTTTCTGCAACTTGTCGCGTCTTCAATTGTCGCCTTAGCCGCACGTCCGAAAGAGGTTTTTGCTTCGACGGGCAATATTGATGGTGAGCAGATACAATTTACTTCTGAAATTGCGCAAGAGCTTGCCGATAAATATATAAAGGGACTCCTCGGCTATTCGTATACGCCTTCTGACCCTATTCCTTTTGTAGATGTTGATGGGTCCCCGCTTGGTTACATTGTTCCGGTTGTGACATCCAATAGAGCCGCGGGCTATTTGGTTTTAGATGCTTCAGATGATGAAATACTTACGGGATATCGTTTTGGAGACGGCTTAGTCAGCCCTATGGATCGGGGAGGAGATCTTGGTGTCGAGTCTTATTCTTTCAATAACCCAGTCGTAATGATCAATCCATTCGAATTCGGCGTGCAATCTTTGGACGGTTCAATAACAACAAATTGCGGAAGAACAATCCCGGCTGTTTCCATAGAAGGACGGCCTGTCGTTTTATCGAATAAACCTTCAAGCTGGAACGATGTTGTAATTTACGCAACTCAAATGCAGGATTACACAGTATCTGGATTTCGTTCCATTTCTCAGTTTATGTCATATGATGAAAGCGAGATTAAGAGGCTTACCGCCCACTATGCTTGTATGGTGACAGCTTTTTCGAACGTTGCGGAACTGTATGGCATTGCCAATTTATATAGCGACCCTTCGCAATATATGCAGATATGGAATTACACCAATACCCATGCTCTTTCCGATGAAGAACAGACTGTTCCCGGCGTTGTTTTGGGTGGAACGCCGATATCAACCTGTGCAACGGGGTTTACAAATTACTGCGCAAGCAGAGGAAGTACTCTTATCGCCCGCACTGTCTCCTCTCCGGCTATCGCGAGCATTCAAAATGAGATTAACTCTAATAGACCGAATGTTTTACATGCGAGTTTGTACAACGGATCAGCCCATTCTGTAACAGCGGAGGCTTACGCCACACTTACTGGTAAGAAAACTGGAGAGACAAGGCAGATGATTGGCATAGCGGACGGCTGGAATTCATCTTTATCCTTCCTGAAGTATGATCAGAGCTATTATGCGTGGACTTATGGAACGACTTTTTCGAAGTAGGGCGATTCGTCTAGCTCTGTCTTTGGTGCTGATGGCTTCATTGGTGGGCTGTTCAACAAAGGAAGAGATATCGCGCGGAGGTTCCGGAGAAGTGACTGCGACAGACTCAGGTTCATTAGAAATAGCTGGCGGGCATGCCGATGTGATGTTACAAGGAAAAGGCGTGCTTAGGTCGATTGATGCTGAAGACGCTGTCTGCTCAATAGAGGATTTGAAGACAGGTGAAACTGCATCGTACCGTATTTCAGATAATGCTGCGAATATGATTGAGTCGATACCGATTGGAGCACAAGTTTCTTTTAGGTATTTTGCTCCGCAACTTGAGGAGGAGCTTGCTTCTCTGGTGTCTATATGTGCTGATGACAGCCAAAAGGTCTGATTTCAAACGGCCCTGGATGGTCAAATGGCTATCCAGGGCCGTTTTGTCACTCGGCCGGGGCGTTGACCTTGTCGATGGTCCAGGCGGCTCCGAGGCCGCCGGTGGTGTTGCGGCGGATGCGCACGGTGACTTCGTGGCGCTCGCCTGCCTGCGTGTAACGCAGGGGGAAGCTTGCGCGGTTTCGCGCGGCCTCGATGGTACCGCGTTCGCGGGCGATCCAGTAGTACTCGCCGACGATGCCGAGCGTGTCGGCGCCGTAGGGGAGATAGGTCGACAACTGGTGTAGCAATGGGCCGGGGCAGAAGACTTCGGTTGCGAAATCGATGGGGAAGTCCTCGGGGATGGCGGGCGCTGCAGGTGCGGGGGCTGGGGCCGCTACGGGTACCGAAGCCGGTGCCGGTGAGGGAATTTGGTCGCAAGCAGAGGCGGGCACGGATTCGATGACGGGTGCGGGCTCCGGCGTCGTTTTCGGCTTGATCGTGGAATCTGCGGGCTTCACGGTGACGGGCGCGTCTGCAGCTGCAGTTTCAACCTCAACCTGCGTCGCGTTCTCGTTCTCGACGCTCGACTTTGCGTCGATGGGCGTGGATGCCATGGTGGTTATGCCGGCGTTGGCGTTCTCGGGGTCATAGACGACCGTGAGCGAGATGGCGGGCTGCGGCGTCTCGGGCTCCGGCGTCGACTCAGTAGCGCCTTGATCGGCGGGCTCGTCGGGCTGATCGTCCTCGGCCTCGTCGCCAAAGACATCGCTGTTTTGGAACGCAGACGTCTCGGGCTGGTCAGCGGCTTCTTCGGTTGTCGACTTGGGAGCCTCGTTGAGCTCGGCAGTGGCTTGCTGCTCGGATATGACTTCGGGATCGGTCGTGGCGGCGATTTCGGTTTCGGCTTCTGCCGTTACCTCAATAGCGACTTCGATCTCTGCCTCGGGCTCGGGCTCCGGAGCGACTTCGGCCATGGGCTCGGGCTCGGCGCGCTTAACGTGCTTGGGGCGCACGGCCTTGAGGTCCTTCTCGCCGCGCTTTTTCTTTTTGTAGGACTGCTTGGCACCCTTGGCAGCCTTGGGCTTGTCCTCGCCCTTGGCAAGGGCGGCATCCCAGGCCTCGTTGGCGATGACCGTGGCATACAGGCGACCGCCCTTAAAGACGGTCAGCTTAATGCAGTCGTCGAGCTCCTCGAGCAGCTCGCGCGTGGACTCGAAGCCCAGGTCATAAGCGGCCATGTCACCAGCGGCGAGTGCCTCCTCGACCTGCGTCATAAACGTTTGCTTGCCGCATCCGATTGCGTCGCGCAGCAGGCGATACAGATAGATGTGGTTGCCCAGCGAAAGTGTGGGCCTAACTATTGTCTTGCTCATGGCAAATCTCCTCTTTACACACCAAAGCATCTTACCATCGCACGGGGCGTGCCACCTCGGCGCCCAAGGCAAACGGGCGCGACCGTTGCCGGTTCGCGCCCGTTATATAGGTCGATTATCTATGAGAGGCAAACGTGCTTAGTTGCCCGATGCCGTGCCTTGGCTCGAGCTGTCAGATGCCGTGCCGGACGCGGTTCCGCTCGAGCTATTCGAGCTGTCGGTGTTGCCGTTGTCGGTAGATCCCGTGCCCGATGTATTGCCGCTCGTCTGGTCGCCCGTGCTCGGTTGAGAGCCGTCAGTCGTTTGGCTTGAGTCGGTTGTGCCGGATTGCGTACCGCTGTTGTTCACAGAGGAATCGGCGCCCTGCGACTGATCGGGGGTGTTCGAGGACGAGTCGGTGGATGCGGAGGTGCCCTGCGGGTCGTCCTGCTGGCTTTGCGATTGACCGGAGCTATCCGCGTCGTGCTCGGTCGTGCGCGACGAAAGGATTGGCTCGGGGCGCTCGCCCAGACCCTCACCGGCGGTGGTTATAAGGATGGCGCCGGTGCAGGCGATGACCGCGACGATGGCGATGGCGATCGAGAAGACGATGACCTTCTTTTGCGTCTGGCTGCGCTCTGCCGCGGCCTTGGCGCGCAGGCTGTTAGGGGCGACGCGCGCCGTGGTCGCACGCCCCGCAACCTGGCGCATCTCCTGCGTGGTCGCGGCGCCACCTAGGTGCTCCTCGGCATCAAACTCAACGGGCTTATAGGCGCCGGCGGGGTAGTCGACGTCGGCGTGCGTACCTTTGAGGGCTTTGGTGCTGGCAGAGATAAAGTGGCGGTAGACCTGCGAGGACACAACGGTGATGACCGAGCTCACGGCGGCGCCAATTACTGAACCCGCGATACCGATCTTGGAGGCAAGTGCAACGCTCGTGGCGGCAGCTGCGGCGCCGGCGATGATCTGGGGAATGGAAATGTCGTCAAACAGGCCCTTTTTGGGCGCGATGGCCATGGTCTGTCCGATGGAATGGTTCTCGTGCACGCCGTTGTTGAGCGATGCCGGCGTCATGACGCGCGTGCGCGGCGCGTCGGTGTACTTGGTTGTCATACGGGGTCCTCCCGGTGTAAATCTGCTTCGTTTCGTGTAGCCATCAGGGTACCCACCAGATGTGAATCGTACGTGACATTTAACAGATACCATCAACTCATCAAGGGGGGCTTGCTGTCTTTGGTGCAATAGCTTGATGCTAAACTGGATTTACGATTGCGAGGTGGTTTACGTGATGTACCCATATATGACATTCGAAGACGGTACCGAGGTCGTTCATTCTGACCTGATAACAGATGGGGACATCGAAAAGGTTATCGTGCATTTTGAACGACCGACGGCAGAGGGCTTCGACTCCGCTCGTTGTGAGTTGCCTTCCTGTTCGTGGACTGACTGGGAAGGGCATTTTACTCAGAGTGAAAAACGAGCTTTCGAAGAGTGTTTGAGCAAATCATTTAGATTAGTTCGAGTTTAGTTCGAATATAGAAGCCGAATGAGATGACCTAAAGCGTATGCATTTTTAGTATTAGATGCGTATGAAATGGAGGATGTGAATGGATGAGCTAATAGACTTTAAAAAACGATTTCTCAAGAATGGCGAGCTGGTTTCAATTCCAAAAAAGGAAAGCTATAAAAGAATCATGCTGCTATGGGCCGTCTCTTTCTTTGAATTAAATACAAGTTATACGGAGCTTCAGGTTAATCGTGTGTTGTCACAGCTCTATCCTGATTATGCCGTGTTGAGGCGGTACTTGGTTGATTATGGATTCCTATTAAGGGATGAACGAGGCCTGAAATACGAGGTTAATCGTGATGTTCACGGTATTGAGAGCTAGCCATCCGGTTCGGGTCCTATATATTGCTAGAGGGATAAGCGAAATAGGCAATTGGTGTGCGAATATTGCTTTGCCAATGCTGATTTACGAGGTAACTCACGATGTTTCTGCAACTGCTTTGATGGTCTGCTGCAGATTTGCCCCCTCTCTGTTTTCAGTTGCGCTCGCGCAGCTGCCTCAGAAGATGGGTATCGGGACACTGCGGGCCATGAGATTGGCAGACTTAATTCGCGCGGGATTATTCGTTTGCTATATTTTTGTTGATAGTAAATGGAGTATGTTTGCTATTACGTGCGCGGTATCGCTTTGCCGAACGGTTGAAATGCCCTGCTTTTACTCGTTGTTAAGAGCCAATACGAATAGTATCAATCGCGACGTAATTAATAATTCGTTTGGGTTTCTGCAGAATTTGATGATGGTTCTGGGGCCAGTTGCCGGCGGTTTTGTTGTCGCTCAATTTGGGGCGGAGGCTGTTCTTGCATTAGACGCGCTTTCTTTTGCCGCGTCGTTCTGGTTGCTGCGAGATGTTCCGTCGGTTATCGAGGTTAATGATAAAGAGGGGATAAGCAAAAATGAAAAAAACAGGACTGCATTTAGTGATCTTAGCGCGAAGCACTTGGCAATTGGTTTCCTATTAATCGATATTTCTAGTGGCGTGGCATTCGGCTCTCTGAATTCTCTTTTGCCAGCTATAGCGCAATTGCAATTTGACTCGTCATCGATACAATACGGATTCCTTCAGAGTAGTCTTACAATCGGACTGTTGTTCGGAAATACAATATATGGTCGTTTAATCAGTGGTTCCGATTGCGTTAAATCATATTGTTTTGTGACGTATCTTGCGCTCGGTGCGTATCTGGCGTTTGGCTATCGCTATGCGTCTGGGATATCGTTTATTTTCCTTTTTATCGTCGGTGCCGGAAACGCCATTCAAGATGTGCTTCTCATAACATCGCTGCAGGATTTGGCGAGAGACGGATCTGAATCGATAAGCCTGTTTTCAATTAGGGAGTCTTTGCAATCGGTTGCTGTTGTTATTTCAACACTCCTTGTTTCGCTGTTCACGAGCATCGCGATGTTCTCAATTCTCGTTACAGGACTTGGTGTATTTTCAATTATGATGGTAGTTGTGTTTCAATTGAATTATTTGCGAAAGATGTGACGTTGATATGCCTAAAACGCTTTTAGTATTTCCCCCAGGATGGAGTCCAGTGGGGCCGTATCTTGCCTTGCCTGTTTTGAAGTCATATCTTCAAGAGGTTGAACAATACAAAGTTGACATTGTTGACTTAAACGTGGAATTTTACGATGACCTCCTATCTTTTAGACATGTCGAAGAGTGCTGTAAAAGGTATCGGGAATCAAAGGATTCGTTTAGTTCGAATGTTCAATTAACAATCGAGTTGATACAAAAGTCAGCACTTAATGTTGACGAAGCAAAAGATATTTTCAGATCAAAGAGATACTTTAATCTAAAAGAAAGACAATATGCTGAAAACATTTTTAGAAATGCACTCTATATCATAAATCACGTCTCATATGGAGTTAAATACACGTTCAACTCCATAGATCTGCCCTATGATTATTATTCGACACCAGAAATAATGAAATCGCTTGCGGATACCTTGCATAATCCGTTTATTTCCTTCTATGAAACTGCCTTTCTTAAGCGTATTCAGAGGGAAAAAATCGAGTTTATTGGGATTTCGGTGAGCGGCTGTTTCCAATTGATTTCCGCAGTTACGTTAGCGAAACTGATTAAAGAAGAATGTCCATCTGTTAAACACGTCTCATTGGGCGGCAATTACATTACTCGTTTAGCAGATGACTGCATGAAAGAATGGCATCCCTTTTTTGAATACATTGATTCGATAATGATGTATGACGGCGAAGAGCCGCTTGCACGTCTTCTTGAGGCTCTTGACTCTGGTGATGACAATCTCGACTGTGTTCCAAACCTTTGCCATGCTAAAGGTGGAAAGATATATAAAAACCATCGGATTGAGCAAACATTTATCAACGATACAGTTCCCGATTTCGATGGCTTCGCCCTTTCTAAATACTTCATGCCTGAGTTAATATTGCCGGTTTATTCCTCTAGGCAGTGTTTTAATCATTGCGCCTTCTGCACCATTCCCGGTGCTACTGGTGGTTGTTACCGAAAGATGCCCATATCGAGAGTATTTGAAATAATGTGTCGGTTAAATGAAAAATACGGCACGAGAGTTTTCTCTTTTGTGGATGAAACATTCGAAGGCAAAAGAATGGAGCAACTCGCGGATGAAATAAACGCATCGGGAAAAACGTTTTTCTGGCATGGAGAAACGAGGTTCTCTCCAACCCTAAGTACAGACGTTTTCAACAAGATATACCAAAGTGGATGTAGGCAGATTCAGTTTGGCCTCGAGTCATACAACCAAAGAGTTCTTGATCTAATGAAGAAGAACACGAGAGTTGATTGGATTGATCGCAATATCCATGATTGTCTCAATGCGGGTATTCCTGTTCATCTATTCTTTATGATTGGCTTTCCGACCGAAACTAAAGAAGAGGCTCTGAACACCTTAGCTTATACAGAGAATGTTTTGAATTATTCAAAACAGGTATGTGGTGTTCCATATTCCACGAGAGGATTTACGAATTTTGGTCTCGTTATGGGGTCGGATGTTTGGAATCATCCCGATAAGTATGGTGTCTCTGTAATGCCGAAGTCCCAATATGAGGATTTGCGCCTCGAAGTGGATTATGTTTCAGGCACTGGTTTAACTTTAAATGAAGCAAAATCCTTATCTGATGAGCATCATATTGATTTTTATATGCAAGAGGTCATAAACGGTAGCGACACAATTGACTTGCCCCAGCGGCTTCATATTTCAGAGGTGACCTGGATCCTAGATTCTATTCACGCTGTCAGGTATAAGGGACATTTGACCAAAGTAAAGCGACGGCTAACTAGTCTAAATCCAGCTGATCGAATCTGGCTGGATTCCAAGACCTCTGTCGTGCTCGTTGAGCCATTTGCCTACTTCTATAATTCTGAATACCATCATGTCTATGCTGTTTCCCAGTTGGTATACCTTAAGTTGGCCCGTTTATTGGAGGCTGATTGTAGCATTTCTCTTATCCTTGATCAGGGCGATCTCGAGCTGACAAGGGCGATAGAAGAACTGTTGCATTATGGATTGCTGAATACAAATATCGATGCCGATTATGTAATGCACGATAATGGTTTTCAATTGGTTAAAAGTTCGTTTGTGAAAGAAGTCGGACGCTCAAAAGAGGGGTTAAGAGTACTGCTGAGTTGTGCCACCCATAGAATGTGTGCGGTTAATGATTTTTCGTTCGCTTTGCTTTCGTTGTTTGAAAAGCCGATTACTAAGAACGAGGTGCGCGACATTTTGAAAAAAGAGGGACTATCGGCAAACGAGGAGCAATTAAACAAGTTGGTTGATAATTGCATGAAAGCAGATATACTACAATTGATTAGATAGAGGAGGTTTCTGCATGGACGTTATTAACAAAGATCTCTTGGAGCAACTGAAAGAGTTTCAGGAAGAGGGCGTCGTGGTAGAAGTGTTCGACTTTGAGGACTACATGGATAAATTCTGCCATTAGTTTCGGAATTTACTCGCCTCGCTTAAAGGAGAAGTCGATTATCGATTTCTCCTTTTTTAATTAAAGATTTTTTTGAAATACATGCTCTTAGCACAGGTTGGCCTCTCAGTAAACTGGGAGGTTGCTTTGGCTAGTTAGAGGTATGTGAACGTTCGTTAGACTGAATCTCAGGGTAGAAGGGGCCTCCAGTGTCCAGATCAACAAGGCAATGCTGCGTTTCGGCTAATAAGAACGATGGCTTTTTGCGTGTGGCGGCGGCGTCGCCGCAGATTCGCGTTGCCGATGTCGAGGGCAATGCCGAGGTTGCGTTGGCGGCTGTTCGCGAGGCTGCCGAGCGCGGCGTTCGTGCTCTGGTGCTGCCCGAGCTTAACTTGTGCGGCTATACCGCGGCCGATCTGTTCCATAACCGCACATTACTGCATGCCTGCGAGGCTGCTTTGGTGCATATCCTCGATGTGACTCGTGAGCTGCCGATTGTCTTTACCATCGGTCTTCCCGTTGCAGTTGCCGAGAATATCTACAACTGCGCCGCCGTGTGCTGCGCGGGTGAGCTTTTGGGCCTCACGGCCAAGAAGTATCTGCCCAACTATGGCGAGTTCTACGAGCGCCGCTGGTTTGCTCCGGCGCCCACAGATCCCGTGTGGGTTGAATTTGCCGGTCAGGGTCCGGTTCCGCTGGGTTCGGGGCTTGTCTACCGCTGCTGTGATGAGGGTGCTGAGGACCTGGTGCTGGGCGTCGAGGTCTGTGAGGACCTGTGGGTACCTGCGCCGCCCTCGACCGAGATGGCGCTTGCCGGTGCCACGGTGATTCTCAACCCCTCCGCTTCCGACGAGATCATCGGTAAGGCAGATTACCGACGTAGCCTCATCTCCAATCAGTGTGCGCGCCTCTACTGTGCCTATGCCTATGCGGACGCGAGCGAGGGCGAGTCCACGACCGATATGGTCTTTGCGGGCGAGAACCTCGTCTACGAAAACGGCTCTAAGCTGGCGGCGACGAAGCTCCTTACCTGCGATATGGCGGTTGCCGATGTTGACCTCGACCGTCTGGTTGCCGAGCGCCGTCGCTCGACGACGTGGACGCGCGCGGACGATGCGCCGGAGGCCACAACCGTTGAATTTTCGTTTGAGGGCGTGCTGGCCAAAGAGCCTGTCCTGCGCGATGCACTCGACATCGACCGTGTCTTCCCCCGTGCTCCCTTTGTGCCGGCCGACCACGGCGACTTGGCAGAGCGCTGCGAGACGATCCTCGATCTGCAGACTGCGGGCCTCAAGACCCGCCTTGCCCACACGGGTACCAAGGCTGCGGTCATCGGCCTTTCGGGCGGCCTGGACTCCACGCTGGCGCTGCTTGTGACCGTGCGTGCCTTCGATGCGCTGGGGCTGCCGCGCACCGGTATCACAGCCGTGTCCATGCCTGGCTTTGGCACGACGCATCGCACCAAGTCCAATGCCGAGTCGCTTGCCCGCGACCTGGGTGTGAGCTTCCGCGAGGTTTCGATCCACGCGGCTGTGGAGCAGCACTTCAAGGACATTGAGCACGATTCGGCCGTGCAGGACGTGACCTACGAGAACAGCCAGGCCCGCGAGCGCACGCAGATTCTGATGGATCTGGCCAACCAGGCTGGCGGTTTTGTCATCGGTACGGGCGATCTGTCGGAGCTGGCGCTCGGCTGGGCTACCTATAACGGAGACCACATGAGCATGTATGCCGTCAATGCGAGCGTGCCCAAGACGCTTGTGCGCCATCTGGTGCGCTATGCGGCTGATGTCTTTGGCGGGCGTATTGCCGAGGTCTTGCTCGATATCCTCGATACGCCGGTATCTCCCGAGCTTCTGCCGCCCACGGGCGACGGCGAGATTGCGCAGAAGACTGAGGATTTGGTGGGCCCGTACGAGTTGCACGACTACTTCCTCTACTACCTGCTGCGTTTTGGCTTTGAGCCGGGCAAGATCTACCGCATGGCGCTCAAGAGCTTCGAGGGCGTCTACGACGCCAAGACCGTCCACACGTGGCTACGTACGTTCTACCGTCGCTTCTTTGCCCAGCAGTTTAAGCGCAGCTGCCTGCCCGATGGTCCCAAGGTGGGTTCGGTGACGCTCAGCCCGCGCGGCGATTGGCGTATGCCGAGTGACGCTAGCTCGCGTCTGTGGCTTGCGCAGATCGACGCGCTCAATCCAGTTGACTAAGGTTGGCTAAATTGAACCAATACGGGGGTTGCAAGCGTTACACTTTTGCAATCTGATGGCCCGTATCGCGCGGCGCTCTTGTCGGAGCGCCGCGTTTTTTATATCGAAAGGTGGCACCATGCAGGCATCGCAGCGTCTCGACCGCTTTGGCGCGGAGGTCTTCGCCTCGCTCAACAACAAGCTTCTCGCGCTGAAGGCTCAGGGCAAGACCATTTACAACATGAGCGTGGGCACGCCCGACTTTAAGCCGTACGACCATGTGGTCGAGGCGCTCACGCAGGCAGCCCAAGATCCCGAGATGTGGAAGTATGCCCTGCGCGACCTGCCCGAACTCAAGCAGGCCGTGTGCGATTACTATGAGCGTCGCTTTGGCGTTTCGGGCATTACGCCGTCTATGGTGCAGTCGTGCAACGGCACGCAGGAGGGGGTGGGCCATTTGGGCCTTGCCCTGCTCGATCCGGGTGACACCATTTTGGTTCCCGATCCGTGCTACCCGGTCTTTGAGGCGGGTGCCAAGATCGCCGATGCCAAGCTCGAATACTATCCGCTGGTTGCCGAGCACAATTACCTGCCCTATGTGGCGGGTATCGATCCCGAGGTTGCCGATCGTGCCAAGTACATGATCGTGTCGCTGCCCGCGAACCCGGTCGGCTCGGTGGGCACGCCCGAGGTCTACGAGGAGATTATCGCCTTTGCCCGCGAGCATGATCTGTTGATCGTCCATGATAACGCGTACTCCGACATCGTGTTTGACGGCGAGCCCGGCGGCAGCTTCTTGCAGTATCCCGGCGCGCTCGAGGTGGGCGTTGAGTTCTTCTCGCTCTCCAAGTCGTTTAACGTCACCGGTGCCCGCATCGGCTTTTTGGTCGGTCGCGAGGATGTGGTCTCTGCCTTTGCCAAGCTGCGCGGCCAGATCGACTTTGGTATGTTCTTCCCGATTCAGAAGGCCGCCATCGCGTGCCTGAACGGTCCGCGCGATGAGGTCGAGGCGCAGCGTCTGAAGTACCAGGAACGCCGCGATGCCCTGTGCGACGGTCTTGAGGGCCTGGGCTGGGAGCGTCCCAACGCGCATGGCTCTATGTTTGTGTGGGCCAAGCTTCCCGGTGGTCGCACCGATTCCATGGCGTTTTGCGAGGAGCTCATGGAGAAGGCCGGCGTTGTGGTGACGCCGGGCGCGAGCTTTGGCCCTTCGGGCGAGGGGCACGTGCGCATGGCGCTGGTCCTGCCGCCCGATCAGATCGCTTTGGCTGTCGAGGCCATTCGCGAGGCGGGCCTGTATTAGAAACCTATTTCGACTCGTCAATAGCTCGAAACCGATTTCGTGCAGTTATTTTACGAATGCTGCAAACAATTTCGGTAAACGGTCGATTTTTGGCTGCGAATAGGGGCATAATCAAAGACCCGATTAGATGTATTGGGATTACGACAAGCCGCTCGGGTCGTTCCCGGGCGGCTTGTTTGTGGAGAGAGATGGGAGTTTCTAATGGTTAACGAGAAGAAGGTCGCTATTGTCGGCTGCGGTTTCGTCGGTTCGTCTTCGGCGTTCGCTCTGATGCAGAGCGGTCTGTTCTCCGAGATGGTCCTCATCGACGTGGACAAGAACCGTGCCGAGGGTGAGGCCCTGGATATCGCGCACGGCATGACGTTTGCCGAGCCGATGAAGATCTACGCCGGCGATTATTCCGATGTCGCCGACGCCGCCATGATCGTCGTCACCGCTGGCGCTGCCCAGAAGCCCGGTGAGACCCGCCTGGACCTGGTCAACAAGAACGTCAACATCTTTAAGTCCATTATCCCCGAGATTAAGAAGTCCGGCTTCGACGGCATTCTGCTAATCGTCTCCAACCCGGTCGATGTTCTGACCTACGCCGCCATCAAGATGTCCGGCCTGCCCGAGGGCCACGTCATCGGTTCCGGCACCGTGCTCGACACCGGCCGCCTGCAGCAGATGCTTGGTGCCCACGTCGAGGTTGACCCGCGCGATGTCCAGGCCTATGTCATGGGCGAGCACGGTGACTCCGAGTTTGTCGCTTGGTCCAGCGCTCAGGTTGCCGGCGTTCCGCTGAACACCTTCTGTGAGCTTCACGGCCACCTGGAGCATGAGGCTGCCGAGAAGCGCATCGCTGAGGACGTCAAGAACTCCGCCTACACCATCATCGAGAAGAAGCACGCCACCTACTATGGCGTCGCCATGGCCGTCAAGCGCATCTGCACCGCCGTTATGCGCGATGAGCAGACCGTTCTGCCTGTCTCCTCGCTCATGGTGGGCGAGTATGGCCTGTCCGATCTTGCCATCTCCATGCCGACCGTCGTTGGCCGCGACGGCGTTGTCTGCCGCGTCCCCGTGCCGCTGAACGATGACGAGCAGCATGAGCTCACCGTCTCCGCCAAGGCCCTCAAGGACATCATCGACAGCGTCGACTTCTCCTGCTAAATCAAGCTCGCTAGAGCGAAAAGCTACAATGAAGGCGTCCGAGTCCACGCGGCCCGGGCGCTTTTTTGGTGCAAAGTAACCTGACCCCAATGCACCATAGTTGATGGGAGGGCCATGTCGGATTCGCCTAATTTTTTGACCTATGCCCAGACAGCGTTTGATCCGTTTGAGGAACGGCCGTTCTGCGCGGTGGATAGCCTGGTCTTTGCGTGGTTGTCCTATTTGCGTTTGCCGGGTGATATGGCGGAGCTGACGAACTGGCAGGGCCTAGACGTACGCGAGCTGCTGCGCGCCGAGTGCTACCAAGACATGATTGGCGACCTGTGGGATCCGGAGGGGAGTCGTGCCCTGTTGGAGGCCGTGGCAGCAAGCCCTCGCTACCGTGGCGTTCGTGTTTGCGGCTATCGTAGCGTGAGTGATGCCGAGACAACGGAGCAGTTTGCGGCCATGACGTTCCGATTTCCGGCGGGGTTTAGCTATCTTGCCTTCCGGGGGACCGACAGCACGATTGTGGGCTGGAAAGAGGACTTTAACATGGCGTTCCGGTGTCCTGTGCCGGCCCAGGAATCCGCGGCGCGTTATGTAGACGAGGCGGCGGATGCGATTGACGGGCCGCTTTTGTGCGGAGGTCATTCCAAGGGTGGAAACCTTGCGGTGTACGGTGCGGCGATGTGCCCCGATGTCGCCCGTGAGCGAATCGAACGGGCGTATTCCCATGATGGTCCGGGCTTCGTCGAGGAGTTTCTGAGCGGCAACGCCTTCGCCGATCTATCCGGTCGAATCGACAAGACGCTACCTCGGTCGTCGATCTTTGGCATGATGTTCGAGACACAGGAGGACTATGCCATCGTTGAGAGCACCGAGTTCAGCCTGCTTCAGCATAATCCCTTTAGCTGGGTGGTTGATGGTCGCGACTTCGTGTACTGTGAGCGCCTGTCCGCCGGTGCTCGATACGTTGATGGCTCCATTCGCGAGATGCTGCTTGCGGTGTCGCCTAACGAGCGCGAGCGTTTTGTAGATGCGTTGTTCTCCGTGCTTGAGGCTACGGGTGCTGAGCGGTTTGCGGATATCGCTGGGAATCTACGCGAGAGCCTGCCCGTGATGCTCCAGGCTGCGCAAGGCTTTGACAAGGATACGCGACGCTTTGTCTCGCAGACTATCGTTGCGATTCTTAAGTGTGCGCTTCTGCCCAAACGCCCCCAGATCGACATGCCCGCTGCCGGCAAGAGCTTGGCAGAACAGCTCGAGGCTTGGCAGTCCGAGCTCCTGCGCTAACCATTGGTGCAAAGCAACCTGTCCCCGATGCACCAATCTTCGATGCGCCTGGGGCGGGATCGACCGCTATACTGGTTCGTGCCGAAATCGATCTAGAACGGAATGCCGTATATGAAAATCAATCACGCGATTCTGCATATCCTGGACTTTGACTCTGCCGTCAACGTTATGAGCCAGCGCGAGCTCGATATCGAGAGCCGCACCGTGCGTAATTTCGTAACCACGCACCTGCGGCGCGCTCGTACCTCGGCCGACAACAAACGCGCCACGTTTGCCGAGAACTCTGCGTTTGGTGGTGAGCTCAAGGGCTATTTCTTTGGCGAGCGCGAGTTCGTGGACCTGTCGCAGCAGATTGCGGAGTTTATCTCCTCCGAGCTCACCAAAGCCGAGAAAGCCGAGTCCACCGACGTGCTCGTGGCTGATTTTGACGACGATGAGGATGCCCGCTGGTTTGCCGTGATGCTGCTGGGCTCCAAGCAGGCTTTTATGCACGAAGTGGGCCGCGAAGAGGGGGAGGTGCGCAACGACATCGCGCGCCACTACGCCATTCTGCCGAACCCCTCGCAAAAGGTGCCGAGCTATGCAATCGTGCGTGCAAGCACCATGGAGATCGGCTATGTGGATAAGAAGCGCAAGATTGCCGGCGAGGATCGCATGCTCATTCCCGATGGCCTGCTGCAGTGCGACACGGGGGTATCGGGCAAGGAGGTCATCGACACCGTGACGCGTGTGGTCGAGGAAGTCGCCGAGGAGCACGGTGCCAACACGGCCGTGGCGCTCGCCAAGGTTAAGGCTGCCGTTGCCGAGAAAGTCGAGGATGACGAGGAGCTGCCGCCTTGGGATATTGTCGACGAAGTCTTTGAGGACGAGCCGGTCATCAAGGAGAGCGTGCGTGCGGCACTGACTGAGGAGAAGGTGCCTGAGCGTGTGCCCGTGGAGCGCAAGCAGGTCGAACGTGCGGCGGTGCGCAACCACAAAATCCGTACCGATACGGGCATCGAGATCAGCTTCCCGGCCGAGATGGGTTCGAACTCTGAGTACATCGAGTTTGTCAACGAGCCCAACGGCCTCATCTCCATCGAGCTCAAGAACATCGGAAGTATTGAGAATCGATAAACTGCTCTTGGACGTTGCAAAAAACAAAGGCCGAAGCCTTTTGGGACTTCGGCCTTTTTTGTTTTCGGCTTGGTTGCTGACATTGCGCCGCAGGTTGAGCATACGTCAGCGAAAACGCCCCTAGGCGAGCAAGGTGACGTGAAAGAGGAGGGAAGCGTACTTCGGTACGCGACCGACGATTGAACGTCAGATTGCCGCTTAGGGGCGTTTGCAGCGTCGAGCCGTTACGCGGTTTGGCAAAACCGCGTAACTTCTACAGCTGGCGCAGGCCCTCTTCCAGGCCGGTCTTGCTGTCGGTCTTCTCGTCGCGCATCTTGATGGCGCGGGCGGGGACACCGGCCACGACGGCGCCGGCGGGGACGTCCTCGACGCACACGGCGCCGGCGGCAACTACAGCACCCTTGCCCACGTGCACGCCTTCCAGGACCACGGCGTTTGCGCCGATCATGACATCGTCCTCGATGATGACGGGCGTGGCGCTGGCGGGCTCCACAACGCCTGCCAGCACGGTGCCGGCGCCGATGTGGCAGTTCTTGCCCACGGTGGCGCGACCGCCCAGCACGGCGCCCATATCGATCATGGAACCCTCGCCGATAACGGAGCCGATGTTGATGATGGCGCCCATCATGATGACGGCACGGTCGCCAATCTCGACGCGGTCGCGGATGATCGCGCCCGGCTCGATGCGGGCGTTGATGCCCTTAAGGTCGAGCATGGGCACGGCGGAGTTGCGGCAATCGTTTTCAACGTCGTAGTAATCGATGGAGTCGGCATTGGCGTCCAGGATGGTCTTGAGCTCGTCCCAGTCGCCAAAGACGGTCTTGCCGCGACGGCCGCCGTAGACATGTGCGTCGCCCCAGGCAACCTTCATGCCCGGCTTCTCGCGCACGTACAGCTTGACGGGCGTCTTTTTGGGCGCGGTGGCGATGTAGTTGATAATCTCCTGTGCATCCATCTCGGCTGCGTTGCTCATTTGCTATCTCTCCTTTGGGTGGATTCGGTTGATACCTGGTTAGGCAAACATGACCTTGTCGAACGTATAGAAGCCGGGTTCGCGGGTGACGAGCTTCTGCGCGGCTGCCAAGGCGCCGTTGACAAAGATCTGACGGCTCGTGGCGCGGTGGGTGAGCGTGACCTCCTCGTCCTGGCCAAAGAAGCTCACCTCGTGCACACCGGCGACGGTGCCGCCGCGCAGCGAATGCATACCGATTTCCTTGGGATCGCGTGCTCCGCACATGCCCTCGCGGCCATAGACGGGGTGGTAGCCTGCCTCGGGCTCGGCTTCGACGACGGCGTCGAGCAGTAGCTTGGCAGTGCCGCTGGGGGCGTCGACCTTTTGGTTGTGGTGCGTCTCGACGATTTCGCAGTCAAAGCCGGGCAGCTCGCGTGTAGCCTGCGCTACCAGATGGCGCAGGGCTGCGATACCGATGGAGTAATTGCCCGAGTGCATAACGCGGGTGTTCTGGCCCAGCTCACGCAGGCGGTCCATCTGCTCGGGGGTGTAGCCTGTGGTGCCTGAGACCAACGCCGCGCCCGTGCGCTCGACATAGGCGACGACGGCTTCGAAGGTCACGACGTTCGAGAAGTCGATGATAACGTCGGCCGCCGGGGCGCTCTCGAGCTCGGACAGATCAAAACCGATCTGGGCGACGATATCAAAAACGGGCTGCCCGCCGGCGTCGACAATGCCTTCGGCGGTAGTGCGGATGAGCGAGCCCATGCGGCCCGTTCCCATAATGACGGTCTTAATCAAGTAGACCAGCTCCCTTCAGAGCATCGGTAAGTGCGGCTCGCGTGTCGTCTGCCATGGGGCACAGCGGCATACGGTAGTTTGCCTCGATCATGCCCATCTGGGCGAGCGCTTCCTTGACGGGGATGGGGTTGACCTCGCTAAAGAGGGCGTTGATGAGCGGCTGGCCGGCAATCTGGATATCGCGGGCGCGCGCTACGTCGCCGTCCAGATAAGCGCGGCACATGTCGTGTACAAGCTGCGGCTGCACGTCGGCCCACACGCTGATGGTGCCCGAAGCGCCCAGGCTCATGAGCGGCACTGTGAGTGCATCCTCGCCCGAGTACATGCGGAAATCGTCGGACAGCAGGTGGGCGATCTTGGCCGCGTAGGCGACGTTGCCCGAGGCCTCCTTGATGCCCATGATGTTGGGGTGCGCGGCTAGACGCTCTACGTTGCGCTCGCTGATACCGCAGCCGCAGCGGCCGGGGATGTTGTACAGGATGCAGGGGATGTCAACGGCATCGGCGACGGTCTTAAAGTGCTGATAGATACCCTCTTCGTTGGACTTGTTGTAGTAGGGGGTAATGAGCAGCAGGCCGTCGGCTCCCAAGCCCTGATAGGTGAGCGACTTGGTGAGCATGGTCTGCGTGGAGTTGGAGCCCGAGCCGGCAATAACGGGGACGCGTCCTGCAACATGCTTGACCACAGCGGCGACGACGGAGTTGTCCTCGTCATCGGTCATCGTGGCGCTCTCGCCGGTGGTGCCCAGGGTGAGAATGGCGTCGGTGCCATTTTGCAAGTGGAAATCGATAAGGCGCTCGAGCGCGTCAAAGTCGACACTGCCGTCCTTTTTAAACGGCGTAACCAGGGCGACGATTGAGCCCTCGAGATTGCGGATATCCATGTTCTTCTCCTTCGCCTCCGC
Source organism: Collinsella aerofaciens (assembly GCF_020181355.1). Lineage (NCBI taxonomy): Bacteria > Bacillati > Actinomycetota > Coriobacteriia > Coriobacteriales > Coriobacteriaceae > Collinsella > Collinsella aerofaciens. The sequence goes on from NZ_CP084004.1 coordinate 1,546,530, forward strand.
GATCTGGATGCGTTTGTTCCATTGAGCTGCGACTGCCAGGCGCTCGTCTTGGGCGCGACGGCGGGCGCTTTCGGCGCGCGACTTGGCCAGCAGCTCTCGGCCGCACGGCAGCACGTCGAGCGTGGAAAAGTAATCGCCCGGGCGCTCGGCGCGGCGGATGAGGTCGGCCGCGCCATCGGGGCGCAGCAGGACCTCGGCGGAGCGCAGACGTCCGTTGTAGTTGTAGCCCATGGAGTAGCCATGCGCACCGGTATCGTGGATTACAAGCAGGTCACCCATGTCGATATGCGGCAGCTCGCGGTCGATGGCGAACTTATCGTTGTTCTCGCACAGATTGCCCGTGATGTCATAGGTGTTCGTGACGGGCGCCGTGGCCTTGTTGGCGCCGCCCGGCTGACCCATCACCGTAATGTGGTGGTAGGCGCCATACATGGCAGGGCGAATCAAATCGACGGCGCTTGCATCGACACCGATATAGTCCTTGTAGATCCGCTTCTCGTGGATAGCCTTGGTGACCAGACAGCCGTAGGGGCCCATCATAAAGCGGCCCATCTCGGTGCAGATGGCCACATCGCCCATGCCGGCGGGAACCAGGATCTCGTCGTATGCCGCGTGTACTCCCTCGCCGATGGCGCGAATGTCGTTGGCCTGCTGCTCGGGCAGGTAGGGGATGCCGACGCCGCCGGACAGATTGATGAAGGCGACGTGTGCGCCGGTCTCGCGCTCCAGGCGTACGGCAAGCTCAAAGAGGATACGCGCGAGCTCGGGGTAGTAGTCGTTGGTGACGGTGTTGCTGGCAAGGAATGCGTGGATGCCAAAGTCCTCGGCGCCCTTGGCTTTGAGCATGCGGAAGGCCTCGAAGAGCTGCTCGGTGGTCATGCCATATTTGGAGTCGCCCGGGTTGTCCATGATGCCGTTGGAGAGCTGGAACAGGCCGCCTGGATTAAAGCGGCAGCCGACCGTTTTGGGGATGGGTCCCGCAACACGCTCAAAGAACTCGATGTGGCTGATGTCGTCAAAGTTGACGATGGCACCCAGCTTGTCGGCGAGCTCAAAGTCGGCAGCCGGCGTATCGTTGGACGAGAACATGATGTCGTGTCCCGTGATACCCAGCGAGCGGGCGATCATGAGCTCGGTATAGCTCGAGCAGTCGCAGCCGCAGCCGTATTCGTTGAGAATGGAGATGAGCGCCGGGTTGGGGTTGGCCTTGACGGCAAAGTATTCCTTAAAGCCCGGGTTCCATGCAAAGGCGTCGCGCACTTCTTGCATGTTGCGGCGGATGCCCGCCTCGTCGTATAGATGAAACGGCGTGGGGAACTGCTCGACGATATGCTCGAGTGTCTCCTTGTCCACAAACGGCTGCTTGGCCGCATATGCCTCGTTGGGGGTCAATACCATGTCCCGTAAACCTCGCTATCCAGACGGCGCCATCTGCGCATCGAATCCGCATAGCGTGGACCCAATGTCCGGATAGCGCTCCCGCATTGCTGCAGACAGTCCTGTGGGTGTTTCCCACAGGCCCACCAGGTTGTTCGTGCCCGAAAACCCAGTTCGGCGGGTTTCGCCTCCCCACGGGGTCAAAGCCTGCCGGCTCGCCCGCGGCTCTTCGTGCCCGCGCCTCTATCAAGTGGTAAAGACCCTATCACGTTGCACTTTACCAAACAAGAGTATTCGTATATAACGTTTAAAAAATGCAGGGATATGCTGGAAACATGTGCGCCACAATCCTGTATCACAATAAGTTGCAACAGATGTGCCTCACGAAGGGATTCTCTATGACCGAGCTCCAAGAACTCCGTCGCTATCGCCGCGATCTCCATCGCATTCCGGAGCTCGATTTCGATCTTCCGCAAACCATTGCCTATATCGAGGGCGTGCTGGCACCGCTCGCTTGCGAGGTGACCCATCCGTGCCCCAGCTGCGTCTGTGCTTTCTTCGACGCCGGTGTTGATGCCGCGCATGCCACGGCGATTCGCGCCGATATGGATGCGCTGCCCATCGCGGAGGCGACGGGAGCGGCCTTTGCCTCAACCCATCCCGGCAAGATGCACGCTTGCGGACATGACGGACACATGGCCATGGCGCTTGCCGCCGCGACGTATGTTGACCGTACGATTCGCGAACAGCCGGGCGCCATTAGGCGCAACGTTCTCTTTGTGTTCCAGCCGGCCGAGGAAACGACCGGTGGTGCCAAGACGGTATGCGAGAGTGGTGTGTTCGAGCGCTATGGGGCCGACCGCATTTTTGGCTTTCATGTGTGGCCCGATCTGCCCGCCGGCACGTTGGCGAGCTGCCCCGGTCCGCTGCTGGCGCGCTCAAGCGAGACGCACATTCATATCCATGGAACGAGTATCCATATCGCCAAGACCTACGGCGTTCCAGTCGAGGAATCGCGCGATGCCGCGCTGGCAGCGGCCAAGTTCTTAGTTTCCGAGCGCGAGCTCATGGACGAGTTGGGTGCCGATGAGCCCTGCATTGGCAAGTTCGGCCTGCTGCAGGCAGGCACCGTCTGCAATGCGGTGGCGGGGGAGGCCCATGTTGCCGGTAGCTTGCGTGTGTTTACGGACGCCATGTTCGACCGTGCGCGCGAGGGCGTACGCCGTGCGCTCGACGAGGCGTGCACCGCAACGGGCTGTACGTACGATCTCGACTTTGCCGAGGGCTATCCGCCAGTCGATAACGACCCCGAGTTGTTTGCCCACATTGCGCCTGCCTTGCCCGAGCTGCAACTTGTGGACGAGCCGCTGCTGATCGCCGAGGATTTCGCGTTCTATCAGCGCCATCTGCCGGGCGTGTTTTTCCTGCTGGGCACGGGTATGCCAGAGGACCAAGACAACCCGAGTGATTCGGATGGCTGCCCCGCCTATGCCACAAGCGTTCTGCATACCGATAGCATGCTCTTCGACGAGGAAATCCTACTCAAAGGTCTCGATGTCTACAAACGATTGCTTTTGCTTGACTAAGGCGTGAAGGACTATTTGTTCTAGAAAACACGAACAAACGTACGATATAATAGAGATGTAAGTCTATAGAAACGTTTGACGTTACTAACGTAAGGCGATACTATGATTGCATCGTAATGAGCGCTATCGGGTCTGTTTTGAGTGGAGACAGGAGATGGCTTGGAATGTCGAAATCGTCGATTATCACAAGTGATGAGACCTCGTCCGATTTGCTGTCGCCAGTGACTCCTGGTGAGCTTCTCAAAGAGGAGTTTCTTGTTCCCATGGGCATTTCTCAATATCGCCTTGCGAAAGAGACCGGGATTCCGGCTCAGCGTATCGGGCAGATTGTCTTGGGAAAACGTCGCGTGACGGCCGACACCGACCTCCGTCTTTGCCGTTATTTTGGCCTGACGGATGGTTATTGGCTGCGCGCTCAGGTGGCGTTTGACCTTGAGGCCGAGAAAAGGCGGATCGAACCGGAACTCGATAAGATCGTTCCTGTTCAGCAGGCCATTGCGCTGTAGTGCTCAGAGATGATGGGGGTGGCGTGACGATGAGGCGACGCCGACAGCCTGCCGTATATAGTCCGGGTGGATGCGGGTGCGGTTTGCTGCTGCTTCCGGTCATCGCTGTGAGCATTGGCGTAATGTTTGCGCTTGCCGGGTTGGCAGCAGCGGCACTCGTGTTGCTGATTGTGGCCATTGGCGTGATGATTTGGCTTTGCCGCAATCGCGAGCAACGCCGTGCCGACGGTAAAACCACTGTCGGCTGGGTCGTCTTCCTGATTATTGCGTACCCGCTGAGTGCCAGCTACCTGGTGTTCTTTGTCCTGTTGATGATCAGCGCCTTTACTGGGGAATCCGTAACGGTGGGTTGACGCGCTGCCAGCAGACGGTTGCGCAAAGTGCGTTTGCTCGGCGTTTGGATAACTGCATTGGCCGTTTACTGCAGCCTTAGCTCTCAGCTAATGAATTCAAGTTCAATCCTTTCTACGATGTGCTGTATGCCGGCGCGGTAGCCGGATCGTAGGAAGGATGAATAATGGCAAAAGAGGGAAAGAAGCCGATCGGCAAGATTGTCCTAGGCGTCATCGTGGTGCTGGTTATCGTCGGTGCCGTGGGCTCTATGGGTGGCAATTCAACCGATTCGTCTGCGAGCGATTCGGCAAAACCTGCCGAGGCGACACAGCAGGCTGAGGAGCAAAAAGAACCGCAAGAACCGTATGCCATTGCTGATGAGGCTGAAGACACCTCCAATCAGTTTGCCTATAAGATCACGGGCACGCTGACCAATAACACGGACAAGGAAAAGAGCTACATTCAGATTGAGTATGTTCTGTATGATGCCGATGGCAACCAGGTTGGAACGGCTCTTGCAAACACCAATCATCTGAAGGCGGGCGGCTCCTGGAAGTTCGAGGCGCTGGGTACAGTGTCTCCCGACCAGGTTGCTAGCTGGGAGCGTTCTGACGTAAGTGGTTTCTAGCATGTTGCATGCACTGGGGGAGGTGAAGCCGTATGCCCGATAAAAAGCTGACCGAGGAGTTGCTTAATGAGCTTCTCGACGCGCCAAACATCGATGGCTATATCAAAGAACACGACTTTGCCGCCCCATCGCTTTCGGACTACCTGAAGCGGCTACTGCAGGAAAAGGGCTTGGAGCGCTCGCGCGTGGTTCGTATGGCCGATCTCAATGAGACCTTTGGCTATCAGATCTTTACCGGTGCGCGTCATCCGAGTCGCAATAAGGTGCTGCAGATTGCCTTTGCGATGGCACTGACGCTCAAAGAGACCAACCGTGCGCTGACGGCTGCCGGGGTAAGCGTCCTTAACTGCAAGGACCGCCGCGATGCGATTATCATCTTTTGTATCGATCGCGGGTGCAGCCTCCAAAAGGTCAACGAGGAGCTGTATCGCTTTGGCGAGGAGACGGTGAGTTAGCGGTTGATATCTGAGCTGGCGGAGCTGCCGAACAACGACGCAAACGAACGGGGCGCGGATGCCATGGGGTGTCTGCGCCCTGCGCTATGATGGAGGCTATGGATACTCAGAGCCCAACATATTCCGATGACGAGCTGACCGCAGCGCTTGCCGAGCACCTGGCGTCGCTCGATCGCGACGACAGCTATCGCGTGGAGCGTGTACTTAAGCGCTCGTCCGTTGAAGCAACCGAGCTCGTGTACTTTGAAGGAACCGGCGGTGGTTCGCTCGGCCCCTTTGTCCGTAAACGCATCGATGCTTCGGCTCAAATCGGCGGGGCATACGAGCGTCTGTTTGCCGCTCAGCGGGCAGGCAGGCGTTTTGAGCACCTGCCCAGAATCGTCGATTGTCGTCGTGTGGGCGACGAGCTCAACGTGGTTATAGAATACATCGAAGGGGAGACGCTCGGGGCGCTGGTGGACCGTCTGGGAGCCACCCCCGATTATGCGCGTGAATTGTATCCTGTCCTTTGCGACGCCGTGGGCGAGCTCCATGCCGGTTTTTCAATGGCGGGGGAGACGTCGGCGCCGGTGATCCATCGTGACCTCAAGCCGTCGAATATCATCGTGACAGGTGCTAACTATACGCCTGATGACGGCCTGACATTTTCATCGCTGGTGATTATCGACTTGGGAATCGCCCGCGTATGGCGCGATGGCGCCGATGCCGACACCGTCAAGTTCGGCACGCGACCCTATGCGCCGCCCGAGCAGTATGGGTTTGGGCAGACGAGTGTGCGCAGCGATGTCTACGCACTTGGCGCCCTGTTGTTCTTCTGCTTGACGGGAGTCGACCCTAAACCAGGGCTCGACATGCGCGAACAATGCGAGGCGCGCGGCATTCCCACTCCACTTGCCGATGCCGTCTGCATGTCGATGGCGCTCGACCCGGCCAAGCGTTTTGCGAGTGCGGAAGCGTTGGGACGGGCGACGCGCGCGGCATGCGATCTGAGTCGCCCCGTGCGGCCTCCTGCGCCGCCTGTCCGAACTCCGGCCTCGGAGACGGTGTTGACGCCCCAAGGGCTCCAGAACCCCGCAGGGCTTCCTAGGCCTGCCGCCTCCGCTGCATGCGGTCTGCTCTCTCGCGTTCCGGAGTCTCTGGGGCGTATTTGGAATACGCTCGTCTGCCTCTCGCTGCTTGTGTTCTTTGCCGGAAGTCACTTTGCCGTCTTTCACCCCACGGGAGCAAACCAAAGCTACCCGACGTGGCTTCTCATAATCGAGTATTTTTTCTTTGTCGATGGCCTTATGGTGCTTATGCATTTTGCGCTGCTCGATAAGCGCCGTCTTCGTCGGCGATTCGCACTGCTCGACAGCTATCGCGGCAAGAAGCTCGCGAAACTCTGGCTCAAGGCATTGGGTGTGCTGCTCCTATGCATGATCGTCATAGTCGCGGTTGCCAATGCGACCGGCGTCGTCGATGCCTCCGCTACCTAAAAGAAAAGGGCCCCATTGGGGCCCTTTGCAGTTGCACTTAGATGCGGTTCATCTGAGCGGCGACTTTGTTGTACCAGTCCTGCCACGTGGGCGGGCAGTACTTTTTGGCCGCAGCCGGGGTAAGGGTGGAGCCGTAGTTGGCGCCCAGATAGGCAACGTGAGCGGAGATGCCCTCGCTCCAGCTGCCAAAGCTGCGCCAACCGCCGCCACGTGCACTCCAGCCCCAGGCGTTATAAGAATTGGCGCAATAAGCACCCTTGGTGCTCTCGATGCAGGCGATGGCGGGGGACCAACGGGGGTCGACACCGGTATTCCAAGCGGCGACGGCAAAGTTGTAGCCCTGGCCTGCCATGGGGGAGCCGGCGAGATAATTGTCGATGCGGCCTGTCCACTCATTAATGAACGAATCGTAATCGGAGCTACCGGTATTGGAGTTGTTCACCGTGGTGTCGATGGTGGTGTTGGTGTTGGTGGCCTGGCTGCTGGAATTGCTGCCGCTTACGCCCTCGCCCGAGAGCTTCTCGGCGGCAGCGGCCTTATCGGCCTCAAGCTTGGCAAGCTCGGCGGCATTTTCCTGCTCGGCTTTTGCCTGTGCCTCGCTGCGGAGCTGCTGGGCCTGCGCCAGCGCATCCTCGGCGTTTTTCTGCTCTGCCTCAAGCTGTGACTTGGCCTGCTGGAGCTCGGCCTTGTTCTGCTCAAGTTCGGTTTGCATGTTATTGAGCTCTTCGATCTCGTCGACGCTCGAGCTCGTGATCTGGTTGGTGTATTTGCAGGTCGTGATGAACTCACCCAGGCTCTGCGCGTTGACCAGGAAGCTCCCGATGGGATTGGTGCCCTTCTGATACTTGTACAGATCGCGCATGGCAGAGCTTGCCTTGGCCTGCTGCTCGGGAAGCTTAGCCTCGATTTCCTCGATGCTCGCCTCATTGGAGTCAATCTGCTTTTGCAGGTCATCGAGTTTGGTGCGGGCGTCGTTGTAGGCGCTCGTGGCGGCTTCGATCTTCTGCTGGGCTGCGGAAAGCTGGTCCTGCGTTGCCTGCGAGGCGGCATACGCCGCAACGGGGGAGAGCATCGGCGTGGCCGTCAGCGCAACGGCGAGCGCGGCGCTCGTGATGATACGAGCCGGCTTCGACGCAATGAGCGCTGCGGTGCGATGATTCGAATGCTGCATCCAGTCCCTCTGCAATCAATCGTAGGTTATGGTTCGAACGGTATTCTACTACTGCTTTCGACCTCAACTTGAACCTTAAAGGTTCCAAAGGGTCAAGTTGAACTTGAGGCTTTGGCTTTGACCTGCAGTTATGATGAATTGTTGAGAAACCATAGAGTTCAACTTTAACGTTACGGGGGCCTGTTTAAGAGGGGTTTGGGGCTGTAAAAGCTATCTCAACGTGGGGTTTTACAACTACAGCGTGCCCTCCTGGCGAGCCTGCTCAATCTCTTCGAGCGCCTCGGCGGGGGTGAACGAACAGGTGCCGTCGCCGAGTTTGACTACCTGGATATCGTCGCCGATATGGACCTCTCCGCCCTTTAGTACCACGCCGAAAACGCCCTCGTGGGGAAAGATGCAGTCGCCGGCTAGATAGTAGATGGCACAGCGTGTGTGGCAGACCTTGCCGATTTGGCTGATTTCGACAAGCACCTCGCTGCCAAGCTTGAGCTGCGTGCCCAAGGGGAGCGAGAGCAGGTTGATGCCCCGGGTTGTGAAGTTCTCTCCAAAGTCACCCTCGTGTACGTCGAGCCCGCGTGCCTGCGCCGTCTGGATGGACTCCGCGGCTAAAAAAGAGACCTGGCGGTGCCAATGTCCGGCGTGCGCATCGGTAGCGAGGCCAAATTGCTCGATGACGGTGTCGCGTCCATCGGCGACGGGCGACTTGCGAGTGCCTTTGTGCTCCGACGTGTTGATTGAGACGATACGAGCAGGCCCGTTGTAAGCATCGTTTGCGGTGCGTAGGGGAGCTGCCGTCCGGGCACGATCCGCAAGTTCGCGCTTGGCGGCGTCAATGATGGGGTTGTTGATCGGATGAGCCTGGGGCACGGTGCACCTTTCGACGGGGCGGGCAACATGTTGAATCCTACAACAATGGTAGGTTCATTGCCCATTGTCATACAACGGTGAGCGCCGCCTTCGTGCTGGACGATTGCGTCGATTGCCATAGATACGGTGGAGCTTTGGGCGCCGGCGGCTTGGCACGCTAGAATAAATCAGTTGCGCAAAGACCGCCCGTTGTGTGGGCAGTTCATGATAGGAAGTTTCCATGGCATTGCAGTTTACAGAGCGCGAGTTCATCCCCGTGCTGCTCGGTGGCGACATCAACGCCTATTCGGTGGCGCGCGCCTTCTACGAAGAGTATCAGGTCAAGAGTCTGGTCTTTGGCAAGTATCAGACGGGTCCTGCGTATCGAAGCCAGATTATCGACTACACGCCCAATGTCGACATCGATACCATGCCCGTGATGCTCGAGACCGTCAACGGCATTGCCCAGGCGCATGCCGATAAGACGATCGTCCTGATGGGCTGCGGCGATAACTATGTTGCCCTGGTGGCCCAGGCAAAGGATGCCGATGAGCTGGCGGATAACATCGTTGCGCCCTATGCACCCTACAGCATGCTCGAGCAGTGCCAGAAGAAGGAGATCTTCTACGAGCTGTGCGAGAAGCATGGCGTGCCGTATCCGCACACCTTTACCTTTACTGCGCAGATGCTCAATGCGCAAGGCGAGGCGCCGGCCGAAGTGCTCGACCAGATCGACTTCCCGTTCCCGATGATCCTGAAGCCGTCCGACGGCATCATGTGGTGGCAGCATGAGTTCGAGGGCCAGAAGAAGGCTTATGAGATTGCCGATCGCGCCGAGCTGGAGCAGGTTATCCGTGACTCCTATGCCAGCGGCTACACCGACGACCTGATCTTGCAGGACCGCGTGCCCGGCAACGACGAGTACATGCGCGTGCTCACCAGCTATTCCGACCGCAACGGTAAGGTCCGCATGATGTGCCTGGGCCATGTGCTGCTCGAGGAGCATCAGCCCCACGGTGTCGGCAACCATGCCTGTATCATTACCGAGCCCAACGACGAGCTCATGGGCGGCGTGCGCAAGTTGCTCGAGGACCTTCACTTTGTGGGCTATTCCAACTTTGACGTTAAGTACGACGAGCGCGACGGCTCGTTTAAGTTCTTCGATTTCAACACGCGCCAGGGCCGCAGCAACTACTACGTTACCAACAGCGGCTTTAACGTTGCCAAGTATGTGGTGGACGAGTATGTGTTCAACCGTCCGTTTGAGCCGGAGTTTGTGACGGCTCAGGACGAGGCCCTGTGGATGGTCGTCCCCATGGGCGTCGTCGACAAGTACGTCAAGGATCCCGAGCTGCGCGCTAAGGTGCATCGCCTGGACAAGGAAGGCAAGGGCGCCGACCCTTCGTTTATGAAGGGCGACTTTGTCTTTAACCGCTGGCTGCGCATGTGGCACACCAAGCTGCGCCACTTTAAGCTGTTCAAGACGTATTACAAGTAGATGAGCGCGGCGCCCGTCCGGTTTGCATCGGGCGGGCGCGGGTATGATACGCGCAATTGCGCAAGCGTCACCAAGGAGGCGGCGATGGAAAAGCTGGGAGTTATCGGCGGCATGGGCGCCGAGGCCACGTCGTATTACTACGACCAGGTGGTGCGTCATACGGCTGCTGCCTGCGATCAGGAACATATCGACATGGTGGTGCTCTCCAAGTCGACCATGCCCGACCGCACGTTGGCCATTAAGACCGGCGAGCATGCCAAGCTGCTGGCGACCATGAAAGAGTGCGCCCAGGCACTCGAGTCGCTGGGCTGTGCGCACATTGCCATTCCCTGCAACACGTCGCACTACTTCTACGACCAGATCCAGTCGTTTACGAAGGTGCCGATTATCCACATGCCGCGTGAGTCGGTGCGCTATGCTCTGGCCGGTGCGGTGATGGGGGAGTGCGAGTTCGACCCCAACCTGAGTATGCCGGCCGAGCCGGTGCACAAGATTGGCATCATGGGCACCGACGGAACCGTGGGCGCGGGTGTCTACGGCCGCGAATGTAAGGCTGCGGGTGTTGAGGTTGTCTATCCCAGCGAGAAACGTCAGAACGATGTGATGTCGCTTATCTACGATGATGTGAAGGCCGGACGTGAGCCCGATATGGATAAGTTCGACCGCGTGATGTGGGAGTTCGCCCGTAGCGGCTGCGACCGCGTCATTCTGGCCTGCACCGAGCTCTCGGTGTTGCAAAAGTACCGAGAGATGCCCGAGATCACCCTCGACGCCATGGATGTCCTGGTGCGCGAATCCATCATCCGTAGCGGCGCTCCCTACCGCCTCTAGCTTCCGACCTGTCAAAAAGGGACAGGTTAATTTTGGTAGGTTTTATCTGGTGAAACAGTAAGGCCTCGGCTCGTTTGGTGCGAGCCGAGGACTTTTGCGTTGGGCGGTTGCTGTCGGTGGTGAACTAGAACAGGAAGCCGATGGCGATGAGGGCGATGCTGACGATGAGCACGGCGATGTCTAGGCCCTTGATGGGGTAGCGCTTGTACGAGCTGGCGCGCGTACGCAGATAGAAGCCGCGCTGTTCTGCCGCCAAGGCTGTGGCATCGGTCTTGCCCACGCTCGAGATGAGCAGTGGCACACACAGTGGCAGCATGAGCTTAAGCTTCTTGATGGGGTTCTTGGTGTCGTACTCGACGCCGCGTGCGGTCTGCGCCTCCATGATGGCGTTCATCTCCTGACCAAACACCGGCACAAAGCGCAGCGCCGTGGTAAAGGTGAAGGCATAGCGATACGGCACGTGCAGCACCTCGACGCAGGCGTTGGCAAGGTCGTTGAGCTTGGTCACCATGAGCATGAGGATGAGTGGTAACGCCACACCCAGCAGGCGCAGACAGGCCTTCGATCCTGTGATGAGACCCGTATCGGTGATAAAGCCCCACACCACGTTGCCATCGCGCATAAAGGCCAGCTGGAGCACCAGCATGATAAGCGCGAGCGGAATCAGCAACTTGAGCAGCGAGAACAGACGGTCGACGACGCCGGCATAGGCACCCAGCGCAAGGGTGAGTGCCAAAAAGCCCAGCAGCGCCACGTAGGTGTCGGACAAGAAGATGCCGACGATGATGGCGGCGGCGAGGCCCAGTTTGACGACGGGATTCAGGCGATGCAGCAGCGTATCGCCCGGCATGTAGTCGATGACGTTAACCACGGTGGACCATCTCCTTGGCAATTCGAACGACATCGGTGACCTCGCTCACCTGCGCAAAAGCGGGCGAGACGGAAGATGCCAGACGGCGCGAGAGTTCAATAACCTGGGGAGGCTCCACGTAGGCACGCCGCATGAGATCGATGTTCGAGAATAGCTCGTGCGTGCGGCCGCGGTCGAGGATGCGACCGTCGGCCATTACCACAATGCGCTCGGCAAAGTCGGAGACGACTTCCATATCGTGGCAGACCATGATAACGGCGCAACCGCGCTCGGCCATGGTACGCACCGTTTCCATGACGGTCATGCACTCGCGGTAATCAAGGCCGCTCGTGGGCTCGTCGAGCACGACGATCTTGGGCTCAACCACTACGACGGAGGCAAGCGCCACCATTTGTCGCTGACCGCGCGAGAGCGAGAAGGGCGCCTCGTCGGCCGGCAAGCCAAAGCGGTCGATGACGAGCTGGGCGCGACGCAGCGCCTCGGCACGGTCGATGCCGGCAAGCTCCAGGCCAAAGGCGACCTCGTCGAGCACGGTGTCCTTGCAGATCTGGCGGTCGGGGTTTTGGAAGAGGGTCGCGACCTCGCGAGCGATGCGGCTCGTGGGAACCGATGCCGTGTCCAAGCCCGTAACGCGTACGCTGCCCGATGCGGGCTTGAGCAAACCCGTGAGCAGTTTGGTGAGCGTGGTTTTGCCGGCTCCGTTTTGGCCGACAATGCCCACGAGCTCGCCGGGGTAGAGCGTCAGGCTAAGGTCGTGTACGGCGGCGCCGCCATTGGGATAGGCAAACTCAACATGGTCGAAGGTGAGTACGGGTTCGGCGTCCTTGGCATGAGGGCGCAACGACGGTGCATGCGGGGAACCGGTGGGCGCCTGGGCTTCGATAGCCGCGCGTGCGGGGTCGACGATGCCCGAAATCAGGCGCTCAGCCTCATCGACATCCAAGCAGGGGGTACCGCTTACCAGGCCATCGGCCTCGAGGCTATTGAAGATACGCGTGACGCGAGGGCAGTCGACGCCGATGGCACGGAGCTCGTCGGTATGCGCGAAGACCTCGTGTGGCTCGCCCTGCAGCGCAATTTCGCCATGGTTGAGCACGAGCACGCGGTTGCAGTACTCCGAGAGCAGAGCGACCTTTTGCTCAACGACGACGATGGTGATTCCAAGTACGCGGTTTGCCTCACGCAGCGTCTCGAAGACCAATGTGGAGCTGGCGGGGTCGAGTGCCGCGGTGGGCTCGTCGAGAACCAAGACGCGCGGACGCATGGCGAGGATGGCGGCGATGGCTACCTTTTGCTTCTGTCCGCCCGAGAGGGTTGCGATCTCGCGGTCGCGCAGGTCGCTGATGCCGACGGTCTCGAGCGTTTCGCTCACGCGCTGCTCGATCAGGTCGTGGGGAACGCCAAAGTTCTCGAGGCCAAAGAGCATCTCGTCCTCGACGATCGAGGCGACCATCTGCGTGTCGATATCCTGCAGCACACTGCCGACGATCTGTGACACGTCGGTCAGCGAGACTTCGCAGGTGTCATGGCCGTCAACCATGACGGACCCAAAGAACGTGCCGGTGTAGTGGTGGGGCACGGCACCTGACAGGCAGGCGGCAAGCGTGGACTTGCCGGCGCCCGAGGGCCCGATGATGCCGATGAAATCTCCCTTGTTCACGCTGAGCGAGATGTGGCTGAGCGCCTGCTCGGTCTGCGTGCCATAGGAGAACGAGACATCGTCGACGTTGATGATCGTTTCCATGGATACCTTTCATAGTCATTGGGGACGTTCTTAAATGACTAGTCGTTTAAGAACGTCCCCAAAAGCTCGTTGTTTGGGACAGTCTTTGGTGGTGAAGCGCGGAGACGGCTTTACGAGGGGCCCAGGTTGGCGCGAAAGAGGAGTGAAGCGTACTTGGGTACGCGAGCGACGAATGAACGCCAAGATGGGGTGGGGCTCGTAAAGCCGAGCGGGTTAGTTGAGCTTCAGGGCCTTCTGGATGGGCAGATAGAGGGCGCCGACCAGAATGGCGTTAAAGACGGCGGTCATGGCGACGACGGGCAGCATGGCGGCGGCGAGCTCGCCGACCACGCCGAGCATGGCCATCTTGATGATCATGAAGATGACGCCGGAGACAAAGGTGGTCAGGAAGGTTGCGACAATGGCGATGGCGGGCTTGACCTGACCGTTCTTGCCAGCGGCGTTGACGATGCCGGCCATGAGCATGGCGGCGATGCCCTCGGCGGCAAAATCGACGAACGGCGAAGTGGTGGTGATCTGGATCACGGCAGCCGAGATGAGGCCAATAACGAGCGCCTGGCCGATGTTGGGGCGAACGACCAGGATGGTGAGGCAGAAGGCCGAGATGATGAACTCGGGGCTGATCATGCCGCCCGAGATGCCCGAGATGGCCTTGCCGACGGTGAAGTTGAGGATGAAGCCGGCAGCGAGCAGGATGGCGAGCAGGACGAGGGCGCGGACATCGAGTTTGCCGCGGTCGGCGGTCTGGACGGTGCGGGGCTGGGCGGCGGTGGTGTTCTGAGACATGGTGAAAATCCTTTCGGAATGGGGGTGCAAGAGAAAAGCGGAGGCGCGTGATGCGAATGCGATCGGGCTCGAGATAGAAAAAGGCCCCCGGTCGAAACCGGAGGCCTTCCAATCACCTAGAGCGCAAAAACAGGCGTGAGGGACTCACTGTCGACCGATCGTATTCGCATCACGCCACCACCAGTTGTTGAGAGACTTCATCGTGTTCTTCATGTTGGTGGCTCCTTTCGTGATGCCGTGGCGCGGTCGCACCTAGTTGCTGTTGCGCTGCACTATAGCACAGCGAAGTGTGTGCGGGGAAATCTTTTTTGAAAAGATTTCAGGCGGGTTTCCCGCCGGTCAAAAGAGCGGGCTGAGCGGGCGAGGCTGCCATCGCTGCCTTGCCCGCTCAGCTAGGACATGAGGGCCTTAGGCCTTCTTGCGACGATAGATCACGTAGGCGCAGACACCGATGATGACGACGGCGCCAACGGCCATGGCGGCCATGTTGTTGCCCTCGGACTTCTCCTCGGTGACCTCTTCCTCTTCGGCCTCGGGCTCGGCCACGTCCTCATCGGAAAGGGCCTCGTCGGCGTAGGTGATGGACTCGACCAGGCAGTTGTTGTCAACATCGTAGTCACTCGGGACGAACTCCTCGGAGAAATCGCCCTCCTGGAGGTAGTCGCGCATCTCCTCGAGCATGGCCTTGCACTTAACATAGGTGTTCTTGGTTGCAGCCTTGCCGGCCTTGTTGGCCAGGGCGGTGCGGGCTTCGGTGCCTTCTTCGGCCTGCATGGCCTCGTCGACGGTCAGGTTCTGCTCGATGAGTTCCTTCTGCAGGGCGTCGAGATAGGCGCGGACGCCGGTGGCGCAGTGGTCGCGGTTCTCATAGGCGAGCGTGTTGATGTCCATGAGGACGTAGTTGATGGAGTTCTTGGGCTCCTCGTTGTTCACGACGTCTTCCTCTTCGCAGTGATCGAAGGGGACATCCTGATCGCTGAAGTAGGGGCTGACCTCGGTGAGCAGTGCGGAGTAGAGGGGGATGGCGACGGAGAACTCAGCGTTGGAGAGCATCTCCCACTGGATGGTCGCGATCTCGGGATCCATGCCGTGACGGATCTGGAAGGTGTGGATCTCGGTGTTGCGGTTGGAGCCGATGGCATAGGCGCCGTCGGTGTTGGCGTTGAGGCCGGCGACATTCTCGCCGCGAGCGGCGAAGGAACGAATCATCTCAAAGGTGTTCCAGTCGGACTTGCCGGGCTGAAAGAACAGCGGCTGCATCTCGTGGACCAGGGCGCCGGTCGTGGCGCGAGCCTCTTCGCGCTCGTCCTTGACGATCTCGTAGTCAGTGCCTTCAGCCAGCGGGGCCATGAAGTAATCGCGACCCTGGATATAGCGCGACCACTGGTGCATACCGGCCTCGTCGATCTTCTCGCCGTAGGTCTTGGCGACGTCGAACTTGCCGTCGGTGTACTCGGCAAAGCCCTTCTCCTTAGGCATGGACTCGATGCCCTCGGAATGGAGACAGTTCTCGGTGTCATCGAGGTCGACGTTATAGGTGAGGTTGCCGATGTTGGGGTTGAGCGAGGCGATGTCATCGGCGAGCTTCATAGCAATCCACTGATGGCCGGAAAGCGCGGCGAACAACCAGGTCTCGGTGCTGTCGGCGATGATGATCTGATCGTTGGAGCAGACGCCCTGCTCGTCGATCAGGCTGCCGATGAGCTCGACGCCCTCGCGGGCCGTGGCGCTCTCGCCCAGGATGACGCTGGCATAGCTGTATTCGCCAATGCCGGTCTCCTCGGTGATGGGGTCGGCCTCTTCGGCCTTCTCGTTATAGGAGGTGCTCAACGTGGCAGAGCAGGAGACGCCCTTCTCGTTGATGCCGGCCTCGGAATATGCGTCGTAGCGATCTTCCCACTGCGAGGGGTTGTCGCGAACGAAGGTGTAGCGGTAGGTTGCGCCCTTGGACTTGTACTCAAAACCGGACTCGACCGAGGTGTACTCGTTGCCGTCCTTGTGTGCGGGCTCAATGCCAAAATGCTTGACATAGCGCGGACCGAAGTCCTCGGAACGGCCGTAGTACGTGTTGCCGTCTGCCGTGAGCTTGCTGCCCATGTAGATCTGGGTGCAGGCGAGTGCCGAAGTCGGCATGGCCATGATGGCCGCTGCTCCAAACGCAAGGCCGCAGCCGAGCTTTTTGAGCGTGTTGACAGGATGAGTAAACCTCATAATCCCTCCCAACCGTTGAAACCCTGCGGAACCGTGCAGGATTTCAGCTAATAAATACATCTATTAGCCTATAGGAAGTCTAAAGAGTATTCATCTAATTCGATGAAGTACTCGATGAGCGTCCTAAAATATGCGATGAGCGGATAAGAATACTCATTTTGTAGCTTTAGTTAAATAAAGGCACCCTGCAATTACTGTACCTGAATAAAGCGCCTTGCACGGGGCACAAAGAAAAATCCCCCGCTGCTTGGCAAATGCATAAACAGTGGGGGAGACGATAATTGGATGAATATCATGCCAATGTGGAATTACTTCTTCCGGCGGTGGATTACGTTGATCGCATAGCCGACGAGCATGGCCAAAACGATGATGATAAAGCCGAGCAGGGGATTGTCGTTCATAGGGTCCTCCTATTTTCCGAGCGGGGAGAATTCGTCGACGATGAGGTCGAGGCATTGTGGAAGCGCGCGGGCTCCAAAGACGCCCGAATTGCTGGAGATAATCTCGCCATCGAACTGCATGCCCAGCGACGGGGTGCAGGTGATCTTGGCTTCCTTGGTCTGGATGATCTTGAACTGCGGGCGCCCGAGTACCTTGCCGGCGGGGTCAAGCGCAGCGGTGATCACGGTAGGCAACAGCTGCACGGTGCGCACGGGTTCGATGACCGCAATGTCGACCATGCCATCGTTCATGCGGCAGTCGGGGAACAGGTTGATGTCGTTTTGGATGACCGAGGTGTTGCCGGCCATGCAGCAGATGCCGTCGAGCTCCTCGACAATGCCGTCATGCTCAATCGTAAAGTGCGCCACCGTGGGGTTGGGCGTGGCGAGCGCAGAGAGGAAGTAGGCGATCTCGCCGATGTCGTTTTTGGTGGGGGCGGCCTTCATCATGATCTCGGCGTCGAAGCCCGAGCCGGCGATGATGATAAAGCCGTGGCGCTTCTCGTTGCCGTTCTCGTCGAGCCAAAAGAGCTCGCCCATGTCCACTTTGACCGTGCGACCGGCGCGGCAAGCCTTGGCAAGCGCCGCTGCCTCGGGGGCATTGCCGATGTTGTTGAAGAACAGGCAGGCTGTGCCGGAGGGGAAGACGAGCGTGGGGACACCGCATCCGCGCATCTGGTCGAGCACGTTGGAGACGGTGCCGTCGCCGCCCGAAACGACCACGCGATCAAACTCGCGCACGTCTGCCACGGCGTCCTCGGGCTCCATGCCATCGCCGATAAAACGCATCACGACCTCGTCGCCGCCCTGCGCGAGGGCGTGCGTGAATGCGTAGATTTCATCTGAGCTGGGGCCCGATGCCGGGTTGTGGATGATAAGGCAGCGCATACTTACGTTCCCGTTCTGTGACTAACCGAGTATAGTTGTAAGGCAATGCCGATATCCTACCCGTGTTTTTCGGGCCTAACCTTATTCGATGGGTTGATATGTACATTTCCACACATCAGGCTCTACTCGACTTTTGCCAGCGCGCCCGTGAGTTCGACGCGATTGCCGTCGATACCGAGTTTTTGCGCGAGCGCACATTCCATCCGCGTCTGTGCTTGGTTCAGATTGCCACCCCTGCCGAGAGCGTCGCGGTCGATCCCCTGGTAATCGACGACCTATCGCCGCTGGCCGAGCTTATGGCAGACGAGAGCGTGACTAAGGTCTTCCACGCCTGCTCGCAGGATATGGAGGTTATGCTCCATACCGTGGGCGTGCTGCCACGACCGATTTTCGATACGCAGGTCGCCGCTGCCTTTTTGGGCGAGCGCCAGCAGATTTCGTATGGCGCGCTTGTTCAGACGTTTTGCGGCGTCTCGCTGCCCAAGACCGAGTCGCTGACCGACTGGTCGCGTCGCCCGCTGACCGATAAGCAGATTGAGTACGCGATTGATGACGTCAAGTACTTGATCGTCGCCTATACCGAGATGATGAGTCGCCTGCGCGAGCTGGGCCGTGTGGACTGGGTGCTCGACGAGCTACGCCCGCTGGCTGACGAGTCGCACTATCGCGCCGACCGTCACGAGGCATTCCGCAAGGTCAAGCGCATCAACTCGTGCAGCCGCCACCAGCTGGGCATCGCGCGCGAGCTCGCCGCCTGGCGCGAGGACCGCGCCGAGCGCCGTAACATCCCGCGCAAGTGGGTCATGTCCGACGACACGCTGCTTGCGCTCGTCAAGCGCAATCCCGTGCGCGTTGAGGAGTTCCGTAGCATTCGCGGTACCGATCAGTTGGGGGAGCGCGACGTGGACGGTGCGCTCATGGCCATCAAGCGTGGCGCAAGCTGCCCGCACGATCGCCTGCCGCTCATGGTGCGCGGGCATCGCCAGATCTCTCCGGAGTTGGAGAGCGTGACGGACCTGATGTATGCGCTCATTCGCCTGGTTGCCGAGCGCTCGGGCGTGGCGACCTCGGTCATCGCCTCGCGCGATGACCTGGCCGACTATATTGAGCACCCCGAGCAGAGCCCCCTGCGCGAAGGCTGGCGCTTTGAGCTTGTGGGCTCGCGTCTGGACGATCTGCTTTCCGGCAATATGGGACTCACCGTGAAGGACGGCAAAATCGAGCTCCTGTAAGGAAGCCTAGCCGCTTGAGTGGGTAGAATGCCTCCAACGTGTAACTCGATTCGGAGGAATTCGCATGCCCTATTACTATGGATACGGCTTTGGTATCGACCCGCTGTACCTGCTGGTTGTTCTTGTTTGTACGGTGCTCGGTCTTGCCGCGCAGAGCTATATCAACTCGACGTACAAGACGTGGTCTAAGGTGCGCTCGGACGGCGATACGGGCGCCACGGTCGCTCGCCGCATGCTCGATGCCAACGGTTGTAGTGCCGTGGGCATCAAGGGCGTTGCTGGCGAGCTCACCGATCATTACAACCCGCAGGACAACAACCTGTATCTGTCGGATTCCAACCGTTCGGGCGGCTCGGTCGCAAGCGTTGCTGTCGCTTGTCACGAGGCAGGCCATGCCGCGCAGCGTCAAAGCGGCTATGCCATGATGAAGGTACGTACCGCCCTCGTGCCGGTCGTCAACTTTACCCAGAACACCTGGACCATCGTGCTGCTCATGGGCCTGTTTATGAACATCGCGGGACTCACGACCCTCGCGCTGATCTTCTTCTCGTTTAGCGTGCTGTTCCAGCTCGTTACGCTGCCGGTCGAGATTGACGCCAGCCGCCGCGCCGTGGCGTATATCGAGCAGTCGGGCATGAGCTCCAAACAGGTCAACGGTGCCAAGAAGGTCCTGACGGCCGCCGCGCTTACCTATGTGGCTGCGGCGCTCACCTCGATTATTCAGCTGCTCTATCTTATGGCTCGCTACAACAAAAACTCCAACCGATAACAAATTGGGTCGCTGGGCGCCGCGGGGATTTGTGTCCCCGCGGCGCTGTACTATGTGTTGGACTTGAATTTGCGCAGGGCCGGAGCCCTTGTGCACGATGACGAAAGGAGGCTGCGTGGCAGGCTGGAATCTAACCGGCAATGCCGTTTCCGCCGAGTTCGACGGTTCGGACGAGCAGGAGCGCAAAGAGCTCAGCGTGAGCCAGGCGGTAGAGATCGCCGCCGGTGCGCTCGATGCCATTCCGCAGCTGAGCGTTTTGGGCGAGGTCACGGGTTTTCGTGGCCCAAACGCCCGAAGCGGCCACTGCTACTTTCAGATCAAGGACGACTCGGCGGCCGTCGACTGCATCATCTGGAAGGGCGCCTACCTTAAGCGCACCTTCGACTTGCGCGACGGCATGCAGGTAAGCTTTAAGGGCAGCTTCAATCTCTACAAGCCTACGGGTCGTATGAGCTTCGTCGCCCGCTCGTTCTCGTTAGCGGGGGAGGGTCTGCTGCGTCAACAAGTGGCGCAACTGGCCGAAAAGCTACGCCGCGAGGGCCTGATGGACGAAGCGCGCAAGCGCCGCATCCCGGTGTTCTGCTCCCGCGTGGCAGTCGTCACCTCGCTTTCGGGTGCCGTAATCGACGACGTCAAGCGCACATTGCGTCGTCGCAACCCGCTCGTCGAGCTCGTCTGCGTGGGCGCCAAGGTTCAAGGCGAGGGTGCGCCGGCCGAGCTCATTGAGGGCTTGCGCCGCGCCGCTTCCATTACGCCGGCGCCCGACTGTATTTTGCTGGTGCGCGGCGGCGGCTCCTTTGAGGACCTCATGACCTTTAATGACGAGGAGCTTGCCCGCGCGGTGGCGGCTTGTCCTGTGCCCGTGGTGACCGGCATTGGCCATGAGCCCGACACCTCGATTTGCGACATGGTGAGCGACCGACGCGCCTCTACGCCCACGGCGGCGGCAGAATCGGTGGCGCCGGCTATGACGGAGTTGGCCGATGTGCTCGAGGCGCGCCATCAGCGTCTGGGTGCCGCGATGGCATCGATGATTGGGTCGGCCCAGGTCGACCTGGAGATGCTCGACCAGCGCGGTCGCCGTGCCTGGGATACCTATACGGCTCGCTTGGGCGATGCGCTCGATGCGGCTGCGTGTCGCCCGTGCCTCAACGACCCAACGTTTATGGTTGAGCGTCGCGAGTCTGAGCTTGCCCTGACGGCCGATCGTTTGTCCGGCGCCATAACGCGTTCGGTTGGGGCATTCCGCTCCAACTTTGAGCGTCTGCCCGAGCGTCTGGTTGCAAGCACCTCGGGGTTCGATGGCAAGCGCCATGCGCTCATGCTTGCGAGCTCCCGTCTGGAGCATCAGGGGCGCACGATGCTCAGCAAGCCAGTGTCCGACCTGGGCCGAGCTGCCGCGTCGCTCGATGCTCTGTCGCCGCTCAAAGTGCTTGCCCGTGGCTATTCCATCGCGTACAGCGATGATGGTGTGGCTACGAGCGTCAAGACCTTTAACCCCGGCGACGCCATCCGCGTGCGCATGGCAGACGGCAAAGTGGCGGCAACGGTCGATACGGTCGAGTAACCCGCGTTTCATAGCGATAAACCTTTAGGAAAGGAAACAGATATGGCAGAGAAGACCCCGGTCGAGCAGCTTACGTACAAGCAGGCCTCGCAGGAGCTGGAGCTTATCATTCGCAGCTTGGAGTCGGGCGATATGGAGCTCGAGGAGTCGCTCGAGAGCTATACCCGCGGCGTCGAGCTCCTCAAGAGCCTGCGCACCCGCCTGTCCGATGCCGAGCAGAAGGTTTCGGTGCTCCTTAAGGACGTCGACGGCAACGACGTGCTCGCCGACGGCGAAGCCGCCAACACCGACGACAGTCTCTCGTTCTAACCATCTCGACCAATATAATTACCTTGGTCTGTGAGAAAGGAACCAACCATGTGTGATTGCATCTTCTGCAAAATTGCCAACCACGAGATCCCCTCGACCGTTGTCTATGAGGACAACCAGGTCATCGCCTTCGACGACCTCAACCCCCAGGCGCCGGTCCATACGCTCGTGATCCCCAAGAAGCACTACAGTGACATCGCCGACAACGTGCCGGCTGAGACCATGGGTGCCATGGCTCACGCCATCCAGGAGGTCGCTAAGGCCAAGGGCTTGGAGGACGGTTTCCGCGTCATCTCCAACAAGGGCGTCAACGCCGGTCAGACCGTCATGCACTTTCACATGCACGTCCTCGGCGGCAAAAATCTGGGCGAGAACCTCATCTGAGGACGCTTTTTCCTTGCAATGAAACGGAAGCTCAAGCACCGATAACTTATATATCAACGCAATAAACCCGAGCGCGAGGGCGTTTGGGTTTATTATTGAAACGTATGTAACCTGGCGGCGCCACACCGCCTGTTAGTAGGGAGACACATGAACGTTCTGGTCGTCAACGCAGGATCTTCGACCCTTAAGTATCAGGTCATCGATACCAAGTCCCACAAGGTGTCCGCAAAGGGCTCCTGCGAGCGCGTCTGCTTTACCGGCGGTACCTTCACCCACGCTGCCAACGGTTCCAAGAAGGTGACCGAGAACATCGAGTTCCCCGACCACAAGGTCGCCATCGAGGTCGTCCTGAAGGACCTCGAGGCCAACGGCGTCAAGATCGAGGGTATTGGTCACCGTATCGTTCAGGGCGGCTGGTACTTTGGTGATTCCTCCCTCGTCGACGAGGACGTCCTCGCTAAGATCCGCGAGGTTGCCCCGCTGGCGCCGCTGCACAACAACCCCGAGGCCAACGTTATCGAGTACTGCCTGGAGCAGTATCCCGATCTGCCCAACGTTACGGTCTACGACACCGCTTTTCACTTCAACATGCCCGAGGTTGCCAAGACCTACGCCCTTCCCAAGGATGTTTGCGACAAGCTGCACATCCGTAAGTACGGCGCCCACGGCACCAGCTATCGCTACATCTCCAAGAAGGTCGCCGAGATGACCAACGGCGAGGCCCGCAAGGTCGTCGTGTGCCACATCGGCTCTGGTGCCTCCCTGTGCGCCATCGAGGACGGCAAGTGCATGGATACCACCATGGGCCTCACCCCGCTCGACGGCGTCATGATGGGCACCCGCTGCGGCTCCATTGACCCGGCTACCGTGTGCTACCTGCAGCGCGAGGGTGGCTACACCTTCGACGAGGTCGACGAGATGATGAACAAGAAGTCCGGTCTTTTGGCTGTGACCGGTGGCAAGACCAACGACTGCCGCAACGTCGAGGAGCTCGCCGCCGCTGGCGACCCCGAGGCTCAGCTCGCCTTCGACATGTTCGTCTACAAGATTGCCGCCAAGGCTGCCGAGATGGCTACTTCCATGTGCGGCATGGACACCCTGGTCTTTACCGCCGGCATCGGCGAGCACGCTCCGGCTGTCCGCGCTGGCGTGGCCGACCGTCTGGCCTTTATGGGCGTCAAGATGGACCATGCCCGCAACGCCCTGCGCGGCGACGGCGCTTGGTGCCTGTCCGCCAAGGATTCCAAGGTCAAGATTTTCGTCATCCCCACGGACGAGGAGTTCATGATCGCTTCCGACGTCGAGCGCATCGTCAACGGCAAGTAATTGCAAGAGGGGAGGGGCTGGACGACCGAGCGCCGTTCGGCCCCTCTTTTGTGCTCGTTGGGCGATATGCTTGATAGCTATTTATCAAGTTGTGATAACTTCTTATTAAAATGCGGCCGCCTTAAGGGGTCTGCGTCGACCGTATTGCACTGCAAAGGAGTCTCATGAACGTACTTGTTGTCAACGCCGGCAGCTCAAGCCTTAAATATCAGCTTTTGGATACCGATACCCGCGAGGTTTTCGCCAAGGGCAACTGCGAACGTATCGGTTCGGACATGGGCATCTTTGGCCACTCCGAGAACGGTGGCGCCAAGCAGACCGAGGAGGTCCCTTTCCCCGATCATCGCTCTGCTATCGCTCGTGTGCTCGAGGAGCTCGAGAAGACCGACTTTACGATTGATGGCATTGGTCATCGTATCGTTCAGGGCGGCTGGCACTTCGATGATTCCGCAGTTGTCGACGACGAGGTTATGGCCAAGATTCTCGAGGTGGCCCCGCTCGCCCCGCTGCACAACTACGGCGAGGCCGCGGCGATTGAGTATTGCCGTGAGAAGTATCCGGAGCTGCCCAACGTGGCGGTCTTCGATACCTCGTTCCATATGACCATGCCCGAGGTCGCCTATACCTACGCGCTGCCCAAGGACGTGTGCGACAAGTACCACGTGCGCAAGTACGGCGCCCACGGCACGAGCCACCGCTATGAGTGGATGATGGCCAAGGAGATCCTGGGTTCGCGCTGCCACCGTCTGCTTTCGTGCCACTTGGGTAACGGTGCTTCGCTCGCTGCTATCGAGGACGGCGTGTGCCGCGACACCACGATGGGCCTCACGCCGCTCGACGGCCTGATGATGGGCACTCGCTGCGGTTCCATTGATCCGGCCACCGTGTGCTACCTCCAGCGCGAGGGCGGCTACAGCTATCAGGAAGTCGATGACATGATGAACAAGCAGTCTGGTCTGCTTGCCATCTCGGGCATCTCCAACGACGCCCGCGACATCCGTACACGCGCCTCCGAGGGCGACGAGCGCTGCCTGCTCGCCTTCGATATGTTCGCCTACAAGGCCATGCAGCAGGCTGGCTCCATGATCGCTTCCATGGCGGGCGTGGACACCATCACCTTTACCGCCGGCATCGGCGAGAACGACTGGTCGATCCGCAAGGCCTTCTGCGACTGCTTTGAGTGGCTGGGCGTGCGCATCGACAATAACAAGAACCGCGAGGCCGTGGGCAACGGCCCGCAGGTCATCAGCGCCGCCGGTTCCGCCGTCACGGTCATGGTCATCCCCACCGACGAGGAATACATGATCGCCCACGACGTCGAGCGTCTGACCAAGAACAACTAACGCTCGCATTTGCAAGTAAACGAAAGGCCTCCAGAGCAACAGCTCCGGAGGCCTTTTGCTAGCGGGCGGAAATTCCTGTCCCGAGGGGATATGTTCGCTACTCAGCCATCTGAGCCTGGACGGCGGTGATGGCCACGACACCCACGATGTCGTCGGCAGAGCAGCCGCGCGACAGGTCGTTAACCGGCTTGGCGATGCCCTGCAGGATGGGGCCGTAGGCGTCAGCACCGGCGAAGCGCTGGACCAGCTTGTAGCCGATGTTGCCGGCCTCGAGGTCGGGGAACACGAGCACGTTGGCCTTACCGGCGACGGAGGAGCCGGGGGCCTTGAGCTGGGCGACGGTGGGGACGATGGCGGCGTCGAGCTGCAGGTCGCCGTCGATGGCGAGCTCGGGAGCCTTCTCCTTGCAGAACTTCACGGCCTCCTGGACCTTCTTTGCGACCTCGCCACCGGCGGAGCCCATGGTGGAGTAGGAGAGCATGGCCACGTGCGGCTCAACGTTGCCCATGAAGGTGGACCAGGAGTGGGCCGAGGCGATGGCGATCTCGGAGAGCTCGTCGGAGGACGGGTTGATGTTGAGGCCGCAGTCGGCGAAGATCAGCGTGCCGTCGGTACCGAACTGCGGGGTGTCGGTGCACATCACGAAGAAGGCCGAGACCAGCTTGGTGCCCGGGGCGGTCTTGAGGATCTGAAGCGCAGGGCGCAGGGTGTCGGCGGTGGAGTGGCAGGCGCCGGAGACCAGGCCGTCGGCATCGCCCATCTTGACCATCATGGTGCCAAAGTAGGTGGCGTCCATCACCTGGGCGCGAGCCTGCTCGATGGTAACGCCCTTCTTGGCGCGGAGCTCGGCAAACTTCTGCGCGTACTCCTCGTGCTTCTCGGCATTGCGCGGGTCGATGACGGTGGCGCCGGGAACGTCGATCTCGTCGGGGTTGCCCAGGATGACGATCTTTGCCAGGCCCTCCTCGATGATCTTGGTGGCCGCGACGATGGTGCGCGGATCCTCGCCCTCGGGCAGGACGATCGTCTTAAGGTCGGCCTTGGCGGCAGACTTCATACGGTTAAGGAAATCGCTCATGTTACTCCTTACAAGCGTTTCGCTAAGCTCCAGGCGCCCGGCTGTTCACGAATAAACCCGCTGCTAGCGGGTCTACCTTTCAATTATGTTCGCCGCGGTGCTTGAGCTTTCCTTGTGTGGCAAGCTCATTATAGGACGCATTAGCGCTATAATCGCTCTGATAAATATGTCTCGAAGAATGTTCGAGAAAAGCCCAGCTAACGAGCCCGTGGCTTTTGACAAGGAGTATCGATGCAGATTACCTCAGGCCTGCCTGAAGGCTTTAACGCCGGCGCGTACGACATGATTGTCGTCGGTGCTGGATATGCCGGTGCCGTTTGCGCCCGCCGTCTTGCCGAGACCATCGGCTATCGTGTTGCCGTTTTGGAGCGCCGTAGCCACATTGCGGGCAATGCCTATGACTGCACTGACGAGGCCGGAATCCTGATCCACGAGTACGGTCCGCATATCTATCACACCTTTAACGAGCGCGTGCACAATTTCCTGTCGCGCTTTACCAAGTGGACGGATTATCAGCACAAGGTGCTCGCCAACATCAACGGTACCCTTATGCCCGTGCCCTTCAACCATGCGAGTCTCAAGCTCGCCTTTGGTGACGAGCGCGGCGAGGAGCTGTATCAGAAGCTCGTGGAGACCTTTGGCAAGGATGTCAAGGTGCCCATTATGGAGCTGCGTAAGAAGAACGACCCGGATCTTGCCGAGGTCGCCGATTACGTCTACGAGAACGTCTTTTTGCATTACACCATGAAGCAGTGGGGCCAGACGCCCGATCAGATCGACCCCTCGATCACCGGCCGCGTTCCCGTCTTTGTGGGCGATGATGACCGCTACTTCCCGCAAGCTCCCTTCCAGGGCATGCCGCAGGAGGGCTACACGGCGCTCTTTGAGCACATGCTCGACCACGACCTGATCGACGTGTTCTGCGACGTGGACGCCCGCGATCTCTTTGAGATCGACGAGACCACCGTCAAGATCGACGGCAAGGTCTATGGTGGCGAGATTGTCTATACCGGTCCACTCGACGAGCTGTTCAACCTCGACTTGGGTGCGTTGCCGTACCGCACGCTCGATATGAAGTTCGAGACGCTCGATACGGACCAGTTCCAGCCCGTGGGCACCGTCAACTACACCACGAGCGAGGACTACACGCGTATCACCGAGTTCAAGAACATGACCGGTCAGGTCCTGCCCGGCAAGACCACCATCATGAAGGAGTACTCCAAGGCCTATACGCCCGGCTCGGGCGAGACGCCGTACTACGCCATTCTTGAGCCCGAGAACCGTGAGCTCTATGAGCGCTATCTTGAGCGCGTCCAGAACCTGACGAACTTCCACCCGGTGGGTCGTCTGGCCGAGTATCGTTACTACGATATGGACGCCGTGACCAATTCCGCCCTCGATCTTTCGGATGAGATTATCGCCTGCCATGCATAAAGTCATAACATTCGGTATTCCCTCGTATAACGCCGCCAAGGACATGGACCATTGCATCACCTCCATCTTGGAGGGGAGCAATTACGCCACCGATATCGAGATTATCGTGGTGGACGACGGCTCCAAGGACGAGACGGCCGCCAAGGCCGACGAGTGGGAGGCGCGTTATCCCGGTATCATTCGCGCGGTACACCAGGAGAACGGCGGCCACGGTATTGCCGTCCTTTCGGGTCTGCGCGAGGCACAGGGCACTTACTACAAGGTCGTCGACTCGGACGACTGGCTCGACGCTGCGGCTCTTTCGACTATGCTGTCGATTCTGCGTGGCTTTGAAGAGCGCGATCAGCGCGTTGACCTGTTTATCTCGAACTACGTGTACGAGAAGGTTTACGAGGGCACGCATACCGCTATTGGCTACAAATTTGCCCTGCCGCGCAAGAAGATCTTTTCCTGGGATCAGATCGGTCATTTCCGCCTGGACCAGAACCTACTCATGCACAGCCTGTGCTATCGCACGGATGTGCTGCGCGAGTCCAACCTTCCCATGCCGCCGCACACGTTCTATGTGGACAACATCTACGCCTACGTGCCGCTGCCGCGTTGCAAGACCATGTACTACGCCGACATCGACCTCTATCACTACTTTATCGGTCGCGAGGGCCAGAGTGTCAACGAGGCCACGATGGTCAAGCGTCTGGACCAGCAGTTCCGTGTGACGCGTATCATGATGGAGTCGTACCACCTGTACAGCGATGTTGAGTCGTCGCGTCTGCGCTCGTACATGATGGGCTATTTCACCATGATGATGGCGATCTGCTCGGTGCTCACCAAGCTTTCCGAGGAAGATTGCGCCGACGAGCGCCTAAAGACGCTGTGGAATGATTTGAAGGCCTACGACGAGCGTATGTATCGTCGTGCCCGCTACGGCGTGGTCGGGTTCTTCACCAATCTGCGCGGTCGTGCCGGTGACAAAACCACACTCGGCCTATACCGTCTTGCTTCAAAGATCTTCAAATTCAACTAGCTGCTGAGTAATCGCTGCTGATAGGTTGACTGGGCCCCTTGGCCTTTAGTTTGCTACTGCGAACAGTCCTGCTCGCACGGAAAGCACATTAAGTGCTTTCCGACTCGTGCGGAACTTGTATCAAACTAAAGGCCAAGGGGCCTCTGCTACAAGAATCGATTGTCAGGTTATTTGAATTTGAAGATCTTCGACGCGCGGTACACAGGGGCCTGGGCTGAAAAGAATCTGGTTGGTAGGTTGCCCGGTGGGGCTTGGTTGTGTTTGTCGCGAGTTCCGCACGAGCCGAAGAGCACTTAATGTGCTCTTCGTGCGAGCCAGGACTGTAGAGCAGCAAACATAACCAAGCCCCACCGGGCAACCGTCAGGTTAGGCTACTTCGCGGCGCCGGGGATGCCGTGGGAGGTTTTTGCGGTTTTGGCTCCGTTTACGATGGCGGTTTCCAGGGCCCTTACGGCGAGCATGCCCAGCAGGTCTAGGGGAACGGCGGCGCTTGCCTGGGCGCCCAGTTTGCCGCTGGCGAGGGTGTAGATGGTGTCGCCGTCGTTGGTGGTGTGCGTGGGACGGATGGCGTGTGCGTAGGCGTCTGCGGCCATCTGGGAGACCTTGGTGGCTTGTGCCTTAGTGAGTTCCACGTTGGTGACGATGCAGCTGATGGTGGTGTTGGTGCGGTCGAGCGGCATCTGCATGGATCCGGCGGCGGCAAAGGCTGCGAGTTCCATGTCGACGATTTGGTCGCTATCGGCTGCGGCGCGCATACCGGCGACCCACTCGCCGGTGAAGGGGTCGACAACGTTGCCGCAGGCGTTGACCGAGACCACGGCGCCCACCTTGATGGGGCCGAGCGCCACGGCGGCAGCGCCAAGGCCGGCCTTCATGCAGGTAGCGGGGCCCATGAGCTTACCCACGGTAGCGCCCGTGCCGGCGCCTACGTTGCCCTGTTCGAGCTTGGTGGGGGTGTTGTCGAGTGCTTCGCGCACGGCGGCGATGCCGGCCTCAATGTCGGGGCGAACGGTGGGGTTACCAAAGGCGAGGTCGAAGATACAGCTCGAGCACACGATAGGCACCTGCGTGGGGCCGACGGGAAGGCCGATGCCGCGGCTCTCAAGCTCGCGAGCGACGCCGCTTGCAGCCTCGAGGCCAAAGGCCGATCCGCCCGAAAGGCAGACGGCGTGGACCTTGTCGACGGTGTTCTCGGGTCGCAGCAGGTCGGTCTCGCGCGAAGCGGGAGCACCGCCGCGAACGTCAACGCCGCCGGTGGCGCCCTCGGGTGCCACGATTACGGTGCAACCGGTGCCGGCCTCCTCGTCCGTATAGTTGCCATAGCAAAAGCCATCGACATCGCAGACGTCAATGGCCTCGAGCAGTGTATCCATGTTTAACTCCTATCGGTTTTCCGCCGCGCCTTGTGCCCGGTCGGGATCCGTACGGTACGCCAAAATTGTAGGCGCTGGGGGATACCCAGCGCCAGATGCAATTACGAGAGTTTTTGAATCGCGCGCGCGACGCGGGCGATGGGTAGGCCCACCACGTTATAGAAGTCGCCCGAAATATCGTGCACGAGCATGCGGCCGCCTGTGCCCTGGATGCCGTAGGCGCCTGCCTTATCCATGGGCTCACCCGAGGCAACGTAGTGCTCGATCTGCTCGTCGGTGAGCTCGTAGAATGTCACGTCGGTCATATCGACAAACGACAGGCTCTCGGCGGCATGCGGGGCGGCCGTATCGCCTGCCTTAACGATGCAGACGCCGGTTGCGACCTGGTGCGTGCGGCCCGAAAGCTCACGGAGCATGGTGCGCGCCTCGCCCTCGGTTGCCGGCTTGCCCAAAATCTTGCCGTCGAAGGTGACGATGGTGTCGGCCGCGACCGTCAGCTCATTGGGCTCGGCATACTCGGCAGCAACGGCAGCCGCCTTGGCGCGTGCCAAGCGCTCGACAAGCGTGAGCGGGGCCTCGCCATCAAAGGGCGTTTCGTCGATATCCGCGGGAATCACGCGAATGTTGTAGCCTGCCTCGCGCATCAGCTCTATGCGGCGCGGTGATTGCGAAGCCAAAATCATAGTTGGATGCCCTCGGCGACCTTCTCGACAGCCTTGTCGCCGGCGATCGTGCGCAGCAGCTCAAGCGCAAAGGGGAGCGACTGGGCCATGCCGCTGGCGGTGATGATGTTGCCGTCTTGCGTAACCTTCTCGCCGGTATAGGCGCCCTCGGGGAAGCTTTTCTCAAAGCCAGGGAAGCACGTGGCGTGGCGCCCCTCGAGCAGGTCGAGCTCGCCCAGGATAAACGGGGCGGCGCAGATGGCGGCGACGTGCTTGGTCGCGGCGAACTCGCAGACCACGTCGCAGACGCGCTGATCGGCGCGCAGGTTGGTGGCACCGGGCAGGCCGCCGGGCAGCACGACGCAGTCGTACTCGTCAAAGTTGATCTCATCAAAGAGCGCATCGCAGGTCACGGGGATCTGCAGCGAGCTTACGACCTCGCGCGTGGGCATAATCGAGACGAGCGTGGCGCGCACGCCGCCGCGACGCATGACATCGACCATGGTCAGGCATTCAATCGTTTCAAAGCCATCGGCGGCAAGAACGGCAACGCTGGGCATAAGGGTTCCTTTCATAGGGCGGCATACAATTAGCCGTCTTATACCCCGAAGACCCCCGCTTGCCACGCTCGATTTCCCAATGTTTAAAAGGGACGGGGATTAAATAATCATTCGGTACAAATTGATCATTTAATCCCCGTCCCAGAAAAATCATCAGCTAGTTGCGCCTAAGGTGGACGACGGTCTCGCAGTGGAAGGTTTGTGGGAACAGATCGACTGGCGTGATCTTTACGGGGGAGAAGGTGCCTTCTTCGACAAAGCGTTTGAGATCGCGCGCCAGGGTGGCCGGGTCGCAGCTCACATAGGCGACATCGCGAGCGCTTGTGCTGGCGATGAGGTCGATGGCCTCAGGTGCTAGGCCTGCACGCGGCGGGTCGACTACTAGGACATCGGCGTCCTGGTCGGGGAACTCGCGCACCGCGTCTCCGCCAATGACGTCGACGTTATCAAGCTTGTTGATTTCCAGGTTACGGCGTAGATCGCGCACGGCGGGGCCGTAGGCCTCGACGGCAGCGACAAAGTCGCAGCGGCGGGCGAGCGGCAGGGTAAAGGTGCCGGCACCGCAGTACAGGTCCACGGCAAGCTCGTCTTCCTGCGGATCGAGCGCCTCCATAACGAGCTCGATCAAAATCTCGGCGCCCTTGGTGTTGACTTGGAAAAACGATGGGGCGGACAGGCGCATCTGGCCGTCAGCGATGTTCTCGGTCCACGAGCCCTCACCGGCGAGCATCTCCACCTTAGAGACACGGCGGGCCTTCTTTTCGCCCTTGCTCATCACGCGCACGATGCTCGTGGGATGAGCGGCGTCCGCCAGCACGCGGGAGACCTGCGAGCGCGGAAAAGAGCCTGTCGGCGTCCAGAGTGCGACCTCGAGTGCCTTGGTGCGGCGCGATGCGCGAATGCCCACGCGTTCGAGCCCCAAGTCATGGCTGCCGCTTAGATAGTTAAGTGCGCCGACGACCGATTTGAGTGCCTTCGGGAAGCGCTTATCGAACAGCGGACACATATCGACGGTCACGATTTTGCTGGGGTCGACACCGTGCATGCCAAGGCGCACGCGACCGTTGACGACGGTCGGTTCGAGCTCGATTTTATTGCGGTAGCCCCAGTCGTCCTTGGTGTGGCAGATGGGCTGTACCAACTCATCGACCTGCTCAGGAGCGAACTTGCCGATGCGCTCGAGCGTGGAGCGCAGGTTTTGCTCCTTGGCGGCGAGCTGTGCCGTGCGTGAGAGATTGCCCCACGAGCAGCCGCCGCAGATGCCCACGAAGGGGCAGGGAGGCTGAATGCGATCGGGGCTTGGCTCCAGAATCTCGGTGGTGCGGGCGCGCATGAACGACTTGCCGTCCTGTACGACCTCGGCCTCGACGATGTCGCCTGCCACGGCACCCTGCACAAAGACGGCCTTGCCGTTGTCGGCGTGCGCCAGCCCGTCGGCGCCGTAGGTCATCGATTCTATAGTGAGCTTCATATTCCTGCCTGTCATTCGCGTTGTTGTTCGCACCATGGTAGCAGGGAAAAGCGCCCCGCATCCGAGGCTTTCCTCAAATGCGGGGCGCTTCTACAAACTGCTTCTACAAACGACTATTTCGTCTTGCCGGTAATGAGCGTCTTAAGACCCAGGCCGATCAGGCCCAGACCCATGCGCACGCGGCCGGGGCGATGGCGCTCGATGGCCTTGGTCTTGCCAGCGGGCTTATCGCGACGGGCACTCGTCTCGGGTGCGGGCTTGGTGACCTGAGGCTCGGGCCGAGGTACAGGTGCAGGCTCGGGCTCAATGACGGTCGCCTGGACCTTCTGAACCTCGGGTGCGGCCGGCTGCGGCTCAGGAGCAGGGGCGGGCTTTGCCTCGGCGGCGGGCCCCGGAGTCGCGGTAGCGGGCGCGGGCGCTTTCTCCACGGCGGGCTCTGCGGCAGCCTCGGGCTCATTCACCGGGGGAGCGGCAACCGCTTTCGGTTTGGCAGCTGCCCCATGTTCAACCTCGGCCTGAATAGCCTCCTCGGCTACGCGTTCCTTCTCCTGTGCGCGCTGTTGCGCGGCGGCCTCGGCGTTGCGATAGGCACGCTCCAGCAGAGCTTCCTGCGAGTTGAAGGGTTTTTCACCCTCTGCACGCTCCACGGGGACCCAGGTGCCGTCGCTCGTGAGGCTGCGGGCCTTCACGTTGTCCCGCAGCTGCATGCCCATGTACTCGTGCACTAGGGCGCGGCAGGTGGGGTCGAGCACGGGGAAGGCGATCTCCACGCGGTGCTCGGTGTTGCGCGTCATCATATCGGCTGAGCTCAGGTAAATCATGTCCGAGTCCACGCCGAAAGCATAGACGCGCGCGTGCTCCAAAAAGCGTCCGACGATGGAGCGGACATGCACGTTCTCGGTCTTGCCCGGAACACCGGGCTTGAGGCACGAGATGCCGCGGATGATCATGTCTACGCGCACGCCGGCACACGATGCCTCGGCGATCTTGTCGATAACCTCGCGGTCGGTCAGTGAGTTGAGCTTAAAGAACACGCGGGCGGGCTCGCCGGCAAGGGCGCGCTGGATCTCGCGGTCAAGCCCGCGCATGATGAGCGGTTTCAGTCCGACGGGCGCCACACCCAGGAAGCGGTAGTCGCCGCGCAGGTTGCCCAGCGACAGATTGCGGAAGAACAGGTTGGCGTCTTCACCGATGCCGGGATGGGCTGTCATGAGCATAAAGTCGCTGTAGAGTTTGGCCGTCTTCTCGTTAAAGTTGCCGGTGCCCAAAAGCGTGAGGCGGGTGAGCGCCATGCCCTCGCGATAGGTGAGCTGGCAGATCTTGGAGTGGCACTTAAAGCCTTCGGAGCCGTAGATGACGGTGCAGCCTGCCTCTTCCAGACGCTCGGCCCACTCGATGTTGTTCTGCTCGTCAAAGCGGGCGCGGAGCTCCATGAGCACCGTGACCTCTTTGCCGTTCTCGGCAGCATCGATCAGCGACTCGCACAGGCGGCTCTGCTTGGCCACGCGGTAGAGCGTGATGCGCAGCGAGATGCACTCGGGGTCGTAGGCGGCCTCGTGCACCAGATCCAGGAAGGGGTTCATGGCCTCGTAGGGATAAAAGAGCAGCTTGTCGTGCTGCAGCACCTGCTCGCGGATGGAGCGGGTCATGTCGATGGTGGGATTGGGCTGCGGCCTAAACGGCGTAAAGAGCAGCTCGTTGCGCAGGTGCTCGGGAATCTTGCCCTCAATGCCAAAGACGTAGCCCAGGTCGAGCGGGATATCGCAGGTAAAGACAGAGCGGCGCGAAAGCTCGAGCGCCTTGCGGATGGTCTTGAGCGTTGCCTTCTCGAGCGACCCCGAGACCGCGAGCACTACCGGCTGCAGACGCAGGCGCTTCTTGAGGATGCGCTTCATGTGCTGGCGGTAGTCCTCTTCCTCTTCGACGCCCTCGCCGTCCGGATCGATGTCGGCGTTGCGGGTGACGCGGATCAGCGCACGATCCAGCGGCTTATAGGAGCCAAAGCAGCTGTCCAGGCAGGCGAGGATGACGTCCTCGAGCAAGATGTAGGAGTAGGTGCCGGTGGGCGAGGGGATCTCGACCACGCGGTTCATCGAGGCGGGAATCTCGATAAGGCCCAGCAGGCTCTCCTCGTCGGTGGCGCCGTCCAGACCACAGGCCAGATAGAGCGCGCCATTGCGTAGGTTGGGGAAGGGGTGGCGAGGATCGATGACCAGCGGCGAGATGACCGGCGACACGTAGGCCTGGAAGTAGCGGGTTACAAAGGTGCGCTCCTCGGGCGTAAGCGAATCGATGCGGGCGCGGTGAACGCCCAAGGTGTCGAGCTTGCCCTCGATGCTCTTAAAGATGGACTCCCAACGGGTAAGGAGCCCGGGCATTTCGGCCATGACAGCATCGACCTGTTCGGAGGCGGTCATATTGCTCTTGTTGTCGACAGGTTGCTTTTTGAGCTCTGCCAGATCGGACAGGCCGCCCACGCGCACCATGAGAAACTCGTCGAGGTTAGACTCGAAAATCGACACGAACTTTAGACGCTCGAACAGCGGAACGGTCTCGTCGAAGGCTTCGTCAAGCACACGGTTGTCAAAGCGCAGCCAGCTAAGCTCTCGGTTTTGTGTATATGAAAAATCACGCGGCGGCTTGCGCAGCTTTGCGGCGGCTTGCTTCTTTTCGATTTTGCTCGGCATATGCATCTGTCCGTTCAGTCCCCACAGGGGACGGTAGCCTAACACTATTCACTATTGTCTCAATTTAGTCGACCTGTGGCACGGACGTATCGCGTGAACGGTATCTTTACCTACTTCTTACGCTGCCAAGGCATGCAACTAACTGCCCAACTCGTTTAGAAACAATCTATATCCATACTCAATTGGTGAGGATGTATGAATAAGAATGATTGCGAGCTGAATATAATCGAATCCAAATTGAATCATGAACAAACGACATATATATGCAGAAAACCGTTTTAGCTATGCAATTCCTAAACATGAAAATATTTGTGCAATCTAGCTTAATTCCTTAGAAAAAAGAACATTTACCTTTGAAAACCTGCTTTAGAGAACCGAAGTGCATCATGGGGGAATCATATGAGATATACCGTTCATCGCACTTTGCTGACCGTTCGGGGGCGAGGTGGAATTGCAGGTGGTTTTTGGATATAACTAGAGCTGTCAGCAAGCAGCGTCCCATACGGAGGGGCGCTGATACATTCGGCCAGTAAGGCCCGAAAGAAAGGTAGGAGGCCATGACGAAAGGTCTGCACGTGCCTTCCGAGATCGGCAAGCTCAGGAAGGTCTGCCTGCACCGTCCCGGCGACGAGCTCCTCAACCTGCCGCCCGACGAGCTCGAGCGACTCCTGTTCGACGACGTCCCGTTCCTGGAGGTCGCGCAGCAGGAGCACGACACCTTCGCCCAGATCCTGAGGGACCAGGGCGTGGAGGTCCTCTACCTCGAGAACCTCGTCGCCGAGGTGTTCGACCAGGTCCCCGGCGCCCGCGCCGAGTTCACCGACCAGTACATCGCCGAGGCCGGCATCCGCGGCCAGCACATGCCGCAGATCGTCCGCGAGAAGCTGGACTCCATCGAGGACAACCTCGAGTTCGTCAAGAAGACCATGGCCGGCATGACCAAGTCCGAGATCGACATGCCCCTCACGGCGTCCACGACCCTCGACTCCCTGGTCAACTCCGAGTCCGAGTCCGACCTGATCATCGACCCGATGCCCAACCTCTACTTCACCCGCGACCCGTTCGCGGTCATCGGCGAGGGCGTCAACCTCAACCGCATGTACTCGGTCACCCGCAACCGCGAGACCCTGTACGGCAAGTACATCTTCAAGTACCACCCCGACTACAAGGACGTCTCGCTGTACTTCCGCCGCGACTGCCAGTTCCACACCGAGGGCGGCGACGTGCTGAACATCAACGAGAAGACCCTCGCCGTCGGCATCTCCCAGCGCACCCAGGCCGCCGCGATCGACGTCATGGCCCAGAACATCTTCTGGAACTCCGACTCCAAGGTCGAGCGCATCCTGGCCTTCGACATCCCGGTCTCGCGCGCCTTCATGCACCTCGACACGGTCTTCACCCAGATCGACGTCGATAAGTTCACGATCCACCCCGCCATCATGGGCACCCTGCGCGTCTACGAGCTGACCGCCGGCAAGAACCCGGGCGACGTGAACATCCGCCTGATCGAGGACACCCTCGAGCACGTCCTGGAGGACGCCACCGGCGTCGACCAGGTCAAGCTGATCCCCTGCGGCGGCGGCGACCCGATCGCGGCCTCCCGCGAGCAGTGGAACGACGGCTCCAACACCCTGTGCGTCGAGCCCGGCAAGATCTGCGTCTACGCCCGCAACACCGTCACCAACGACGTGCTGTACAAGGAGGGCCTGGACCTTCTCGTCGTGCCCTCCGCCGAGCTCTCCCGCGGCCGCGGCGGCCCGCGCTGCATGAGCATGCCCTTCTGGCGCGAGGACCTCTAAGGTCTTTCAGGACCCGTACAGGTCATAATACATACATCTAGCTGCAATTAGATGTCTCCCATTGGGGCGGTGCGGGTTTTCGCACCGCCCCAATCTTGTATGAGGGACGTCAACACGATTGGATGACTGCTTTTGTAAGGAGCTTGGCCATGGACATCAAGACGATTGGCGTTGAGGAATGGCTCAACGTTTGGGAGAAAAGTGCCACGTGGGACATCGCCCAGTCGACGATCTCGTCGCTCACCATGGGCGAGCTGCGCGCGCTCGATGAGCAGGACGGCGCCACGTTCTACGAGCGCTTGGACCGCGAGAAGATGAACTACGGCTGGATCGAGGGCTCGCCGGAGTTTAAGGCCGTGGTTGCCAAGCTGTATCGTCAGGAGGTCAATCCCGACCACATTCTGCAGACCAATGGCTGCACGGGTGCGAACCTCAACGCCATCATGGCCGTGGTCGAGCCCGGCGACCACGTTATCGCCGAGTGGCCCACCTACGCACCGCTCTACGAGATTCCGCGCACGCTGGGCGCCGAGGTCGAGTATTGGGAGCTTCGCGAGGAACTCGGCTGGAAGCCCGATATCGAGGAACTCAAGCGCTTGGTGCGCCCCAACACCAAGCTTATCTGCATAAACAACGCATCGAACCCCATCGGTACGGTGCTCGATACCGATATGCTCGGCCAGATTGCCGAGATCGCCCGTTCGGTGGGCGCCTACGTGCTGTGCGACGAGGTGTATCTGCCGCTCGAAAACACTGAGTCCTTTATGTCGATGGTCGACGTGTACGAGAGGGCCATTGTCACCAACTCGTTGTCGAAGACCTATTCGACGCCTGCGGCCCGCGTGGGCTGGGTCGTGGCCGACGAAGAGGTGTCCAACCGCATCCGTACCTATCGCGATTACACCATGATCTGCGGCGGTGTGTTCAACGACGCCTTGGCGACCTATGTGCTTGAGCACAAGGACAAGATCCTCGAGCGCAATCGCAAGATCGTGTTTGGCAACCGCGATATCGCGCAGGCTTGGATCGATACGCAGCATCGCGTTTCCTGGACGGCCCCACAGGGCGTGTCTACCTCGTTTATCCAGCTGGATATTCCCGAGGACGACGAGGAGTTCTGCAAGCGCCTGCTGTCCGAGAGGGGAGTGCTGCTGGTACCCGGCAGCCGCTTTGAGCTTCCCTGTGGCGCACGCCTGGGCTACTGCGCGAGCGAGGACGTTCTGCGCGAGGGCCTGAGGCTTTTGGGCGAGGCGCTGGCGGAGTTTGATCGCTAGGATTCCGATGATCTTCGAGGGCGTTATCTAAATTGGCCGAAGATAATCGAAAACGGACCCGTTTCCCTAGTGAAGCGGGTCCGTTTTTCTATACCGAGAAGTCAAGTTGTTACAAATGGGGCCGTAAAGCGAGCCGGTATCCGCTGGGCCTTATACTGAGTTTCCGGTGAACGGTATCAAGCGTCTGGTAAACGGTAATTTATTTACCAGAAATGAATAGGACAATCTTTTTTCTGAATAAAAATGAAAATGGTTGAGACGCGGTATGAACCGCTAATTCTATTCATAGCTTTAGTGGAAATATGCAATTTGAGGATGATTTAACAAAGTTAAGTTCCATTTGATTTTAGGATTGAAAACGCGTTTAAGCACGTAAATACGCTTTATTAAGATGAAGTGTGCCATGCGTGAAGTATATGTGTATGCCGTTCACCCCCTATAAAAAACCGTTCGGGGGCAAGGTGGAAGTATGGGCTGATTTTGGATATAAATATGTCGTCAGCAATAACGCCTCACA
Organism: Collinsella aerofaciens; assembly: GCF_020181355.1. Classification (NCBI taxonomy): domain Bacteria; kingdom Bacillati; phylum Actinomycetota; class Coriobacteriia; order Coriobacteriales; family Coriobacteriaceae; genus Collinsella; species Collinsella aerofaciens. The sequence goes on from NZ_CP084004.1 coordinate 1,584,985, forward strand.
CGGAGGGGCGCTAACGAATCGGCCCTGACAAGGGCCCGAAAGAAAGGTAGGAGGCCATGACGAAAGGTCTGCACGTGCCTTCCGAGATCGGCAAGCTCAGGAAGGTCTGCCTGCACCGTCCCGGCGACGAGCTCCTCAACCTGCCGCCCGACGAGCTCGAGCGACTCCTGTTCGACGACGTCCCGTTCCTGGAGGTCGCGCAGCAGGAGCACGACACCTTCGCCCAGATCCTGAGGGACCAGGGCGTGGAGGTCCTCTACCTCGAGAACCTCGTCGCCGAGGTGTTCGACCAGGTCCCCGGCGCCCGCGCCGAGTTCACCGACCAGTACATCGCCGAGGCCGGCATCCGCGGCCAGCACATGCCGCAGATCGTCCGCGAGAAGCTGGACTCCATCGAGGACAACCTCGAGTTCGTCAAGAAGACCATGGCCGGCATGACCAAGTCCGAGATCGACATGCCCCTCACGGCGTCCACGACCCTCGACTCCCTGGTCAACTCCGAGTCCGAGTCCGACCTGATCATCGACCCGATGCCCAACCTCTACTTCACCCGCGACCCGTTCGCGGTCATCGGCGAGGGCGTCAACCTCAACCGCATGTACTCGGTCACCCGCAACCGCGAGACCCTGTACGGCAAGTACATCTTCAAGTACCACCCCGACTACAAGGACGTCTCGCTGTACTTCCGCCGCGACTGCCAGTTCCACACCGAGGGCGGCGACGTGCTGAACATCAACGAGAAGACCCTCGCCGTCGGCATCTCCCAGCGCACCCAGGCCGCCGCGATCGACGTCATGGCCCAGAACATCTTCTGGAACTCCGACTCCAAGGTCGAGCGCATCCTGGCCTTCGACATCCCGGTCTCGCGCGCCTTCATGCACCTCGACACGGTCTTCACCCAGATCGACGTCGATAAGTTCACGATCCACCCCGCCATCATGGGCACCCTGCGCGTCTACGAGCTGACCGCCGGCAAGAACCCGGGCGACGTGAACATCCGCCTGATCGAGGACACCCTCGAGCACGTCCTGGAGGACGCCACCGGCGTCGACCAGGTCAAGCTGATCCCCTGCGGCGGCGGCGACCCGATCGCGGCCTCCCGCGAGCAGTGGAACGACGGCTCCAACACCCTGTGCGTCGAGCCCGGCAAGATCTGCGTCTACGCCCGCAACACCGTCACCAACGACGTGCTGTACAAGGAGGGCCTGGACCTTCTCGTCGTGCCCTCCGCCGAGCTCTCCCGCGGCCGCGGCGGCCCGCGCTGCATGAGCATGCCCTTCTGGCGCGAGGACCTCTAAGTCTTTCCGTTTCCGGTGCGGTCCCCCTACAACCGCACCGGCTTCGCCCGTTAAACGGGCACCACTAATACTTACGTAATTCATTTCTTCGAAAGGAATCAAACCATGGGTGTTAACCTTTCCGGCCGTAGCTTCCTCAAGCTTCTCGACCTCACCACCGAGGAGATCGAGTACCTGCTCAAGCTCTCCAAGAACTTCAAGGATATGAAGCGCGCTGGCGTTCCGCACCGCTATCTCGAGGGCAAGAACATCGTTCTGCTCTTCCAGAAGACCTCTACTCGTACCCGCTGCGCCTTCGAGGTCGGCGGCATGGATCTGGGCATGGGCGTCACCTACCTCGATCCGGGTTCGTCGCAGATGGGCAAGAAGGAGTCCATCGAGGACACTGCCCGCGTTCTCGGCCGCATGTATGACGGCATCGAGTTCCGTGGCTTTGCCCAGGACGATGTCGAGGAGCTCGCTGCTAAGTCCGGCGTGCCCGTGTGGAACGGCCTGACCACTGAGTGGCATCCCACCCAGATGCTCGCCGACATCCTGACCGTCCAGGAGAACTTCAACTACGACATCAAGGGCAAGACCCTCGTCTTCATGGGCGACTGCAAGAACAACGTTGCTCGCTCCCTCATGGTTGTCTGCTCCAAGCTTGGCATGAACTTCGTGGCCTGCGGCCCCGAGGAGTGCATGCCCGCTGACGACGTCATCGAGGCCTGCAAGCCCATCGCCGAGGCCAACGGCTGCACCATCAAGCTGACCACCGACGTCAAGGACGGCGTCACCGGTGCCGACGTTATCTACACCGACGTGTGGGTCTCCATGGGCGAGCCTGACGAGGTCTGGGCCGAGCGCATCGCTCAGCTCACCCCGTATCGTGTCACCTCCGAGGTCATGGCTATGGCCAACCCGGGTGCCATCTTCCTGCACTGCCTGCCCAGCTTCCACGACACCAACACCACGATTGGCGCCGAGAAGTGCGAGCAGTTCGGCATCACCGAGCAGGAGGTCACCGACGAGGTCTTCGAGAGCCCCGCTTCCAAGGTCTTCGACGAGGCCGAGAACCGCATGCACACCATCAAGGCCGTCATGTACGCCACGCTCAAGTAAGTGCATCTAGCATCTCGCTCGGGGTGTATTGTTGAACACCCCGAGCGGCTTTATCTGGTAAAAATCTCGCATCGAGCGGCAGGCACGGCACGGAAGAGCCGCTTCGGGCGAGATCAGTAAATGATTTATGAAGGGGGGATGAGAACTATGACTGAGACCGCTAAGAAAAAGCGCGGTATGCCTTCATCGTTCACCATTCTTCTTGCTCTGCTGGCAATTGTTGCAGTGATTACCGTTATCGTCTCCGGCACGTCCGGCGGCGCGGTTACTGCCGCCCGTCTGAGCGATTTCTGCACCGCCCCGATTAAGGGCTTCGCTGACGCTCTGCCCGTCTGCCTCTTCGTTATGATCCTGGGCGGCTTCCTCGGCATGATGACCGAGACCGGCGCCCTGGACAACGGCATCGCCGTCCTGGTGCAGAAGCTTAAGGGCAACGAGATCATGCTCATTCCCGTGCTGATGCTCATCTTCTCCCTCGGTGGTACCACCTATGGTATGTGCGAGGAGACCGTTCCCTTCTACGCCCTGCTTGCCGCTACCATGATGGCCGCTGGCTTCGACCCGATGGTCGGTGCCGCCACCGTCCTGCTCGGCGCTGGCTGCGGCTGCCTGGGCTCCACGGTTAACCCGTTCGCCGTCGGCGCTGCCGTCGACGCTCTGACCGGCGTTGGCATTGAGGTCAACCAGTCCATCATCATCGGCCTCGGTGCCGTCCTGTGGATTGTTACCACTGCCATGTCCATCTTCTTCGTCATGAGCTATGCCAAGAAGGTCAAGGCTGACAAGGGTTCCACCATCCTGTCGATGCAGGAGCTCAAGGACGCTGAAGAGGCTCACGGCAAGGCTGCTTCCGAGGTTCACAATGAGGTCAAGCTCACCGGTCGTCAGAAGGGTGTTCTGATCGCCTTTGCCTTCACCTTCGTCGTCATGATCGTCGGCTTCATTCCGCTGGCCGACCTCAACGAGGGCGTCGCCAACTTCTTCGACGCTGGCGCTGTCTACGACGCCGACGGTAACGCCGTCGTCCAGGGCTGGTCTGCCCTGATCACCGGCCTGCCCATTGGTCAGTGGTACTTCGACGAGGCTTCCACCTGGTTCTTCCTCATGGCCGTCCTGATCGGTATCATCGGTGGCCTGTCCGAGAAGCAGATCGTTAACACCTTCATCACCGGCGCTGCCGACATGATGTCCGTTGTTCTCGTCATCGCCCTCGCCCGTGGTATCTCCGTCCTCATGGCTAACACCGGCCTCGACGTCTACGTCCTCGACGCTGCCGCCAATGCTCTGGCTGGCCTGTCCGGCGTGATCTTCGCTCCCATGAGCTTCCTGGTCTACTTCGGCCTGTCCTTCCTGATCCCCTCGACCTCTGGTATGGCTACCGTCTCCATGCCTATCATGGGACCGCTGGCTGTTAAGCTCGGCTTCTCGCCCGAGGTCATGGTCATGATCTTCTCCTCTGCCATCGGCGTTGTGAACCTGTTCACCCCGACCTCCGGCGCCATCATGGGCGGTCTCGCCCTGGCCAAGATCGAGTGGACGACCTGGCTCAAGTTTGCCCTTAAGCTCATCGTCGCTCTCTCCGTCGTCTGCGCCATCATCCTGACCGTCGCTTGCGTGATGCTCTAAGTACCCAACGGGTACCCCACGGAAACCTTGACGATCCTGTAAAGGATCACCTGGTCATCGTCTGTCCGGTGGGGTCAACCCACCGGTAGACTCCTACCTTTAGCCCCCTCCCGTTCCGTGCGCGGGAGGGGGCGCTCTCATGTTGCGCGGTTCTACGAACCGCGCAACCAGTCGACGCTGCGCACCGCCCAGAACGACAATTTGTCATTCAAAAGGCAAGGCATGACCAGAAGGTCTATGCCTTGCCTTTTTCATGCCAACTTGTACGTTCTGGACGTCGCTCGCTGACTTATGCTCAACCTGCGACGTTCCCCTTGTTGGTGCAGGGGGAAGCTTGCTCGCTCTGGTGCCCGTTCGCTGGCTTCAGCTCTGCCTGCGACGTTTTTGTTGTTGGTGCTGAGTGACTTGTTCCCCGTTCTAAACGAGCTGCCCCGGGTCCCCGGTGGTTGTGGTGAGCGTGTTTGGTTGGTGCCTGTTGATGGTCTGGGTATCGGGGAGGGCGGGCTCCGTTATAATCGCCTAGGACATTAAATGGAAACGGGACGGGAGCCACACATGCGCCAGGGTTTCGACAACGCGAAGTACATCGAGCTGCAGGCTGCTCACATTAAGGAGCGCATCTCGCAGTTTGGTGGCAAGCTCTATTTGGAGTTTGGCGGTAAGCTGTTCGATGACTATCATGCGAGCCGCGTGCTGCCGGGTTTTGAACCGGACAGCAAGTTCCGCATGCTCAAGAGCATCGCCGACGATGTCGAGGTTATCATCGCGATCAACGCGAACCACATCGAGAAAAACAAGGCTCGTGGTGACCTTGGCATTACCTATGACGAGGATGTGCTGCGCCTGGTTGACCTGTTCCGCGGCAACGGCTTTGCCGTCGCGGCTGTGGTCATCACCCAGTACGCCGGCCAGCCCGCTGCCGATGTATTCCGCAACCGCCTGAACGCGCTCGGTATCCCCGCCAAGCTGCACTATCCCATCGAGGGGTATCCGCACGACGTCGACCTGATCGTGTCCGACGACGGCTATGGCAAGAATGAGTTTGTCGAGACCACTCGTCCGCTCGTCGTGGTCACCGCTCCCGGCCCCGGCTCAGGCAAGCTCGCCACTTGCCTCTCGCAGCTCTATCACGAGCACAAGCACGGCACCGCCGCCGGCTACGCCAAGTTCGAGACTTTCCCGGTCTGGAATCTGCCCCTCACGCATCCGGTCAACATCGCCTATGAGGCAGCAACGGCCGATCTCGACGATGCCAATATCATCGACTCCTTCCACTTGGAGGCCTACAACAAGACCACGGTCAACTACAACCGCGACGTCGAGGCCTTCCCGGTGGTCCGTGCTCTGATGGAAAAGATCCTGGGCAAGAGCCCCTATCAGAGTCCTACGGACATGGGCGTCAATATGGTCGGCTTTGCCATCACCGATGACGATGCCTGCCGCGACGCTTCCAAGATGGAGATCGTCCGCCGCTACTTTACCGCGGTCGAAAATGTGCGCCGTACCGGCATGGGCGATGAGCAAGTCGACCGTCTCAAGATTATTATGAAGAAAGCCGGCATCGATAAGAACTACTCACCGGCGCGCTCGGCGGCCCTCACCAGGGAGCAGCTGACGGGTGGTCCCGTGGGTGCCATGGTCATGCCCGATGGCTCCGTGGTGACCGGTAAGACCTCCACGCGCCTGGGCGCCGCAAGTTCGCTCATTATGAACGCCCTCAAGCATGTCTCGGGCGTCGACCTTGAGCTCGAGGTCATTAGCGATGAGGCGATCGAGCCCATCAGCAAGCTCAAGACGCATTTCCTGGGCAGCAAAAACCCTCGCCTCCACACCGACGAGACGCTTATGGCGCTGTCGATCACCTCGGCCACGAGTGAGACGGCCGCTCGCGTCCTTTCGGGCCTGGAGCAGCTGCGCGGTTGCGATGCCTTCTTTAGCGTGATTATCTCGCCGACGGACGAGACGGTACTGCGCAAACTGGGTATCAACGTGTGCTGCGAGCCCAAGTTTGAGCGCCGCGGTTTCTTCCACCGCTAAGTTTGAAGCACCGCGGTAATTGCATTGCATTTTGGCCGTATCGGGTTGGCGCCCGGTACGGCTTTTTGATCAATAAAGCGCCTATTTCGGCGAAAAATAGCCGTTTACCTGCCTAGAAACAATTTGAGCGGTATACAATAACCGTAACTGTTTCATCCTTAGCGGGATGCCGCATGATGGATATTACCTGCCATCGTGAGGTGTGTCGGTCGCGCACGGCGCGTTAGATGCTCGTGCTCGGTTTGAGGAGGCTGCTATGGCGGGCAAGGGTCGTGCGAGTGTCAACGATATGAAGCGTGTCGAGGTGCTGGTGTTGATGGAAATCGACCAGCAAACCGAAGACAATGGCGGGCCGTATGGTTTCTCGCGCAAAACGCTTGCCGAGCGCGTGGGGGTTTCGCCGTATCGTGCCCGCGCCGCAATCGATCGCTTGGATTCCGAAGGCATGATTGATGTCGTCTCGCGTTATAGCGACGACGGCGGTCAGCTTGCAAATGGCATTTGCCTCACCGAACGTGGCGAGTGGTATCTTGAGGGCGTCCGTACCGGCATGCTCGTTCAAGAAATGCTTGAGGACGAGGTTGCTGATCGATAGCAGCATGTAACCCTTGCCATAGCGACGCCGCCTGGGAAACCGGGCGGCGTTTTGTTTCAAGATTGAGAAATGCAATCGCACGCGAGAAAAATTGCGAACGGTCCGCGGCGCGAGTATTACAATGAAGACCCGTAAGATGTGGATAAACAACTTCTACGGGAAGCGCAGGTAACTCAATATGACCAAGCATGTGTTCGTAACCGGTGGCGTGGTTTCGTCCCTGGGCAAGGGTATCACCGCGGCCTCGCTGGGCCGTCTGCTCAAGTCGCGTGGCTACAAAGTAACGATGCAGAAGGCCGACCCGTATCTGAACGTCGACCCCGGTACCATGAGCCCGTTCCAGCATGGTGAGGTCTTCGTTACCGAGGATGGTTACGAGTCCGACCTGGACCTGGGTCATTACGAGCGCTTTATTGATGAGAACCTGACCCGCGATTCCAACTTTACGACCGGTGCCATCTACAAAAGCCTAATCGCCCGCGAGCGTCGCGGCGACTTTTTGGGCGGTACCGTGCAGGTGATTCCCCACGTCACCAATGCCATTAAGGACAAGTTCCGCCGCATCGAGGAGCAGACCGGCTCCGATGTAGTCATCACCGAGCTGGGCGGCACGATTGGCGACATCGAGTCCCAGCCGTTTGTCGAGGCCATCCGTCAGTACCGCAAGGAGGCCGGCCCCGAGAACGTCTGCTACATCCACGTGTCGCTCGTTCCCTATATCGCCGCCGCCCACGAGGTCAAGACCAAGCCCACACAGCATTCCGTCAAGGAGCTCCGCAGCTTTGGCATCCAGCCCGATATTATCGTGCTGCGCTCCGACCACCATATCGATGACGCTATCCGCGGAAAGATCGCAAGCTTCTGCGACGTCGACACCGATTGCGTCTTTACCAACGAGGACTGCGCGAGCATTTACGATGTTCCGCAGCTGCTTGCCGAGCAGGACTTTGACCTGCGCATTTGCGAGCGCCTGGGTCTGGACCCGCGTGAGCGCGACATGAGCGAGTGGAACGAGTTCCTGCGCAAACAGAATCACGCCAACCATCACGCCGACAAGGTGAAGATCGCCGTCGTGGGCAAGTACACGCAGCTGCCCGATGCGTACCTGTCGGTTATCGAGGCCCTGCACCATGCGGGCGTCTTCTACGATCGCCATGTGGACGTCCAGCTGGTCGACGGCGAGAGCCTCGACGAGCAGAATGTCTCCGAGGTTCTGGGCGACGCCTCGGGCATCCTGGTCCCCGGCGGCTTTGGCAAGCGCGCCCTGGAGGGCAAGATCCTCGCGGCCGAGTTTGCCCGTGAGCACAAGATTCCGTATCTGGGCATTTGCCTGGGTATGCAGGTGGCCGTGTGCGAATTTGCGCGCAATGTCGTCGGCCTTGCCGGCGCCAGCTCCTCTGAGTTCGATCCGGATGGCCCGTTTAGCGTCATCGATCTGATGAGCTCGCAGGAGGACGTGACCGAGAAGGGCGGCACCATGCGCCTGGGCGCCTATCCGTGCAAGCTCGCCGCCGATACCCTTGCTCGCGAGGCATATGGCGAGGAACTCGTCTACGAGCGTCACCGTCACCGCTTTGAGTTCAACAACGCCTTCCGCGACCAGCTCGAGGACGCCGGTTTGGTTATCTCGGGTCTGTCGCCTGACGAGCGCCTGGTCGAGATGGTCGAGCTGCCGCGCGACGTGCATCCGTGGTATGTGGCAACCCAGGCTCATCCCGAGTTCAAGAGCCGCCCGACCAACCCGCAGCCGCTGTTCCGCGAGTTCGTGCGCGCTTCGATCGGCCAGCACGAGGGTGTCGACCGTCTGCAGGTGACGCCCATGAACCTCGCTACGGACTAAGGGTGCCGGCGAATAAGGAACATACCGAAGCTACTCCCTCGTCGCTCGCCGTGGCGGCGGGGGAGTATCTCGATTACCTTGCGGTCGAGCGGGGTTTGGCGCGCAACACGATTGCGGCCTATCGTCGTGACCTGACGACGTACTGCGCCTATCTGGAGCGGGCGGGTATTGTGTCTTTTGAAGAGGTGACCCGTCAGGTCGTGGAGGGCTTTGTCGCCGACCGTCGCGATGGGGGCTATTCGGATGCCTCGGTGGAGCGTGCGCTTGCGGCCGTGAAGGGCCTGCATGCCTTTTTGGTGCGCGATGGGGCTGTGGCCCAAAATCCAACGGCGGCGTTGCGCCTGCCTAAAAAGGCTGAGCGTTTGCCGGAGTATCTATCGGTGGAGGATGTCTCGGCGCTGCTCGATCAAGACTTCCCCGAGGGCGAGATGGGCTTGCGCGACCATGCCATCTTGGAAGTGCTTTACGGATGCGGTTTGCGTGTGAGCGAGTTGGTGGGACTCGATGTGGGCGATATCCATATCGACGATGGCTTTGTGCTCGTTCGCGGTAAGGGCTCGAAGGAACGCCTGTCCCCGCTGGTGGGAAGCGCGGCGCGAGCTCTGACGCTTTATGTAACTGAGGGGCGTTCTCGCTTGGCGGCCCATGCCCGCGGAACCGAGACCTCGGCGGTCTTTTTAAATAAGAACGGCCGCCGTCTGTCGCGCCAGGGCATCCATGCCATCTGTGAGCGCTACGGGCGCCAGGTGGGACTGGTGGGGCTCCATCCCCATACGCTGCGTCACTCCTTTGCCACCCATATGCTTGCGGGCGGCGCAGACCTCCGTGTGCTACAGGAGATCTTGGGACATGCCGATATATCGACCACGCAGGTCTACACGCATGTCGATCGTACGCAACTGACCGAGGTCTATTTGGCGGCGCACCCGCTGGCACATCGTTAACACATCGCTGACCTGCATATTTATAGGTATTTGGGGACGGGCTCCAGATTGCCGCGGCGTGCTTTTGCGCGCGCATGGGCAATCTGGGGCCCGTCCCATTTTTCGCCACTTGGCGTCGCGGTGGTGGGCCGCACGGGCCTTGGGTGGGGGAGTTTGGGGGCGATGTGAACGGCATGTAAAGGGACGTAAAAATCGCCTCAAGGTCAACTTGAAGGTTGAGGTTCGCGGGTGTGGTTCTACAGGTGGCATCCCGCCGTTGCTGCAAACACAACATATTGTGTTTTCGAACATATGCTTGGGGGTGTTTTGCAATATATGGTGAGTGGAGTGGTGGGGCGGGGTGGGGGAAGGGGTGGGGAAAGGTGTTGAAAAATGGGGCGGTTCCCCATATTATTGATGACGTCGACAGGCGGGGTGGTTCCCCGCGTACGTGCCATCTGAGTAACCGAGGGGAGGGCGCACATGGGAATGACGGGTGCATACGAGCGCAATCTCGATGCAAAAGGTCGTCTATCCCTGCCTGCACCCCTTCGCGAGGAGCTTGGAGAGCACGTTCGCGTGTTCAAAGCCCTGGATGTCGATGCTCTGTACGTGTTCTCTGCCGAGGCCTTCGATAAGTGGGTCGAAGGACTCTTCGCGGGTCGTGAGGGCCACGAGGGTTTTAACCCGCGTGACATCAACGACCAGAAGCTCATGAGGGCGATCAACAAGCGCACCACGTCGATGGACGTGGACAGCGCCGGTCGTATCGGTCTTTCCGAGTCTCTCCGCAAGCAGGCGAACCTCGACCGCGAGGTCACGGTTGTGGGCAACTACGACCACCTTGAGGTTTGGGATCGCGCCGCGGCCGATGAGGACGATGACGATGAGGCCCTGCTGGACCTCTTCTTCTCGTAAGGGCAAGGCACGGGTAACGGATGGAGCGTGGGATCTTGACACAAGAATATCGGCATGAACCTGTCATGCTCGGCGAAGTGCTTGAGTCGCTGCGGCTAAAGAGCGGCTCCGTTGTCTGCGATTGCACCCTTGGCGGTGCCGGCCATTCGGTAAAGATGGCCGCGCAGGTGGGGGAGACGGGCCTTTTGCTCGGCGTCGATCAGGACGACATGGCCCTCGAGGCCGCTGGCGCCCGTCTGGACCGCGAGGTTCCCGGCGTTCCGCACCGGCTGCTGAAGGGCAACTTCGGCGACTTGGACGAGCTGCTTTGCTCGGCCGAGGTGCCCGGGGTCGATGGCTTCCTGTTCGATTTGGGCGTTTCGTCGCCGCAACTCGATATCCCTGGCAGGGGCTTTTCGTATAACGAGGACGCCCCATTGGACATGCGGATGGATCCGGGTAATAACACCTTAAACGCAGCTGAGGTCATCAACACCTATAACGAACACGACCTCGCCCGGATTCTACGCGTCTACGGCGAAGAGAAGTTCGCCTCGCAGATCGCGCGCGAGATCGTGCGCCGCCGCGAGCAAGAACCGATCGAAACCACCGGCCAATTTGTCGAGATCATCAAGGCGGGTATCCCGGCTGCCGCTCGTCGGCATGGTGGACACCCGGCCAAGAAAAGTTTCCAGGCCATTCGCATCGAGGTCAATCACGAGCTCGATGTGCTCGAACGAGGGCTTGATGCCGCCACCAGGTGGCTCAACCCGGGCGGACGTATCTGCGTCATCTCGTATCACTCGCTCGAGGACCGTATCGTAAAGAACCACTTTAAGGAGTTGAGCCAGGGGTGCACGTGTCCGCCGGAGATTCCGGTGTGCGTGTGCGGCAACGTGCCGATACTCAAGGTCATCACCCGCAAACCCCTGGTTGCCCAGCCTGATGAGGTTGAGCGCAACCCTCGGGCGAGATCAGCCAAAATCCGCGTGGCGCAGCGTCTGTAGGCGCGACCGCGCGATATTGGACCTCCCGCTCGCACCATAAACGAAGCTTAAACACACTACCAACGTACTCGGGATGGGAGGCGGCATATCATGGGCTACAACACTTCAAGCGCAGCACTCGCCTATGATATGAACGCCATGCCCGCCTATCGTGAGACGCCGCAGGCCCCCGTTGCTCCCCGTGAGCAGCGCACGCCGCGCTTTGATGTCTACACGGGCGCGGGCCGTCAGGCAAACCAGGCGGTAAGCCCGGTTTTCATGAGCGTTCTTAAAACGTTTTGCATCATTGCGGCTATCTTCATGACGATCGGCGTCGCCCGCGTGGCGCTCGCCGGCGTTACGGCCCAGGTGCTCAACAGCAACGCCGAGCTTACCAACACGCTCGAAAAGGCGACCGATGAGAGCTCCGACCTGGAGGTCATGCATTCGGTCTATGGCGCCGACACGCGCATTCGCGACCTTGCGGGCGCTTATGGCATGGTGGAGCCCAGCGAGAGCGTTACACTTGACTTTTCGCAGGATGCAGCCGCGGGCGCCAACGCGACCGCGACCGCTCAGTAGCAAGACGGTAGCTGAGTATGACAAATGACTATCGCCGCGGTTCCGATAGGGGCCGCGGTTCTGGACGTCCCTCGTCGCGGGGACGTTCTGGTTATCAAGGAACGGGTCGGCAATCTTACAACGCCGGGCGGTCCCGTGGCAACGATCCGGCGTCGCGACTTCGCGGCTCGGGCGGCCCTCAAGTGCATAACACCAGGTCGCGCAAGAGTTCGCCGACCGAATGGCTCACAGGCACGCCTCTGCCTCGCCGCAAAGCCGTCATGGGATTCATTGGGCTTGGCTTGGGCTTGGGCGTCTTTCGCCTTGCCGACTATCAGGTTGTCGAAGCCGATAAACTGCGCGAGCGTGCCGATGCGCGTCGCCTGCTTGCGCAGACCCTCTATGCCAAACGTGGCACCATCTACGACCGCAACGGTAACGTGCTGGCGTCGTCGGTCGAATGTCGCAACATCGCCGTGAACCCGCAGCTTGTCGAGGACGTTGACAAGACGGTGTCGGCGCTGGTCAAGGCAACTGGAATCGATAAAAAGACCTGCCGCAAGCTCGTTGAGTCCGATGGAACCTGGGTGTATATCAAGCGCCAGGTGGACGAAGACGATGCTGCGACGCTGGAGAAGAAGAACCTGCCCGGTGTGCTTTTTGAGCAGGCCATGAAGCGCGTATATCCATACGGCAATCTGGCATCGCAGGTGCTGGGTGTAGTGAATGTGGACAACGATGGCTTGACGGGTCTCGAAAAGCAATACAACAAGCTTCTGACCGGCACGAACGGTTCTCTCGTACGCGAGCGCGCGAGGGACGGCAGCTATATCGCGGGCGGTGCCTATAAAAAGGTGGCTGCGGTCGACGGCGTTGATATCGTGACGACGCTCGACGTCAATATCCAGCGTGCGGCCGAGGATGCCCTGGCAGAGGCAGTTGAGAAGACTAAGGCCAAGAACGGCTCGGCGCTGGTCACCGATCCTACGACAGGCGAGATCTTGGCAGCCTGCTCGTATCCGACTTACGACCAGACCAATCTGGAAAACGCCAAGACCGAGGATATGAACTTGCGCCTGGTCACCGACGCCTACGAGCCCGGCTCGGTCTTTAAGACGCTCGTGGCGGGCGCCGGCTTCGACTTGGGCGTCGTGCGATCGAGTACGTCGTTTGAGGTGCCGGCGAGCATCAAGGTGGGCGACGATACCGTCACCGATGCCGACAAGCGCGACTACGCCATGACCATGGATGTGCGCGAGATGATGCGCCGTTCGTCCAACGTGGGCTTTGTCCTGGTGGGGCGCAAGATCGGTGCCGATGACTTTGCCGCTTATGTGGACAAGTGGGGCATCGGTCACAGCTCTGGTGTCGATTTTCCGGGCGAGAGCCTGGGTATCGTCAAGGAGCGTGACCAGTATGACGGCGCCACGCTGGGCTCGATGAGCTTTGGACAGGCGCTGTCCGTCTCGCCGATTGAGATCGCACGCGCCGTGGGCGGCATCGCCAACGGCGGCGTGATGATGACACCGCACTTCTATAAGTCCAGCAAAGGCGACGAGAAGGACTGGGGCGAAGGCGAGCGCGCGATTTCGGAGGACGCCGCATCCCAGGTGACATCGTGCATGCAGACGGTCGTGTCCGAGGGAACGGGCGTTGGCGGCGCGGTTGACGGCTATGACGTGGCGGGTAAGACCGGTACGGCCGAACGTGCCGACGAGAACGGCGGCTACCTCAAGGAGAACTACATGTCGTCCTTTATGGGCTTTGCACCGGCACAATCGCCCAAGGTGCTGTGCTATATCACGCTCGACGGAACGCCGAGCGGCTCAGATGCCGCTGCGGTGCCGTTCCAGTCCATTATGGCCAACGCGCTCGACGTGCTGGGTATCCCGCACACGAAGTAGGGGGTTACAATCTTTGGGGCGTGGTTTGTTGTCCCATATGAGGGTGTTCACATGCCCTGCACCACGCATGTGCGGCGCTGGGATACAATACGCCGATAGCATTATTAGGTTTACAGGGGAGCTGCAATGATAGAGATCGCCGTCAACAACCTCGCGGCCGCAACAGGGGCCCGAACCGTGACGGGAGAAGCCGATCGGGTATGCCGCGGGTGCGTTATCGACTCGCGCCAGGTCGAGGAAGGGACGATTTTCGTCGCCTTTCCCGGTGAAAACGTCGACGGCAATGATTTTGCTTCCCGTGCCGTCCAGTCGGGTGCCGGCGCCGTCGTGATGACGCGTGAGCCCGAGGCCGAGCTGGTCTCGCTGGCGCAGGACAAGGGGTGCGCCATCCTGCTGACCGATGATCCCGAGGAGTTTCTGCTGCGTTTGGCGCACACGTATCGCCTGGAGCTTGGCTGCCTGGTCGTTGGCATTACCGGTTCCATCGGCAAGACGACGACCAAGGACGTGCTCGCCGCCGTGCTCGCCAAGCGCTATCGTGTCTGGGCCACCAAGGGCAATTTCAATAACCTGATCGGCATGCCGCTCACGGTGCTTTCCGCTCCGGCCGATACCGAGGTCCTGGTGCTCGAGATGGGCATGAACCATTTCCACGAGATTGAGCGCCTGTCCAAGTCCGCCAATCCCAACCTTGCCATCGTGAGCAAGATTGGTACCTCTCACATCGGCATTTTGGGCAGCCGCGAGAACATCGCCCGCGCTAAGGCCGAGATTGTCCAGGGTATGTGCGCCGCCGGCGACTTCTTGCCGCTGCTGGTTTTGGGCGGTGAGGACGACTTTACGCCGTTCATTCGCGATACGTTCGCCCAGCCTGCTGGTATCGACGTTATGCTGGCCGGCGTCTCGGACGATGATGAGGTCCGTGCCCGCGACATTCGTGTTGATGACGAGGGACGTCCGGTCTTTACGCTCGATTTTGGCCAGGGTGAGACGATCGATACCATGCTTGCCATCCCCGGCGTGCAGTCCGTTCCTAATGCCGTTAAGGCCGCCGCGGTTTCCTATCGCCTGGGCGTGACGCCCGAGCAGATCGATGCTGCCTTTAGGGGCCTCACGATCACCGGTCACCGCCAGGAGATCAAGCGCGCCAAGAGCGGTGCCCGCGTCATCGACGATTCCTATAACGCCAGTGCCGAATCCATGGCTGCTGGCCTCGATCTACTGTGCTCGCTTTCGTGCACGGGGTCTCGCATGGCGATCCTGGGCGAGATGGGCGAGATGGGCGATGAGGCTCCTCGCATGCATGAGCTCGTGGGCGCCTATGCGGCCGCCAAGAAGCTCGACATGCTGGCGTGCGTGGGTGGTGAGCTGGCCCAGCTTATGGCCGATGCCGCGCGCATGATGGGCATGGACGAGGACCGCATCCAGGTGTTCTCCGATTATCAGCAGGTGCTCGACCGCATGGGCGGCGCGCTTGAAAAACATGATGTTGTACTGGTCAAGGGTTCCCGCTTTGTTGAGCTCGACCGCTTTGTGGAAGGTGTGTGCTAGCCCATGTTCGGCAATCCCTCGTATCCAACGTATCAGGCTTTTTTGGGGCTTGGCATCGCCGCTGCCATTGCGCTGCTGCTCATGCCGTGGTGGATCAAGCTGCTCAAGGTCGAGGGTATCGGCCAACAGGTCCGAGCCGACGGCCCCAAGCGTCACTTGATTAAACAGGGTACGCCGACCATGGGCGGCGTCATCATCCTTGTTGCGATTTCGCTGACCTGCCTGCTGATGGGCAAGCTCACCACCGAGCTCGTGCTCGTGCTGCTCGCCACGCTGGCGACCGGCGTGCTGGGCCTGATCGACGACCTGACCTCCGTTACGCATGGGCGCTCGCTCGGTCTGACGCCTCATGCCAAGATGATCGGCCTAACCATTATCTGTGTCACCTTTACGGTACTTGCCGTTAACTGGTGCGGCGTCGCCCCCGAGATTCGTTTTCCCGGCGGCCTGACGATTGACCTTGGCGTGCTTTCGACCACCATCTGCGGCCTTTCGTTCCCGTGGCTCTACATTGTCTTTTGCTGGCTGATGATCGCCGGTCTTTCTAATGCCGTGAACCTGACCGATGGCCTTGACGGTCTTGCTGGCGGCACCTCCATGATTGCCATGCTCGCCATGGCTGCCATGGCGTTTTTGCACGGAGACGTGAACCTGTCCATCTTCTGCACCGCGTGTGCCGGTGCCTGCTTGGGCTTTCTGTGGTTCAACTGCTATCCGGCGAGCATCTTTATGGGCGATACCGGCTCGCTTGCCCTGGGCGCCGCGTTTGCCTGCACGTCCATCATGACCAACACCGAGGTCGTCTCCCTTATCATCGGCGGCCTGTTTATCGTTGAGACCCTGTCGGTCATGATTCAGGTTGTCTACTTCCACTTTACGCACAAGCGCGTCTTCCTTATGGCGCCCATCCATCATCATTTCGAAAAGAAGGGCTGGGCCGAGACCAAGGTCGTCATCCGTTTTTGGATTATCGCTGCTGCCTTTGGTGCCGTTGGCCTTGCTCTGTTCTTCCAGTTGGGATAGTGGTCTTTCATGTCTCTTGCTGATGTCTTTAGCCTGCTCGTTTTGGGTCAGGGCAAATCCGGTCTCGATGTCGCCCGCTGGGCGCTGGCACATCCCGAGCGCGTAAGTGCCGTTACCGTGTATGGCGGTGGCACCTCTGAGCCCAATGACGCCACGCGTGCGCTCGAGGCTGCTGGTGCGTCGTTTGTCTATGGGACCGAACAGGTCGAGGGCGCCTATGACGTATGCGTGACGTGCCCGGGCATCTCGGAGTTCTCGGGCTTCATTAAGGCTGGGCGCGAGCATGCCGCCCAGATTATGGGTGAGCCCGAGTTTGCCTATCGCCTGTCGCCCGATAACTGGATTGCCATCACGGGCACCAACGGCAAGACGACCACCACGTCGCTGACTGATTATCTGCTTAAGGCTGCCGGCGAGGCCAGCGTTGCTGTCGGCAACATCGGCGAGCCGCCGGTCAACGAGATTGACGGCCGAGGCCACAACGAGTGGTTTGTGGCTGAGCTCTCGAGCTATCAGATTGCTACGACAACCGAGCTCCACCCCCGCGTGGCGGTGCTGCTCAACATCACTCCCGACCACTTGGGCTGGCATAAGAGCCATAAGAACTACGCGCTTGCCAAGATCAAACTGTTTGACAATATGGTCGATGACGATCTGGCGGTTGTCGACGTCGAAGACGCCGGCATTCACGAGTTCGATGAGTACATCTACACGCCGGGTCGTCGCATCTGCAAGGTTGCCTTTGACGAGCCTGAGGGCGAGGATGCCGCCTTTGTGCGCGACGGCAAGATGGTCGTGCGCCTGAAGGGCGTCGAGACCCCGCTCATCGCTACATCCGAGCTCAAGATCTCGGGCCATCACAATGTTATCAATGCCCTGTGCGCCGCCACGGCTGCCTTGGCGGTCGGTGCCGATGTCGATGGCGTCTGCCGCGGTCTTGCCTCGTTCCAGCCGCTCGAGCACCGCGTGGAGCCGTGTGGCGAGATTGACGGCGTGCGCTACGTCAACGATTCCAAGGCGACCAACACCGATGCGGTCGAGAAGGCACTGACGGCATTTCCCGATGACGACGTGATCTTGCTGCTCGGCGGCCACGATAAGGGCACGCCGCTCACGGACTTCGCGCGCGTCGTTATGGACAACGTGCGCTCGGTCGTCTGCTTTGGCGATGCGCGCGAGCGCTTCACCGCCGCTATGGACGAGGCCGATGTCGATGGCGATGTGGATATCGCCCAGGCGGATGACCTACGCGACGCCGTGGACGTCGCCCGTTCGCTGTCGAGCCGTGGTGACGTGATCTTACTTTCTCCTGCCTGCTCTTCGTTCGATGAGTTCTCGGGCTATGAGGAGCGCGGCCGCGTGTTTAAGGACTACGTGGCCCAGCTTGCCGCTGCAGCGAAATCACAAATGGAATAGGGGTTGCGGTGAGAGAGGAGAGCCCCCGACAAGGTATGAGGAGGCCCGACTCGGACCGTGCTTCCTCACGTCGTATCACACCGCGTTCCAGCCGCGGCGGGCAGTCGTTTAGCGAACGCTATATTGCCGGCGTTCCCGCCCGTATCATGCGCCCCCGTTTGATATTCATGGCCTGCTTGTTTACCTTGGTATGCTTTGGCCTGCTGATGGTGTACTCGGCGTCTTCGGTCGAGGCGCTGCACGAGAATGGCTCGGCGACGTTTTTTCTGGGTCGACAGGCCGCGTTTGCCGTGGTCGGTGTTCTGGCGCTGATTGCCATCGTGCGCGTTTTGCCGGACAGCTGGTTTGGGGAGGATGTGCTCAGGATCTTCCTCATAGGCATGATAGGGCTACTGTTTCTGGTGTTCTTGGTGGGCAGCGGCAGCCGTGGCGCCACGCGCTGGCTTAACATCGCCGGTATTCAGTTCCAGCCTTCCGAGTTTTTAAAGCCATTTGCCATTGCGTATTCGGCCATCATGCTTGATCGCTTCTTTTCGCCCGGTGGCAACATCAACGAATTCCTTCGCAAGATGGGCATCTACCTGGGCATTTCGCTCTTTCTGATCTTTATCCAGCCCGATTTCGGTACTGTCCTGATCATCCTGTTGACCCTCATGTGCATGGCGTTGTTTGCGGGTCTCGACCCCAGATTTATCATCGGTGTGCTAATCTTCGGCATTCTCGTGATCGTGATTGCGCTTGTCGCAGAGCCGTACCGTATGGTGCGCATTCAGGTTGCCTTGAACCCTTGGGCCGACGAGTATGGTGACGGCTATCAGGCCACGCTTGCCATCATGGCCTTTGCCTCGGGCGGTCTGTTCGGCCGTGGCATCGGCAACTCAACCATGAAGTACTCGTATCTTCCCGAGGCGCACAATGACTACATCCTGGCCATCATTGGCGAGGAAGTCGGTTTTGTCGGAACCGTGCTGTTCTTCTTGGTGTTTGCGATGCTGATCTACTCGGCGTTTCGCATTGCCGAGCAGGCGACCGATCGTCGGGGCGCGCTTATGGCGTCTGGCTCCGCGGTCATTCTCGCGGTGCAGTTTTTGATTAACGCGCTGGGCATCCTCAACGTGTTTCCCATGACGGGCAAACCGTTGCCGTTTATTAGCTACGGCGGTTCGTCGATTATCGTGTCGCTTATGCTCGCCGGTCTGATCCTGCGCGTTTCGTATGAGAGCGCCCGCCGCGATGAGTATGACCGCCGCCGTGAGAGCTTTGCCGTTATGGATGAGAGTACCGCCGGCGTGCCCCACGTGCGCGGTGAACGACCTTCGCGTAGCGGCTTTACCGTTCTGGATGGCTCTGCATCCGAGCCGGCAGCTCGTCCACGCCCGCGAATGGCTCCGCAAGGTCGTCCTCAGCGCCCCAGCCCTCGCAACGCGGGCGGCGGATATAATCGAATCGATTTGAACTCGGACCCGTCGGCGCGTCTGCGCACCGACGACCAGGGACCGCGTGTACGAAGGGACTATCATGACCGATAAAATGACCGTTGCTATTGCAGCCGGCGGCACGGCAGGACACATCAACCCCGCGCTCGCCTTGGCCGAAGAACTGCGTGATCGTGGCCACCACGTTGTGTTCGTGGGCCAGTCGCGCAAGCTCGAGGGTCGTCTGGTCCCCGAGGCTGGGTTTGATTTTGTGCCCATTACGGTCACGGGCTTCGACCGCTCCCGTCCTTGGACGGCGCTGACCTCGCTGTGGCGTGTCAACAAAGCCAAGCGTGCGCTCGCCAGTCATTTCTCAAAGGTCGGCAAGCCCGACGCCGCCATCGGTTTTGGTGCCTATGTCGAGGTTCCGCTGCTGGGGTGGTGCAAGGGCGCGGGCGTTCCGTATCTGCTGCATGAGCAGAACTCTGTTCCGGGCCTGGCCAACAAGATGATGAACTCCCACGCCGCCCGCGTGTGCATCTCGGTGCCGGCAGCGCGTTCGGTCTTTGAGCGCGAAGGTGACCCTGACCACGTGCTCATGACCGGCAACCCCGTACGTCGCTCGGTGATCGAGGGCGATCGCGCTCGCGGCCGCAAGGCACTTGGCGTTCCCGAGGACGCTACGCTGCTGCTCGTCTTTGGCGGTTCACTTGGCGCCCAGCACCTCAACGAGCGTGTGGCTTCGCTCAAAAACGAGCTGCTTTCGCGCAAGAACCTCTATGTGTTGCATTCGACGGGTGCCGACGGCTTTGAGGAGACCGAGCGCGCTTTGGCGCTGACGCCCGAGGAGGCGAAGCGTTACCGCGTCCAGCCTTACATCGACAACATGGGCGATATGCTGGCTGCTGCCGATTTGGTGCTCTCGCGTTCGGGCGCATCGAGCGTGGCCGAGATCGCTGCACTCGCCGTGCCTTCGGTGCTCGTGCCGTACCCGCATGCGACGGCCGACCACCAAACCACCAATGCCCGTTATCTGGTCGACGCTGGGGCCGGCGTGCTCTGCGCCGATGCCGATATCGACGGTTCTGCCTTTGCCGATGAACTGCTGCACCTGGTCGATGACGCGGCGGCGCGCGACGCCATGCGTCAGGCGGCGCGTGGTCTGGCTCAGGATAGGGCCGCCGCTCTTCTGGCGGATGCGGTAGAGGGTTTGCGTTAGTTAGACGGGATATCGTCGGTCGCCCTCGCGCTGATGCGGTAGGTGCGGTACAGTTAACGGGTTACAGGCAGTGTTTACGCAAGGAGTACACGAGCACATGGCTGATTCCCAGACTGCAACCTCCGCGCCCGAGTTTAAGAGCGCCCACTTTATCGGTATCGGCGGCGCCGGCATGAGCGGCATCGCCCTCGTTCTTCACGAGCGCGGTTATGCCGTTACCGGCTCCGACCTTAAGACGTCACGTTATATCCGCCAGCTTACCCGCGCTGGCGTGAAGGTGCATGTGGGCCATGAGGCCGCCACGATCGACGAGGTCAAGCCCGACGTGGTTGTTGTCTCCACCGCTATTCCGGAGTCCAACCCCGAACTCGTGCGCGCTCGCGAGCTTGGTATTCCCGTGTGGCCCCGTGCCAAGATGCTCTCTGCTTTGGGCCACGGCTACACCACCGTCGCTGTTGCCGGCACGCATGGCAAGACCACCACGTCTTCGATGTGCGCCACCATGCTCGACCGCATGGGTCTGGATCCGAGCTTCTTGATCGGCGGCATCGTCGAGGGCTATGACACGAACGGCAAGAACGGCTCGGGCGACTACTTTGTCGCCGAGGCCGACGAGTCCGACAGCTCCTTCCTGTTCCTGAACCCCAACGTAGTCATTGTGACCAACGTCGAGGCCGATCACCTCGATCACTACTCGGGTATCGAGGAGATCGAGGCAACTTTCGCCAAATTCATGAGCCTGGTGGGCGAGGACGGCACCGTCATCGTCTGCGGTGAGGACCCGCATCTGGTCGAGCTCGCCAAGTCGACGGGCCGTCACGTGCTTTCCTACGGCTTTGCCGAGAGCAACGACATCGTCTGCATGCACCCGGATGTCAAGGGTATCCAGAGTGACTTTATCGTTCGCTTTGAGGATGGCACTGAACATGCCGTGGAGATCAAGAGCAATCCCGGTCGCCACAACATGCTCAACGCCACGGCGGTGCTCACCGTCGCCCATGTCCTGGGCCTTGACATCGACGCCGCCGCCAAGGCGCTCTCGAGCTTTGAGGGCGTTCGCCGCCGCTTTACCCACGTGGGCGATATCGATGGCATCACCGTGGTCGATGATTACGGCCATCACCCCACCGAGATCAAGGCGACGCTTGCTGCCGCTTCGTCGCTGGGCTACAAGCACGTCGACGTCGTGTTCCAGCCGCACCGCTATTCGCGCCTGCAGGCCCTGTGCGACGACTTTGCCGATGCATTTGCCAATGCCGATAAACTGCTGCTGATTGATGTGTTCTCGGCTGGCGAGATGCCCATCCCGGGTGTCACCTCTAAGATGCTCGCCGATACCGTGCGCGCCAAGCATCCTGGCAAGGAGGTCGTGTACTGCTCCAGCCGTCTTGAGCTCAATCAGGAGCTCGAGCAGATGGTGGGCGAGGGCGACCTGCTGCTCACTATGGGTGCCGGTGACGTTACGACCGTCGGCCCCGAGTTTATCGAGTATTTGACTGCCAAGAAAGACGCTTAAGTCTAATGGGTCTGTTTAACGCCGTCATGGCGCTCTCGGGCATGATCGACACGGATGTGATCGAGGACGAGCGCCTTGCGCGTCATACGAGCTATCGTATCGGCGGCAAGGCTGACCTCTTTGTGACGTGCCATAGCTATCATGCCCTCCGCCGCGCCGTGGCGGTGCTCGATCGCGAGCAGGTGCCGTGGGTCATCATCGGCAAGGGCTCCAATCTGCTGGTTGCCGATGGCGGTTATCGCGGCGCCGTCATTTCGCTCGGACGTGAGTTTCAGCGCACGGTTGTTGCCGATGACGGTTGTACGCTGACGGTCGGTGCGGGCGTGATGTTTGCGCGCCTGGTCAACGATGCCCTGTCGCGTAGCCTCTCGGGCCTTGAGTTTGCCGTTGGCATCCCTGGCTCGGTTGGCGGTGCGATATCTATGAATGCCGGCACACGGACCGAGTGGATTGGCTCGCTGGTTGAGGATGTCGTAACGTTTGACCCGGCATCCGGTATCAAGCATTATGCGGGGTCCGAGATCACTTGGGGCTACCGCGAATGTAGCCTTCCCCGCAATGAGATCATCCTCGAGTGCGTGCTCAAGCTTAAACCGGCGCCCAAGGCCGACATTCGCGAGCGCATGGAACGGTACCTGACGAGGCGCAAGCGTACGCAGCCCATGGGTCGCGCATCCTGCGGGTCGGTCTTTCGTAACCCGCCCGATGCGAGTGTGGGCAAGCTTATCGAGGATTGTGGATTAAAGGGTTTTTCGATTGGCGGCGCGGAAGTTTCGCCCGTTCACGCTAATTTTATCGTTAATAACGGAACCGCCTCGGCCGATGACGTTGCCGCGGTTATCAGACATGTGCACGGAAAGGTGAGGGAGGCGTATGGCATCGAGCTCAGACCGGAAGTTAAATTCCTCGGCTTCTAGAGCATCGAAACCCACCTTCCGCCGCGCCGGAGGGCGTTCCGGCGCGCCTGCCAAACCTCAACGCAATACCGTCGCGCACTCTAAGTCTGTCGGGCATGCTCGACAGACCAGTCGTCCGGTTGTCGGCTCGCAGCTCGGTAATCGTCCGGCCGCAAAAAAGTCCTCGCGTCCCTCGGTGACGTCAAAGCCTGTTATGGGCGCCAAGCCTGCCCGTCCTATGGCAACTCCTAAGCCCTCGACGGGAACTAAGGCGGCGCGTCCGGGTCGCACGCTGGGCGCATCGAAACCGCGCTCGCTGACATCGGTGCCGGCTACCGCCAAGAAGCCTTCGGGTAAAAAAGGCGTCAACCCGTTGTCTTCACTTAGGGCGATGGCAAATAAAACATCAGACGCCGCTTCTGTCGTTACAGGCAAAGGCAAAATCGTGGGCGGCGTTTTGGCCGTCTTGGCCGTGCTCGTCGTCGTTGCTATCGTGGTGATTAACTCTGGATTGTTTACCGCCACTGATATTGAGATTCAAGGCAGCGAGCATGTGACGAAGCACGATGCTATCCAGCTGATCGATTTGCCCGAGGGAACGTCGCTTTTTAACGTCGATCCCGACCAGATTACCGAGGACCTCAAGCAGAATCCGTGGGTCTCGGGCGTGGATGTCCAGCGTCAGTTCCCGCATACGCTCATCATTACGCCGATGGAGCGCAAGGTCATCGCAATTGCCTATATCAGTTCCGATGACCTTGCCTGGGCCATCGGGGATGATGACACCTGGATCGCCCCACTGTCGACGTCGGTCGAAGTGGACGACCAAGGCAACGTCATCACGACAGGGCAGGGCTCAAATACCTTGACCGGAATCGATGCCGCGCTGGCGCTCGCTAAGCACTATGGCGCGGTGTTGTTGACTGATGTCTCGGCGGATGTCGCTCCGGTTTCCGGCCAGGCAGTGAGCTCCAAGGCCGTTAAGGCTGGCTTGGATTATGTGCGTGGTTTTTCGAGCGAGTTCTTGGGACAAGTCAAGGATATTTCCACGCCTTCGGTCGAAGCCATCTCGGCAAACCTCAATAACGGCATTGAGGTGTCGCTGGGCGATTCGAACGATATCGTCAAGAAGGAGCGCGTAGTCACCAAGCTGCTTTCGCAGGTAGAGGGCGTAACGTATATCAATGTGCGCTCTCCGGGTAACTATACATTTAGGAACGCTCCGACCTCGTAGCGCTGGTTGATGCTTTGTTGAGGGGCCATACCACGCCGTTTATCTGGTTTGTTTGGTTTTCACGGTCAATTATTTGACTGATACGTTCATAATGTGCAAACATAATACGGTTTACCTTTGCATTTACTTTCAACCTGAAGGTTAATGTGCGCAGGGGTCGACCCATGCTATGGCTATAACCTTTGTTCGGAGGACCGACATGCACGAGACAGAGATCAACAACTACCTTGCCGTCATTAAGGTGGTCGGCGTCGGCGGCGGCGGTACCAACGCGGTCAATCGAATGATCGAAGAGGGCATCCGCGGCGTCGAGTTTGTTGCCATCAACACCGATGCTCAGGCACTCGCGATCTCTGATGCCGATATCAAGGTGCACATCGGCACCGACCTTACCCGCGGCTTGGGCGCCGGCGCCAACCCCGAGGTTGGCCGCAAGGCTGCCGATGAGTCCCGCGACGACATTGCCGAGGCGCTCGCTGGCGCCGATATGGTGTTCATCACCTGCGGCGAGGGCGGTGGCACCGGTACCGGCGCTGCTCCCATCGTTGCCGATATCGCGATGAACGAGGTCGGTGCGCTGACCGTCGCCGTCGTGACCAAGCCCTTCACCTTCGAGGGCCGCAAGCGCAAGAAGAGCGCCGAGGAGGGCATTAAGACCCTCTCCGATTGCGTCGACACCATGATCGTCATCCCTAACGATAAGCTGCTCGACATCGCCGAGAAGAAGACCACCATGCTCGAGGCCTTCGCGATTGCCGATGGCGTCCTTTCCCAGGGCACCCAGGGCATCACCGACCTCATCACCGTCCCCGGTATCATCAACCTGGACTTCGCCGATGTTAAGACCATCATGAAGCAGGCCGGTACCGCCATGATGGGTATCGGTACCTCTTCTGGGGACACCCGTGCCGTCGACGCTGCCCAGCAGGCCATCTCCAGCCCGCTGCTCGAGAGCTCCATCGATGGCGCCACGCGCGTGCTGCTCTCCATCGCCGGTTCCAAGGACCTGGGCATCCAGGAGATCAGCGACGCCGCCGACGTTGTCGCCAACGCCGTCGACCCCGAGGCCAACATCATCTTCGGTACCGTTGTCGACGAGTCCCTGGGCGATCAGGTGCGTATCACCGTCATCGCTACGGGCTTCTCCGACTCCAACGTCAACCGTCAGGACGAGCTCTTTGCTGCTCAGCAGTCTCAGAGCAAGGCCGCTGCCTCCGCTGAGCCGCAGCGCACCGCTCCTGCCACGAGCCCGGCTCAGGCCGCTCCGACCCGCAACGTCGGTGGCACCGAGCTTCCTAACTTCGGCAACGATCAGTTCGAGCTTCCCGACTTCCTGAAGCGCGGTAGCTTCTAAGTCGTTCTTTGCATTGTTGTGCACAGGGGCGTGTCCGTATGGACGCGCCCTTTTTATTTCGACTTTGTAAACTAGAACCTCCAATCTCTTTACGTTCCCTTTACGATTGCCTCCAGCGCAGCAGGTATCCTTTTAGAGAAGTATGACAGCCGTATAAACGCGGGCTGTAGCGGCGATGCCGCGGTACTTGTGTTATTAGGAGGCTTTAGTATGGCAGCACGTGCGGACAAAGTTTCGCGTGTCGACCATGATGGAGTTACGTTGGTGGAGGGCGCGACATCCGATGTTCGCTTTGCCTTCACCGAGCGTGCCGGTGGCGTTTCCGAAGATGCGTACTCCTCACTCAACTTGGGCTCGCATGTTGGCGATGACCCCTTTGCTGTTCAAGAAAATCGTCGTCGTGCGCTCGAGGCTATGGGTGCCGCCGAGTGCGAGCACAACCTGCTCGTTCCCAATCAGGTCCATGGTGATCATATCGTTGCGGTGACCTCGAACGGCGCCGATGACCTTGAGGACGTTCGCGAGCAGATTGCCGAGGGCTGTGATGCCATCGTCTGCACGGCGCATAACGTGCCCGTGCTGCTCTGCTTTGCCGACTGCGTTCCCGTGGTGCTGGTGGCCCCCGGCGGATTTGCCGTGGTGCACTCCGGTTGGAAGGGCACGATTGCACGTATTTCCGCCACGGCGTGCCAGGCGCTTTGCGATGCTTCCGGTTGCGATGCGAGCGACGTTTCCGCCTATATCGGCCCCCATATCTTGGGTGACGAATATGAGGTATCCCAGGAACTCATGGATCGCTTTGCCGCCGAGTTCTCTTGCATCGATGCGAATACCTCTCGCATGCTCGATCTTTCCGCTGCCATTCGCGAGGCGCTGGTAGATGTCGGTGTCGACGCGGATAATATCGTGGATACCCAGCTTTCGACCGTGTGTCAGAACGACCGCTTTTATTCCTACCGTAACGAGGACGGCACCTGTGGGCGCCATGCTGCGATCGGCGTGATGCTATGAGAAAGATCGTATCGGTCCTGAGCGCCGCTGTGCTTACGCTTACGCTGTGCGCCTGTTCTTCGGGATCTTCTACCTCTTCCATTACCGTGGCCGGCTCCACGACCTGCCTTCCTATCGCCGAGATTGCGGCCGAGGGCTTTAAGGAGGAGACCGGCATCGACGTGCTCGTTTCCGGTTTGGGTTCTTCCGCTGGGATCGAGGCCGTCAGCGCCGGCACGGCCGATATCGCCAGCTCCTCCCGTGGGCTCAATGCCGACGAACAGGATCTGGGCCTGACTCCCATCGTCATTGCCCACGACGGTATTGCGGTCATCGTGAACGACGACAACCCCGTCGATAACCTCTCGACCGAGCAGCTCCGCGATATCTACGCCGGCAAGATTACCAATTGGAAAGAGGTCGGTGGCGAGGACCTGAGGATTCAGGTCATCAA
Source organism: Collinsella aerofaciens (assembly GCF_020181355.1). Lineage (NCBI taxonomy): Bacteria > Bacillati > Actinomycetota > Coriobacteriia > Coriobacteriales > Coriobacteriaceae > Collinsella > Collinsella aerofaciens. Next base: position 1,611,821 of record NZ_CP084004.1, read on the forward strand.
CCGAGACGAGGCGTCCGGTACGCGCGAGGCCTTCCGTACCATCGTGATGGATGGCACGCCGTTCGATCGCCGCTCGGCTGTTCTTTCGGGTACGGGCCAGGTGCGCGACGTGGTATCTCGTTCGCGTGGGGCCATCGGCTACATTTCACTGGGCTTCGTCGATAGCCTCAACGCCAATACCTCGGTCAAGGCCGTCTCGGTCAATCATGTTGAGGCGTCCGAGAAGACGGTCGCGAGTGGCGGCTATCCCATCTCGCGCGACCTTTACTTCTTTGTGAAGGGTGCGCCTTCGCAGCAGGCGCAGGATTACATCGACTATGTGACGTCCGAAAAGATGGACAAGCAGATTCGCGAGGCGGGCTTTATTCCCGTCACCAACGACGAGAAGGGGAGTGAGTAGCATGGAAGCACAGGAAAACTCCAAGACTGAGCAAAAAGTTCAGACGCCCAAGAAGCGCGAGCTGGCGCTCGTATCGCGCAGTACCTATATCAAGGAGAAGGCGCTGCAGTGGATCTTCTTTGCCTGCGCGTTCTTGGCGGTCGTTACCGTCATCCTGATTTTTGTCTTTACCACGTACTCGGCGCTGCCCGTCTTTACTGACATCGGTCTGGCGGACTTCTTTAGCTTTACGTGGGCGCCTTCCGAGGGCCACTACGGCATCTTGTCGCTGCTTGCCGGCTCGGGTCTGGTGACCGTCGGTGCGCTCGCCATGGGCGTGCCGCTGGGCGTGGGTACGGCCGTTTACCTGGTCGAGATTGCCAGCAAGCGCGTGCGCAAGCTCATCAGCCCCGCCGTTGACCTGTTGGCCGGCATCCCTTCTATCATCTATGGTTTCTTTGGCATGATCATCATCCGCCCGTTTATCGCACAACTGACCGGCGGCCTTGGTTTTGGTGCGCTGACGGCGTGGTTTGTGCTCGCCATCATGATCGTCCCTACCATCACCACGCTCACCATCGATGCTCTCAATTCCATTCCCATGGGCATTCGCGAGGCATCGTATGCCATGGGCGCCACCAAGTGGCAGACCATCTATAAGGTCGTGCTACCTGCCGCGAAGCTGGGTATCGTTGATGCCATCGTGCTGGGTATGGGCCGTGCCATCGGCGAGACCATGGCCGTGCTCATGGTCGTAGGTAACGCCCCGGTTATTCCCGACAGCATTGCGAGCCCTATCTCGACGCTCACGAGCCAGATCGCGCTCGACATGAGCTATTCCTCGGGTCTGCATCGCTCGGCGCTGTTCGGCATGGGCGTGGTCCTGTTTATCATCTCCGCCACGCTGGTGGGCATCGTCCGTCTGATTTCCAAGAAGAAGAGGGGGTAGGCTATGTCCGATTCCGTTGACACGACGGTCGATACGACCTCGTCGCGCGAGCGCATCAAGCGTGCCCTTTCCCACGGCAAGAAGGGCCGCATCAACAAGGACCTGTCCAACAAGATCATGCTTTGCGTGTTTCGTGCCGCTGCCTACATCACCACGCTGGTGCTGGTCGCTATCATCGCCTACGTGGTCATCAACGGCCTGCCACACATCTCGCTCGACTTTATCTTCGGTTGGCCCCAGGGCGTCAACGCCGAGGGCGGAATTTGGCCCACGATCGTCTCGACCGTCTACGTGACGGCGCTCGCCATGCTTATCTGCACGCCGATCGCTGTGCTGGCAGCCGTCTATCTGGCCGAGTACGCCAAGCAGGGCAAGGTCGTCGAGCTCATTCGCTACGCTGCTGACGCTTTGGCCTCGGTGCCCTCCATCGTTATGGGCCTGTTTGGCTACGCCTTGTTTGTCGAGGCCATGGGCCTGGGCCTTTCGATGGTCTCGGCCGCCCTGGCACTCGCGCTCTTGATGCTTCCCATCGTCATGCGTACCACCGAAGAGGCCATTCGCGCCGTTCCGCGCTATATCCGCTGGGGCGCATATGGCCTGGGCGCCACCAAGTGGCAGGTTGTCTCCAAGATCGTGCTTCCTTCTGCCTTTGGCCGTATTGCCACGGGCATCGTTCTCGCCATCGGCCGTGCCATTGGCGAGACCGCGGTGGTGCTCTATACCATGGGGCAGGCCATCAATCTACCTATTTCGCCGCTCGATTCCGGCCGCCCCATGACGGTTCACCTGTATCTGCTTGCCAACGACGGCATCAACATGAACGCAGCCTACGGCACCGCGCTCTTGCTGATGGTGATCATTCTGACCTTCAACCTGTTTGCGCGCTTCCTGTCGCGCAAGCGTCGCTAGTTAAGGAGTCCCATGTCCGTTTATCAGTCCGCTCCCACGTTGGAGCAAGCGGCCATTACGGCCAAGGATTTCAACTTTTGGTACGGTGACTTTCATGCGCTGACGGGGCTTGACCTCAACATCGCCAAAAACGCCATCACCTCCTTCATTGGCCCTTCGGGCTGCGGCAAGTCGACGTTTTTGCGCTGCATCAACCGCATGAATGACCTGATCGAGGGCACGCGCGTCGAGGGCACCATGACGCTCGACGGCAACGATATCTATGCCGAGGGTGTCGACCCGGTCGATCTCCGTCGTCGCGTGGGCATGATCTTTCAGCAGCCCAACCCGTTTCCTAAATCCATCTACGAGAATGTCGCCTTTGGCCCTCGTCTGCAGGGCGTGACTAGCAAAAGTGACCTCGATGACATCGTGGAAGAATCGCTCAAGCGCGCCAACCTCTGGAAAGAGGTATCCAATCAGCTCAACAAGGATGGTTTGGCGCTCTCGGGCGGTCAGCAGCAGCGTCTGTGCATCGCGCGCGTGCTTGCGGTGCAACCCGATGTCCTTCTGATGGACGAGCCCTGCTCCGCCATCGACCCCACGTCCGTCTCTAAGGTCGAGGATCTGATGGCCGAGCTGGCGCCCGAGATGACGATCATCATCGTCACGCATTCAATGCAGCAGGCAGCTCGCATTAGCGACTACACCGCATTCTTCTTGCAGGAAGTTGCCGGCGAGCCCGCTACGCTCATCGAGTATGGTCAAACCGACGCGATCTTCACCAGCCCGGTGGACTCGCGGACGGAAGACTATATCACCGGCCGCTTTGGCTGATCGGTGCGACTAGTCCCAAGCCGATCGGATCTGGTCCGGTGCGTATTCACTGTGCGGGCGGCATGACCGCACCCAACTGATTGGAGTGAACCATGCGCAAACTGTTTTCCCGTCAGCTCATCGAGGCCCGTCACGAGATGCTGAGCATCTACGAGGCCGTCGATCTGGCCCTCCACGATGCCGTGAAGGCCTATGTGACCGACGACCGCAAGCTCGCCACCAAGACCAAGAAGCGCACGCTTTCGATTGACGCACGCTGCGCCAACCTGGAGGCCGTCTGCTACAACCTGATTGCCACGCAGTCACCGGTCGCCTCCGACTTCCGCTTGCTGCAGACGATCATCTACGTCGACTTTAACCTGCAGCGCATGACCGATAAGGTTCGCCAGATTTGCCGCGCCACGCGTCATATGATCAAGGCCGACATCTCGCTGCCCAAGGAGCTTGTCGGCACGGTCGAGGCCGAGGCTGAGGCCGTCTACCAGGTGCTGGGCTCTTCGCTTTCTGCGCTCGTCACCAACGACATGTCCATCATCTGCAACTTGGCCGTCGAGGACGAGCCAGTGCACGCCGCCTACGAGAAGTTCTTCCGCACCTTTAACCGCATGGACACGGGCGATTTTATGGACGACGACAGCAACTATGACGACCTGCGCCGCGCCATCATGGTATCGCGCTATCTCGATCGCATCGCCTCGATTTCCATCGATGCCGCCTGCCGTCTGACCTTCCTGTTGACCGGACAGCGTATGACTGCCGGTGATATCGCCTGCACTGATGAGGATGAGCTCGAGAGCATGCGCGTGCCTTCGGGCGAGGGTGTTATCATGAGGCCCGCCGTCGATGCACGCTACGTTGCCAAGGTGCCCGTTAACGAGGTCAGCGAGGGTCTTCGCTACCTGCTCGATCATCTTGAGGATGAGGACGATGGCGAGGACGACGAGGAGTAAGTAACCCCGTTCGTCGAAAGATTGTAAATACCTAAGTGAGCGCGGCCTTGCACATGCGGGGCCGCGCTCTTGCGTTAGCATGGGACTACTTGTTTGGCTGTCAGCGGAGGCGATTGGCAATGGATAACTATTTGGACTTGATGCGCGCTCGCCGCGAGCAGATTCTGGAACGTTTTTATGCGGCGCTCGATCGCGCGGGCCGTCCCCACGACGCCGCGCGCCTCATTGCCGTGTCCAAGACCGTTGGTGTCGATGAGACCGTTGCCGCCATCCAGGCGGGGTATCGCCATTTTGCCGAGAATCGCCCGCAGGAGCTGGTTCGCAAGCTCACAGGTTTGGCGGAGCATCCGGAGCTGCCCGAGGTGCGCTTCGATATGATCGGCAACCTGCAGACCAATAAGATCAATGCGGTGCTGGGCTCAGCCGAGCTGATTCACTCGGTGGGTTCGCTGCATCTGGCGCAGGCGATCTCGAGCCGTGCTGCCCGCAAGATTGAGGCAGGCGAACTCGCCGGCCCCCAGCGTGTGCTCATTGAGGTCAATGTGAGTGGTGAGGAGTCGAAGGGAGGCTTTTCGCCCGATGAGATTCGCGCCGCCGCGGGTGAGCTTGCGGAACTTGAGGGAATTTGCGTACAGGGGCTTATGACTATGGCGCCCCGGGGGAATAAGGATATGGCACGCCGCACCTTTGCGGGGCTTCGTGAGCTGAGGGATGAGCTGGAGGCGGCGCATCCCGATTTGAACCTGCCTGAGCTTTCCTGCGGCATGAGCGAAGACTTTGAGCCTGCCCTTGAGGAGGGCTCTACGCTCGTTCGCCTGGGCAGGGTAGTATTTAGCCCGGAGTTTGCAGTAAAATAAGGCTCTGAAGTGCGCACTGATTATCGGGGCGCCTGCACTAAACCGCGAGAGGACACAACCATGGGCTTCCTTGACGAGATTAAAAATAAGATGCACCTGGGCGGCCAGCAGGGTTACGACCAGGGTTATGGCCAGGACGACGACTACGGCTACGATGACGGCTATGACGATAGTTATCAGGGCAACGGCTACAGCGGTGCTTCGGGCGAGGGCTTCTACACCCAAGACGAGCCGAGCAACGGCCTGCTTGGTCAGACGCGCCGCGGTGAAGCTGAGTCGGTTGCCGTGTATACGCGCTCCGGTCAGCTGGTCGGCGATGACTCCCGCCATGCCACGACGTATAACCCGCCTTCGCGCTCGCAGGACAGTGTTGCGAGCGGTTATCGTCCCGGTGCCTATGACACGCCGTCGAGCTACGCCGAGAATACCCGCGCCCGTGCCGCCGCTGCACCCGCGCCTGCACCGAGCGATGCCTCGGCCTATGCGAGCAATATCATCAACGCCACGCCGCAGCTGCCGGCCTATGTCCTGCGCCCCGAGAGCTATGACGACGTGGAGACTGTGGTGCGCCGCGTTCGCACCAAGCAGCCTGTCGCACTGATTTTTGTGGGCGTACGCACCGAAGTTGCCAAGCGCGTCTTGGACTTCTCTTACGGCTTTGCCTGCGGTCTGGGTGCCACGGTCAAGGAGGTGGGCGACCGCGTGTTCATGGTGCTGCCCGCCGGCTGCGAGGTCAAAGATTCCGATCTCAAGAAGCTTCGTGCTGACGGCTATCTTAAGTAAAGACAAGACGAGGAGATTCCCATCAACATCTACACTATCGTCCAGCTGGTCAACACGCTGTTCAACTTCTATTCCACGCTCATTGTCGTCTACTGCTTTATGACGTGGATTCCCATGAAGCAGGGCGGCCTGCTGCAGGATATCGCCGCGGTGCTCGATAGCGTCTGCGGTCCGTGGCTCAACCTGTTTCGTCGGTTTATTCCGCCGTTGGGCGGCGTTGATTTTTCGCCGGTCGTTGCGATTATTGCGTTGCAGTTGGTGCAGAGGCTGATTCTGCAGCTTCTTATAGGTATACTCGTATAGAACTGGCTTAGTAACTTACGTCGGGCGCCCGGCGCCAAGGCGATGATAAAGGAGAACTTGTTATGGCTATTACCCCTGCTGACATCCAGGCTCAGACTTTCTCTGAGGCCAAGCGCGGCTATGATCCCGCCGAGGTCGACGTCTTTTTGGAGACGCTGTCCTCCGAGGTTGACGCTATGCTTGCCAAGATTGTCGATCTTAAGGGTCGTCTGACTGCCACCGAGCAGCAGCTTGCCGACACGCAGGCTCAGCTTGCCCAGGCTCAGGACGCTGCCGCTCAGGCCGTTCCCGCCGCTCCTGTGGCCGCTCCCGCACCCGACTTCTCCGCTCAGGAGCGCCAGATCTCCGCTGCGCTGATTGCTGCCCAGCAGACCGCCGAGGGCATCGTCAACGATGCCAACGAGAACGCTGAGCGCATCCGCAACGAAGCCGACGCCAAGGCCCGCGAGGTCATCCGTCAGGCCCTGACCGAGAAGCAGGCCGAGCTCGAGGAGATCGACCGTCTGAAGGCTTCCCGTGAGGAGTTCAAAGCCGAGTACCTCAAGCTCATCCAGCACTTCATGGACGATGCGCAGAATTCCTTCCCGTCCGACCTTATGGCCTCCACGCCGGTCGGTTCTGCGGCTTCTCCTGCAGTGACCGTTCCCGCCGCCGAGCCGCTGCCTGTCGCTGATCCGGTTGTTCCCGTGGCTGACCCCTTCGCCCCGATCGACAACTTTGCCGCCGACGACCTGGACTAGCGCCAGAGCTACAATCTCGTGTCCTTAAGAGGAGCTCGCACCTGCGGGCTCCTCTTTTGTGGCTGCATACGGGTTGGGAAACAAAACGCCGAGCTCTGCGTGTGATAGGGCAGAACTCGGCAAAGGGCGCGTGGTAAAAAGTAGATTTTAGGGCATGTGCCAAAAACTACTTGAGGAGGAAGTCGGAGAGGGGAATGGTGCGGGCATCGCGATGCTCGGGATCGGCGATGTGGTCGGCAGGATAGCCGCAGACGAGCATGTGATAGGGATAGACGCCCTCGGGCAGGTTGAACCGCTCTCGGGCTAGCTCGGGCTTAAAATGGCATACCCAACACGTTCCCAGGTCTTGCTCCTCGGCCTCCATCATCATATGATCGCAAACAATCGAGGTGTCGATAGCGCTGGAGTTCATCTGGTCATAGGGGCGAACCCAAGCGTCGTCGGTAACGCTGCAAATGAGGAAGATGAGCGGAGCGCCAAAGATGGACCCATCACGAGCAAACCGAGGCTGACAAGCAGCCGCCTTCTCCAAAAGCTCGGGCGTATCTAACACCATCACACGGGTTGGATGGTTATTACAAGCAGAAGGAGCAATGCGTCCAGCCTCAACAATGGCATCCACCACAGCCTGCTCCACAGCCCGAGCCTCAAATTCACGACAAGAATACCGACCCCGAGCCAGATCCAAATAAGACATACAAGCCCTCCAACAATTAAAAATCAAACAAACCCAAAGTAACCCAAACAGTACCCAAAGCAGCAATCAGCCAATCGCTCATCGAATACCAAAGTAAAACCCCGAGCAATCAAGGGCCATCACAGCAAAGGCCCCACCACGCTCAACCCCTCAGCCAAAGTTCCCAATGGTGGTACGTAAGGGAGCGGGCCCGACCACTAATACCTTTTGAACGACTCTGCTTGCAGCCGGAGTGAAAAAGGTATTAGTGGTCGGGCCCGCGACCGGTGGGATACGTACCCCCAATTAACTGTTCTTCATGACAATCGAATCCACAACATCAGCCACATTCTCGCAGCAGTCGGCGCAGTACTCCAGGAAAGCGTAGACGTCACGCCAGGCGATGACCTCGAGCGGGTCCTTGCCATTGACGTGCAGGTTGCGCATAGCGTTGATGTAGAGCTCATCGGCCTCGGACTCAATGGTGTTGATCTGGATGACCAGCTCGCGCAGGGTCTTTGACTTGCGGTAGTTGGGCAGCTCGACCATCAGGTCCTTCATGGCGCGGCAAGCGTCGGTCACCTTGTGGGCGATGACGATGGCGTCGGGATGGATGCTCTGGATGTTGGTGAAGTAGACGCGCTGCACGACGCCCTCAATACGGTCGAGCACGGTGTCGAGCGAGCAGCTCATCAGGTCCAGGTCCTCGCGCTCAAGCGGGGTGATAAAGGCCGTGAGCAGGGCGTCCTCAAGCTCATGGTGCTTCTTGTCGGCCGCATGCTCGATCGCGTGCATCTTGTTGAGCATATCGTGAATCTTTGCGGGGTCGAAGTTCTCGAAAATCTTGGTGAGCAGCTCGGCGGCCTGGACGGCAAGGTCGGCGCAGGCGACGTAGTTGTCGAAGTAGAACGAATCGGGTTTCTTTGCCATGAGTGGGTCCTTTCGAGGCGAAGACGGGTGGGCGAAGTATTACGGTCCGGATGGACGCTCGGTTTGACTAGATGAACATCATGAACAGCTTGGCCATGACAAAGCTGATGAGTCCGCAGGCGGGGAAGGTAAAGAACCAGGTGAACATCATGTCCTTGACCACGCCAAAGTTGATGGCCGAAAGGCGCTTGACGGCACCGACGCCCATGATGGCGCAGGTCTTGATGTGGGTGGAGGACACGGGGATGCCGGTAAGGGTGGCAAGCAGCAGGTTTGCGGCGCCTGCGAGGTCGGCGGAGAAGCCCTGGTACTTTTCGAGCTTGACCATGCTCTGGCCGACGGACTTGATGATGCGCTCGCCGCCCACGCTGGTGCCGATACCCATAGTGGCCGAGCACAGCAGCATAATCCAGATGGGGATGCCTGCATCGCCGACGCTCGTCTGGCCGCTGGCAAAGGCCACACCTAAAAAGAGCACGCCGATGAACTTCTGTCCATCCTGCGCGCCGTGCATAAAGCTCATGGCCGCAGCGCTCGCGATCTGAGCGTATTTAAAGAAGACATTGGCACGTCGCCTGTTGGCGGCGGCGAAAAGAATCGAGACGAGCTTGCACAGGACCCAGCCCATGACAAAGCCCAAGCCGATGGAGAGCGCCAGACCGTAGATAACCTTCATCCACTCGTGGACGTTGACGCTGCTCGCGCCGCCGAGGGCGATAGCGGCACCGGTCAGGCCGGCGATGAGGCTGTGGCTTTGCGAAGTGGGGATGCCAAAACGCGACGCTGTGGCGCCGTAGACGACGATGGAGAACAGCGCCGCGCATAGGCAGGCGAGCGCCATGGTGCTATTTCCGCCAAAGTCGACGATATGTGAGATGGTGTTGGCGACGCTCGCGTTAAAGTGCGTCATGATGAGTACGCCGAGGAAGTTGAATGCGGCGCTCATGAGAATGGCGGCACGGGCGGGCATGCAACGCGTAGTGACGCAGGTCGCGATGGCGTTGGGCGCGTCGGTCCATCCATTGACGAAGATGGCGCCCAACGCGAGGATCACGGTGACGGCAAGGACTGGGTTCGACACAATTTGGCCGAGGAAGGTTGAGAACGTTACGTCCATATATGGGCTTTCTCGAAGTTTGCAGGCACGTTACAAAAACATGATAAATCGTATCACCTCCTGCGGGTCTCTTTACCGAGTTCTGATGGGAGAAGTGAACTTTTTGGCACTAAAATTGAATATTTGCCCTGTTGACCGCGGGTGTTCTTTTTGCTAACACGCCATGCGGACACGTGTGATTACTACGACACTCCAAAACCACAGTCTGTTCGCTTTACAACATACAAACATGCGTTCGATAATAGGAGGCATGGAATATCGACAGACAGACGGCAAAACTCGGCGCGTACACAAGCAGTATGTGGACGTCGTGGCTCGCATCCTCGCGGGCGGACAGGTTGTGCCGGTTACCGTCTGCTGGGTTGACGGTCGCTGCTTTACGATTGACGAGATTGTCTCGTCTACCGGTTTTGGCCTGACGGTTCACGGCATTCGTACGGCGACCTATAGGGTGCGTTTTGGCGGGCACGCGACCGAGTTGTATCTGGAGGACCAGACGCGCGAGCGGGCAGACGGCTCGCAGGCACACGTGATGCGTTGGTGGGTCTGGGCCTTTGATCGTACGCTTGAGGGCGAGCGCCGTAGGTAAGGACGTACGGCATTCGGGTACAATGACAGGAATCTTGTCAGCTACTGCGCTGTCGCGGCGCTTTTGAAAGGACGAAATTATGAACGATATTCAGGGCTATCAGAACGGCCCCATCGAAACCGGCGCAAGCCGTGCCAAGGAGATGTCGCCGCGTGCGTATAATCTTGCCATGTCTGCCCTGATCTTTTTGGGCTTTTGCGCCATGGGCGTCGGTGCTTACTTTACGAGCACCATGTCGTTTGCGCGCATGATGATGAGCGGCGCCGCTTTGCCGCTGGTCTTTGGCTCATTTATTTTGACCATCGTCGGCATGGTCATGATGTCGGCCGCCGCCAGCAAGCAGTCCGTGGGCCTGTCCCTTGTGGGCTACGTAATCTTTGCGAGCACCTTTGGCCTGACCGCGTCGTTTGGCCTTGCCAACTACGACCTGCCCACCATCAACACTGCCTTTATCGCCACGGCCGCCATCACCTTTGTCTTTGGCGCGCTTGGCGTGACGTTCCCCAAGTTTTTCCAGCGCGTATATGGCATCGGTTTTGGCATTCTGCTCGCTACTATTCTGGTTGAGATCGTGCTGATGTTCATGGGCGTCTCACAGACCATCACCGACCTGATCGTGATCGTGGTGTTCGCCGGCTTTATTGGCTACGACACCTATGTTGCCACGACGGTGCCGCCTACGCTGCCCAACGCCGTGCTTATGGCCTCTAACCTGTTCGTGGATATTATCAACGTGTTCCTGCGCATTCTGAACATCCTCGGCCGTCGCGACTAGTGGCGAATTGCGGCGGTGCTTGCCGTGCGTGCAAATCGATGCGAAAGGCGGTCCTTCGGGGCCGTCTTTTTTGTACGCGGCGGGGTATCATGGATGGGAAAAGCCGATAGCGGCAGAGACCGAGAAAGGTGACCACTTATGGCAGACGTCGACAACAGGAACCGTAACCGCAGGTCCAACCGAGCGGGTCAGCCCAATCCCAAGCGCGAGGCCCGTGCCAAGGCCGCCGAGCGTCACGTGGCAACTGTGTCCGAAGCGTGCGCCAAGGATATCGAGCGTTCGCTTGCCGGTGTTCGCGAGTTTGACGGTATGCCTGCCGGCTTTGTCTCGGCGATGAAGGCCAAGGTTCAGAGTGCTGTGGCCACCGAAGAACAGGTTGCCGAGGACGTCGAGGGCGCGGAGGCTGCCGAGGTCGAGGCAGCGCTCGAGCCCGTCGAGGAGCCTGCCGAGGAAATCGCCGAAGCTGAGTCCGCGCCTGCTGAGGAGCCCGCTCCGGTTCTGCCTGAGGTCACCGTGCTCGATGCCTCCACCACGCAGGCCATCCTGGACAACGGTCGTGGCTATGCGCAGTTCTGCGACATGGCCGTGCTCGCCTTTGCCTCGTTCACCAACCCGGGCGGTGGCTACATCCAGGGCTATCTGGGCCAGGAGGCCACGCTGTGCGCCGATTCGTATCTGTACAACGTTCTCGATAAGCAGCGCAAATGGTACGGCGAGAACCGTCGCCGCAACATCAACTGCGAGCTTTACCGCAACCGTGCGCTGGTGGTGCCTGCGGTGCGCTTCGACCGCAACCACGTGCATGCATACGCCGACGTGATCGTGGCCGCCGCGCCCAACGTTAAGCGCGCCCGCCAGGAGTATCGCGTGAGCGACGATGCTCTGCTGGACGCCCTGCGCGACCGCATTCGCTTTGTGCTTGCCATCTGCGACGAGCTAGGTCGCGAGAAGCTCGTGCTGGGCGCTTGGGGCTGCGACAACAACGGCTTTGACGCAGAGGCCGTGGCCGAGCTCTTCCGCAAGGAGCTCGCGTCGGGCGACTTTAAGGTCAAGCAAGTCTTCTTTGCCGTGCCTTCTACGCGCTGGGATGAGGATTTTGCCAAGTTCGAGCACGTGCTGGCAAACTTCCCCGAGCGCAACGAGGAGTCCTATGCCCAGGTTGCCGCTCGCGCTGCGGCAGCTCGCGCCGCCGAGCAGGCCCAGGCTGCTACCGAGGATGATGAGGACGAGGACGATTGGCGCAAGTACCTGTAATCGGTACGTGCTGACAGATAGGTCGAGCCGGCGGGAGAGGCTGCTTCCGTCGGCTTTTTACTGAGCGAGGGGCTTACGATGAAAAACGCTCTATGCTTTGGCGACAGCAACACCTATGGTTACGATCCGGCGGGCATGCGCGACGGCACCGCGGTGCGCTATGCGCAGGATGTGCGCTGGTGCGGCGTGGCCCAACGTGACTTAGGCGAGGGCTGGCATGTAATTGAAGAAGGCCTCAACGGCCGCACGACGGTACGCGACGACATGTGCCATCTGGACACCAATCTTAACGGCATCCGCGCACTTCCGATGCTGCTCGAGGCCCATAAGCCGCTGGACGCCATTGTGATCATGCTGGGCACCAACGACTGTAAGACGGTCTTTAACGTGACAGCTTCCGATATCGCCCGTGGCGCCATGGCGCTGATTCGCGCCGTCCGCGCGTTTCCGTGGACCGACGCTGCGCCTTGTCCGCGCATTCTGCTGATGGCGCCTATCAAGATTAAGCCGCAGATCGCCGACGTATATATGACCGATTTTGACGAGCATTCCGTAGAAGCCTCGGAACATTTTGGTGAGTACTACGCGCATGTGGCTGAGCAGTTTGGCTGCGACTTTTTGAATGCCGCCGACTTTGCCGAGCCGGGCGATATCGACTATCTGCATATGATGCCCGAAAGCCATGAGAGCCTGGGTCACGCCGTGGCAGCCAAGCTCCAAGAGATGCTCGGTGAGTAGCACGGCCCCAAACCACCACAATAGTTCTCCTTGCGGTGGCTTGTTTCGTTGATTTGTCTTGATCTGTAACAGTTGTAAGGCCGAAAACGGGCTAGATGTTACAGATTGAGATTATTTTAGGTCGATATCGGTCGTTTGTCTCGATCTGTAACATCTAGGGTCGATTTTGCCGAGTTAATGTTACACATCGAGATTATCTTCTCAATGGAATTTGGATGTCTCGATTTGTAACAGGTGGGCCGAAAAATGGACTCTAACTGTTACAGATCGAGATGTTTGTGGGAACCACCGCAAAGGTGCCTGTCTCCTTTGCGGTGGTTTTGAACTGCGAGTCTTAATACTGCCACATATGGTTAACGGGGCCGGAGCCTTTGCCCATGTCAAAGCCGGCGGCGAGAGCGCCGGTTAGGTAGGCCTTGCCGGCGTTGACGGCGTCGGCAAGATCCATGCCCTGGGCCAGCGCGCAGGCGATGGCGGACGAGAGCGTGCAACCGGTGCCATGCGTGTTGCCGGTCTCGATGCGCTTGTGGCGGAACCACGTGGTGAGCGGATCGCCCAGGTGGTTGCCCTCGTCATCGAGCGGCGCGGGCTCTGCTAGCACATCGTTGGCCTCGTTGACAAAATGCCCGCCCTTAACGAGAGACGCGCAACCAAAGCGGCGGGTGAGGAGCATGGCAGCATTTTGCTGCGTGCGCTCGGAGTCGACCTCGTAGTCGAGCAGGGCCATGGCCTCGGGAATATTGGGCGTGATAACCGTCGCTAGCGGGAACAGGCGGCGGGTGAGCGCCTCGGCGGCATCTTCGGCAATCAGCCGTGCGCCCGAGGTGGCTACCATGACGGGGTCGACGACCACGTTTGTTGCGTTCCAGGCGCTCAAGCGGTCGGCGATGACTTCGATAATCTCGACAGAAGAAACCATGCCGATCTTGACGGCGTTCGGGCGGATATCGTCAAAAACGGCGTCAATTTGCGCGGCTACGATATCTGGCGAGATATCCTGTACGGCGGTGACGCCCAAGGTGTTCTGTGCGGTGATGGCGGTGATGGCCGTCTCGGCATACAGGCGGTGCGCCGTGATGGTCTTGATGTCGGCCTGAATGCCGGCGCCACCGCTGGAATCGGATCCTGCGATGGATAGAACGGCAGGTACCTTACTGCGATCCATGTTCGCTCCCTTGTTCGGTCGGAATCAAATGGGTCTATAAGCCAGCATTATAATGATGCCCGGGCCGACTCTATGTCGAACCCGGGCGGGCGATGCAATCTTTACGCAAATGCAAGCAAATGTTCACACGTCAACAATTGACAGGCACCAGCTCGCTGCCAGAAGCGGCCGCGGCGACAGGGCTAGTCCTCCATGCCGAGGTCGATCGTGGTGCCCTCGAAAATCTTGTTGACGGTGCGGACGGCACACATCTTGCCACACATGGTGCAAGTGCCTTCGGTGGCGGCGGGGGACTCCTCGTAGCGCTTCTTGCCCGTAACCGGGTCGAGTGCGCACTTCCACATGGCGTCCCAATCGAGCTTGCGGCGTGCCTGGCCCATCTTGTCGTCCATGTCGCGGGCGTGCGGCACCTTCTTGGCGATATCGGCGGCGTGCGCGGCAATCTTAGTGGCCATGAGGCCGTCGAGCACGTCCTGGGCGTTAGGCAGGCATAGGTGCTCGGCCGGCGTCACGTAGCACAGGAAGTCGGCGCCGGAGCTCGCGGAGATGGCGCCGCCGATGGCTGCGGTGATGTGGTCGTAGCCCACGCCGATATCGGTCACCAGTGGCCCCAGCACATAGAACGGGGCGTTGTGGCACAGACGCTTCTGCAGCTTCATATTGGCGGCGATCTCGTCGAGCGCCATGTGACCCGGGCCCTCGACCATGACCTGGACGCCGGCGGCCCAAGCACGCTTGCACAGCTTGCCCAGTTCGATCATCTCGGCAGTCTCGGTGGCGTCGTTGGAGTCGTAGAGACAGCCCGGGCGGCAGGAGTCGCCGAGCGAGATCGTTACGTCGTACTCGTGGCAGATTTCGAGCACCTCGTCGTAGAACTCGTAGAAGGGGTTCTCGTTACCGGTGACTTCCATCCAGCCAAACAGCAGCGAGCCGCCGCGGCTGACGATGTTCATGAGGCGGCCGGTCTCCTTGAAGGTCTTGATGACCGATTTATTGATGCCGCAGTGGATGGTCATAAAGTCCACGCCGTCTTCGGCGTGTGCACGCACGACCTCGAGCAGATCGTCCTTGGTCAGCTTGACCAGCGGCTTTTCCATGTAGCCGATGGCATCGTACATGGGGACGGTGCCTACCATGAGCGGCGTCTCGTCGATGAGCTGCTGGCGGAACTGGCGCGTCTTGCCCGAGTTGGAGAGGTCCATGATGGCGTCGGCGCCAAAGTCCTCGGCGATCTTGACCTTCTTCCATTCCTCAGCGGCGTCGGCCTTGTCGCCCGAGATGCCCAAGTTCACGTTGACCTTGGTGGACAGGCCCTCGCCGACGCCAAAGGCACGCATGCCCTTTTTGATATGCACGATGTTGGCGGGGATGGCGATGCGGCCGTCGGCCACGCGTTCGCGAATGTACTCGGGGTCGCGATGCTCGCGCTCGGCGACTTCCTTCATCTGCGGTGTGATCTGCCCGGCGCGGGCGAAGTCGATTTGCGTGACGAGCTTGGGCTCGGTCTGTGTGCTCATTGGCACGGCTCCCTTCGTTGGCATTACCCATATCAGGTTTGCGGGTCAGGGCGGGCGCGCCCAGTCTCAGCCTGCCGTCTTGTCCTGCAAGCTCCCCGTTATGTCATGGGCTCAAGTATAGCCTGAATGGGTACGATTGGCCTAACAAGCGTGCCCGTGGGGAGGCGTACATGGAAGACAAGCATCTATATCGAGAGACACAATGGGACGTATCGGCCGAGGAAAGCCGTGCGCACCATGGGTTGGTCGCGATTGGCTTTGCGGTGCTTGCCGTGCTGGTGATTGCCTTTTGGATTTGGACGTTTGGCGGTCGCGGCGGCGCCGCCTGGGAGTTTGAGGCCGACGAGGGCCTGCCGATTATGACGGTGAGGAGTACTGGCGGTAATGCCAATACGCTCGCCGTTCCGGGCGATTATTGGTACCCGTGCGATGAGTTTGTGCAGTTGCAGCTGAGTGGTGGGTCTATTCCTGGTGAGGAAATCGAACGCGTGACGTATGATGCGACGTTCAAAACGTTGACGGTGAAGCTCAAAGATCAAGGGGATGTGCCCACGACGATGGATATCGCGCTGACGGAATGGCGCCTGGAGCCCCCGTCGGGTGTTGCGGTGTCCGAGGTCGAGCACGTCAAGATTGTCTATCAGGACGGTTCGACAAACGGGATTGCAAAGGCCGACGGTCTAGCTGAATAGGTGTCGAGCCTAGCAGCCAATTCATAAAAGTTGCGGTGGAATAGTTCCTGATTGTGCGAAAAAGGCTCAAATAGGAATTATTCCACCGCAAGTTATATAGAGAAGGCTGAGCGGGTCAGTGTTGGGTGCCGGCTCTAGAGCATCTGTTCGTTGATGAACACGAGGGTGCCTAGGTATGAGAGCTCGGGGACGTGGCGATAGCCGATGTTGAATGCGGTAAGTTCGCTTGCATCCTCGAGCTTGTTTTCTGCCATCCACCGCACCATGGAGCCGCGCGCCTTTTTGCTGGCGGTCGACCGTTGGATGGGCTTCCCGTTGCGGATACCCTCGCCAAAGAGGCACGTGACGGCTGTGGCGTCGCCCGCGAGGTGGGGCAGAACGGCTTTGGCATACTCTACGCTGGCGAGGTTGACGATCGTGGTGTTTGAACCTGCCGGGGCGATAACCCGCGCGAGCTTGTCGCTCCAAAACGCGTAGAGGTCTCGGGCATCGTCAACGGCGAGCTTCGCACCCATCTCCAGCCGATACGGTTCGACGGCATGAAAGGGGCGTACGCATCCGTAAAGGCCCGAGAGGATCCACAGATGGTCTTGCAGCCATGCGAGCTGCGCGGCATCCATCACCTCGGGTGCCATGCTCTGGTATTGAATGCCGTGATAGGACATGACGGCGGGGGAGGTATTGCGGGCGATATCGGGATTGTCGAGGTCGCCGTTTTCCAAGATGGGCTCGAACTCATGCAGGGTGTTGAGGCAAGGCCCCAGCAGTTTGTCACTCACGTTCCATAGCGCCTGCAGGCCGCCGCTGCCTTCATTTCGCTCAATATCTAGCAACGCGCGATGCAGTCGAGCCGTCTCGCGCGCAAAGGGCGGAATGCCCAGGACTTCAAAAGCATCTTGGGCCGAGCGCATCTGCTTGGCGGGCGAAATGATGACCTGCAGCATGGACTCTCCTCTGTCAAAAAGGAAGTTGCGGTGGAATACGGTCTGTTTTGGCCGTTTATAGGCCAGTTTAGTCCGTATTTCACCGCAAGTTATGAAGGGCTGGTTAGGCGCGCTCGAGGAAGGCCTTGTAGCCGCGGTAGGCCTCGTAGATATCGGCCTTGTTGGCGACCTCCCATAGGGCGTGCATGGACAGAACGGCAACGCCGGAGTCGATGACATTCATGCCGTACTTGGCCATGATGTAGGCGATGG
Organism: Collinsella aerofaciens; assembly: GCF_020181355.1. Taxonomy (NCBI): domain Bacteria; kingdom Bacillati; phylum Actinomycetota; class Coriobacteriia; order Coriobacteriales; family Coriobacteriaceae; genus Collinsella; species Collinsella aerofaciens. Next base: position 1,629,156 of record NZ_CP084004.1, read on the forward strand.
TGCCGCCGCCACCTGCGTTGACGCGGCCGAGCTCACAGGTCTGGAAATCCACGCCTGCCTTGTCCATGATGTCGCGGACGAGGGCCACATACTCGGCATCGGCGTCGTTGGAGCCACCCTTGCCGCGGCTGCCCGTGTACTTGTTAAAGCACAGGCCGCGACCCATAAAGGCGGCGTTCTTGGTCTCGAACTTGGCGGCATAGCCCGGGTCGAAGCCGGCGGACACGTCAGAGGAGAGCATGCGGCTGCGGGCGAGCGCGCGGCGCAGGGCCAGCGGGCTACCCTCGCCGGCGAGCGTCATGATCTCGGCGACGGTGTTCTCGAAGAAGCGGCTCGTCATGCCGGTGGCACCCACGGAACCGATCTCCTCTTTGTCGACGATGAGCGTGATGCTCGTGCGCTCCACGTTGGTGACGTTGATCTGGGCGAGCATAGAGGGGTAGGCGCAGACGCGGTCGTCGTGGCCATAGCCCAAGATCATGGAGCGGTCGAGGCCCATGTCGCGGGCGGGGCCGGCGGGCACGACCTCGATCTCGGCGGAGAGGAAGTCCTCCTCCTCGACGCCGTACTGCTCTTTGAGGATGTCCAAGAACATCTGCTTGACGGGCTCCTTGGGAGCGTCCTTGTCGTCCTCATCGAACTTGACGGGGCGGCCGCCCACGATCACGTCGAGGATCTCGGCGTCGACGGCGTCCTTGGCAGGCTTGGACATCTGCTCGCTCGAGAGATGGATCAGCAGGTCGGAGATGGTAAAGACCGGGTCGTCGGCCTTGTCGCCGATGTTAATGTCGACGGTGGTGCCGTCCTTTTTGCAGATGACGCCTACGAGTGCGAGCGGGGAGGCCACCCAGTGGTAGCTCTTGACGCCGCCGTAGTAGTGCGTGTCGAGATAAGCCATGTCGCCGGCCTCGAAGGCGGGGTTCTGCTTAAGGTCCAGGCGCGGCGAGTCCACGTGCGCGCCCAGGATGTTAAAGCCCTGCTCGAGCGGGGCGGTGCCCAGGTTGACGAGCATAAGGTCCTTGCCGTGGTTAGCGGCATACACCTTGTCGCCTGCCTTGAGCTCGCGGCCTTCGGCGATTACGGTCTCCAGGTCGACGTATCCCGCCTCCTCGGCCATCTTGATGCCGGCCTTGACGCACAGGCGCTCGGTCTTGTTCTCACTCAAAAAATGCTTATAGCCGCGGCAAAGCTCCTCGAGCTCCTCGATTTGCTGTGGCGTGTACTTTTTCCATGCGCAGGGACGCTCCATGACGCAGGCTCCTTTCGGATCGATCGTGCTGGTTGATGTACCGTGAGCCATCGTATCACGCGCGGGCTCACGGTGGCGGGGGAGCTTGATGTGAGGTGGCCGCGGGGCGGGGAGCGTGTAAACTGGAGTGAGCAAACCGTGCCCAGCCTAAAGCGAGGTATTCAATATGTCTGACAAGCGCCGCACCTTTGCCGTTATCGACGGCAACTCGCTCATGCATCGCGCCTTCCACGCCGTGCCGCCCACCATGAACGCGCCGGACGGTCGCCCCACCAACGCGATCTTTGGCTTTCTGAACATGTTTCTTAAGATGATCGATGCCTTTAACCCCGACGGCGTTGTTGTGGCGTTTGATAAGGGCAAGCCGCGCGTGCGCATGGAGATGCTGCCGCAGTATAAGGCGCAACGCCCGCCCATGGACCCCGATCTGCATGCGCAGTTCCCTATGATCAAGGAGCTGCTCGCCGCGCTCAACGTGCCGATTCTGCAATCCGAGGGCTGGGAAGGCGACGACATCCTGGGCACTATGGCGCGCCTGGGCGAGCAGGCCGGCTGTGACATGCTGCTGGTGACCGGTGATCGCGACATGTATCAGCTTGTTACCGAGCACGTCAACGTGGTCTCGACCCGTAAGGGCCTGTCCGATGTAGCGATTATGACGCCCGAGAGCGTGGATGACCTGTATCACGGCATTACGCCGGCGCTCGTGCCCGATTTTTACGGTCTGAAGGGCGACACGTCCGATAACATCCCCGGCGTGCCGGGCATCGGCCCCAAAAAGGCGAGTGCACTCATCGCGCAGTACGGCAGCTTGGACGAGGTCATCGCGCATGCCGACGAGGTCAAGGGTAAGATGGGCGAGAACCTGCGTGCACACATCGACGACGCACTGCTGAGCCGTAAGGTCGCAACCATTCGCACCGATGCGCCCGTCGAGCTCGACTTTGACGAAACGTCCTTCCCGGCGTTTTCTGCCGACGAAGTGTCCGCGGCGCTGGGCACGCTTGGTATCACCGCCATGCAGAACCGTTTCTTGGCGCTGATCGGCGGCGAGGGCGGGGCTGCTGCCGCTGCTAGAACGTTTGAGATGCCCACGATTGAGCGCACCGCTGCCGGCGATGCCGAGGCGCTTGCTGCCGTGGCGTCCGAGGTTTCGCGTGCGATCGAGGCGGGCGAGTGGGTCGCCGCCGTGGTGGACGACGACAAGGAAGAGGGCGCGCTCTTTGGACTGACGCGCACGCTGTGGTTGGCGACGTCCAAGGGCCTGTTCGCGCTCGAGGAGGGCGACAGCTGTGCGGCGGCTGAGGTTGAGGGCTTCAACTTCGTTCACGGCGTGATTGCCGGCGTGCTCGCGCGTCTGTTTATGGAGGGTCGCGTGGCGAGCCCGGATATGAAGGCGCTGTTGCACGAGCTTTCGCCCGTCGATTCTTCTGAGCCCGAGCTCATGGATCCGCTCGCTACCGATTCCACGCGTATCTTCGATACCGTGGTCGCTGCCTATCTGCTGGATTCCGATCGCTCCGAGTTCGATGAGGCATATCTTGCCGATACGTATCTGCAGATGGCGCTGCCTGCGGCGCGCGGCGCAGAGGGTGCCGGTGAGGACGCTCCGGCGCCTGCCGCCCGTACTGCGGCTCTGACGCTGGCGCTCGTGGCACCGTTGCGCGAGTGCATGGCCCGTGAGAATGCCGCCAACGTGTTCGATGGCATCGAGATGCCGCTCGTTCCGGTACTTGCCAAGATGGAGCGCGCGGGCATGCTCGTGGACCCCGACCGTCTGCACAGTCTGTCCGAGGGTCTGGCGACCCAGATTACCGAGGTTGAGCGCAGTATTCGCGACCTGGCGGGTGACGAGACCTTTAATATTGGCAGCCCCATGCAGCTGTCGCACGTGCTCTTTGATGTGATGGGGCTTCCGACCAAGGGCCTCAAGAAGACTAAGCGCGGCTATTATTCGACCAACGCCAAGGTGCTGAGCGACCTTGCGCGTGACCACGAAATCGTGCGTCTGATCTTGGACTGGCGTGAGAAGTCTAAGATCAAGTCCACCTATCTGGACACGCTGGGCCCGCTACGCCGTGGTGACGGTCGCGTACACACTACGTACAACCAGACCATCACGGCAACGGGGCGTCTGTCCTCGAGCGACCCGAACCTGCAGAACATCCCGACGCGCTCGGAGCTGGGTCGTACCGTCAAGACGGCGTTTTCGGCAGGCGAGGGAAGCGTCTTTTTGGCGGTGGACTACTCGCAGATCGAGCTGCGTCTGCTGGCGCATCTCTCAGGTGACGAGCACTTGGTGCGCGCCTTTAACGAGGGCGAGGACTTCCATGCCGAGACGGCGGCGCGCGTGTTCGGTGTGCCGGTGTCCGAGGTAACGCCCGACCTGCGCAGTCGCGCCAAGGCCGTGAACTTTGGCATCGTGTATGGCCAGCAGGCCTACGGCCTGTCGCAGTCGCTGCATATCTCGATGGCCGAGGCACGCGACATGATCGACCGCTACTACGAGGCCTACCCGGGCGTGCGCACGTTCCTCGACAACGTGGTGGCACGCGCCAAGCAGACGGGCTACGCCGAGACCATGTACGGCCGCCGTCGTCATATTCCGGAGCTCAAGGCCAAAAACCCGCAACTCCGCGGCTTTGGCGAGCGCACGGCCATGAACCATCCCATGCAGGGAACCGCCGCCGACATCATCAAGATCGCGATGGCCCGCGTAAGCCGCCGCCTGGAAGAGGAAGGCTTTGCCGCCCACATGATCCTGCAAGTGCACGACGAACTGGACTTTGAGTGCCCCATCGACGAAGTCGAGCGCCTAACCACCATGGTCCGCGACGTCATGGAGCACGTAGTAGACCTCCGCGTCCCCCTAATCGCCGAAGCCAGCACCGGCATAACCTGGGCCGACGCGAAATAGAAAAACAGCCACAGGTCCAAAGCAGCCAAACCAGAAGGGAGTCCCTTTCAGCAAGGAACTCCCTTCATCCATAATTATTCAGCCAAGTATCTAGACGCCAAGACGCCATCTAGGCGGCAAGCAAGTCACCCTAGGACCTGGCCGGGCGAGGCGGGTAAGTTTTTCGTAGATTCCGCACGAGCCGGAAAGCACTTAATGTGCTTTCCGAGCGAGCCCAGGACCTGACCGAACGAAAAACTTACCCGTCTCGCCCGGCCAGGTCCGACGAGCCACGTTAACGAGCCGCCAAGATGGCGTCGATGAGCGTCAGTACGCCCCCGTCGTTGTTGCTCGGAATGCGCCATTTGGCATGCGCGTTCATGTGCTCCTCGGCATTGTCCACGATAAAGCTGTGACCGACGCGCTCCAGCATGGGGATGTCGTTGTAGGTGTCGCCCACGGCGGCAGCATCGGCAATATCGATGCCCAGGTGCTCGCACAGGTGAGCGACGCCGGCGCCCTTGTCGACGCCCAGGTTCATAAAGTCGATCCACTCGCGCCCAGCGTTGGTGACGTAGAGTTTGTCCGAGAACTCGGGGCTATAGGTCTCGCGGAAAGCGGGCTCGGCGTCGTAGCCGGGGAAGAAGACCGAAATCTTGTTGGACTCGAAATCAATGCCCTCAAAGCTGTCTACGTAGTTGATTGTGTTGTAGTAGACGCTGATCTCGTCGTGGTATTGATGGTCGCGGGCAAGCACGTAGAACTCGTCGAAGCAGCACAGGACGGGGACAGCGCGAGGATCCTCCGAGGCACGGTTCAAGACCTGCTGATACAGCTCCACGTCAATATTGCTTTTATAGATATAGCTGCCGCGATAGATCACGCACGCTCCGTTGTCGGGACAAAAGGCGAGGCGGTTCTTGATGCCCTCGAACATCTCCTCGAGCTTGGGGGCGGGACGTCCGCTGGCGGGGCAGAATACGATGCCGGCGTCGGCGAGCTTGTCCAGGCGCTCATCAAGACCCTGGGGCAGCACACGCTCGTCGGTCAGCAGCGTCTTGTCCATATCGACGGCGAGAATCTTAATGTTGCCGATGTTGGCGTCCGATTCGTAAGTTTGCATAAAAATGCGCCTTTCGTTTCGAGATTGTTTCAGACGTTATAACCATCAACTCGTAGTCGGGCGTATTTTCGCAGGAATGGTGCGTATTTGCACCACGCTTCACAAAGTAATGAAAAAACTTTTCAGAAATTTGAATTTGTCGCTTGTGCTGCGGGCACTTTAGCGTAATATAGCGACCATCGAAAACGGAGACGGAAAAACAACCGCTTACCGAGTAAAAGGTACCGTTTACGATATTTGAATTGCGCCCGGCGATACGTGAAAGGAGAGGCAGATGCAGTTCGTAAAGATCATCACCACTGCAGACAATGCCATCCGACGCCAGCGCGCAATTTCCCGACGACGATAACAATCGTCTCTGTCCGCATGGGGCGAATTGCCTCAACAGAGTCATTTTGAGGTCGTTGGGTTTTAGCACGACATTGCTGCATGTTTCTAGGGCATGTATGTGCTGATTTTTGCTATTTAACCTGATATTGCACGGTATATGACCTTGAAATGACTTGCAACTGACCGATGTTCTAACTAGCTACCAAGGGCGAAAGGAAACAGCCATGAGCAAGGAAAAAGTCGTTCTCGCATATTCCGGTGGTCTTGATACATCCGTATGTGTCAAGTGGCTCCAGGACGAGAAGAATCTCGATGTCGTTTGCGTCTGCGGCAACGTGGGCCAGGAAGAGACCGGACTGGATGCCAAGAAGCAGAAGGCGCTCGACCTGGGCGTTCTCGATTGCCAGGTGCTCGACCTGCGCGACGAGTTCTCCGATGAGTTCCTGACCAAAGCCATCGCCGCAAACTCCATGTACGAGAATAAGTATCCGCTGCTCTCCGCCCTGTCTCGCCCGCTGCTTGCCAAGAAGCTTGTTGAGGTCGCCCACGAGTTTGGCGCGACCTACGTCGCCCACGGCTGCACTGGCAAAGGTAACGATCAGGTCCGTTTTGAGGCCGCCGTCAAGGCCCTCGACCCCGAGCTCAAGGTTATCGCCCCGGTTCGCGAGTGGGACCTGAAGTGCCGTCCCGACGAGGTCGCCTATGCCCACGCCCACAACGTGCCGGTTCCCGAGGGTGCCAACGACAACCCCTACTCCATCGACGACAACCTGTGGGGTCGCGCCATCGAGTGCGGTCACCTGGAGGACCCTTGGAATGAGCCGCTCGATGACGCTTGGGTTATGACCAAGAACCCCGAGGACACGCCTGACACCCCGACCTATACCGAGATCGAGTTTGAGGCCGGCAAGCCTGTCGCCGTCGACGGCAAGAAGATGAAGCTCTCCGAGATCGTCATCGCCCTCAACAAGATTTCGGGCGACAACGGCTTTGGCCGTCTTGACCTGGTCGAGGATCGTCTGGTGGGCCTCAAGAGCCGCGAGTGCTATGAGGTTCCCGGCGCCCTGACGCTCATCACCGCCCACAAGGCGCTCGAGGACATCTGCGTCGAGGGCGACCTGCTCAAGACCAAGATCAAGCTCGAGCAGGATTGGGCCACCGCCGTGTACAACGGCCAGTGGTACAGCCCGCTCAAGAACGCGCTCGACGCCTTTATGGCCGATACCCAGAAGTTCGTGACCGGCACTGTCCGTCTGAAGTTCTTTAAGGGCAACTGCCATGTCGTCGGCCGCAAGAGTCCCTTCAGCCTCTACGACTACGGCCTGGCTACCTACGACCGCGACACCACGTTTGACGAGAAGGCCAGCGCCGGCTTTATCGAGATCGATACGCTGTCGCTCAAGACGTGGGCAAAGGTCCAGGGCCCCAGCTCTGCTGCTGCCCAGGCCTAGCGCCTCCTTCCCTTGGTATCCGCGCGGCCCATCCGCGTGATACATAACGGGCGCACGGGGTCCCTACCTTTCGTTATGCTTGCTGACACTTCTTAACATCGGTGGCCCCTACGTTCCGCCCGCATATATGATGCCGCGTCTGCGGCTGAGTCCGAGCCCCGCCGGGGTTGTCCGGCGGGGCTCCTTCTATCAATTTGGCGGCTCTGTGCCTATATATATGAGGAGTATCCATTATGTTCAATGCTATCGCGCATGCTTTGCTTGCCCTCGCGCCCGAGTTCGATGCTGTAAGGGTCGAGGACGTTCCTATGAGCCTGAAGGCCTGGATCGATGGTTCGCAGGGCAACATCCGGAGGGAGACGTTGGGCGCCAAGTGCATGGTGCGTCACTTCTTTGCAAATTAGCCACATGGCCCCGCGCGCGGCAGGGAGTGTGTAAAACTAGCGGTTGATAAATCGCTTTAGCGACAGGGCACATTGCTTTGGACGCTTGTTTTGGTATTTGGAGAAAGGAGACGGTTCCATGGCTCTTTGGGGCGGTCGTTTTGAGGCGGGCGTGGCCGAGGTCACGCAGGAGTTTGGCGCGTCGCTGCCGGTCGACAAACATCTCTATAAGCAGGATATCGCCGGCTCTAAGGCGCATGCCAAGATGTTGGCCGCCCAGGGCATCATCAGTGCCGAGGACGAGCAGGCGATTGCCAAGGGCCTGACCGGAATCGAACAGGATATCGATGCCGGCAACTTTACCTTCGACATCAACGATGAGGACATTCATATGTCCATCGAGAGCGAGCTGACGCGTCGCATCGGCGAGGCTGGCAAGCGCTTGCATACTGGGCGTTCGCGCAACGACCAGGTGGCGACCGATACGCGCTTGGGCGTCAAGGCGCTGGCCAAGGAGCTCATGGAGGCCAATCTTGAGCTGCGCCATGTGCTGGTGGATGCGGCCAAGAAGTACGACAAGGTGATTCTGCCGGGCTACACGCACATGCAACATGCTCAGCCCGTGCTGCTGTCGCATCACCTGCTGGCGTATTCCTGGATGTTCGCGCGCGACTTTACGCGTTTGAAGGCCGCCTTTGATGCTGCCGACAACTGCCCGCTGGGTGCCGCTGCGCTTGCCGGTACGAGCTATCCGCTCGATCGCCAGATGACGGCTGCCGAACTTGGCTTTGCGGGCGTGATCCCCAACTCGCTCGATGCCGTTTCCGACCGTGATTTTCTGCTCGATCTGCATTACGCCGGATCCGTCATGGCGATGCACCTGGCGCGTCTTTCCGAGGAGATCGTACTGTGGTCGAGCTCCGAATTTGGCTTTATCACGCTTTCCGACTCGTACTCCACTGGCTCGTCCATCATGCCGCAGAAGAAGAACCCCGACTTTGCCGAGCTTATCCGCGGCAAGAGCGGTCGCGTGTACGGCAACCTGGTGCAGCTGCTGGTAACCATGAAGGGCCTGCCGCTTGCTTATAACAAGGACTTGCAGGAGGACAAGGAGGGCGCGCTCGATACCGCCCATACGCTCATGCAGTGCCTGTCCGTTATGGCCGGAATGATTTCGACTTGGACCGTCAACGAGGATGCCATGGCGCGCGAGTGCGGCGTGGGGCACCTTGCCGCCACCGATGTTGCCGATTACCTGGCCAAGCGTGGCCTGCCGTTCCGCGAGGCACATGCCGTGGTGGGCCATCTGGTCCTGATGTGCGAGAAGCGCGGCTGCAATCTTGAGGACCTGCCGTTTGAGGTGTTCCAGGAGGCAAGCCCGCTCTTTGAGCGCGACATTACCGAGGCGCTCGATATCCCGTCGATTGTCGCCGCGCGCACGACCGAGGGCGGCACCGCTCCTGCCGCCGTTGCCGTGCAGTTGCAGCGTGCCGAGGCACAGCTCGTGGCTGACGAGGGCGTGTTTGGATCGCTGACCAAGGTCGTCGAGATGGGTCACGGGGCAAAGTAGAGGTTTGGCTGAAGCCGTTTTGGCCATGTATTGATAAATCGTTTTCGCTTTACGGGCGCCTGCTGATGTGGGAGCCCGTATTTTGTTGCTATGGGGGAGGGGCTTGTCGAGAACTTCTGTAGGACCTTTGGGCAGGTTGTGAAGGGGATACGTTCGCGGGCGGCAACCGACCGCCTGCTCTGTTCGGCGCAGTTGATGGGCGGTCGGATGGTACTCTAATCGGGCTTCGAAACAGAAGTGACACATATGGAGCGCTTTAATAAATTGCAACGTTTCAATAAACAGCTTTTTGTTTAACTGCAGCTAAAACTCTGTTACGATGCAGTCCAGGCGGGTGCCGGAATGGGACTTGGGCACGCGCGAACCTACTTGAAAGGCTACTTTTATGGCTATCGAGAAGACCTTCATCATGATTAAGCCCGACGCCGTGCGCGACCGCAAGATCGGCGAGATCGTTGCTCGCATTGAGCGCAGCGGCCTTGTCATCGAGCGCATGGAGATGACCACGCTCGAGCGCGCTACCGTCGAGGAGCACTACGCCCATCTGGCCGACAAGCCCTTCTTTGGCGGTCTCTGCGACTTTATGACGAGCGGTCCGGTCGTCAAGATGGTCGTTTCCGGTCTCTCCGCTGTTGCTAAGATGCGCACCCTCATGGGCGCTACCAACCCGCTTGAGGCTGCTCCTGGTACCATCCGCGGCGACTTTGCCGTCGATGTCAACGCCAACGTGATCCACGGCTCCGACTGCCTGGAGAACGCCGAGATTGAGATCAAGCGCTTCTTTGGCTAAACCAGCTTTGACTCCTTAAAGCTGTTAGCGTGTGGCTTGGGCGCCGCGGAACTCCATCCGCGGCGCCCTTTTATTCCAAAATCTATGCAGGGGCCCGCTCGGACATGTGTTCCGAGCGGGCCCCTGCTGTTAGCTTGTGGCACTGAATAGTTTAGGCTTCGTCGACGATCTTAAGGGCGCGCGTGTGATCGATCTCGTTGAGGAGGTTAACGCGACGCTCGTGACGACCGCCCTCAAACTCGGCGTCGAGCCACTCGTCGACGATCATCTTGGCGAGCTCGGAGCCCACGACGCGGGCGCCAAAAGCGAGCACGTTGGTATTGTTGTGCATGCGGGAGAGCTTGGCGCTGAAGGGCTCGGAGCACACGACGGCGCGTACGCCCTCGACCTTGTTGGCAGCCAGGCTGATACCGACGCCGGTGCCACAGATCAGGATGCCTAGATCGACGTCGCCGTTGGCAACGGCCTTACCCACCTTGTAGCCGGCGATGGGGTAGTCAAAGCTCTCGGAGGTGTCGGTGCCAAAGTTCACGACCTCGCAGCCGCGCTCCTTCAGGTGCTCGGAGATGATGTTCTTGAGCTCGACGGCGGCGTGGTCGTTACCGATACCGATCTTCATGGATAGTTCCTCTCTGGTCTGTGCGGCGAGATTGCTAAAGGTTTTACCGCGTTCGACTGCATGATAGCGCGACTTTTGTGTAAACGCTTGGGCGTTTTTTGGTCAAACGCTTTAGCATGCAACAAGACCGGTTTCTCATGAATGAATGCCGTCAGTTTGCGCCTGAATGCCGTCTACCGGAACCTGGGTTGCGGTTTTTGATGCATTGTTATCAAATAAAAGAGCTAATTATTATTGAGAGCCCAGCCCGTTATACAAGTAGGAGATACCTATGCCTGCCGATTCCCTTCGTGATGCCGCGTTTTGCGATGTTTTGAACCGCGAACTTGTTTGTGCACTCGGCTGCACCGAGCCCATTGCCGTTGCTTATGCAGCGGCGCTGGCGAGCCAGACGCTCGGTTGCGAACCCGATCATATGGATGTTGCCTGCTCGGGCAACATCATCAAGAACGTCAAGAGCGTGACCGTGCCCAACTCGGGCGGTATGCACGGTATTGAGGCCGCGGCCGTGCTGGGTGCCGTGGGCGGCGACGCCAAGAGCGCGCTCGAGGTGCTCGAGAGCGTCGATGACGCGGACCGCGCCCGCGTGGCCGAGCTGCTTGCCGATGCGGACTACTGCGATGTGTCGCTTGTCGAGGGTGTGCCCAACCTCTACATCAAGGTGACTGCGACGGCCGGGGGCCATACCGCGGTCGTCGAGATTACCGATCACCACACTAATGTCACGTGCCATACGCTCGACGGTATTCCGGTATGCGGTAAGTCGGCGGGGGAGTGCGCCGCCTGCGCCGAGCGCGTGGTGGCCGAGCGTGCGGCAGATAACGCCGACACGCCCATGTCGATCGAGACCATCATCGACTTTATCGAGGATGGTGACATTGAGGACGCCCGCGCTGCCGTTGAGCGTCAGATTGAGCTGAATGGCGCGATCAGTGCCGAGGGTCTCGCGCACGCTTGGGGCGCCGAGGTGGGCCGTACGCTGCTGGGTGCTCGTGCCGATGACGTCGCCTGCCGCGCCCGTGCCCGTGCGGCCGCCGGGTCCGACGCCCGCATGAACGGTTGCGCGCTGCCGGTCGCCATTGTGTGCGGCTCGGGCAATCAGGGCATTACCTGCGCATTGCCCGTCATGGAGTATGCCGAGTACCTGCGTTGCGACCACGAGCGCCTGGTGCGCGCCGTGATGCTGTCCGATCTTATCGCCGTGCATATCAAGAGCTATATTGGTGCGCTTTCGGCGTTTTGCGGTGCTATTTGCGCTGCGTGCGGCGCCGGCGCTGCGATTACCTGGCTGTGCGGTGGCACGCGCGAACAGATTGGCGCGACCGTCTCGAACACGCTCGGTAACGTGGGCGGCATCGTGTGCGACGGCGCCAAGGCGAGCTGTGCCGCCAAGATCTCGGCTGCCGTCGATGCGGCGATTCTGGGCCATGATATGGCCATGCAGGGTCGCGGCTTCCGCGCCGGCGAGGGCCTGATCCAAGATACCGTTGAGCAAACAATCGCCAGTATGGGCTACGTAGGCCGCGTGGGCATGAAGGACACCGACGTCGAGATCCTCAACATCATGATCGGCAAAACCCAGGTGTGCTAGTTACGCGGTTTTACCAAACCGCGTAACCAGTCGACGCTGCAAATGCCCCTAAGCGGCAATCTGCCTTTCAATCGTCGGGCATGGCCAGAAGGCCTATGCCCTCCTCTTTCAAGGCACATTGCTCGCTTAGGGGCATTTTCGCTGACTTGTGCTCAACCTGCGGCGATATTTGGTTTGGAGCGAGGGGTCCTACGACAGTTCGTCGGCTACTTGGTGTTCGTAGAAGGCTTCGATTACGGCGTTAAAGTCGCGGGCGAAGTCTTCCATGGTTCCGCGCCAGGTGGCTCGGCCGGGTTTTCCCTGGCCAACATAGGCAGTTTGAATGCCGCAGGCGGGACTGGGGAAGTCGCGCTTGGGATCGTTGCCCACCATAAGGACCTCGTGTGGCTCGAGCCCCATCACCTGAAGCTGCTCTAGATAGTAGGTGGCATCGGGCTTGCAGCGGGTGGCGTTTCCCATGTGCGTCACGAGTTCAAAGGGGGCGTCGGCCAGGTCGCCCCAACCCATGCGGCACTCGATGGCCCCCTGGGGAAAGCTGGGGTTGGTAAAGAGCGCGCAGCGCAGCCCTGCGTCCTGTACGGCCTGGAGCGCGGCGTGTGCGCCCGGCATGGCGTGGGCGTTAATGATATCGTCGTTCTTGTACGGAAGAACTTCGCGGTCATAGTAGGTAAACGCCTCGTAGATGAGGGGATCGGAGAGGCAGATCCCGCATCGGCGCTCGACCTCTTCTTGGTAAAACTCAAGATTGGTGCGGTTGTCCGTGCCGCTGCGGCGATTGGCGTTGAGGTCGACCAAGATGGTGCCGAGGCGCGCCATCGTGCCACCGCGGCTGCGGCGCCCGATATCCGCGAGCATCGAAGAGACATCCTTAAAATAGCGAAGGATGAACGCGTTGAGGTTGATGCTAAGAAGCGTCTCGTCCATATCGAAAACGACTGCTTTGAGCACGCGGGCACCTTTCTCGTAAATTTAATCTAGAGTCGTTGGCTCCGGATACTTTACCCCAAAGCCGAATGCCTGGCTGGTTATCGTCAAGTTGTGGAGACGTGTGTTCATAAGATTACGAAAAAGTCTCCACACGAGTAAAAAATCGCAGTTCACGCTTGAAATCGAACTCATTTCCCCGTAACCTATACGAACGTGATTGCATAAGCGTCACATTAGTATCTGTCGGCTCCCGAGTGTTCCTAAACGTTGTGTGCTTGTCGCACCCTTCTGTAGGTCCTAGCAATCGGGGCCCCGTAGTTCGAAAGGGGTCCACCTTTGAGTGAGATTCAGAACTCGTCCATTTTCTCTCTTGACGATGTCAATGAGGAGGAGATGAACAACCTCATCGACGGTACGATTACCGACTTTGATGAGGGCGATCTCGTTAACGGCACTGTCGTTAAGATCGAGCATGACGAGGTGCTCGTTGACATCGGGTTCAAGTCCGAGGGCGTTATCCCGGTCCGCGAGCTGTCCATCCGCAAGGACGCTAACCCTGCAGACATCGTTGCACTCGGTGATCCCATCGAGGCTCTGGTTCTCCAGAAGGAGGACAAGGACGGTCGTCTGGTCCTGTCCAAGAAGCGTGCCGAGTACGAGCGTGCTTGGAACCGCATCGAGGAGAAGTTCAACTCCGGCGAGAACGTCGAGGGCGAGGTTATCGAGGTTGTCAAGGGCGGCCTGATCCTCGACATCGGCCTGCGTGGCTTCCTGCCCGCTTCCCTCGTCGACCTCCGTCGCGTCAAGGACCTCACCTCCTACATGGGCACCCGCATCGAGGCTCGCGTCATCGAGATGGACCGCAACCGCAACAACGTCGTCCTCTCCCGTCGCGTCGTGCTCGAGGAGTCCCGTAAGGCCGAGCGCTCCGAGATCCTGTCCAAGCTCAAGTCTGGCATGCGTCTCCAGGGCACCGTTTCCTCCATCGTCGACTTCGGCGCCTTCGTCGACCTCGGCGGTATCGACGGCCTCATCCACATCTCCGAGCTCTCCTGGAACCACGTCAACCATCCTTCCGAGGTTGTCAAGGTCGGCCAGGAGGTCGAGGTCGAGGTTCTCGACGTCGATCTCAACCGCGAGCGCATCTCCCTGGGTCTCAAGCAGACCACCGAGGATCCGTGGCGCGCACTGGTCAAGAAGTACCCCGTCGGCGCTATCGTCGAGGGCACTGTGACCAAGCTTGTCCCGTTCGGCGCTTTCGTTGATCTGGGCGAGGGCATCGAGGGCCTGGTGCACATCTCCGAGATGGCCAACAAGCACGTCGATCAGCCTTCTCAGGTCACCCACGTGGGCGACAAGGTTCAGGTCAAGGTCATGGAGATCGACCTCGACCGTCGTCGTATCTCCCTGTCCATGAAGTCCGCTGCTGAGACTCTGGGCGTCGAGATCGAGGTTACCCCGCTGCCTTCCGAGAAGAAGGACGAGGAGACCGACGCCGAGTAAATCGGTTTGACGATCACTTGTTTTAAGGGATCCGTCCGCAATGGACGGGTCCCTTTTTGTATTTGCTGCCGAGGTGCGCGATGCTACCCGTGCACAATGCGGCTTATAGGACAAAATGTGTGTCCACGTTGGGGGCATCGGCGCAGGTCGATGCCCCTTTTTCAGCCGTTTAAATTCCGCGCCCGCTTTTAACCGCTCGGACAGAATGTGTGTCCGGTTTCCTATCGTTCCCGCAGGTAGATAACCTTTTCCGGAACCGTTAAATACCATTTCGGAAGAGGTGCCCATGAAGGCCGTTTATTGCCCCTACTGCGGCGGTCGGACCAAGCGCAACGGCAGGACCTCGTCGGGGTCCCAGCGGTGGAGGTGCACGGCCTGCGGCGCGTCGACGACCGTGAGGTACGACGACACGGCGACGAGGCTGGACGAGTTCCTCGGGTGGCTCCTCTCGAGGGACTCGCAGGCCATGATGCCGGGCGGCGGGCGGTCCTTCAGGCGCAGGACGGCCGAGTTCTGGGAGGTCTGGCCGATGCCCGTCCCCGACGGCGAGCTCCACCGCGTGCTCCACGTGGACGGGATCCGGGTCGCGCGCGACCTCGTCGTGCTCATATGCTGCAGCGGCGAGCGGGTGGTCTCCTGGTACATGGCGAGGTCGGAGAACTCGAGGGCGTGGTCGGCCCTCATGTCGCCGATCCCGGCGCCCGAGGTGGTCGTCACCGACGGCGGGAGCGGGTTCGCCAAGGCCGTGCGCGAGACCTGGCCGCGCACCAGGGTCCAGAGGTGCACCTTCCACGCCTTCTCGCAGGTCAAGCGCTACACGACGACGCGGCCGAAGCTCCAGGCGGGGCGCGAGCTCTACCTCATCGCGCGCGACCTCATGGGCATCGAGACGCTGCACCAGGCCGAGCTCTGGGTCGAGCGCTACCTCGACTGGTGCGGGTTCTGGGCCGACTTCCTGGAGGACAGGACCGTGGTGGACGGCAGGAGGGTCTACACCCACGAGAGGCTGAGGCGGGCGCGCTCGTCGCTGTCGTCGCTGGTGTCGGCGGGGACGCTGTTCACCTACCTCGACCCCGCCCTGGCCAAGGCCGGCCCGCTGCCGTCGACCAACAACATGATCGAGGGAGGGGTGAACTCGCAGCTGAGGGCCGTCCTGCGCAACCACCGGGGGCTGACGTCGGTCAAGCGCGTGAAGGCGGTATTCTGGTGGTGCCACGCGCACTCGGGGGACGCGAGGACGGCGCGCGAGAAGCTCGCCACGATGCCGACCGACGCGGACATCGACTTCCTGTTCAGCGTCTACTCCGCCTCGCCGTCGCGTGACGACGGAGGGCCGGAGTGGGGCGACAGGGCAGTGTGGGAGGACCTCCACCACAGGGACCCGTACCCGTTCTGGCTGGATTAATGGATGGAAACGGGTGTTCTATCGGGACACACATTTTGTCCTATAAGCCCACAATGCTACCCGGGCTGTCTGTTTGCTATTGGGTTGTCGGTGCATGAAAAATGCCGACATCCCGCCTCGGGGAGGAGGCGGGAACACACCGAGTAGACGGAGGGGTGCGGAGCGCGGTCGCGTCTCGACTGACGACGTTGCCCATCGACAGGACCATTGTAGCGCATGGCGGTTCTTGGTATATCGTGTCGAGCGTTTGCGTTGTGCCATTGCCTGTGGCAACGGTGTGCTACACTCTTGCACTGCTGAGTGGGCCAGACGGTCGCGCGATGTGCTGCTTGCAGCACGCGTGAGGAAAGTCCGGGCTCCAGAGGGCGGGATGCCGGCTAACGGCCGGGCGGAGTGATCCGACGGAAAGCGCCGCAGAAAAGAAGACTCCCACCTGCGCCGCAAGGCGTAAAGGGAAAAGCTGAAACGGTGGTGTAAGAGACCACCAGCGTCGTGGTAACACGGCGGCTTGGCAAGCCCCATCCGGAGCAAGCGCGAATAGGAACGCTATGGGCCGGCCCGGTCCGCGTTCGGGTAGCGTGCGTGGAGCTGCACGGTAACGTGCAGACAAGATAAATGACCGTTCACGACAGAACCCGGCTTACAGGCCCACTTGGCATTTTTGTTACCCTGACAATCGGTACGGGCTTTGCCGTATTATTGAGGCTGTTTGTTGCTTTGCTTGTTGTTGAGGGGCTTTGTTGGACAGCTATTTTACTCTGCAATCGAATATTGAGGCTTCAGGCGAGTTTGTGGACCGCAAGAGCCGGTTTATTGCCCAGCTGGTCCATATTGAGTCCGAAGATGAGGCTAATGCCTTTATCGAGACAGTTCGCAAACGTCATTACGACGCTCGACACAATGTTCCCGCGTGGATTTTGGTCGATGGACGCGAGCGCCAGAGCGATGACGGCGAGCCGAGCCGCACGAGCGGTATGCCGACGCTCGAGGTGTTGCGCGGTGCAGGGCTCAAAAATGTTTGCTGCGTGGTGACGCGCTATTTTGGCGGAACGTTGCTGGGGCCTGGTGGCTTGGTGCGTGCCTACACTGCGGCGACGCAGGCGGCGGTGGCCGCGGCTCAGGAGGCCGGACAGATCGTCGAGATGACAAGCGTCGTGCCTGTTGACGTGCATGTGGCCTATCCGCAGTATGAGCAGGTGCTTCGTTTGGCGCAGGATTCGGGTGCCAAGGTTTCGGATACCGATTACACGGATGCCGTGACGATTCATTTGGTGTTTAAAGCGGGGGAGCGGGAGCCGTTTTGCGCTAAGATGCGCGAGCTTATGGCGGGGCGCGAGGAGATTGAGGTCGGTGCTCCCGAGTTTGCCGAGTTCTAACGACGACGGCCGGCGTGCTTTTGGATGGATTCCAAGCGCGCCGGCCGTCGTTTTTCTGTTGCTGCCGTTTACTCGGCGAGCTGCTTTAGCACATCGCAGGCAATCTCGACGGCATCGTCGATGCAGCCGGGGCAGCTGCGGAGCGGACCCTTATCCGATCCGATGCCCTTGAGCGTGCCGCAGACGGTCGTCGTGTTCTTCTCGCCAAAACGCTTTGCGATTTCGCGCGACAGCTTGTAGGTCTGGCCCTTGGTCTTGGGGTTCTCCATGCCGTCGCTCATTACAAAGCCCATGATGGCCACGGCGCCCGAGATGGCGCCGCAGGTTTCGGTCATGCCGCCCATGCCGGCGCCAAAGCCCTCGGTTAGGGTAAAGGCGGTCTGGGGGTCGAGCCCGACGGCAGGTGCGAGCGTGCAGGCAACGGCCTGGGCGCAGTTAAAGCCACGGGCGTGGTATTCGGCAGCCTGAGCCTGGCAGGCCGCGGTGTCGAGCTGGGCGATATCGATTTGCTTCATCGTTGTCTCCTTGGTTACGGTGTACCCGCCTATGGTACCCGTGACGGTGCATGTAATCGTCGAGAGCTTCATGTATGCCTCATTTTTCTCTGTCGAGCAAATGCCAAGGCTTGAGATAAATGCCCCTGATCGATTTGTCCCATAACCTACCTTGGGGATGGGTTGAGAGGGGTGCGGGGTAGCGGTATCGTGAACCGAATAAAACTAAAACCCAGGCAAGGGAGCTAGATATGAGCGAGCAGACCATCGGTACTACATGTGTTCAGGGCGGCTATCACCCGGGAGATGCCGAGCCGCGCCAGGTGCCCATCTACCAGTCCACCACGTGGAAGTACGACACGTCCGAGCACATGGGCAAGCTGTTTGACCTAGAGGAGTCGGGCTACTTCTACAGCCGTCTGCAGAACCCCACGTGCGACCTGGTTGCCGCCAAGATCTGCGAGATGGAAGGCGGCACCGCTGCGATGCTCACGAGCTCGGGCATGGCCGCGAACTTCCTCGCGATCTTTAACGTGGCCGGTGCCGGCGATCACGTAGTCGCGAGCTCTGCCATCTATGGCGGCACGTACAACTTGCTCGCCCACACCATGGGCCGTATGGGGCTGACCTGCACGTTCGTCGCCCCCGACTGCACCGATGAGGAGTTGGAGGCAGCCTTCCAACCCAACACTAAGCTCGTCTTTGGCGAGACCATCGCCAACCCCGCCCTTGCCGTGCTCGATATTGAGCGCTTTGCCAGGGCCGCACATGACCACGGTGTGCCGTTGATGGTCGACAACACCTTCCCGACGCCCGTGATGTGCCGTCCCTTTGAGTGGGGCGCCGACATCGTTACGCACTCCACCACCAAGTACATGGATGGACATGCTGCCTACCTGGGCGGCGTGATCGTCGACCACGGCCAGTTTGACTGGATGGCCCATGCGGACAAGTTCCCGGGTCTCACCACGCCTGACGAGAGCTACCATGGCGTGACCTATGCCGAGAAGTTCGGTCGCGAGGGCGCCTTCATTACCAAGGCCACCGCGCAGCTCATGCGCGATCTTGGCCCCATGCAGAACCCGCAGGCGGCGTTCTTCTTGAACAGCTCGCTCGAGAGCCTGCATGTGCGCATGCCGCGTCATTGCGAGAACGGCCTGGCCGTTGCCAAGTTCCTGCAGAGCCATCCCAAGGTGCGCTTCGTGAGCTATCCGGGCCTGGAGGGCGACAAGTACTATGACCTCGCTCAGAAGTACATGCCAAACGGTACCTGCGGCGTTGTGAGCTTTGGCTTTAATGGTGGTCGCGCGGCGGCCGAGACCTTTATGAAGAGCCTCAAGCTCGCCCAGATCGCCACGCATGTGGCCGACGCCCGCACCTGCTGCCTGCATCCCGCTAACGCTACGCACCGCCAGATGAACGATGAGGAGCTCATCGCCTGTGGCATCTCCGCCGACATGGTGCGCCTGTCGTGCGGCCTCGAGGACACGGCCGATCTGATTGCCGACCTTGAGCAGGCGCTCGAGCAGTGCTAGGCTAGCGTTCGTGCGAGGCGCCGATGCTGGCAGAAAGCTTCGGCGACCTTTCGTTCCGATTCCGTAGGCGGGGCCCCAATCGCGACTGTTTGTAGGCGATCGGGGCCCCGTTTTTTGCGTTAGGCCACTCGAAAGGATGGATATGGAGAAAACTGCAGAGCAGCTGCGCCGCGAGCACATTGCTCTAGAGGGCGACACCCATGGCAAAAACAAATGGGCGATTCTGTTTACCGTGCTCATCATGACGTTTATGGTGTGTCTGGATTCGACCGTCGTGACCGTGGCGCTGCCCGTGATGCAAAAGGAGCTGGGCGTGGGCCTCGATCGCATTCAGCTGGTAAGCTCGGTGTATCTGCTTGCGACTTGCGTGGCTATGTTGCCGTTTGGCCGTCTGGGCGACGTGCGCGGCAAGGTGAATGTGTTCCAGCTGGGCGTCATCGTCTTTTCGGTCGGTTCGCTGCTGTGCGGCCTTTCGGCCTCGCTCGAAGTTCTTATCCTGGCACGCATTGTTCAGGGCGTCGGTTGCGCGGCGGCCATGGCTAACAACATGGGTATCATCACCGAGTCGTTTCCGGCGCGCGAACGAGGCCGTGCCATGGGTATTCTCGCGACCTTCGTGGCCCTCGGCATGATGTGTGACCCCGTGCTCGGCGGCATGCTGGTGGCAAGCTTTCCCTGGGAGAGCATCTTCCTCATCAACCTGCCCATTGGCGTGATCTCGTTTATCGTGGGACTCTACACACTGCCGCATGTTAGGCCAGAGGTCGGCGAACGCCCCATGCCCCTTGCCGAGGCCGCTCGTCGCTGCTTTGCAAATTCGGCCTTCACCATCAACCTTGCCTGCATGCTCATCGTGTTCGTTGGTATTGGCGCATCCGAGTTTATCCTGCCGTTCTATTTTCAGGACGCCCACGGCTTTGGTTCCGACATTTCCGGATTGCTGTTTTTGGCGCTGCCGATGGTGAATGCCTTTATCGGCCCGCTTTCGGGAACGGTTTCGGACCGTGTTGGCTGCGAGGGTCCTACGGCTGTCGGCCTGGGCGTGTACGTGTGCGGTCTCTTTGCGGTAAGCACGCTCGACGAGCGCTCTTCTATCCCTGTGATCGTGTGCTGCGTCGCATTTATGTCGTGCGGTACGTCGATTTTCCAGAGCCCTAACAATTCGTTGTATATGGGCTCGGCTCCGCGCGAAGCACTCGGCTTTGCGGGCAGCCTGGGTAGTTTGGCACGCTACGCCGGCATGGCGCTCGGCATTACGGCGGCGTCGCATATCCTGTATGGGCAGATGAGCGTGGCAATGGGCGAGGCCGTGACCAGTTTTGTTACAGGTCGTCCGGATGTGTTCCTGTTTGGCTTTCGCTCGGTGTTCTACGTGCTTATGGCTGTGGCCGCTGTGGGCTTTGCGCTTGCCATGGTGCGTTTGGTGAAGATGCGCGCCCGCCATTAGCGTGTTGGGAGGCTGCCTGCCACGATTCGCGCCGTCCCAAAAAGACTGGTTTGTGGTGCGATGCGGCTTGTGAGGCGGGCGGGGGTCGGTCCGTGGTAGACTATCGAACAACGTTTATTAATCGCGCGGTATCGTTGCCGCGAGAAGGGGTTGCGCCATGCAGGAGCTTGAGGATCGTATTCGCCATGACGGCATCGTAAAGGCCGGTAACGTCCTTAAGGTTGATGCCTTCCTCAACCACCAGTGCGACGTTGAACTGTTCGACCACATGGGCGCCGAGTGGGCCCGTCTGTTCGAGGGTGTCGAGATCAACAAGATCCTGACGATCGAGGCTTCGGGCATTGGCATGGCTTGCATCGCGGCCCAGCATTTTGGCGGCGTGCCGGTTGTCTTTGCCAAGAAGGCGCAGTCCATCAACCTCGACGGCGAGCAGTATGCCACGACCATCTACTCCTTTACCAAGCAGAAGGAGTACCCGGTCATCGTTGGCAAGCGCTTCCTGTCCGAGGGCGACAAGGTCCTGATTATCGACGACTTCCTGGCCAACGGCTGCGCGCTCGAGGGTCTTATCAAGATCTGCGAGGCTGCGGGTGCCGAGGTATCCGGTATTGGCATTGCGGTGGAGAAGGGCTTCCAGGGCGGTGGCGATAAGCTCCGCGAGCGCGGCTTCCGCGTCGAGAGCCTGGCCCGTATCGCCGATATGGACTGCGAGACCGGCGAGATCACCTTCGCCTAAGTGCGCAACACAAGCGATTGGTATGCGATGTGACAAAGGGACTGTCCCTTTGTCACATTTTTTGTATGAGGGGAGGTGTTGATATGGATGAGAACAAGATGGGATGGCGTGAGTATGCGCACTATGCCGAGATGTCGGTCGAGGAGTTGGCACGCGATTGCGAGGTTCAGGTGTTTCGCGCGACGGGTCCGGGCGGACAGGGCGTGAACACGACAGACTCTGCTGTGCGCATGAAGCATGGGCCCACGGGGATTACCGTGACGGCGCGCGAGAGCCGCAGTCAGTTCCAAAACCGTAGCAGCTGCCTGCGTAAGCTGCGCGCTGAGCTTGAGCGTCGCGGGCGTCCACCGCGCCGACGCGTAAAGACCAAGGTGCCTCAGCGCTCTCGCCAGCGCAGGCTCAACGACAAGCACTTCAATGCGATTAAAAAAGCCAACCGACGCAAGCCGGGCAGCGACGAATAGCCTCCTCATAAGTTGCGGTGAAATAGGAACTGTTTTGCGGCTTTTGCTGCATAAACAGTCCCTATTTCACCGCAACTTAGGTGGGGTTAGCGGGTGGGGTGCCAGACGTGGAGGGCGCCGGCGAGGATGTCGACCTCGATGCGCGAGGCGACAACGGGCTCGCCGTCGGCCTGAATGGGGTAGTCGGGCTCCTCAAAGGTGAGCTCGGCATGGCGGCAGCGGCGCATGCGAACCGGCGGCAACTTGGTATGGTGGCCGTCCTTGGCCGAAAGAAACATAGGCAGGGCAACCGTGCGAGGGACGGGGCCGCAGGCGTAGCAGACGTCGAGTATGCCGTCACAGGGGTCGGCGTCGGGACAGATGCGATAGCCCGAGCCATAGGTAGGACCCAGCTGAATCGCCATGATGATCGCCCTTACGCGCTCGGCGGGCGCCCCGTCAAAGCTGACTGTCATGGGGTAATTGCGATAGCGTAGGCCAAACTGCTCAAGTCCCGAAAGAGTGTAGAGCGGCGCGCCGGTGAGGCTCGTCTTTTTGCGTAGCTCGGTGGTGCCAAGGCCGATGGCGGCATCGATGCCGACCGAAAGCGTCTGGTCGTAGTACTCAACGGTAGCCTCGCCGCTGCCGCTTGTGGGGTTCCATAAGCGAATGCGCCCGATGTCCTGACGCTGCAGCTCGCAGGTGAGTAGCGCGCCAAAATCCTTACCGGAGAAATCGTCGATGCCGAGCGTTTGGGCAAAATCGTTGCCGGAGCCCACGGGTAGGATGGCAAGAGCGGGGCGGGTGTCCTCCTCTTGCGTCATAAGCCCGTTGACGACCTCGTGAATCACGCCGTCGCCGCCAAGGGCGATAACGGTGCGATAGCCCTGAGCCTGTGCGGCCAGCTCCTTGGCGTGTCCCATGCGCTCGGTCAGCACCAGGTCAAACTGGGATGCGCGCGCGGTCATATCCAAAAAGCGTTGCAGGCGCTCGGCAACTTCGCGCGCCGCACCCGACTGGGCGGCTGGGTTGGCGATGATGAGCGTGAGGCCAAAATCAGTTGCGTGCATGGGGCGACTCCCGGCGTATGACGTGACGGTGCGGTCGCGCTCAGGTCGAATTGCCCCCGATTGTGGCTGCACGTCGAATACTTACGTCTACTCTATCAGGTCGTTGTGGCGCTCGATAGCATCCGCTACCGTACCGCCCTCATCCACAATAAGCGAACGGCGCTTGGGCGAGATGATGCGCTGGGCGGGGTACACGCCGCGGTGTCCGGCGGTTAGGTAGCTGATAAAGGCCACGATGACAAAGAACCCGGCTGCCGTGCCGTGGAACAGGTCGATGGCCATCATACAGGTGGTGATAGGCACGTTAAGGCCGGCGCAGAACACGCCGAGCATGCCCAGCGCTGCTAGAAAGCTGGGATCGATTCCGACGAGGCAACCGATCCAGCCGCCGAGCGCCGCACCGATACCAAACAGGGGCGTGACCTCGCCGCCTTGGAAGCCGGCGCCCAGGGTGAGCGCTGTGACGACCAACTTGATGACTGCGTCCGCCAGGGTGGTGTTGCCGGCAAATCCGGCGCCGGAAAGCCACGTGGAAAGGCCGGCGTAGTCCCAGGCGTCGAGGAGGGCATAGGCGGCCAAAACCACGAGTGCACCTATGAGTGCGCGAATAAGATAATTGGTGATAAAGCGACCGTACAGGCTCTTGACGGTTCGAACTGACCAGGCAAAGAGGCGTGCCGTCAGACCGAAGATAATGGCGCTGATAACAACGATGACAACCGTCCGTGGTGTCATGTTGGGAACGCTGGCGATATCATTCGCCTCGTACTCGGTACCTAGGGCGAGTGATGTAAAGTAGCCGGTAAATGAGGCGACCAGGCAGTAGATGCCCGCCGTGTAGTCGATCTTGCCGATAAAGCACATCTCCATGCCAAAGAAAGCTCCGGCAAGGGGCGAGCCGAATACGGCGCCAAAGGCCGACGAGATGCCGGCGAGCATGAGGTCGTGGTGGTCATGCTTTTTGAGGTGGGCGAGGCTCGAGATGTTGCTGGCGATGGTGCCGCCAATCTGCACCGCGGCTCCCTCGCGACCGGCCGATCCGCCCGTTAGGTGCGTGAGCGTGGAGCAGACGAAGGTGAGGACGGCCATGCGCATATGGATGAGGCGTGTGCCCAGAGCGGAGTCGATGACCAGGTTGTTGCCACGCTTGGCGGCAAGACCGTGGTTTTTGTACACCCATGCGGTGGCAACGCCCACAACGGGAAGCAAGGCGTAGACCCACACATGGTGCTCGCGATAGTCGGTCGCGATATTCAGCGAGGCCAAAAACGCCCAAGCGGCAACGCCCATGGCGAGCGAGACGATGACGACGAGTACGAGCAACTTAGCGCTCGCAAGTAGGTTGCGGGCGTTGCGGCGCGTGTCGGCAGCCAAGAGATGCTCGGAGCGGGTAAGTTGATGCCTGCCTGCCATGATGACGTCGTTCAGGGAGAAAAAGCCGCCGTCGTCGAGCGGCTGGGAATGATCCTGCGTTTCGTTTGCGCTTTCGGTTTTGTCGTTATGAGCCATACGTTCCTCTTTTAGGTTGCAACGCAAGCATTATAAAACGCGGTAAACGCGACGAGCCGGTGGGTTGGTTTCCATTCTGTTTCGCGGCCTGCAACCGACAGGTGTATTTGCGGGTACAGACCGAGTCGCGGCCGTGCATCGGGGGATTATACTGAGAAAAGCATAAAGAATCGGCGCCCCTGTTGTGCGCCGTGGCATTAAGAGGTGCATATGGCAGAGAAACTCATTCCACTGGAGGACGCGCAGTCGATTGTCCTGTCGCACGTTGCTCCGACGGATCTCATCGAGATTCCCGTGTGGCAGGCCGCCGGTCTTCCCTTGGCCGAGGACGCGGTGGCCGATATCGACATCTCGCCGTTTGCCAACAGCGCTATGGACGGATATGCCGTGCGCTCGGCGGACTTGGCGCAGGCATCTGGCGAGGCGCCGGTGACGCTCGACGTTATCGGACACGAGGCCGCGGGCCATGTGTTTGAGGGCGCAATCGGCGCGGGCGAGACGGTCCGCATCATGACGGGCGCGCCGGTACCCGAAGGTGCCGATGCCGTTGTGAAGTACGAGATCGTCGATGTGCTTGACGGTGACGGCAACGAGGGCTCGCGTGTGAGGTTCTCGGCGCCGGCCAAGGTGGGGGAGAACGTTCGCTCTGCCGCCGAGGAGGCCCATGCCGGCGATGTTGTGATGCACGCCGGCGAGGTTGTGGCTCCGGCCGGCGCCGGCCTGCTGGCGAGCGCCGGGTATGCGAACGTGAAGGTGCATGCCGCTCCGCGCGTGGGCATTATCTCGCTGGGCACGGAGCTGGTCGCGCCGGGTGAGCTGCCGGCGCGCGGGCAGATTCGCGATTCCAACTCGTCGGCGTTGATGGCCGAGGCACTCGATGCCGGCGCCGAGCCCGTATTCTACGGCATAGCGCCCGATGATGAGCAAGCGATCGCCGAGCTGGTGCATCGTGCCGTGCAGGAGTGCGACTTTGTCATTACGAGCGGTGGCGCCTCGGCGGGCGATTACGACTATGTGACGGCGCTCGTCCGGCGCGAGGGCGAGGTACTGTTTGACCGCATCTCGATGCGTCCGGGCAAGGCCATCACGTTTGGCTTGCTCGGGGGTAAGCCCTACCTGGGGCTTTCAGGCAATCCGGCCGCGGCGTATGTGGGCTTTGAGATGCTCGCCCGCCCGGCGATTCGCAAGATGCGCGGCTTTGCCGAGGGTACGCGTCCCGTGCAGCAGGCGACGGTCACGCACGGCGTGAAAAAGCGACAGCATCGCCGCTTCTTCGATCGCGCCACGGTTTTGCGCGACCCCGAGACCGGTGAGTTGTTGGTGACCGAGGCTAAGACACAGAATTCGGCGCTGCTTGGAACTATGCAGCGTGCGAACTGTCTGTTGCGTATTGACGAAGGACCGTGCGAGCTCAAGGCGGGAGATGCCGTGGACGTTGTTCGCGTCGACCTGCCCGAGGGAACGGCGCTATAGGAGGAACGCTATGGAGTTGAAGATTTCGATCGTGACGTGCTCGGACACACGCGATCTTTTGCAGGATGAGGCCGGAGCTGCACTCGAGGAACTTATCGAGGCACAGGGCTGGACGGTCGCCTCACATGTGGTCGTGCGCGACGACGTCAGCGAGATCGGTGATGCCATTGTGGAAGCTGCCGATGAGTGCCACGCCAATGTCGTGCTCACCTGCGGCGGCACGGGGCTTTCGATGCGAGATGTGACGCCCGAGGCGACGCGTGCCGTCTGCGACCGCGATGTGCCGGGTATTGCAGAGGCAATCCGCGCGTATTCGATGACCAAGACGCGCCGCGCCATGCTCTCGCGCGCTATTTGCATGCAACGAGGTCATACACTTGTCGTAAACTTTCCCGGTTCTACGAAGGCCGCCCGCGAAAGCTGGGAGGCCATAGCAGACCAGCTGGAGCATGCGGCTCAGATGACAGCTGGCGGCGGACATACCAACTAAGCGGTTTAACTGCGGCGGGGCGACCTGAACGGCTGCTCCGCCTTTGTTTTCCGCCGAAGCGACGCCGAGATGCACGGTAATTCGGAACTATATTCTCTGACGAGAATAATTTCTCACTATCATTATTCGCGCAGAAGTATAATCTGATTGCAGATTAAAGCCCGCGGTGGGGTACCCGGGCATAGCGTTCGAAAGGGTTGAACATGTTCGATATGGTTTCTCGCCGCGGATTCGTTTCGCTTTCTGCTGTCGCCGCTGCCGGCCTTGGTCTTGCCGGCTGTTCGGGCAGCAAGACGTCCGAGCCGGCCGGATCCGATGCCGGTTCTGCTAAGGCATCTTCCAAGAAAGCTGTCGAGCTGCAGGTCTTTGCCGCCAACTCGCTCGAGAAGGCCCTGCCCGAGGTTCAGGAGCTCTACACCGAGCAGACCGGCACCACCTTTGCCGACACGCAGTTTAAGGCGTCTGGCGACCTTGTCGAGCAGATGCGCGCCGGTGCCGCCGTCGACGTGCTCATCACGGCTTCCAAGGGCACCATGGACGACGCCGAGGCCGCCGAGCTCGTCGACGCCGACACGCGTGAGGACATGTTCGTCAACGACCTTGTGATCATTCGCGCCGAGGGCTCCGATACCAAGGTCGAGGCCATCGCCGGCGTCGCGAATCTGGACGGCAAGATCGCCATCGGCGACGCCAAGACCGTTCCCGCCGGAAAGTACGCCAACCAGGCTCTGGCCTCCGTGGGCCTCTACACCGGCACCGAGGGCGACGACGGTGAGTATGCTCCCGAGATTGCCGACAAGGTCGCACTGGCCGATAAAGTTGGTACCGCCGCCGCCTATGTGTCCACAGGCGACTGCGTGGCTGGATTTGTCTACAGCTCCGATATCTTCCGCTACGACGGCATCGAGGAGGCCTTCGTGTGTCCCGAGGACTCGCACAAGCCCATCGTGTATCCGGGCGCTGTCGCCGAGAGCTCCGAGCATGCCGACGAAGCCAAGGCGTTCATCGACTTCTGTCTGACCAACAAGAAGGCTCAGAAGATTTGGGCTAAGTACGGCTTTGAGCTTTCCGCGTAGTGCGGCTTGGCGCGATAATTCCATCGTTTTGTGTTTCACTCCGTCCTTGTATTCGCTTGGAGCTTTTCGTGCTTAATAGATTCCGCATGCTTGTCGCCTGTGCTTTGACCTTCGTGCTTTGCTGGGTGCCGGGATTTGCGTTTGCTGGGGACGCTGAGGACGGGGCCCAGGTTGCTGCGACCGCTCATGGGCTTTCCTATGGGATCGAGGGTTTTGAGCGGTTGGCCAAGGGGACCGCTCGTGCCATGGAGAGCCAGCCTGAGGGCTACCGGTTTCCCGTTGACGAGGACGTGGACCTTGTGGTGGCGCCTGCTGCCGATCGCGTTGTGGTGTGGATATCGCCCAAGGCGGTCGAGAAGTTTGGATTGGATCTGCAGGACAACGAGTGTGTATCGGGTCTCAAGGTCCTCGTCTGTGAGCTCGACAGCGCAAACTGCATGGGAGGTGCGCAGCTGGGGGACGTGGATCTTCCTTGGTATGTCACGGCGGAAACAACGTTTGATGCCGGCGGGTATACCTATAGCTTTGACGAGCGCGGTGCGGATGGGGACCGTTATGTGGTGATTGCATCAGCCTCGGGTGATGCCAAGGGCGGCGCGCGTTGGCTTGATAGCGCTCACATGGTAGAAGCATCGTCTGTCGTGTTGCGGGATGAGCAGGGGCCCTTGACCTCTCTGGCTTCCTTTTTGGGCGACATCGACTATCGCCCGTTTTGGGTGTCCATTAAAACGAGCGGTCTTGCCCTGGTGATCGCGTTTGCGCTGGGCCTGTTCGCCGCGTGGAAGACCATGGGTACCTCGAGTCGCATCAAGGGCCTGCTCGATTCGGTCTTTACGATTCCTATGGTGCTGCCGCCTACGGTGTGCGGCTTTTTGCTGCTTATTCTGTTTGGCCGTTCGACCGGGGTGGGCCAGTGGCTCATCGCGCACGGCATCTCGATCGTCTTTACCTGGCCCGCGGCGGTCATTTCGGCCGTCGTTGTGTCGTTTCCGCTGGTCTACCGCACGGCACTCGGAGCCTTCGAGAGCCTCGACACGCAGATGCTCGATGCGGCGCGCACGCTTGGCTGGTCCGAGCGTCGCATCTTTACCAAGCTTATGATGCCCCTTGGTTGGCCCTCAATCGCAGCGGGCACGGTGCTCGCCTTTGCCCGCGCGATGGGCGAGTTTGGCTGCACGCTGTTCTTTGCGGGCAACTATGCCGGCATTACCCAGACCATTCCCATCGCCATCTACTTTGAGTGGATGGGGGGCAACACGTCGGTAGCCCTCTTTTGGGTCGTGGTCGTAATTGCGTTCAGCTTCCTGGTCATTCTGTTCATCAATATGTACACCGCTCATTCGCAAAAGTATCGCGAGCGGGGCCTTTCCCGTGCGGAGCGCAAACAGGCCAAAGATCTTGCCGGACAGGGCGATTCGCTCGACCCGGCGGGCGGCGATGCCTTGCGTATCGATCGCGAGGCGCTGGCCGAGCTCATGCGCGATGATGCCGCTTTGCAGGGAGGTCGATAGGCCATGTCGCTCGTTCTGGATATCAAAAAGCGCTATCCCGGGTTTATGCTCGACATGCAGCTTGAGGCCGGCGAGGATCGTGTGGCGCTGCTCGGTGCCTCGGGTTGCGGCAAGAGCTGTACGCTGCGCTGCATCGCCGGCGTGGAGACGCCCGACGAGGGCAAGATCGTCGTCAACGGCGTGACCTTTTTTGACTCGGCGGCGGGCATCAACCTGTCGCCCCAGGAGCGAAAATGCGCCCTGCTGTTCCAAAACTATCAGCTGTTTCCCAACATGACGGTGGCCGATAACGTATGCGCCGGTGTAAAGGATGCGGGCGACGCCGCCGCGCGCAAAAAGCTCGCCGAGCGCTATCTGGGCATTTTCGGTCTGTCCGATTTTGCCGACCGCTATCCCGCGCGACTCTCGGGCGGTCAGCAACAACGTGTGGCGCTTGCCCGCATGGTGGCGGCGCATCCGGGCATTTTTATGTTCGACGAGCCCATGAGCGCGCTCGATTCCTATCTTAAGAGCGCCCTCGAGCAGAACATGCTCGACCTGTTCGACGTCTGTAACCGTACCGTGCTCTACGTGAGCCACGACATCGACGAAGCGTGCCGCCTGTGCCAGCGTATCTGCGTGATGCACGACGGGCATGTTGAGGAGATCGGTTCTGTCGAGGACGTGGTCCGCCGTCCGCAGACGCTGGCGGCGCTGCGCCTAACGGGCTGCAAGAATACAAGCCGGGCGTGCAAGATCGGCGACGAAGAAGTTGAGGCCCTCGACTGGGGCATGACCTTTAACGTAGGTCGGGAGGTCCCCGATGGCGTGGCGTACTTGGGCATTCGCGCAAGCTACTTCCATGTGGACAACCGTGCTGAGCGGGGTCGTAACAGCTACGACCTGCATGTGGCCCGTGTGAGCGATTCGCGCTTTGAGCGGCTGGTGCTGCTGGACGTGCCGCGCGGCGATGCGCCCACGCGTCTGCAGTGGAAGGTCAACAAGGTGGGCGTGCCTGTCGACGAGCTGCCGCAAGCAGGCGAGACGCTGCGCATGCACTTCGATGCGAGTAGGATCCATTTGGTTTGTCGATAGCGCCGGGTAATGCCGTCGGGGATATAAGCCTCGGCGGCTTTGTCTTGCCGTTCGCCGAATGAGGAATGGCAAACTCTTATCAATCAAGATAATTATTTATTAAACGACGATACACGGCGCTGTCGTACGAATGTCAACGGTGTTCGCATGGTCGACGACCGTTGATATAGTTGACCTCAACTTGTAAAGGAGGGTACGCATATGCCGCAGACGACATACATTCGCCGCGTTGCCGCGCGTGCCCTATATATGGCTCGGAGCCGCATATGAGCAGGTATGTTCACGGCTCCGGGAGAGACGACGCACAACTAAATAATCGACTGCAAAGCGGGTTCCCCAAAATTCCGGGTTTGAGCACGGCCGGGCAATCGCCGTCCGTCGTGCATCGATACCGCCGTTATCCGTTTTTGGTTCGAGAGGGGAACCGTTATGGCTGAAGAATTCGATTTCCATCCGATGTGGGAGAGCCTCGGCATGAATCTTGCCGATCACGACATGCTGCTGGGCGCTGTGGGCCAGATGTACGGCGATATGTTCCTGACGCAGAACAATCGCCCCAAGTCCACGTCCTACCTGGATTTTGTCGCCACCAACATCCACAGCGGCCGTATTAAGGAGATGCTCGACAAGAAGGAGGCCGGCGAGGCCACCAAGATCGTCGGTTCGTTCTGTGTGTACGTGCCCGAGGAGATCGTGCTTGCCTGCGATGGCATCCCCGTTGGCCTGTGCTCGGGTGCCGACTGGGCGACCGACAAGGTCGAGGAGCATCTGCCGCGCAACACCTGCCCGCTCATCAAGAGCTTTGCCGGCTTTAAGCTGGGCGAGGTCTGCCCCTACATTGAGTCGAGTGATCTGGTGGTGGGCGAGAACACCTGCGATGGCAAGAAGAAGGCCTACGAGTTCTTTGCCACGCAAAAGAACATGTACGTCATGGATATCCCCAACGTGCACGACGAGTCGACGCTCGTGACCTGGAAGGCCGAGGTTAAAAAGCTTGCCGCCAAGATCGAGGAAGAGTGCGGCGTCAAGATTACGCCCGAGCGCCTGAAGGCTGCCATCCACGCCGTCAACGAGAAGCGTCGCGCCCTGCAGCGTCTGGCTGCCACGCGCGCTGCCGATCCGGCGCCCATCAGCGGTCTCGACAGCCTGCTGACCGTTCAGGCCGCCTTTATGGACGACACGCCGCGTCTGACCGGAGCCATCAACGAGATGGCCGCCGAGTGCGAGCAGCGCGTTGAGGCCGGCGAGGGCGTGGCGCCCAAGGGGACCAAGCGCATCCTGTACACCGGCACGCCCATGGCCGTGCCCAACTGGAGGCTGTTCAACCTCATCGAGAAGGCCGGCGGCGTTGTGGTAGGCGAGGAGTCCTGCACGGGCTCGCGCTACTACAAGGACCTGGTCGACGAGTCCGGTGAGACGGTCGACGAGATGCTCGACGCCATCGCCGAGCGCTACTTTAAGATTAACTGCGCCGTCTTTACGCCCAACGATCAGCGTATGAAGGACATTGTCCAGATGGCCAAGGACTTGCATGCCGACGGCATCGTCGACGTGGCCCTGCAGTTCTGCACGCTCTACGAGATGGAGTCGTTTGCCGTGGAGAAGGCTGCCGAGGAGGCCGGCATTCCGTTTATGCACATCACGACCGACTACGCCGGCGAGGATGCAGGCCAACTGCAAACCAGGATTGAGGCTTTCTTGGAAACCATTTAGGGGTATCCGTCCCGGCGGCTTCCCCAGGCACCCGATCTTGCCGTTCAAACCATCGTTTGCGTACCAAAGTACGCGGCGCTTCTCTTTCACGGCAACCTCGGGCACCTGGGAAAGCCGTTTCCTTGGTTGGTCAAAAGGTTTGTTAAGGAGTTATATGTCGGAAAATATGGAGCAGCCGTTGCCATCCACGTTTGAGGAGTTCAACGAGCAGCGCAAGGCGGCGTTTATTCGTGTCAAGGATTACAAGCAGGCGGGCAATCGTCTGGTCGGCTTTTTGTGCAGCTATACGCCGCTCGAGATTATCGATGCCGCGGGCGCCTCGAGCGTGGCCCTTTGCGGTACGTCCGATGAGGTGATTCCCGAGGCCGAGAAGGTGCTGCCGGCAAATCTGTGTCCGCTCATCAAGTCGACGTATGGTTTTGCCTATTCGCAAAAGTGCCCGTTTACGTACTTTAGCGACATGATCTTCGGTGAGACCACCTGCGACGGCAAGAAGAAGATGTACGAGCTACTCAACGAGCTCAAGCGCACGCACATTCTGCATCTTCCGCAGGGTCGCGATCGCGCCTACGAGCGTGAAGGCTGGTACGAGGAGTGCTGCCTGCTCAAGGAGGAGCTCGAGAACTTCTACGGCATCACGATTACCGACGATGACCTGCGCGCTGCCGTCCGTCGTCGCAACCGCTTGCGTGCGGCCCAGCTCGAGATGTTTGCGCTGCAGGCCAACCAGCCGGCGGCCATGAGCGGCGTCGACCTGATGAGCACCATGTTTGCCGGCACGTTCAGCTTTGATATCGAGGCCTATGCGCAGCAGCTGGAGCAAAAGATTGTCAAGCTGCGCGAGGCCTACGACGCGGGCGAGCGCCCGGTCGCGGCGGATGCCAAGCGCATTCTGATCACCGGCTGCCCAGTGGGTGGCGTAATCAACAAGATCGGTCGCACCATCGAGTCCAACGGCGGTGTGGTCGTGTGCATGGACGACTGCTCGGGTGAGCGCACGGCGGCCATGATGATCGACCCGGAGGCTCCCGATATCCTGCGCGCCATCGCCGACCGTTACCTGGACATCAACTGCTCGGTCATGACGCCCAACGACGGCCGTATGGAAAATACGCTGGCCATGTGCGAGAAGTACCATGTCGATGGCGTGGTAGAGAGCGTGCTACAGGCCTGCCACACCTTCAACGTTGAGAGCGCGCGCATGCAGGGGGCTGTCGAGGGTGTGGGTATTCCGTATATGAAGATCGAGACCGACTACAGCAACGGTGACATGGGCCAGATCGAGACTCGCATCGCCGCCTTCATCGAAACCCTCTAGCTTCCTCAGGCACCGGATCTTGCTCCTCAAACCGTCGCTTGCGTACCCAAAGTACGCTGCGCTCCTCTTTCGGGGCAATCTCCGGCACCTGAGAAACCTAGAGCTAAGGCGCCTGAACGCGCAGCTGTCTTTGATGTTTAGATTGGGAGAGAGCCATGATAGGGATCGGGATCGATATCGGGTCTACGGCGGCTAAGGCTGCTGTGGTCGACGGGGAGGGTTCGGTGGCGTGGACGTGCGTGCAGCCAACCGGGTTCTC
Source organism: Collinsella aerofaciens (assembly GCF_020181355.1). Classification (NCBI taxonomy): domain Bacteria; kingdom Bacillati; phylum Actinomycetota; class Coriobacteriia; order Coriobacteriales; family Coriobacteriaceae; genus Collinsella; species Collinsella aerofaciens. Next base: position 1,662,517 of record NZ_CP084004.1, read on the forward strand.
CTCGGTCGATGCTTCCGAGCGGCTGCGCGAGGCGCTGGCAGCGGCCGGCTATGACGTGGCAGCCGACGATGTGCGTGTGGTCGCGACCGGCTACGGTCGTGTCGCCGTGCCCTATGCGCACAAGGTCGTGACCGAGATCACCTGCCACGGTACCGGTGCCGTGCGCCTGTTTGGCGATCACGGCACGGTGATTGACGTAGGCGGCCAGGACACCAAGGTCATTCAGCTTAAAAGTGGCCGCGTGGCCAAGTTTGCCATGAACGACAAGTGCGCCGCCGGCACGGGGCGCTTTTTGGAGATCATGGCCGATCGCCTAGGCATTTCCCAGCAGCAGATGGCTGACCTGGCGCGTTCCGGCGAGCCCACCAAGATCAGCAGCATGTGCACGGTGTTTGCCGAAAGCGAGGTTATCAGCCTGATCGGTCGCGGTGAGCCGCGCGAGAACATTGCGCGTGGCGTGATCGACAGCGTGGTCTCGCGCGTGGCGACCATGGCCGGGCAGGCCGCGGGCGCCCCGTACTACCTGACCGGTGGCCTGTGCGAGAACGCCTTCGTGGTGGAGCGGTTGGGCGAGCTGCTGGGGTCGCCGGTGACCACCTCGCCCCAGGCTCGCTTTGCCGGTGCCATCGGCGCGGCGATTCGCGCACAGGCGCTCAATTAATGCATCCGCCGCAGGCTCGCATTCATGCGTATACTGGGAGAAAATGATTGACCGATGAGAGGAGGTATCGATGGCTGACGATCAGATTAAGCTCACGTCTATGACTGCCGCGAGCGGTTGAGCCGCTAAGTTGGCTCCTGGAGCCCTCGCCCAGGTCCTGGGCGATTTACCCAATGTGCATAACGACAACTTGCTCGTGGGGTTCGATACCTCCGACGATGCGAGCGTCTTTCGCGTTGGCGATAACTTGGGTCTCGTGCAGTCCATCGACTTCTTCCCACCGATGGTCGACGACCCGTTTTTGTTTGGCCAGATCGCCGCGTCAAACTCGCTGTCGGACATCTACGCCATGGGCGGGCGGCCGAGCCATGCCATGAACTTGCTGTGCATCCCGAGCTGTCTGGGCGTTGAGGTTGCCGGTCAGATTCTGGCGGGCGGCGCCGACAAGTGCGTCGAGGCGGGTTGCTCCATCGCGGGCGGTCACACCATCAACGACGACGAGCCCAAGTACGGCCTGTCCGTGAGCGGGTTTGTCGCGCTCGACCGCATGCTCGCCAACAGCGGCGCGCGCGTGGGCGATGCGTTACTGCTGACCAAGGCGGTTGGCTCGGGCATCATCACCACGGCCATTAAGGGCGAGCTCATCGAGCAGGACGAGGCCGCAGCCATGTTTGACTCGATGCGCACCCTCAACGAGGCTCCGATTCGTCTGGCCGAGGGACTTGAGCTTCACGGCTGCACCGACATCACGGGCTTTGGCCTGATCGGGCATGCGTGCGAGATGGCCGAGGGCTCGGGCGTGCAGATTGAGCTTGCGTCGGGGGCGGTGCCGCTCTTTGACCAGGTGCTCGACATGGCGCGTTTGGGCATTATCCCCGCGGGCTCCTACCGCAACCAGGACTTCTTTGGCCCGCGCGTGACGGCCGACGAGGACCTTGAGCCGGGCATGCTCGACGCGCTGTACGACCCGCAGACGTCTGGTGGCCTGCTTATCGCGGCACCTGCTGCCGATGTGGATGAGCTTGCGCGCCGTCTGCATGCCGAAGGACGTATTGCCGCCGTCGTCGGTCGCGTGTGCGAGTCGGTGCCAGGCGGTCCTGCCGTCCACGTTGTTCGCTAGCCCGCACGTTTATGTAACTGTTTACCGTTCTCTAGAACGGTTCTTTCGAAAGGAAAAGCTATGTCTACCAAAATTGAAGTCAATGCCATGGGCGATGCCTGCCCGCTACCCGTCGTCAAGACGCTCAAAGCCCTGAAGCAGCTCGATGGCGAGGGCGCCGTCGTGACCTCGGTCGATAATGAGACCGCCGTCAAGAACATTTCCAAGATGGCGCAGGAGAAAGGCTGCACGGCCTCGGTCGAGAAGGTTTCTGACGCCGAGTGGCACGTGACCGTGGCGACCTCTGGTGCCGTTGCCGTGGCCGATCCCGAGCAGGATGGCGCTGCCTTCTGCGACGCCAACGCCGGCAAGGGCAAGCTCGTCATTTCCGTCTACACCGATTGCATGGGCCGTGGCGACGACGAGTTGGGCCACAAGCTCATGAAGGCGTTTATCTTTGCCGTGACGCAGCAGGAGGAGCTGCCTGCGACCATGCTGTTCTACAACGGCGGCGCCAAGCTCACCGTCGAGGGTTCGCCGGTGCTCGATGACCTGAAGGGGCTGGCGGAGCAGGGTGTCGAGATTCTCACCTGCGGTACCTGCCTGGACCACTTTGGCATTAAGGACCAGCTTGCGGTGGGCGAGGTCACCAACATGTACGTGATCGTGGAGAAGATGGAGCAGGCCGTGCGTGTCGTGCGCCCGTAGCGTATTGGTTGGAGTTGCCATGAGGGAGAAGCGCCCGGCGCTTGTCATCACGTTTCCCACCACGGCGGCCGCCATGGGCTGCGAGTCCCTGTGCATCGAGCGCGGCCTTCCCGGGCGAACGATTCCCGTGCCCGGGGAGGTCGCTGCCGGCTGCGGTCTGGCGTGGAAGGCGTTGCCTGCCGATGAGGAGCTGCTGCGCAGCGAGCTTGCCGCGGCGGGCGTTCCCACCGAGGGCTATACCGTGATTGATATGTGGGAGGTCGTGCGATGATCTACCTGGATAACGCGGCGACGACCATGCACAAGCCGCAGACGGTCATCGATGCCGTGACGCAGGCGATGTACTCGCTCGGCAATGCCGGGCGCGGCGCCACGTCGGGCGCCCTCGATGCCGCTCGTACGATTCACGGTTGCCGTGCCAAGCTCGCGCGCCTTTTAGGTTGTCCGAGGGCGGACCATGTGTGCTTTACGCCCAACTCAACCGCGGCGCTCAACACCGCCATCAACGGGGTGGTGTGCCCCGGCGACCGTGTGGTCACGACGGTGCTCGAGCACAACTCCGTGCTACGTCCGCTTAACCGCCTGGCGGTAGAGCGGGGCGTGACCGTTGAGCATGCGGGCTGCGATGCGAGCGGCGCGCTCAACTACGACGAGCTCGAGCGGCTGGTGACGCCTGACACGCGTGCCGTAGTGGTGACGCACGCCTCCAATGTGACCGGCAATGAGGTCGACATTGCGCGCGTGGCCGCCATGGCCCATGCGGCCGGCGCGCTGGTGATCGTCGATGCCTCGCAGTCTGCCGGCACGGCGCATATCGATATGCAGGCCATGGGGCTCGACGTGGTGTGCTTTACTGGCCACAAGGGACTCATGGGTCCGCAGGGGACCGGCGGGCTGGCCGTGGCGGAGGGCATTGACGTGTGGCCGTGGGCCATGGGCGGCACGGGCGTGCACAGCTTCGATGCGCTGCAGCCGCTTGAGTGGCCCACGCGTCTTGAGGCGGGCACGCTCAACGGCCACGGCATCGCGGGCCTTTCTGCCGGCCTCGACTTTATCGAGGCGCAAGGCGGGGTCGAGGCGATCGCGGCGCATGAGCGAGCGCTGGCTGATCGCTTTCTCGCTGGCGTGCGCGAGATTCCGGGGATTAAGCTCTACGGTGCGTTTGACCAGCCCGTGCGCTCGGCGATCGTCTCACTCAACGTGGGTGATATCGACTCTGCCGAGATCTCGGACGCGCTCATGCAAGGGTGGGGGATTGCGACGCGCCCCGGCGCCCATTGCGCTCCGCTCATGCACCGCGCGCTCGGGACCGAGCGCCAGGGTGTCGTTCGCTTCTCGTTTGGGTATTTCAACACGGACGAGGAAGTCGATACCGCGATTGACGCTTTGCGCGATTTAGCCTGCTAAAGCTGCTAGACCGTTTATACTTGCGGGATGGGTGTTTTTGCCCGTCCCGTTTTTGTTTCGACCCGAAAGGTGTGCCTATGGCCTCATCCGCACCGCGCGGTCTGCGCTCCGACCATGTCGTTACCGTCGGCATTGCGCTGTTCTCGATGCTCTTTGGCGCCGGTAACCTCATCATTCCGCCATTGCTGGCACTTCAGGCCGGCACGGCCACGCCGCTTGCCATGATCGGCTTTTTGATTGCCGCTATCGGTCTGCCTGTTATGGGATTTATCGCCGTCGCGCTCGCCGGCACGGCCCGCGAGCTGGCTGGGCGCGTGCATCCTAAGTTTGGCGAATTCTTCGTTGCGGCGGTGTATTTGGCCATCGGCCCGTGCCTGGCCATTCCGCGCACAAGCTCTACGGCCTTCGAGATGCTGGTGCCGCTACTGCCCGAGGGCGTTTCGCTCGGCACGGCTCGCCTGGTGTTTGCCGTTGGCTTCTTTGTCGTCGCGTTTGCGCTCACGCTGCGTCCGGGCGTTATCACGCGCGTGCTCGGGCGCATTACGGGCTCCGCGCTCATTGCGCTCATCGTGCTGGTCGTGGGTGCTGCCGTGATCTCGCCGCTGGGACCGGCTGCCGCGCCGCAGACTCCCTACAATGCCGGTGCTACCGTGCAGGGCTTTTTGACCGGTTATCAGACCATGGATCTGCTTGCGTCGCTCGCCTTTGGCATTATCATCGCCGAGACCATTCACGAGCTGGGCGTTACCGACGACAAGCGCGTGACCTTCGAGATTTCGCGTTCCGGTGTGATCGCCGGCGTGCTCATGGCCATCATCTACTGCGGCCTGGCGCTTGCCGGAATGCAACTCGGCACGGTTATGCCCGATGCCACCAACGGCGCCGCGATTCTTGCGCGTTCTGCCTCTATGCACTTTGGTCTTGCTGGCACGGTTGTCGTCTTTGCGATTTTCTTCCTCGCTTGCATGAACGTGTGCATCGGCCTTATCAGCTGCTGCTCACGCTACTTCTGCGAGACGTATGTGGTCGAAGGGGGAGCGGAGGCTTCCGAGGAGGCCATGCGCCGACCCTTCGCGATTCTCGCCTTTGTGTTCGCAGCGTTTTCGTGCGTGCTCTCCAACGTGGGTCTCGACGTGATCCTCATGTTCTCGGTGCCTATGCTCAATGCCCTGTATCCCGTTGCCATCGTGCTGGTACTTATGGGCCTGGTGCACGGCTTTTGCGACGCGCATTCGCAGGTATGGGTCTGGGTCGGCGGCGTTGTCGCGGTGCAGAGCGTGATCACCTCGGTTCGCGACGCGTTCTTTGCGGGCGCGTGGCTACCGTTTGATGCGCTGCCACTGGCAGATATCGGTGCCGCGTGGGCGCCGGTTGCCGTGGTTGCCTTTGTGATCGGTCTGCTCCATAGTCGTTTTGTCGCACATTCGAGGAGCTAGGGTTTCTGCGCTTGCACAGGCGGGGAGTCTCCCCTATAATTTCCTTCGCTTTGGGACACGCAAGGTTTAGACCTTAGCTGCTCAACACCTTCGGGACGTGGCGCAGTTTGGTAGCGCGCCTGCTTTGGGAGCAGGATGTCGCAGGTTCAAATCCTGTCGTCCCGACCATATCTTGCGGGCGTAGTTCAATGGTAGAACCCCAGCCTTCCAAGCTGATGACGCGGGTTCGATTCCCGTCGCCCGCTCCATAAGATAGACGAACGGCTCTGGCTCCTTTTGGGACCAGAGCTGTTTTCATATACATGCCGGGGACCCCACATCCCCTCCTAAGTTGCGGTGAAATACGGACTGTTTTCCGGCTTTTATGGCCCATGTAGTCCGTATTTCACCGCAACTATTTGTAAGGTTGGATTTTGATGCCGTTGGGAGGGTCGTAGCGACCGTCTACCGAGAGTGGAAATATTTTTTGAAGCTCTGACCTGCGACGTCAAGCTTTTGGTCAGCTTTTGGCAAGGCCTGCGGACGGAAGCATGCGATAGCGTAATGGTATTCTCTCCGCCGTGATGGTTATGGGGTTGGCCATGCTCGATAAAGGCAAACATTTTCCGCAGTCATATGCAAGAATGCTATTCTCGGCCGTTGGAATTCATCAAGATGGACAGCTGCTTATAACAATTGATCCTTGGGATGAACGCCGTGCGCGTGAGCATATGCAGGAAGAGCTCATGCTTCGTCTTTACAACCACGTGTATGCGGATCCGGTCTATTGGAATAATCTTGGGGTTGAAGATCGCATCTTTCAGCTGGCATCCGCTATTGCGGTCGTTGAACCGGATGCTGTGTTTTGCGGATCGACAGCAGCGCTGCTCTACGGCATCGGCTCGGCGTATACGCTTCTGGATAAAGTGCAAGTACTGCTGCCACGGTCTACAAGGCGTGATACGTATGAGTTCGTTGAATACAAGCGCTGGCGGGTGGGCGAAGTGTGGCGTCTCGGTCTGTTTACGCTGACGGATCCGTATCGAACGGTTGTTGATATCGCTCGAACGAGCGCCTTTCGTTATGCGCTGGGCTATGTCGATGGCTTGGCCCGTGAGTACGATGTCGAACGCGAAGAGCTGCGGGCATATGCGCAGGCAAATTGCCGAGGGTTGCATGGCATCGCGCGTGCTTTTGACGTTTTTGAGCATATGGATGGCAGGTCAGACAATGGCGGCGAGTCCGAGGCGAGAGCAGCGATGATTCTCGCTGGGGTTGCCGCGCCTGAGCTTCAAGTTGAGATACCGCGACCAGGAAACGCTGGCTATTATCTAGCAGATTATGGCTGGCAGATGCCAGACGGCTCATGGGCGCTGGCAGAGCTGCATGGGCTGGGTAAGTTTGAAGACGAAGCTCAAAATGATCCGGAGCAAGCGGCGGCAAAAACCTATCGAGCGGCCCTCATGCGCGATGCGAACCTTCGCGCCATGGGCCACAACGTCATTCATTTCAAACTCTCGGACACCTACGAAGTAGAATCGTTCGGTGCCATGATGCGCGGTTACGGTATTCCGACAACAAAACCCTACGCCGACTCCCGATAGAGAAATCGTTCGCAGCCAACCTTCAATAAGTTGCGGTGAAATACGGACTATCGAGGCCTTTAAAGGCATGAAACAGTCCGTATTTCACCGCAACTTAGGAGGGGATGGGGCTGAGGGGCGGGCGATGCCGTTGCCTGCCGGTTAGTGGCGACCGTGGTGGCGGAGCTTGTCGATGGTGGAGTCGGTGCCGTGTCCGCGGGCGTCGGTGCTTCGGCTGCGGGCGTCGGCGGCGGTTTGGCGCTGGCGGCGGTAGTCGATCATGCCTTGGATGATGGGCTTGCCAAAGCTCGCGACATCATCGTTGTAGATGGCGGTTCGGGCTGCGAGGAGGCAGTCGGTAAAGTCCATATGGGTCTTGCCGAAGAGTTTGACGGCAAGGGCGACAACGGTGGGCTCGTCGACCATGACGTCATCGAGCAGCCTTTTCATGGCCGCAGCAATTTCAACGCGGGGAACCTTATAGACGTCGCGCAGCGTGACCACGACGCGCGTGATGATTTCGGGGTAGACACGTGCGGTGCGCGTGGCGATGACCTTGGCAGCGCGCGGTGACAGGACCTCGTCGTCGTCAAGCAGGTAGCGAAGGATGACGGTCTCGTCGATGATGGTGCTACTCATGGATATCTACTTCCTCGGGACCCAAAACCGAATCGTCGCTTTCTGTGGCTAGGTATTCAATCCAGGCATTGCGCTCCTCGGAGCGGCGATTGGGGTCCCCATATGCTTTGAGCAGTCCATAGGCGGACGTGCCGTCCTTGGAGCGCACGGCGACCGGGTGAAAGGGGAGCTTGCGCATCAAAATACTCTGCGCGACAAATAGACGGACAGCCTCGGCGAGCGATGTGCCCATGGCGTCGTAGAGACGCTCGGCATGCTGCTTGTCTTCCTCGCGAATGCGCACCTGCAGGATGGCTCGTTTTTGAGTCGATGACATCACTGGCCTCCCTTAATGAGCGTGCAATTTGAATAGTCAAATACAACATCGGCTAATAATAGCCAATCTTACAACCACTACTTTATTGCACTAGAGTAATTGAGTGTAAACGATATTACAAACGTACTACATCTTTCAGAAACGAGCGTGAAATCTCCCTTGGATGTACGCATGTAATACACTCACCTTTATAGCTTCTAGAGAATAATTCCAACCTGGCAAAACCCCTGCAATACACCCGTATTGCAGGGCCTATGCTCAAGTTTGCCCCCTGCAACTGCGTATATTTAACCTGTATATCGTTGGAGAAACTCTACCGAGTGCCTGTTTCGCCGCATGCGCTCGATACGCCGATGCCAGGCCACGGGCGGCTTGGGGCAACGTCGACAGGGTCTCTCCGGCATGGGATTCAGGAGGGAGTGAACAACATGGGCAATAAACGAGTCGTGGCTGATTCTTCACGCTGCATTGGGTGTCAAACCTGTATGGCGGCGTGCATCGAGGCACACGATATTCCCGGCAACATCGCCGCGCCGCGCCTGCGCGTGACGCGTACGTACGAGATCTCCGCACCGGTGGCTTGCCATCATTGCGAGGATGCCCCGTGCGCGAAGGCCTGTCCTACGGGCGCCTTGTTCTTTGATCCAAAGAACCATCGCATCGGCGTCAACGAGGACAACTGCATCGGCTGCAAGAGCTGCGTCATGGCATGCCCTTTTGGCGCCGTGAGCGTGGCGACCACGCAGGTCCCCGTCTTGATGGGTGACGTGCGAGTGGGTTCGCAGACTAAGAGCTTCGTGCTCAAGTGCGACCTGTGCGTGGACCGTCCCGGCGGTCCGGCATGTGCCGAGGCGTGTCCGACCAAGGGCCTCACCCTGGTAGACGAGGAGCGTCTGGCAGAACTGACTGCCGAGCGTGCCCGCGCCACCATCGAAAACGAGGCGTAAGCGTCGGGCGACAGGCCCAATGATTGTCAAATAAGTACCGAGTATTCGGTAGCAGAGAAAGGAAGGAGGGTGTCATGGAGAAGCATAAAGTGATTTGCCCGTACTGCGGCGCCGGTTGCCAGTTTAACCTCTTGGTCCAAAACGGCCAGGTCGTGGGTACCGAACCGCTCAACGGCATCACCAACCAGAGCGAGCTGTGCCTTAAGGGCATGAGCGGCTACGACTTCATCAACGACACCAAGATCTTGACTCCTCGCGTACTGCACCCGATGATCCGCCGCACCAAGGGCGCGGATCTTGAGCGCGTAAGCTGGGACGAGGCACTGGATTTCACCGCATCTAAGATGCAGGCCATAATTGACGAATATGGTCCTAACGCTGTCATGACCACCGGCTCTTCGCGAGGCGGCGGCAATGAGGCGAACTACGTCATGCAGAAGTTTACGCGTGCGTGCATCGGCACCCACAGCGTGGACAACTGCGCCCGTACTTGACACGGCCCTACTGTCCTCGGTCTGATGGACACGGTTGGTTCAGGTTGCATGTCATGCTCCATCCCCGGTATGGAGGATGCGGGCTGCATTTTCCTCTTCGGCTATAACCCTGCCGATTCGCACCCCATCGTCGCAAGGCGTATCGTGCGAGCCAAAGAAAAGGGTTGCAAGATCATCGTCGCCGACCCGCGCCATATCGAAACCGCGCGTATCGCCGATCTCTACCTTCCGATCAAGAACGGTTGCAACGTTGCGTTCCTCAACGCCTTTGCCAACTGCTTGGTCAACGATGGCCTCTACGACAAGGAATTCGTCGCCGAGCACACGAACGGCTTTGACGAGTGGTGGGAGACCATCAAGAACTACACTCCCGAATCCGTACAGGACATCACGGGCGTCGAGCCTGCGTTGATCCACCAAGCTGCCGAGATGTACGCCACGGCGAAGCCCTCTGCCATCATTGGCTGGGGCATGGGCGTATGCCAGCAGAAGCAGAACCTGAAGACGGTGCACACCATCGCCTCCATCGCCTGCGTTGCCGGCCAGATCGGCAAACCCAACTCCGGCCTCGCGCCCGTGCGTGGCCAGAACAACGTCCAGGGCTCCTGCGATATGGGCATGCTGCCCAACCTGTATCCTGGCTACCAGAAAGTCACCGACCCGGCTGTGCGTGCCAAGTTTGCCAAGGCTTGGGGCGTGCCCGAGGAAAAGCTCCCGCTCGAGGAGGGCTACAAGCTCACCGACCTGGGCCACCTGGTCGACGAGGGCAAGGTGCACTGCTTCTACAACTACGGCGAGGACCCGGTGCAGACCGAGCCCGATTCGGCCGGCATGCGCAAGACGCTCTCCGAGCTGGATCTGTTCATTTGCCAGGACATCTTTATGACGCAGACGACCATGCTCGCCGACGTCATCCTGCCCGCTACCTCTTGGGGCGAGCACGAGGGTGTCTTTACCGCATCCGACCGTAGCTTCCAGCACTTTGACGCGGCTGTTCCGCCCAAGGGCGAGTGCCGTCACGACTGGGAGATCTTCGCGGACCTGTCTACGCGCATGGGCTATCCCATGCACTACGACAACACCGAGCAGATCTGGAACGAGTGCATTAGCCTGTGCCCCAACTTTGTGGGCGCGACCTACGAGAAGATGGCTCCCGAGGGCGGTTACGCCCAGTGGCCCGTCAAGAGCACCGATGTGAACGACCACGGTACGCCTGACATGTTCGCTGGTGGCAAGTTCACCACCAAGGATGGCCGTGCCAACCTGATGGCGCACGACTGGGAGGCGCCCTCCGAGCTTCCCGACGATGAGTACCCGCTCATCCTGTGCACCGTCCGCGAGGTCGGCCACTACAGCTGCCGCTCGATGACCGGCAACTGCAAGACGCTGGCGCTGCTTGCCGACGAGCCCGGTTTTGTCCGCATGAATCCCGCGGACGCCCAGGCGCGCGGCATCAAGAATGGCGACATCGTCTCGATTCACAGCCGCCGCGGCCAGGTATACAGCCGTGCCGACGTGAGCGATCGCATCAACAAGGGCACGGTCTACATGACCTACCAGTGGTGGATCGGCAAGTGCAACGAGCTGACCATTCACAAGGTCGATCCGGTCTCGCACACGCCCGAGGACAAGTTCTCCGCCTGCCAGGTCGACGCCATTGCCGACCAGGTCTGGGCCGAGGGCGAGGTCGAGCGTCAGTACACCGAGCTCAAGCAGGCTCTGGTGGACGCCGCCGCTCCCCAGGACGTTGAGCCCGGCGCCGCCAAGTTCGACGACGAGACGCACGTGAACCAAATCGTGTAGTCCCGTTCTCGTTGGCTTTTTGGGCCGGGCGTCCCGTACGTTCGGGAGCCCGGCCCGTTATTTTGAAAGGAAGTGGGGATGAACCGCTTCATCGACATCAACCCGGAGAGGTGCATCGGTTGCGGAACATGCCAGTCCGCCTGTGCCGACGCCCACCGGATGCAGGGTCTTCAGGATACGCCGCGCCTGGCGCTCGTGAAGACCGGCGGTATTTCGGCCGCCCTTGCCTGCCACCATTGCGAGGGTGCCCCCTGCGCCGAGGTCTGCCCGGTGAATGCCATCGAGCACGATGGCGACCGCATCCACGTCAAGGAGCAGGAGTGCATCGGGTGCAGGCTGTGTGCCATCGCGTGCCCCTTCGGAGCCATCCATCCCGATGGCACGTCTATCGCCGGTGTCGCAGGCATGTGCGACCCGACGCCTTCGTATCCTAAGTCCCTGAGCAGCCTGCTTACGTGGGCTCCCGGCCAGTACACCTGCGCTGTCAAGTGCGACCTGTGCGCCTTCGATCCGGACGGCCCGCATTGTGTGGCGGCGTGCCCCACCAAGGCGCTGACCGTCATGGGCGGCGCGGCCGATCGCGAGCTCGACGAGGCCAAGCGCTTGCGCTCGATCGAAAACGGTCCGGTCGTCGACGTTACCGCTGTGGCCCAGGGCCTGTCCGAGAAAGCAGAAGGGAGCGTAAACAATGGATAGCATGACGCTGTTTATCGCATCGCTTGCCGTCTCGTGCATCGGTGCGCTCGCCTCGGTTCTGCTGATCAAGGCCGATAACGCCGCCAAGACCGCCGGCTGCCTTATCGGCGCCGTCGCCGCGGTGCTTTCGTTTGTGGCCGGTATCCAGGCCGTGCTGGGCGATGTCACGTCGGTCGACACCATCGTGTTCTTCCCGTTTGCTCATTTCCAGCTGCTGCTCAATCAGCTGTCCGGCCTGTTCGTGGCGCTCATCTCGGTGCTCGCGTTTGCCGGTTCGATCTACGGTCTCAACTACTTTGATGAGTACCCGGGCAAAAAGGGCCGCGCCGGCTTCTTCTTTAACACCTTCGTGGCGTCCATGATGCTCGTCATCACCGCCGACAACGTGTTTTGGTTCCTGGTCGCCTTTGAGCTCATGTCGCTGACCTCGTACTTCCTGGTCGTGATCGAGGAGAACGAGAACTCCATCCATGGCGGTTGGCTCTACTTTGTGATCGCGCACGTGGGCTTTGTGCTCATCATGGCGAGCTTCCTCACCATGACCAACTTCGCCGGTGGCTCGTTTGCCTTTGCGGATTTCCGCGCTACGCAGTTTAGCCCCGCGGTCGCATCCGTGTGCTTCGTGCTCGCCTTCTTTGGCTTTGGCGCCAAGGCCGGTATCATCCCGCTGCACGGCTGGCTGCCCAAGGCACATCCCGAGGCGCCGTCCAACGTGTCGGCCCTCATGTCCGGCGGCATGATCAAGATCGGTATCTTCGGCATCCTCAAGGTTGGTCTCGACCTGCTCTCCGCCTCGGGCGTTCAGGTCTGGTGGGGCCTTATGGTCATGGTCTTCGGTGCGATCTCGTCGGTCCTCGGCGTGGCCTTCGCCCTGCAGGAGCATGACATCAAGCGCCTGCTGGCCTATCACTCCGTCGAGAACATCGGCATCATTCTGCTCGGCGTCGGCGCCTCCATGGCCGCCATGGCGCTCAACTCGGTCGGCATCGCCGTCCTGGCTCTGATGGCCGCCCTCTACCACACGTTTAACCACGCGATGTTTAAGGGCGAGCTGTTCTTGGGCGCCGGTGCGCTGCTGTACTCCACGGGTACGCGCAATATGGAGAAGATGGGCGGTCTGTTCCGTCGTATGCCGGCAACGGCCATCTGCTTCCTCGTCGGCGCGCTTGCCATCTCGGCCATCCCGCCCTTCAACGGCTTTGTGTCCGAGTGGTTTACCTATCAGTCGCTGTTTAACGCCGCCATGCAGGGCGACAAGGCCGTCATGATCGTGGCCGTGTTCGCTGCCGTCGCGCTTGCCATTACCGGCGCGCTGGCCGTCACGTGCTTCGTCAAGGCCTATGGCGTCTCCTTTGCCTCCGCGCCCCGCTCCGAGGCCGCGGCCAATGCCAAGGAGGTTCCCGCCCCCATGGTGTTTGCGCAGGGCCTGCTCGCGGCCATCTGCGTCGTGCTGGGCATTGGCGCTCCCGTGATCGCGCCCGTGCTGGTCGATGTCGCCGCGTCCGTGCTGCATCCGTACGGTGGCGTGTTTGCTACCGAGGGCATGCAGCTCATGAACCAGTACTCCGGCGCTGCCACCTCCACGCCCGCGATCGCTATTGCGCTCGTGGTGCTCGTCGGCCTTGCCTGCGGTTATCGCAAGCTCAAGACCGTCGGCAAGGTGCAGAAGTCCCAGCCGTGGGCATGCGGCTATGCTCCCAACGAGCATATGCCCGTCGTGGCCACGACCTTTGCCTCCGAGGTGTCCTGGTTTATGCAGCCGCTCTACACGTTGCGTGACCGCTGCACGGCCGTCTGTTGGTCCATCGCGCACTTCTTCCAGAAGCTCACCGGTGTGGCCGAGGCTGTGGAGCCCGTACCCGACAAGGTTCTCGTCGATGCCCCGCATAAGGGTGTCGAGAAGCTCGCCGACCTCGCGACTAAGCTCGAGGGCGGCAACTACAGCATCTATATCTGCTACATCGTCGCGGCACTCGTGGTGTTCCTCGTGCTCGCCGTGCAAATGGGTTAAGGAGGGGAGAGCATGAACAACATCGTACTTGCCGTTCTGCAGGGCGTGGTCGTCATGGCCGTCGCGCCTTTCTTCTCCGGTCTCGGCCGCGTGATCCGCGCCAAGATGCACAACCGTCGCGGACCCAGCATCATGCAGGACTATCGCGACCTGGCCAAGCTCTTTGCGCGCCCCGAGTCCCAGAGCGAGGACGCGAGCTTTGCGCTGCGCATTATGCCGCCGCTGTTCTTCGCCGTCGCCTTTATGCTCGCGATGGGCCTGCCGCTCTTTACGGCACAAAGCCCCATCCCGGTCTTTGGTGACGCCATCACCATCATGTACAGCTTGGCGCTCGCCCGCTTCTTCTTCGCCCTCTGCGGCGTGGATTCGTCCAACGCCTACGCCGGCATCGGCGGCGTTCGCGAGCTGCTCATGAGCGTGCTCATCGAGCCGTCCATGCTGCTGGCGCTGTTTGCCGCCGCCCTGGTGTGCGGCTCCACCGACATCGCTACCATGGGTCAGCACATCATGACGGGCGCCATCGATGCGCCGGTCGCCGTGATCCTCGCCGGCATCGCCTTTGCGATCGCCTGCTACATGGAACTCGGCAAGCTGCCGTTTGATCAGGCCGAGGCCGAGCAGGAGCTTCAGGAGGGTCCGCTCGCCGAGCTTTCCGGCCCGTCGCTTGCGATGGCCAAGCTCGCCATGTCCATGAAGCAGGTCCTGGTCGTCGCCTGGTTCTGCGCGATCTTCGTCCCCTGGGGCGAGCCCGCAACCGTAGGCGCAGCCGCCGTTCTGGGCGCAGTCATCTTCCTGGTGAAGTGCCTTATCGACTTTGTCGTATGCGGCGTGATCGAGAACTCCTGCTCGCGCTCGCGTTTTAAGGTTCTTGGCAATCAGACCTGGGCCGTCGTGGGCATCGCCGTTCTGGCGTTTGTCTTCGTGGTCGTCGGCGTGTAGGAGAAGGGAGAAACAATGTCATTTGCAGTCAGTCTGTCCCTTCTCGGCTTGGTCGCTATCGCGGCCCCGATGGTGGCCTCGGTGCTTGTCGCCCTGTTCCCCCGTCCGTACGCCAAGTGGTTCAGCGTTTTGGGTGCCGCCGTCTCGACGGTCTGCACCATCGCCCTCGCCGCGAATTTCGCTGGCGCCGGCATGCCCGACACGCAGGTCCCCCTGATCTCGTTTGGGCAGACCCTCGTCATGGGATTCACCTTCGATCGCATGAGCACGCTGCTCGCGCCCGCCTTTGTGGGTATCGGCCTGCTTGTCGTGATCTATTCGATCCCCTATATGAGCGAGAATAACCGTGAGCATCCCGACGCGCCGCGTCGTCGCTTCTACGCGTACCTCGCGACCTTCATCGGCGCCATGGCCGGCCTTGTGTACAGCTCGACCCTCCTGGGCCAGCTCGTGTTCTTTGAGATCACGGGTGCGTGCTCTTGGGGCCTCATTAGCTACTACATGTCGCCTACGGCCAAGAAGGCCGGCATGAAGGCCCTCATCATCACGCACATTGGCGCACTTGGCCTGTATCTGGGCGCCGCCATCGTGTTTGCCCATACCGGCACCTTCGCCATTACCGCGATTGCCGGCCTCGACGCCAAGCTCAAGGCTATCGTCCTTTTGCTCGTGCTGTTTGCGGCCTGGGCCAAATCCGCACAGGTTCCCATGTACATGTGGCTGCCTTCGGCCATGGAGGCGCCGACGCCTGTTTCGGCCTACCTGCATGGCGCCTCGATGGTTAAGGTCGGCGTGTGCGTGTTCGCGCGTGCACTCGTCTCTGCCGGCGAGATCCCCGAGATCGTGGGCTGGGTCGCCATTATCGACGCCATGGTCACCATGCTCTTTGGTTTCCTTATGTACCTGCCGCAAAAGGACATGAAGCGCCTGCTGGCCTTTTCCACGATCGCCCAGCTCTCCTACGTGTTCTTTGGTCTGGGCCTTTCGGTCTTTGGCAGCCAGCTCGCCTTCGATGGCGCCGTGTGCCACATCTTTAACCACGCTTTTGCCAAGACCCTGTTCTTCCTGATCGCCGGTTCGTTCTCCTTTACGCTCGGCACGCGTATGCTGCCCAAGCTTCGCGGCATCGTAAAGAAGTACCCGATCTCGGGCGTGGGCTTTGGTGTCGCGGCTCTTGCCATTGCCGGCGTGCCGCCCATGAACACGTTCTTCTCGAAGTTCCAGATCATCGCCGGCGGCTTTTCTGTGGGTGCCGGCAACGTCGCGATCCTGGTGCTCGTGTGCATCATGGTCGCCGAGACCGTCGCCACCTTTGCCTGGTTCCTCAAGTGGATGGGCTATTGCCTGCCCGGCGAGCCGAGCGACGAGGTCGCTGCGGGAGCCCCGCTTCCCCGCGCGATGGCGTTCGTGTTCATCGTGCTCATCATCATGGTTATCGTCAGCGGCCCGCTTTCGGCCAGCTGGATCGGTTAGGAGGTAGAACGACATGGGTTATTCGATCGTCAACATCCTTGGCGGCCTTCTGATCGTCACGTCCACCATGGTGGTCGTCTCCAAGAACATCAAACATGCCATCAACTGGTATGCGGTGCAGTCGCTGGTGCTCGTGGGGCTGCTCGCTACGCTCGGTGCCACCACCGGTGCGCAGGAGCTGCTTATGTGGGCCGGATCTGCCTTTATCACTAAGGTCGTCCTGGTCCCTTACATCCTCAACCGCGCATACAAGAAGATGGGCGAGCCGAGCGACGCATCGCTCAAGGCCGGCCTTAAGCCCGCGTGGGCCATCTGCATCATCGCCGTCGAGGTCGCGATCTGCTTTGCCGTTGTGACGCAGATCAGCCTGCCCACGGCCGAGGTCGCAACGCCTGCGCTCGCTATTAGCTTCGCTCACTTCTTTGTGGGCCTCACCTGCATCATCTCGCAGCGCAACATCATGAAGCAGATCTTCGGATACTGCCTTATGGAAAACGGCAGCCACGTGACGCTCGCGCTTTTGGCTCCCACCGCTCCCGAGATCATCGAGATCGGTATCGCCACCGACGCCATCTTTGCCGTCATCATCATGTCCATCGTCGTGCGTCGCATTTGGGACGACTCCCACTCGCTCGATGCGCGCGACCTGTCCGAGCTGAGGGGGTAGTCCATGGAAACGTTGATTCTCGCCCTGCTCGCGACTCCTTTGGTGTTCTCGCTGGTCATGGCGTTTTTGCCCAAGAATACGTCCTATAACGTATTTGCCGGTCTCAACCTGGTCTCCGTCGCAGCTGTACTGGTGCTGTCGATTATGACGGCCGGTGACGTCCTTATGAGCGGCGAAACCGCGAGCGCTCTTGGCCTGTGGTTCCACCTCGATTCGCTGGGCGCCATCTTTGTGCTGCTCATCGGCTTTATCGGTTTTCTTACGGGGCTGTTCTCGCTTCCCTATGTAAAGGCCGATATCGAGGAGGGCTCCATGCCCGCCGAGCGCGCCAAGCAGTACTTTGCGCTGTTTAGCCTGTTTGTGTTCACCATGCTGCTCGCGTGCCTGTCCAACAACATGATCCTCACGTGGGCCGCCGTGGAGGCAACCACGCTTTCCACCGTGTTCCTCGTGGGTATCTACAAGAACAAGACGGCCCTCGAGGCTTCTTGGAAGTATGCGATGGTCTGCACCGCCGGCGTGGCCTTTGGCCTGTTCGGTACGCTGCTGATCTACGCCAACGCCGCCGACGTGATTCCCAACGCCCACGAGGCCGCGTTCCTGTCGTGCGTGCTGCCGTATGCCGACCAGTTCGACCCGACGCTCATGCGCCTCGCCTTTGCGTTTATCGTGATCGGCTTTGGCACCAAAGCCGGCCTGTTCCCCATGCACACTTGGCTGCCCGATGCCCACTCCCAGGCTCCGAGCCCTGTCTCGGCCCTGCTCTCGGGCGTGCTGCTTAAGTGCGCCATGCTTGTGATCATGCGCTTCTACGGCTTTACCATCCAGGCCGTGGGTGCCGAGTATCCGCAACTTCTGCTGCTGATCGTCGGCACGCTGTCCATTTTGGTGGCGGCACTCTCGATGTTTCGCCAGGACGACCTCAAGCGCCGCTTTGCGTACTCGTCTGTGGAGAACGTGGGCGTTATCGCCCTGTGCCTGGGTATCGGTGGCCCGCTGGGTATCGCCGCGGCCCTGCTGCACTGCGTGTTCCACGGCTTTACCAAGACGCTTGCCTTCTGCGTGTCCGGCAACATCCAGCACGCTTTTGGCACGCGTAGCCTGGCCAAGATCCAGGGCGTCGTCGAGGTTGCCCCCGCAACCGCCGCGCTCGCCGTCCTGGCGCTGCTCGGTCTTGGTGCCTTCCCGCCCTTTGGCATGTTTATCTCCGAGTTCCTGACTTTTGTCGCCGGTGTTACCGCCGGTCCCATGTGGCTGGTCGTCGTGGTCGCCCTCGGTCTTACCGTGGCCATCTCCGCGCTCACCCGTATCGCACTCAAGTCGGTATTCGGCCATGCGCCCCAGGGCATGGACAAGCATGAGGCCCCGGCGCTCATGCTTATCCCCGAAATCATCCTGGCTGTCATGATCTTGTGGTTTGGCATCGCCACCCCGCTGCCCCTCGTGCACGGTGTGGAGACCGCGACCGGCATCGTGCTCGAGCAGAGCACCGAGGAACTTCACGCGACGCCGATGTACCGCGCTGTGTTCGGTACCGAGACCGCTCAGAGCGAGGTGGAGTAACGAATGATTGAAACTGAGAACAAGGTGTATGCCCGTCGCTGCGAGAGCCATGTCGAGGCCCTGCGCCGCGCCGTTCCGGGCTGCATCGAAAAGGTCGAGTGGCAGTGTGAGGACCAGCTGACGATTACCGTCAAGCAGGACAAGCTGCCCGAGGCCGTCCACTACCTGTACTACGAGCGCTACGGCTGGATTCCCGTGATCATCGGCAACGATGAGCGCAGCCTGTGCGGCCGTTACGCCGTGTATTACGTCATCTCCATGGAGGGGGAGGACCCCGGCTGGGTGACCGTGCGCACCGAGGTCGATCCCGCCAAGATGACGTTCCCGTCCGTGACGCCGTTCGTCCCCGCCTGCGTGTGGGGCGAGCGCGAGCTGCGCGACATGTTCGGCCTGATCCCCGAGGGTCTGCCCGACCGTCGCCGCCTGGTACTGCCCGATGACTGGCCCAGCGGCCTGTACCCGCTGCGCAAGGACTCCATGGACTACCGCTTCCGTCCCGCTCCCGCGAGCGACATGGAAAACTACGAGTTCTTGGCCGACACCAAGGGCAAGGAGACCACGCTCGTCCCCATGGGCCCGCTGCACATTACCTCCGACGAGCCTGGCCACTTCCGCCTGTTCGTCGAGGGCGAGACGATCGTCGACGCCGACTACCGTCTGTTCTACGTGCACCGCGGCATGGAGAAAGTTGCCGAGACGCGCTTGAACTATGACGCCGTGACGTTCCTCGCCGACCGTATCTGCGGCATCTGCGGCTGCGCTCACTCTGTGGCCTATGCCGAGGCCGTCGAGCGCGCCCAGGGTATTCATGTCCCGCCGCGCGCCCAGTACATCCGCGCCCTCATGCTCGAGGTCGAGCGTCTGCACTCACACCTGCTCAATATTGGCCTCGCATCGCACTACACCGGCTTCGACTCCGGCTTCCAGCAGTTCTTCCGCGTCCGCGAGAAGTCCATGGACCTGGCCGAGAAGCTTTCCGGTCATCGCAAGACCTACGGCCTCAACGTGATCGGCGGCGTGCGTCGCGACATTTTGGCCGAGCAGAAGCTTTCCACGCTCACGACCATCCACCAGCTGCGCTCCGAGGTTCAGGAGCTCGTCGACGTCTTGCTCTCCACGCCCAACTTTATTGAGCGTACGAGTGGCATCGGCATTCTGGACCGCAAGATCGCACGCGACTTCTCTCCGGTCGGCCCGCTCATGCGTGGCTCGGGCTATGCCCGCGACGTGCGCTTTGACCATCCCTTCGACGGCTACGCCGATCCGGATGTTCAGAAGATGCATGCTGCTACGGCAGACACCTGCGATGCCTTCGGCCGCACCGCCGTCCGCATCCAGGAGGTCTACGATTCGATCGACATGATCGAGACCATGCTCGAGAACTGCCCGTCGGGTCCCATCCTCACCACGGATTGGGAGTACACCCCGCACAAGTACGCCATCGGCGCCACCGAGGCGCCGCGCGGCGAGGACGTGCACTGGGCCATGCTCGGCAATAACCAGAAGTGCTACCGCTGGCGCGCCAAGGCCGCCACGTACAGCAACTGGCCGGTCCTGCGCTACATGTTCCGCGGCAACACCGTGGGCGACGCGGCGCTGATCGTCGGCTCGCTCGACCCGTGCTACTCCTGCACCGACCGCGTGACGGTGACCGATGTCGCCGCCAAGCGCGACCACGTGCTCGACAAGGAGCAGTTCGAGAACGTCTGGCGCGACAAGTCGCCGCTTGCGGGCGAGGGCACCATGGCCGCCCCGCTCGATGAGGAGGCGCTCTAATATGCTGAAGCTTTGGAAGGTTAACGCCAAGGCCGGCGACGCGACGGTCAAGTACCCGTTTGCGCCGTTTCCCACCAACAAGGACATGCGCGGCAAGCCCGAGCACAATGCCGAGCTCTGCATCGCCTGCGGAGCCTGCGGCGTGGCGTGCCCGGCCGATGCCATTCGCATGGACACCGACCTTGCGGCCGATACCATCACCTGGTCGATCGACTACGGTCGCTGCATCTTTTGCGGCCGTTGCGAGGAAGCCTGCCCCATGGAGGCCATCAAGCTCACCGAGGAGTTTGAACTGGCCGTCATGAGCAAGGACGACCTCACCAGCAAGAGCGTCTACACGCTCGAGCACTGCTCGCGTTGCGGCAAGCCGTTTGCCCCGCACAAGGAGATCGACTACGCCAAGCGCCTGCTGCAAAAGGCCGGCGGCATGGAGGCCATCCAGGCTGCCCGTACTGTCGGTATGTGCCAGGAGTGCAAGCGCGAGCTCGACGCCCTGCGCGCTGCCTCGGCCGTAAAGACCGGCAACGCTGCCGGCATGGCAGCCAACGAGACGCTTGCGTCCGGCGAGCCCCAGGGCCCCGGCATGGAGTATCTGGGCGGCCACGGCGTGAACCCGGAGTATATCGACCGCGAGCTCAACCCCGATGCGCCCGAGATTCCCGCCGGTCCGGCGCCGGTCGAGGGCATCATCATGGATTATGAAATGAAGGAGGAGTAACCATGGCCGAACCCACGCTTTTGCCCGAGCGGCTTCAGTACCGCCCGACCAAGATCGAGCTCGACGAGAGCATCGAGAAGGCCAAGGCGACCCTTCTTAAGAAGATCAAGCGCTCGGTGTACGTCTACCGTGTTGACTGCGGCGGCTGCAACGGCTGCGAGATCGAGATCTTCGGTTCCATCACGCCCGTCTTTGACGTCGAGCGCTTTGGCATCAAGGTCGTGCCTTCGCCCCGTCACGCCGATGTGCTGCTGTACACCGGCGCCGTGACGCGTGCCATGCGTATGCCGGCCCTGCGCGCCTTTGAGGCCGCACCCGATCCCAAGATCGTGGTGTCCTATGGCGCGTGCGGCTGCACCGGTGGCATCTTCTACGACAACTACTGCGTCTGGGGCGGCACGGATAAGATCCTGCCGGTCGACGTCTACATTCCCGGCTGCCCGCCCAGCCCCGCGCAGACCGTCTACGGCTTTGCCATGGCGCTCGGTCTGCTGGACCAAAAGCTCCATGCCGAGACCACGGTGGAGGCCGCTGGCGAGCAGGCCGATATTCTGCACCCCGGCGTGCCGTACAAGCTGCGCGTTGCCATCGAGCGCGAGGCTCGCGCCATGAGCGGCTACCGTTACGGCCGCGACCTGGCCAACGAGTTTATGGATACGCTCGAGGGCGCGCCCAAGGGCGATATCCGCGGTGCCATGGCGCTGCTCATCGACAAGCAGGACGATCCGCGCCGCGTCGAGGTCTACTCGGCGCTGCAGGATCTGGTGCTGGCCGGAGGTCGCTAGATGGAGCTCACGGACCGCTCTGGTTACTTTGCGGGTCCCGGCATGCTCGGCGGCTCCTTTGGCGATGCCTCGCGCGCAAGCGACGAGGCCGCCGAGGGCGTCGCCGACCCCTGCCTGGGTCATGCGCCCGACCAGGTGGTCTTTTACGAGCTCACGCGTAAGTTTGTGGAGACCGAGGAAGACGTTCCCCAGGAGGCCTGCGACGTACTGTACTACACGCTCGCCGTGGGCCACCACACCGGCGTGCTCGACTGCTTTGAGCCGCGCCTGTCGGTGCCGGTGGATGTGTTCTATTCGCTCGTCGACGCGCTGCCGGAGGGGGAGGCCAAGACCAAATTCGAGGCCATCCGTTCCTTTGGCGAGTGCCAGCTCGACAAGGCGGCGGTGCCGTCGCTGCTCGAGGCCTGCGACACGCTGCTCGACGAGCGCGGTTTTCGCGGGTCGGCCAAGGCCGGAATCTCGGTGTTCGATGACGACTTTGGCCTGCATGCCCAGCAGGTCGCGTTCTTAATGAAGTTTCGCGATCTGGTTGAGCGCGTGCGCGATGTGTCGGGCGTGTATCTGACGGGAAGGTTGCAATAATGGGTCGCGTTGTGGATGGTCGTGTGAACGGCGCCCCGTTTGCGGGTATCGTGCTCACGGCGGGAAGCGTGCTGCGTGCCGACGATGCCGCCGGCCCCGTGCTCTCCAAAAAGATGGAGGACGCACCCATCGCCGGTTGGTACACCATCGACGGCGGCCAAACGCCCGAGGACGACATTATCGAGGTCAAGCGCGAGCGTCCGCCGCGTTTGGTTTTGGTCGATGCCGCCGACATGGCGCTGCCCGTCGGGTCCATCCGCTTGCTCGACAAGCGCGATGTGGCCCGCAAGTCGATGTTCACCACGCATTCGCTTCCTTTGTCGATTCTGATCGAGGAAATCGAACAATCGTGTGATGATATCGTCTTCGTTGGGATTCAGCCGGGCGACACGGAGTTCTACAACCCCATGTCCCCGGAAGTCTTTGACGCCGTCGACGCCGTGTACGACGCCGTGGCTGCCAACGACTTTTCCCACTTTGTCCGCTTGGGACAGGAGCAATAGCAGCGCTTGTCTCTGCTGAATAGGAAAGAAGTGATTGACATGGCAGATTCCAAGGTGGAGTATCCCGCTCCCGATTGCCTGGCGCCCGCCGCGATCGAGGCCAAGACCGAGACCGCCGGCGTGACCAAGGCTAACCTGCCGGTCGCTAAGGCCTTTCTGTTGGCAATGTTCGCCGGCGCGTTTATCGCCTTCGGCGGCCTGTTCTTTACGGTGTTTTTGAGCGACAGCACGCTGGGCTGGGGTGCCCAGCGCGTCGTGGGCGGCCTGTGCTTTTGCCTGGGCCTGGTGCTGGTGCTGGTGTGCGGCGCCGAGCTGTTTACCGGCAATTCGCTTATGGTCTGCGCGCTCAAGAGCAAAAAGATCACGCTGGTTCAGATGCTTAAGGCCTGGGTCGTTGTGTGGGTCGGCAATTTTGTCGGTGCTCTGTTCATCGTCTTTTTGGTGTACATGGCCGGCATCTATAAGCTCAACGGCGAGGCGGTCGCCAACTCCATGGTGAGCGTCGCCGCCGGCAAGGTGACGGTCGACTGGGTGACGATCTTCTTCCGCGGTATCCTGTGCAACATCTTTGTGTGCCTGGCCGTGTGGATTGGCACTGCGGGCAAGACCGTAGTCGATAAGGTTATGGGCATTCTGCTGCCCATCGCCGCCTTTGTGGCCTGCGGTTTTGAGCACTGCGTCGCCAACATGTACTTTTTGCCCATGGGCGCCGTGATGCATGCGTGCGGCTACGGTGCCGACGTCGCCGGCGCCGATGCACTCAACGCCGCGGGCATTGCGTTTAACCTGTCCGCCGCCACGCTGGGCAACATCGTGGGCGGCGCGGTTCTGGTCGCGCTCGGCTACTGGTTTATCTACGCCAGGAAGTCCGAGGCGTAAGGTACCGCCTGTTTGACGTTGGGCCTCCCGCGGGGCGTTGCCGTGCGGGAGGCTTTTTTGGCCTGGGGCTCGTTGCCGGGCTTTTGGCCTGCTGTGTTTGGCTTGTGAAAGGGGTAATCGAGATGGCATCTGCTGTGAAGCGTGACGGTCGCACCGTGGTGACCACATGCGGGGGATGCTATGCCGATTGCGCCTTTGCGGCACGCGTTGAGGACGGTCGCGTGGTGGCCGAGTTGCCGGTGCCGGGGCATCCGTGCGCGGCGCGTGCCCTGTGCGCCCGCGGACGGCATCGCCTGGCAATGCCGTTTGACGAGCGCGACCGCATTGTGCACCCCATGCGACGCCGCCGGGATGGCTCGGGGTTTGATGCGATTACCTGGGACGAGGTGTTTGCTCAGATTGCCGAGCGTCTTTTGGGGATTGTTGACGAGTGCGGGCCTCGTGCACTGGGTATGACGCTCGGCGTTCCCTCGTTCGACCGCTACTGGGCCTATCGTTTTATGCATGCGCTGGGTTCGCCCAACGTATACGGTGCCGACGGTGCCTGCGAGGTAAGCCGACTTACCGGTTGGGAGCACAGCCTGGGCTATAGCCCCGCCTCCGACCTTGCGCATACCGACTGCATCATGTACCTGGGGCGTTCCATTGTCGATTCGTCGACGATGGGGGCCGTTGACGCGCTCAACGATGCGCGCCGGCGCGGGGCGAAGATCGTCGTGGTTGATCCCCGGCGCAGCGGCTCGGCCGCGCTTGCCGACCGCTGGCTGCGCGTACGTCCTGGATGCGATCTGGCGTTGCTGCTGGGTATCGCACATGTGCTGGTAGCCGAGGACCTGTACGATCACGAGTTCGTGGACCGCTACGCCACAGGCTTTGACGAGCTGGCGCAGGCGGCCAGTGCTTGGACGCCCGAGTGGGCCGAGTCGATGTGCGACGTGCCGGCCGCAGAGATTGTCGCCACGGCGCGCGAGCTAGCTGCCGCCGCGCCTGCCGCTGTGGTGGATGCAGGCTTTCATGGTGGCATCGGCATCGCGTATGCCAATAGCACCCAGACCGCGCGCGCTATCTGTTTGGTCGATGTGCTGCTGGGCTGCATCGGACATGCGGGCGGTGCCCTCAACCCGCCCACACCGCTTGCGTTGGGCGATTTGGACCCTGCGCGTTTCGCGACGCCGTCGATGCCACGTGAGCCCAAGTTGGGGTCCGAACGCTATCCGCTCGTCGACCCCGAGCGCGGTCTGTGCACGACCATCGGCCAGTCGATTCTTGCCGGCGATTTGCGTGGGCTCATCGTCTATGCCAGTAACCCCGGTGCGGGCTATGGCAATGCGCAGGCTTGGTTGGGCATCTTGCAGCAGCTCGACTTGCTCGTGACGATTGATATTCGCTGGTCCGAGACGGCGCGCGCTTCCGACTTCGTGCTGCCCGACGTGACGTATCTGGAGGCCGACCGCGGCGTGGGGACGGTCGTGGGCGCCAACGATTCGCGCGTGTTCTACCGCAACGCCGTGCTGCCTGTGCAGCATGACGACACACGTCCCGGTCGGGAGATTTTTGCCGGTCTGGCGCAGGCGTGTGGCGTGGGCGAGTACTTCCAGTTTACGTCTGACGATCTGGCGGCTGCCCAGGTGGCGCCTTTTGGGATCAATCTGGACGAGCTCATGGAGTGCGGCTGGGCCGATACGGGCATAACGCTGCCGACGCGCACGGGTGAGCCGGTGATTCCGCTTGCCGGCGGCAAGATTGCGCTGGCAAGCGACGTATGGGAACGAGCCGGCATGGGTCGTGTACCCAACTGGATCGCTCCCATGGTGGAGCCTGGCCCGGGGATGTTTCGCCTCATTAGCGGTAACCGTCCCTTTGAGTCGCACACCTCGCGCAGGCTTGCGGCCCAGGGTGCCGCCGAGGCTGGATCGGACCTGGATGCCGTGCAGATGAATGCCGATGCTGCTGCGCGCATGGGCATCGCCGACGGGGAGATCGTCGAGCTTGTGAGCGACATGGGCCGCGACCGCGTGCGCGTGGAGACGACGCCCTATCTGCATCCGGCGTGCATCTTCACCTCGGCCGCTCCCGGCGGACGCGCATTCGGTGCTGAGGTTGGTGGCCGGCAGGCCTTGGGCGTTGGCCCGCTCGACCACACGCCGCTGCGCTGGGACCCGTTGACGGGCGCCGCGCTCACCCAGGAAAACGCCGTTCGCGTGGAAAAGATTGTCGCGCGCGAGGATAATGACGAGTAATTGACTCAGCTGATGTATTCGACTGATCCACGTTTCTTTTGAAAGGCTGCACATGAGCGATAGCCAGAACATGTCCGATGAGGTACGCGCCCGCCTGCGCGCTATTCCTTCCGTCAACGAGCTGCTTGCCGAGTGGCCGGTGGTGAAGGCGGCGGGGGAGACCTGCGACGCGGTGGTGCATGCCGCCGTCACGGCCGAGCTCGACGAGGAGCGCGCCGCCATTCGCGCCGGTGCCGCCCCGCGCTCTAAGCGCGACCTGGCTTCGGCCATCGAGTGGCGTGCTCACCGCTCCGCGCTGCCGAGCCTGCGTCCCGCCGTCAACGCTACGGGCGTGGTCATCCATACCAACTTGGGTCGCGCCCCGCTCGCGGAGTCGGCCGCCAAGGCCGTGGCCGAGGTCGCGCGCGGGTACAGCACGCTCGAGTACAGCGTGGACACCTGCTCGCGTGGGTCGCGCAAGGAGCACGCTGCCCAGCTGATTCGCTCTCTCACCGGTGCCGAGGACGCGCTCGTGGTCAACAACAATGCCGCCGCGGTGCTGCTGGTACTGGCGACTCACGCTGCGGGCAAGGAGGTTATCGTCAGCCGCGGCGAGCTTGTCGAGATCGGCGGCAGCTTCCGTATCCCCGATGTTATGGAGGCCTCGGGTGCCAAGCTCGTTGAGGTCGGGGCCACCAACCGCACGCATTTGAGCGACTACGAGCGCGCCATCACGCCCGAAACGGCCATGATCCTCAAGGTCCATCCTTCCAACTATCGCATCGAGGGTTTTCACGAGGAAGTGAGCTCTCGGGAGCTTGCCGCCCTGGCCCACAAGCATGGTCTGCTGTTCTACGAGGACCAGGGGTCTGGCGCGCTGCTGCCCGACGATATCCTGGTTCGCGGCGGCGAGGAGACCACGCCGACCTCGGTCGCGGCGGGGCTTGATATCGTGTCGTGTTCGGGCGATAAGCTGCTCGGTGCCGCACAGGCGGGCATTATCATGGGTCGTCGCGATCTGGTCCAGGCCTGCGGGTCGCATCCGCTTATGCGTGCTCTGCGTCCGGGCAAGTTGGCGCTCACGGCGCTTGAGGCCACGCTTCGCATCTACATGGACGGTGCCGATGTTGCCCATCGCGAGGTGCCGGTGCTCAGCATGCTCACGCTTCCGCAGGCTCATCTGGAGCGTCGTGCCCGTAAGCTGCGCGATTGTATGGTCGCCGGGCTCGATAAGGCCGGTTGCCCGTGCGCCGTTGAGTTGGAGATTGTCGAGGAGTCCTCGACACCCGGTGGCGGTTCGCTGCCTACCATGGAGCTACCCACGATGTGCGTTGCCGTGCGCCTTGTTGACGAGCGCCTGACGGTCGACGCGCTTAAGCGCTCGCTTGTCCAGGACTTCGACACGCCGGTCGTCACACGAACCTCGCACGATCGCATTTTGTTTGACGTGCGCACGCTCGTGGGTGACCGCGATATCGAGACGGCGGCAACGACGCTCGTCGCGTGCGTTAAGAAGGCGGTTGCTCGATGAGTGAGGTTCAAACGCTGGTGGAGTGCCCCGTTATCGTTGGCACGGCGGGTCACGTTGACCACGGTAAGTCCGCACTGATCGAGGCGCTGACCGGCAAGAATCCCGACCGTCTGGAGGTTGAGCGTCGCCGGGGCATGACGGTGGAGCTGGGCTTTGGCGAACTGGCACTGCCGAGCGGCAAGATCGTTGGCCTTGTCGACGTGCCGGGCCACGCGCATTACCTGCGCGCTATGGTGCAGGGTGCGACAGGCATCGACGTTGCCGTGCTGGTGGTCTCTGCCGTTGAGGGCGTAATGCCGCAGACCCGCGAGCACGTGCATGTGCTGGAGCTGTTGGGCGTTACGCATATGGTGGTCGCGCTGACGATGTGCGACCTGGCCGACGCCGAGATGACCGAGCTTGCCGAGCTCGATGTCGATGACTTTTTGTCGGGCACCGTGTTTGCGGGCGCGCCGATCGTGCCCGTGTCGTCCAAGACGGGCGAGGGGATCGACGGGCTGCTTGCGGTGCTCGACGAGCAGGTGGGTGTTTGCTGGGGTGCCTGTCGCGACCGTGCCGAGCGGAGCGATGCCGCGCCTCGTCTGCCGATTGACCGCTGCTTTACGATCAAGGGCGTCGGCACTGTCGTGACGGGAACGCTGCATGATGCGCCGGTTGCGGTGGGCGACGAGCTGATGGCTTTGCCGTCGCGTACGGTCTGTCGCGTGCGCGGGATTCAGGTGCATGGCGATACGCCGCGCGCGCTGCCTGGTCAGCGTGTGGCGCTCAACCTAGTTGGTGACGGTGTCGCGGCGCTTGACCGTGGCGAGATGCTGGGCGTGGCGGACCGCTTTGGCCAGACGTTGCGCTTTATGATGACGTTCACCTACCTGGGCCGCGAGGGCACCAAGCCGCGCGTGCTCGAGTCGGGCGCGCGTGTGCATGTGATGGCCGGCACGGCCGAGGTCGTCGGCCGCATCATGCTTTTGGAGGGCGAGGCCCCCATGGCGGTGGGCGAGACCCGTACCGTGCAGGTGCGCCTGGAGGAGCCGCTGCCGCTGTGTGCCGGAGACCATGCCGTGGTGCTGTCGTATTCGCCCGTTATGCTCATCGGCGGCGGGCGCGTGCTGCTTTCGCGCTGCCGTCGCTCGCGCGAGCTTTCTGCCGGCGAGCGCGCACTGTTTGCGGCGCTTGAGTCCGGCGATATCGCGGGCGGTGTGGGTGCTTGGCTGGCGCTGCAGATGCTGCCGGTTACGGCGGTTGATGTTGCCGAGGCTTTGGATCTTGGCGTCGGCGAGGTCGATGCCGCACTGCGCGGGTTGGTGTCGCAGGGCTCCGTTCGCAAGCTTGCCGTGGGTGATGCGGCCCTCTTTGCGGACGCCGTGGTGCTCGACGCCGCGATGGATGCTCTGGCGGCGACCCTGTCAGCCGTGCATGCGGCGTCTCCCAAGGAGACGGGCTTTACGCCCGGCGCCGTTGCCCATGCTGCGTGGCCTTCCGCTGATGAAGGCGTTGCCGCGGCTCTGATTGCCGAGGGCTGCTCGCGCGGCGTGTGTGCCTCCGAGGGCGCCGAGGTGTTCGACCCGCACTCCGCTGCCGCCGCGGCGCGTGTGGTGCGCGAGGCCTGCGAACGTATCGTTGCCTTGCTGGACGAAGCCGGCCTCGATGCACCGACATTGCCCGAGGTGGGCGAGCAGTTGCAGCTCGGCCGCGACACTATGACGCGCGCCCTGCGCGAGCTTTCGCTCAATCGCTCTATCGTTAAGGTCGAGCGCGACGTTGCCCTGTCCGCTGCCGCCGAGGCCCATGCACGTGAACTCGTCGCCGCCGCCATTGAGGCAGCCGGCGGCGCTGCCACCACGAGCGTGCTGCGCGAGGCCCTGGGCGTGTCGCGCAAACGCGCCATCAGCATCTTGGAGCACCTGGATGCCGTGCGCTTTACGGTGCTCGACAAGGATGCCGGCGGCCTGAGGTCCCTGCGCTAGATTGGCTGCTCGGTTTGGTAAAATACCGCCGCACTTGGGAACGGATGGGCTCCGGTGGGCTCCGCGGTCCTCAAAACCGTTGCGAGGCGTGCAAAACGTCTTGGATGTGTTCGATTCACATACGTTCCCGCCATACGCTACCAGCGCTTTTGTGCTCGCGGTCTTGCTGCGTGCCGCAAAGGCGCTGTTTTGTTTTTGCATGGGTTTGCCGTGCCGCCCGCTTTATCGGCGACGGTATTTAGCTTCGTGCACCGGGTTTCGAGCATGCCGATGGGGGTGTTTTGCCGTATGACTACCGTAAGACGTGCCGATCTTTCTTGTGTCGTCCAAGCGGGCGGGCTGTCGTCGCGCATGGGTTGCGACAAGGCGCGCATGGCGTTTTGTGGCGAGCCCTTGATCGAGCGCGTGCTGGGTCGGCTGGCGCCAGTTGCCGGCGAGTTAGTCGTGACGACTTCGCGTCCCAACGAGCTTGCCTACCTTGAGGAGTGCGCGTTTGGCGGCTTGGTGCCGCGTGTGGTGGCGGACCTTGAGGGGTCGGCGGGCGCCATGCGCGGCATCGCGAGTTCGCTGACTGCGGCCCGGCTGCCGCTCGTGGCGATCGTCGCCTGTGATATGCCGTTTGTCTCGCCGGAACTCATCGGCGCGCTTGCCGATCGTGTTGAGGCCGAGGCGCTCGACGTGTGCGTGCCGCGCGAGGAGCGGGGGATTGAGCCGCTTTGCGCCGTCTGGCGCCGTGATGCGTGTGCTCCGGTTGCCCAAGAGCTGCTCTCCTGCGACCGACAGCGCATTCGCTGCCTGATCAGTCGCGTTCAGGCCGGTTATATGGATGAGCCGCAGATTGTTAAGGCCGCGGGCTCGACGCTCTGCTTCGAAAACGTCAATACGCCCGAGGAGTTTGCGGCGGCCGAGTTGCTCGCCTAGACGATTGGAGTTGCCATGTCTCACGATATTTGCCCCGACACGGGAGAGCCTTGCACTTGCGATGGTTCCGAGCCCTGTACCTGCGGCTGCGGTGGCTGTGGTCATACTGCGGAAGAGGAAGCGGCCGCCGCGGCGTATCGTGATGCACACCGCGAAGGCCCGTCCGGTGATGCCCTCGACCACGAACGCAAGATCATCGTTTCGTTTGACAGCACCTTCGATGTGATGGAATGCGAGCAGCTGTGCCTGGATGCCGGTGTGCCCGGGCGCATCATGCCGCTGCCCGGCTCCATTACTGCAGGTTGCGGCCTGTGCTGGGCCATGCCGTTCTCGGGCGATGCCCTCGCCGCCTTCCGCGCCGCCACCGAGGGCCGCGTAACCCCCGCCGACTACCACCAACTCGTCCTCTAACCACCAAACCCCCACAAAGGTGCCTGTCCCCAATGTGGTGGTTTGGAACACGTGGACGAAACAGGTTTGAAACACGGGTTTTGCGCGTCAGACACTCGAAAACGCTTCTACCTGCATCGTAATCAAAACGAAACATCTGCTCGTCGGCTTATGCGAAACTTTGCTGCAACAGTGCGATATTATCCATATTCGATAAAGCTCGCGGCGCATGGGGTGCCGCGATCAACATTTTTCGTTTCCCATCATTGGAGGAAGCATGAGCTACACGCAGAAAGTTCTCGAAGAGCTCAAGGCCCGCTATCCCGAGCAGCCTGAGTTCATCCAGGCCGCGACCGAGATCCTCGGCACCATCCAGCCGGCGCTCGACGCCCACCCCGAGTACGAGGAGGCCGCCCTGCTGGAGCGCCTCGTCGAGCCCGAGCGCATCGTTATGTTCCGTGTCCCCTGGGTCGACGACCAGGGCAAGGTCCAGGTCAACCGCGGCTACCGCGTCGAGTTCAACTCTGCCATTGGACCCTACAAGGGCGGCCTGCGCTTTAACCCGACGGTCACCCTGGGCATGCTCAAGTTCCTGGGCCTGGAGCAGATCCTCAAGAACAGCCTGACCACCCTTCCCATGGGCGGCGGCAAGGGCGGCTCCGACTTTGACCCCAAGGGCAAGTCCAACAACGAGATCATGCACTTCTGCCAGTCTTTCATGACCGAGCTCTATCGCCACATCGGCCCCAACACCGACGTTCCCGCCGGCGATCTGGGCGTTGGCGGCCGCGAGGTTGCCTACCTGTTCGGTCAGTACAAGCGCCTGACCAACGAGTGGACCGGCGTCCTCACCGGCAAGGGCCTCTCCTTTGGCGGTTCGCTCGCCCGTACCGAGGCTACCGGCTACGGCCTGGTCTACTTTGTGGACGAGTACCTCAAGAGCCGCGGCGACTCCTTCGAGGGCAAGAACGTCGTCGTTCACGGCTCCGGTAACGTCGCTATCTACGCGGTCCAGAAGGTCGCCCAGCTCGGCGGCAAGGTGCTCGCCTGCTCCGATACTCACGGCTGGGTCGAGGATCCCGACGGCATTGACTACACCGTGCTCGAGCATGTCTACAACAAGAAGCGTTCCGGCCACGACAAGGGCGTTACGCTCGCCATGTACGTTGACGAGAAGCCCAATGCCACGTGGCACGAGGGCGACGGCCGCGGCGTGTGGCAGCTGCCCTGCGACATCGCGCTGCCCTGCGCTCGCGAGAACACGCTGCTGCTCGAGGACGCCCAGGCGCTCGTCGCCAACGGCTGCAAGGTGGTCGGCGAGGGCGCGAACATGCCCACGACCATCGAGGCTACGACCTACTTCCAGGAGAACGGCGTCGCCTTTATGCCCGGTAAGGCTGCCAACGCTGGCGGCGTGCTCGTGTCCGGCCTGGAGATGAGCCAGAACGCCGAGCACCTGTCTTGGACCTTCGAGGAGGTCGACGGCAAGCTCGAGCAGCTCATGCGCGGCATGTTCCACAACGTGGACGACACCGCCAAGGAGTACGGCGAGGAGGGCAACTTTGTCATGGGCGCCAATATCGCCGGCTTCCTGAAGGTCGCCGACGCCATGCTCGCCCAGGGCGTCTGCTAAATCTTCGCTCGATATAGCATGTGATGAGGCTCCCAGCCATTCCGGCTGGGAGCCTTTTCTATCCCGGAGGACTCCTCATAACTTGCGGTGATATACGGACTGTTTTGCGTTCCAGAACGACTAATCAGTCCGTATATCACCGCAAGTTATGGATGGGTGGGTGGATTTTGTCCTAAAACGGTGTGCGGCCCCTCGTTTGGTACACTTAAACGTACTGGACAAGTGAAGAGATGGGGGAGAACGTGCTCAAGTTCGGTACCTACGTCCGTGTTGGAAACGCGGCCGAAGCCTATGAGCTCTTACAGAAGAACCGCAACAACAAGATTGTGAGCGGTGGCATTTGGATGCGCCTGGGTTCGCGTCGCGTGGCGACGGCGATTGACCTTTCGGCCTGCGGACTCGATCAGATTGAGGAGACCGAGACCGAGTTTCGCATCGGTGCCATGTGTACCCTGCGCCAGCTCGAGCGCCATGCCGGGCTCAACGCGCTTGTCAACCATGTCTTTGAGTTCGCCGTCCACGATATCGTGGGCGTGCAGCTGCGCAACACCGCCACGGTGGGCGGCAGCATTTACGGTCGCTTTGGTTTTTCGGACGTGCTCTCGGCATTTTTGGCGCTCGATTCGTATGTTGAGCTGACGGGCGCCGGCCGCGTGCCGCTCGCCGAGTTCGTGGACATGGGCTATGTGCGCGACGTGATCGAGCACGTCGTGGTCGTTAAGCACGATTACCGTGCGAGCTATGAAGCCGTGCGCAAGGCCGCGACTGACTTCCCCTCCTTAAACGTCACCGCCGCCTGGTGGGACAACAGCTGGCATGTCACCGTGGGCGCCCGCCCGCTGCGCGCGACCCTGCTGCAGGGCGAGGCATGTGGCCTGGTGAACGAGCAGCCTTCAGAGGACGAGCTGCGCGCCCTGGCCGCGTCCGTACGCGCGCTGAGCTATGGCACCAACCTGTGGGGCTCGGCCGACTACCGCCGCCGCATCTCGGCCCCGCTGGCGATTCAGGCCGTGCGTCGCGCCGCCGGCATCGAGCTTTCGGCCGCGCTTGCGCACGAGCTCGAGGGCGTGCAGATTCCTAAGTTTGCCACGGATGAGTATTCCTGCCGCCGCGTGCCCGGCGTCGATTCTAGCGAGGTGCGCTAATGGCTGCCAAACTCATCGATCTTTCCTTTACGCTCAACGGCCGCAAGGTCAAGGTTCAGATTGCCCCCGACACCATGCTCTTTGCGCTGCTGCGCGAGCAGGGCTGCGCGTCGGTGCGCTGTGCCTGCGAGACCACCAACTGCGGTCTGTGCACGGTGTGGCTCGATGGCGACCCGGTTCTGAGCTGCTCGGTTCCCGCCGCGCGCGTCGAGGGCCGCTCCATCACCACGCTCGAGGGCCTCAAGGCCGAGTCCGAGGCGCTTGCCCGTGCGATGGCTGCCGAAGGCGCCGAGCAGTGCGGTTTTTGTGCCCCCGGCCTTATCATGAACGTGCTGGTGCTTGCCCGCGCCGCCAAGGAGGACCCGAGCCTCGTCGCCACGCGTGAGGAGCTCTCACGTCAGCTTGCCGGTAACCTTTGCCGCTGCAGCGGCTACGAGAGCCAGCTGCGCGCTATCGTGCGCTTCCTCAACGAGTCCGGCGTGCAGGTTGGCTTTGAGATGCCCGAGCTGCCCGTCAACGACACGAGCTCTGACGGCGTCTCCTACAAGCAGATCACCCACAAGCAGCCCAAGAAGGACTCGAAGGCCCTGCTCGAGGGTCGTCCGGTCTACACCGGCGATATGGTGCCCGCCGGCGCCCTGATCGTCAAGCTCAAGCGCAGCCCCTATGCCCGCGCCAAGATCCGCTCCATCGACACGTCTCGCGCCCTTAAGGTGCCGGGCGTCGTGGGCGTCTACACCTACGAGGACGTGCCCAAGCGCCGCTTTACTATCGCCGGTCAGAGCTATCCGCAGCCGAGTCCCTACGACCGCCTGATTCTCGAGAACCTTGTGCGCTACCAAAACGAGGAGGTGGCGATCGTCGCTGCCGAGACCGAGGAGGCTGCCGACAAGGCACTCAAGCTCATCAAGGTCGACTACGAGGTGCTCGAGCCGCTGCTCGACTTTACCAAGGCACTCGATAACGACATCGTGGTCCACCCCGAGGGCGACGTGACCTTTATGTTCCCGCAGGGCGGCGATGTCCCGCGCAACCTGGTGTGCAGCGGTACCAGCGATTTTGGCGACCTGGACGAGGCCTTCGCCCAGAGCGACATCGTCTTTGAGCGCACCTACACCAGCCAGGCCACGCAGACCGCGCCCATGGAAACCTTCCGCGCCTTCGCGACGACCGACGCGTTCGGCCGCATCTCGGTGACCACCTCCACGCAGGTGCCCTTTCACGTGCGCCGCATGGTCGCGCAGTCGCTCGACATTCCGCAGTCGCAGGTGCAGGTCATTAAGCCGCGCATCGGCGGCGGCTTTGGCTCCAAGCAGACGGGCTGCTGCGAGATCTTCGTGGCGTTTGTGACCCAGCAGACCGGCCGTCCGAGCTATTGCTGCTACACCCGCGAGGAGACCATCACCGCGGGCAACTCGCGCCACCAGATGCAGATGACCGTTAAGCTGGGTGCCATGAACGACGGCACCATCACGGCCATCGATCTGCATACGCTGTCCAACGCCGGTGCGTACGGCGAGCACGCTACCACGACGATCGGCCTGTCGGGCCACAAGAGCCTGCCCATCTACAACCACGTGAAGGCGAGCCGCTTTAGCTGGGACGCTGTCTACACCAATACCAACCGCGGCGGCGCGTATCGCGGCTACGGTGCCACCCAGGGCCAGTTTGCCGTGGAGAGCGCCGTCAACGAGCTCGCCGACATGCTGCACATGGACCCCGCCGACCTGCGCCTTAAGAACATCGTGCGCGAGGGCGAGATCATGCCGCAGTACTACAACGAGAAGCTCAACGCCTGCGCGCTCGACCGCTGCCTGCTGCGCGCGATGGACATGGTCGGCTGGCGCGACAAGCCGCTGGCCGTGGACCTGGGCGACCGTGTGCGCGCCCTGGGTTGCGCGCTCACCATGCAGGGCTCTGGCATTTCCAACGTGGATATAGCCGGTATCGACATGCGCCTGGAAGAGGACGGCTTCATTACCATCGGCACCGGCGCCACCGATAACGGCATGGGCGTCGACACGATCCTGGCGCAGATTGCCGCCGAGGAGCTGGGCGTGGAGAGCTCGCTGATCGTGGTGCGCGGCGTGGATACCGACGTGTCGCCGTTCGACGCCGGCTCGTACGCGAGCTCCGGTACCTACGTGACGGGCCTGGCAGCCAAGAACGCCGCAAGCGAGCTGCGTGAGAAGATCTGCGCCAAGGCCGCCCAGATGTGGGACGTGGACGCCGTCGACGTGGTCTTCGACGGCCAGTACGTGCGCCTGTCCGACGAGCGTGCCGCGCGCGAGCAGAACCGCTACCTCACGCTGCGCGACTTTGCCAACCTGTGCGTCAAGAACATCGCGGGCGGCGACGCGCTCACCTCGCATGCTTCTGCCTGCCTGCCCGTTTCGCCTCCGCCGTTTATGGCCGGCATTGCCGAGGTCGAGGTCGACAAGGCCACCGGCAAGGTGACCGTGGTGGACTACGCGGCGGCTGTGGATTGCGGCACCGTGATCAACGAGGCGCTCGCGCGCGTCCAGGCCGAGGGCGGCATTGCCCAGGGTATCGGCCACGCGCTCTACGAGATTGTCGAGCACGACGACCGCGGTCGCCTACGCACCGGCAACTTTATGAGCTACAAGCTGCCCACGCGCCTGGATATCGGCAGCATTCGCGTGGCCTTTGAGCCGAGCTACGAGCCGACGGGCCCGTTTGGCGCCAAGTCGATCGGCGAGGTCGTCATCAACACGCCGCTCGCCGCCGTGGCCTCGGCCGTGGCGCACGCCACCGGCCATCAGGTTCGCTCACTGCCCATCACGCCCGAGAAGGCCCTGCTGGGGGAGTAGCGGGTCGGCGAACAAGTCGTAATTGGCGGGGCGGGGCAACTCGCCCCGCCTTTCGCACTCGTGGTGAGGTCGTGAGCCTGTAAAACGTGTGCGTGCGCTTGTCGTTCGTATCTGCTATCATTCCTAGTCTGTGCGCTCATGCGGGCGTGGCGGAATTGGTAGACGCGCCAGATTTAGGTTCTGGTGGGATTCCCGTGAAGGTTCGAGTCCTTTCGCCCGCACCAACGCATCTGCGTCGGCTTCGGCCGTCGCGACTCTTTGTTGCATAAAGGTACCAGCACCTCAGATAAGCTGGGCAGTATGAGGAGGAACGTGTTGAACATCACCGCTTCTGACGTCAAGGACGCCAAGCTCACCGCAACGGTCACCATCCCGGCCGCCGACGTCGACGCCGCGATCAAGAAGGCCTACAAGGATACCGCCAAGAAGTACCGCTTCCCGGGCTTCCGTGCCGGTAAGGCTCCCCGTCCGGTCATCGACTCCGCTCTTGGCGCCGAGGCAACCCTCGCTCAGGCCACCAACGACCTGATCGCCGCCAACGAGCCCGCCGTCCTCAACGAGCTGGACATCGTCCCCACCAAGAACGGTGACTACAAGGAGCTCGACCTCGCCAAGGATCACGAGGACTACACCTACACCGTCGAGTTCTCCCTGCGTCCTGCTGCCGAGCTCTCTTCCTTCGACGCCGTCGAGATCGAGATGCCCCCTGCGGAGGTCACCGAGTCCGAGATCAACAACCAGGTCGAGATGCTCCTCAACTACCGTGCCACCTTCGAGGACGTCGAGGGTCGCGCCGTCGAGGCCGAGGACTACGTCACCGTCGACCTCAAGGCCGTCGAGAACGCCGATAACTTCGCCGCCGAGGGCCGTATGCTCATCGCCGGTAGCGACAGCAACCCCGCCGAGTTCAACGAGGCTCTGATCGGCACCAACGTTGACGACGTCAAGTCCGTCACCTGGACCGACGAGGCCGAGGAGGGCG
Organism: Collinsella aerofaciens; assembly: GCF_020181355.1. Lineage (NCBI taxonomy): Bacteria > Bacillati > Actinomycetota > Coriobacteriia > Coriobacteriales > Coriobacteriaceae > Collinsella > Collinsella aerofaciens. The sequence continues at coordinate 1,699,797 of NZ_CP084004.1, forward strand.
AGGAGGCCGAGACCCACACCGTCGAGGTCACCGTCAAGGGCATCAAGGTCCGCAACACCCCCGAGCTCACCGACGAGCTCGTCAAGTCCGACTTTGGCTTCGACAGCATCGACGCTATGCGCGACGCCATCAAGATCGAGATCGAGCAGGACAAGGCTTCCCGCCTCCCGGCCGAGAAGGAGAACCGTTGCGTCTCCGCTCTCGCCGAGCGCCTGCAGCTCGACGAGATGGATGCCGACTACGAGCAGTCCGTCTTTGAGGAGCTTGGCCAGAACTTCCTGTCCAACCTCGCTGCCCGCGGCATGACGCTGGACACCTGGCTGCCCGCTTCCGGCCTGACCATGGAGCAGTTCATCGGCGACCTGCACAAGCAGGCCAACGACGTTGCCCGTGAGTCCCTGGCGCTCGACGCCCTCGCCCGTGAGCTCAAGATTGAGGTCACCGAGGACGACATCAACGCCGAGTTCGAGAAGGCCGGCGTCAAGGACGTCGAGGCTTCCAAGGCCGAGTTCATCGCCGATGGTCGCATGCCTGCCGTCCGTGAGTCCATCCGTCGCTCCAAGGCCGTCGACCACCTGGTCGAGAACGCCAAGGTGACCGAGGTCGACGAGACCGCCAAGGACGCCGAGTAATTCTCGCCACCTTGCCCGCGAGCGCATGCGTGCGCCTGTGATGGGGTAAAGTTATACACCGGTTATCCGGTTGCTTCGTACGGTGCCAGCCAATGCATAGCATGCGGGCACCGTACGTTTATCTAGAACCAATTTGGTCCGCAAGAGAGAAATGGAGATGCGTATGATCGCTAAGTTCGATTCCGCCCTCGTGCCATACGTTATCGAGCAGACGCCGCGCGGCGAGCGCAGCTACGATATCTATTCGCGCCTGCTCAACGACCGCATCATCTTCTTGGGCGAGGAGATCAACTCCGTCAGCGCCAACCTGGTCGTTGCCCAGCTGCTGCATCTTGAGAGCCAGGATGCCGAGAAGGATATCTCGCTCTACATCAATTCGCCCGGCGGCGAGGTTTACTCCGGCCTGGCGATTCTTGACACCATGAACTTTATCAAGCCGCAGGTCTCCACCATCTGCGTCGGTATGGCTGCGTCCATGGCCGCCGTGCTGCTTTCGGCTGGCGCCAAGGGCAAGCGCTTCTGCCTGCCGCACTCCAAGGTCATGATTCACCAGCCCAGCGGCGGTGCCCAGGGCCAGCAGACCGAGATCGAGATCGTTGCCGAGGAGATCAAGAAGACCCGCCGCGAGCTCAATCAGATCCTGTCCGATGCCTCGGGCCAGCCCATCGAGAAGGTCCAGGCCGATACCGAGCGCGACAACTACCTGACCGCTGCCGAGGCCCTCGACTACGGCCTGATCGACCGTATCGTCACCTCGCGCGATCTCGCCGCGAAGGACGCCTAGGATGGCAGGAAACATGCAGGACAACTTTGACGAGAATGGCAACCCCATCCGCTGCTCCTTCTGCGGAAAAGAGCAGGGGCAGGTCCGTCGCCTCGTAAAGGGTCCGACCAACATCTTTATCTGTGACGAGTGCGTCGCCGCCTGTTCCGAGATTCTGGAGGAGTCGCTGGCTTCGGACTTTATGGACGCCGCTCGCAACGGCAAGCTGCCGGGCTTTCTCAACGACCACGGCCAGGCTGCATCCCAGCCCGCCGTGGACCCCGAGGCCGAGGGCTTTGAGCTCGAGGACGACCGCCAGGTCATCACGCACGTGCCGACGCCGCACGAGATCTATGACGAGCTTTCGGCTTATGTCATGGGCCAAGAGGACGCCAAGCGCGCCATGTCGGTTGCCGTGTACAACCATTACCGCCGCGTCATCGAGGGCGGTGCTGCGCTTTCGGCCTTTGACGACGGTTTGGACTCGCAGCTTGACGATGACATGGACGAGGTGGAGCTCGCCAAGTCCAACATCCTGCTGCTCGGTCCCACCGGTACCGGCAAGACGCTGCTGGCCCAGACGCTCGCGCGCATCCTCGAGGTGCCGTTTGCCATCGCCGATGCCACCGCGCTCACCGAGGCTGGTTACGTTGGCGAGGACGTGGAGAACATCCTGCTCAAGCTCATCAATGCTGCCGATGGCGACATTGAGCGCGCTCAGGTGGGCATTATCTACGTGGACGAGATTGACAAGATTGCCCGCAAGGCCGAGAACCTCTCCATTACCCGCGATGTCTCGGGCGAGGGTGTGCAGCAGGCGCTGCTTAAGATTCTTGAGGGCACGGTGGCCAGCGTTCCGCCTACCGGTGGCCGCAAGCATCCCCAGCAGGAGCTGCTGCAGATCGACACGACTAACATCCTGTTTATCTGCGGCGGTGCCTTTGTGGGTCTGGACAAGATCATCGCCGATCGCGTGGGCAACAAGGGCGTGGGCTTTAACTCCGAGATCGCCGGCCCCACCTCGGTCGACGAGAACGACCTGCTGCGCCAGGTGCTTCCGCAGGACCTCAACGCCTTTGGCATGATCCCCGAGTTCGTGGGCCGTACGCCCGTTGTCACCCAGACGCAGGCGCTCGACGAGGACGACCTGGTCTCGATTCTGACCGAGCCCAAGAACGCCGTGGTGCGCCAGTACCGCAAGATGTTCCAGCTCGAGGATGTCGATCTTGAGTTTGAGGACGCTGCCCTGCACGAGATCGCCCGCATGGCGCTTGCCCGCAAGACCGGCGCCCGCGGCCTGCGCTCCATCTGCGAGGACGTGCTTCAGCAGACGATGTTCGACCTTCCCAGCGAGGAGGGCGTCGCTAAGGTCGTCGTAACCGAAGCGGCGGTTAAGGGCGAAGAACAGCCCCAACGCATCTACGGGTAAACCAGCCAAAAACGTGCTTGCAAATAGCCTCCGACCATCCGCGGTCGGAGGCTATTTTATATATACGCAATAACCCCAACTACCTGTGTTATTCTGTGTGTTTGTTTAAGCCTCAGCGAAGTCATATCAGACTGAAGTAATCGATACCTAAGGGGAGGAATGCAGACCCTAGCGGGCCTACATTCCTCCCCGGCGGGACAGGGAGAGATATATGGAAGAAATGCCCAAGAATTACGATCCGTCGACCAACGAGCCGGCGATCCTGCAGAAGTGGCTCGACGGCGGCTACTATAAGCGCCGCGAGGGCGTGGGCGACTGCACCGTCACCATTCCGCCTCCCAACGTGACCGGCAAGCTCCACATGGGCCACGCTACCGACGACTCCATCCAGGACGCCATCGTCCGTATGGCTCGCATGCGCGGCAAGTCCACGCGCTGGGTGTTGGGCACCGATCACGCCGGTATCGCCACGCAGACCAAGGTCGACAAGAAGCTCAAGAGCGAGGGCATCAGCCGCCTGGAGATCGGTCGCGACAAGTTTGTCGACGCCTGCTGGGACTGGACCCACGAGTACGGCGGCATCATCGTCGAGCAGATCAAGCGCATGGGCTGCTCCGTCGACTTCGACAACGAGCGCTTCACCATGGACGAGGATTACGCCCAGGCCGTGCGTAAGGTCTTCTGCGACTGGTACCACGACGGCCTGATCTACCGTGGCAAGCGTATCGTCAACTGGTGCCCCAACTGCACCACCGCCATCTCGGACGACGAGGCCGAGTATAAGGACGAGAAGGGCCACCTGTGGCACCTGCGCTACCCGCTGACCGAGCCGGTCAACGGCCAGGACTACATCGTCGTCGCCACCACGCGCCCCGAGACCATGCTCGGCGACACGGGCGTTGCCGTCTCCCCGAAGGACCCCGAGAAGGCCGCCTTCGTGGGTAAGACCGTCATGCTGCCGATCGTCAACCGCGAGATCCCCATCTTCTCCGACTACCACGTTGACGCCAACTTCGGTTCCGGCTTTGTCAAGGTCACACCGGCCCACGACCTCAACGACTATGCCATGGGTCAGGCCCACGACCTGTCGCAGATTAACATTTTCGACGAGCACGCGGTGGTCGTCGAGGGTTACGGCGAGTTCACCGGCATGAACCGCGAGGTGTGCCGCGAGGCCGTCATCAAGTGGTTTGAGGAGCACGGCCTGCTCGATCACGTCGAGGACCTCGACCACTCCGTCATGCACTGCTACCGTTGCGACTCCGCGCTGGAGCCGTGGCTGTCCGAGCAGTGGTTTGTGGCCGTCGACAAGCTCAAGGGACCGGCGCTCGACGCCGTCAACTCCGGCAAGGTCACCTTCCACCCCGCGCGCTGGACGCAGACCTACACCACCTGGATGGAGAACCTCAAGGACTGGTGCATCTCGCGCCAGCTGTGGTGGGGCCATCGCATTCCCGTGTTCTACTGCGAGGACTGCGGCTGGGAGGACGCCCTCACCGAGGACACCGATGTGTGTCCCAAGTGCGGCGGCCATCACGTGCATCAGGACGAGAACGTGCTGGACACCTGGTTCAGCTCGCAGCTGTGGACCTTCGCCACGCAGGGCTGGCCGCAAAAGCCGGAGCTGCTCGAGGGCCATCACCCCACGACGGCGCTCGTCACCGCACGCGACATCATCGCGCTGTGGGTCGCCCGCATGGTCATGAGTTCGCTGTATTTCTTGGACGAGGTGCCGTTTAAGGACGTCGTCATATACCCGACGATCTTGGCCAAGGACGGCAGCCGCATGTCCAAGTCCAAGGGCAACGGCGTTGACCCCATGGACCTCATTGGCATGTACGGCGCCGACGCCATGCGCTTCAACTTGCTCACGCTGTGCACCAACAACCAGGACGTCAAGTTTGACGCGAACATCGACAAGAAGACCAAGAAGCTCATCGACAGCCCGCGTACCGACCAGGCCAAGAGCTTTGTGACCAAGATCTGGAACGCCAGCCGCTTCCTGCTCATGAACATGGAGGGCTACACGCCCGGCGAGCCTGTCGTGGAGACGCCGGCCGACGCTTGGATGTTCAGCCGCCTGGCCAAGGCCGTGAAGATGGTCACCGAGGGTATTGAGAACTACACCTTTGGCGACATGGCCCGCGGCGTGCAGCAGTTCTTCTGGAACGAGGTCTGCGACTGGTACGTCGAGGTCACCAAGGCCCGTCTGAAGGGCGAGGGCCGTCTACAGGCGCAGCGCAACCTGATCTTTGTGCTCGACACCTCCATTCGCCTGATGCACCCGCTTATGCCGTTTGTCACCGAGGAGATCTGGGACAACATGCCGGCGAGCGTGCTCGACCTGGACGCCGAGGGCAACGTGAACCGCGCCGAGGCGCTCATGATCGCCAAGTGGCCCGAGCCCGCCGACTACGCCAAGTACGTCGACGAGCCCGCCGAGCGCGCGTTTGAGCTGTGCCGTGCCGTCGTTTCCGCCGCCCGTGCCACCCGTTCGCGTTATCGCTTAAGCCCCAAGGCGGAGCTCGACGTGGTCGTGCGCGCCGGTGCCGAGGACATCGAGAAGCTCGAGAGCCTGCGCTCCACGATTGAGCCGCTGGCGAACACCGCTTCGCTGGTCATGGGCACCGATGTTGAGAAGCCGGCTGCGAGCATTGCCGTGGTCGATAGCGGTGTCGAGGTCTTTGTGGTGCTCGAGGGCAAGGTTGACCTTTCGGCCGAGAAGGCACGCCTGGAGAAGGAGATCGCCGCGGCCCAGAAGGAGCTTGCTGGCTGCGAGAAGACCCTTGCCAACGAGGGCTTTGTGGCCAAGGCCGCACCCGCGGTGGTCCAGAAGAAGAGGGACCGTGCAGCTGAGCTCAAGGAGATCCTGGCGGCTTTGACTGCTCAGGTTGCTGACTTCTCGTAAGGTTTACTCGGGGGCGCGTCCCGACGCTTTGCTCGCTACTGCGGACAGTCCTGCGCAAGACGGACAGCACATTAAGTGCTGTCCTTTGCGTGCGGAACTTGTATCGAGCAAAGCGTCGGGCCGCTCCTAGTGCGGTTACGTGGTTGTTTGCAACTGGTGGGTTAGGGCCACTTGGTCGTGGCCTTGATCTCGCTGCAAAGCGGTGTTTGGCTGATATTTTGAATGGGAGGGGCTCGTTGTTGATTCGGGCCTCTTTTTATGTTGAGGGGACTTTGGGTTATGGCTAAGCGTTCTGGGTCGTATTCTGTGCCGTTCTCGTTTGAGTTGCTTTCGTTTGATGAAGCTGTTGGGCTTGCTGCTGATACGGGGCGGATTTCTGGGGATGCTGGGCCTCTGCTTGAGACAGTTGTCGATATGCTTGATGAGCTGGGACGTCCGGACGAGTATTTCGATTGCATTCAGGTCGCCGGTACCAATGGCAAGACTTCGACTACGCGTTTTTCGGCTGCCATTCTTCATGGTGAGGGGCTCAAGACCGCGCTGTATACGTCGCCACAGCTGGTACGCTATCCCGAGCGCATGGAAGTCGATGGATGCGTCGTGAGCGATGAGGCATTCGCCCGTGGCGTTTCGGCCGCTGTTGAGGCGGGGCATCGAGTGAATGCCCGTCGTGTGGCGGCGGGGGAGCGCGCCTATACCATCACGCCGTTTGACCTTTTGACGGCTGCTGCACTTGTGGTGTTTGCCGAGGCTCGCGTGGATGTTGCCGTGCTTGAGGTTGGCATGGGCGGACGCTGGGATGCTACGAGTGCGACTGATCCCGTGGCCGTTGCCATTACGGGTATTGGGCTCGATCACACACGTATTTTGGGCGATACGCTCGAGGCCATTGCGGGGGAGAAGGCTGCGGTTATTAAGCCTGGGCGATTGGTTGTTTTGGGCGAGGGCACGCATGAGCCGAGCGTTCAGCGCGTAATGGATACGCGCTGCCGCGAGTGCGGTGTGGTGCCGCTGGTTGTGAGCCATTCCACGACCAAGGTACCGGCGCATGTAGGCGATACCGTGGAGTTTAGCTGTACTACGCCGCGTGCCATCTATACGTCGAGCATGGTCAAGCCGGCGTATCAGCCGCAGAATGCTGCGTGCGCGATTATGCTGTGCGAGGGCTATCTTGGCCGCGAGCTCGACCACGATGCGCTCGACGCTTCGCTTATGGGCTGCCCCACGCCGGGTCGCTTTGATGTGCTGGGAACCGATCCGCTCAAGCTGATCGACGCCTGCCATAACCCTCAGAGCTGCGAGAACTTTGTGAGCGCGCTGGACGAGATCGATCCGTGCGTGGAGAACCGCCCCACGCTGCTGTGTGCAGCGCTGGCCGATAAAGACGTGGCGGGTATCGTTGACGTTCTGGTTCCGGCGTTCCCCCACGCGGTCGTGACCCAGACCGATTCCGATCGCGCCCTGCCGGCAGAGGAGCTCGCTGCCCTGGTGGGTGCCGATAAGCTCGCGGGCGTATACCCGAGCGTGTCCGAGGCCCTCGCTGCCTTCGATGCCGCGGGCGAGCCCTTCGTAGCCGCCGGCACCATCACCCTAGCCGGCGAAGTAGCGGGGCTGCTCCGTTAACCCATCCCCTCATCAGTTGCGGTGAAATACGGACTGTTTTACAAGCCAGAAGCCTCAAACAGTCCGTATATCACCGCAACTCAAAAGCAGTCAATTTGGGACGGGGCTTTTTTAGCTGCCCTGTGCCCCGAGTTGACTCGCTTGCCACGAAATGGGGCTATCTACTACGTTTTGGCGACTACCCTCGACCACACGGAAAATCGTGAAATCAAAACCGCAGGTAGACGGCTTACTCGTTTTTAAAAAAGACCCGCATGGTCGACCCATGCGGGTTAAACGTAGTAGATAGCCCGCTTTCGTGGCGAATCGTTGGCAGGATGCGGCAAAGGGACAGCCCCTTTGCCGCATTGCCTAGTCTAGGCGGACCGGATCGTGGGGGTAGGCGTTGAGGATCTCGACACCGTTCTCAGTGACCAGGGCAAGGTCCTCGATGCGGACGCCGGTGCGGTCGGGGAGGTAGATGCCCGGTTCGATGGAGAACGTCATGCCCGGCTCTACGACCTGCTCGTTGACGAGCGAGACGTCGCCCGGCTCGTGGTCCTGCAGGCCGATCGAGTGACCCAGGCGATGCGTAAAGTATTCGCCGTAGCCCGCGTCCTCAATCACGTCGCGCGCGGCACGGTCCAGGTCGCACATGCGCACGCCCGGTGCGATGAGCGCCTCGGTGGCCTCGTTGGCGCGGCGAACGATATCGTAGATGCGTACGGTCTCCTCGTCCGGCTCGCCCCAAAAGAACGTACGCGTCATGTCCGAGCAGTAGTTGCGATGGCGCCCGCCGATGTCGAACAGCACCACGTCGCCACGCTTGAGTACGGTGTCGTCGGGCTCGTGGTGCGGGTCGCCGGCGTTGGCGCCAAAGCTCACGATCGGCGGAAAGCTAAAGTCCTCGCAGCCGTGCTTGCGGTACAGGCCGAGCATTTGGTCGGCAATTTCGCGTTCCGTCACGCCTTCGTGGACGAGCTTGATCGCATCGGCCATCACGGCGTCGTTAGCGGCCGAGGACACGCGCATAAGCTCCTGCTCGGCGGCATCCTTGTAGGTGCGTGCGGCGGTGACGGCAAAGTCACCCAGGAAAAACTCGCTTGCGGCGTGGCGCTCCATGAGCGGCATCAAAAAGCCGGAACGCATGACGGTGTCGATGCCAAGCGGCTTGGCTGGGTCGATCTCACTCGCGATGGCGTCGGTCACGATATCGGTATCGGTGTGGTAGGCGACGCGGGCATTGTCGTACTCGGGCAGCTGATGTAGGGCGTTGACCATGATCACGGGCTCGCAATCGCGCGCGAGCAGCACGCCGCAAAAACGCTCGAGCATATCGGCATAAAAGCCGGTCAGGTAATAGATCGACCACGGGTCGTTTACGAGCAGCTGTGCGCCGGGGTGCTGAGCCTCGAGCGCATCGAGCACGCGTGCCACACGCTGGTCATCGACATGTGCCATGAAACATCCTTTCGCTAGGCTGCCACCATGGTATCCCAAGCCCGGCACATAGGGACGTTCCTTTTATGCCGTCACCTCGGGACACTCCTTTGCATCCCATGCGCGCCCTCATAAGTTGCGGTGAAATACGGACTGTTTAGCGGCCTGAAGCCATAAAACAGTCCGTATTTCACCGCAACTGCGGAGGAGGACCGGGCGGATGGTGGAGTAGCTAAAAGAGCTCCGTCCCTAATTAGCTACTTGGGCTCGGTCGATGTTCATGCTGGCGACTAGGTCAATGTTGGTGCCGAGAAGATCTTCCAGCACGACGTCGCCCATGCGGATGGGGGCCTCGACGACCACGCCGCGGATGAGGTCCATGGCTTGGGCGTGGAGTGCCAGCGGGATGGCTTCGGCCGTGCGCACGGGGAGCAGGGCTTCGTCGCCGCCGGAGACGGCCACGGTCGTCGTGAGCACGCGCATGGGGCAGGTGAGCTCCTGATGTGCGAACTTATCGCCGCGCGGGCAGTTGTTGCCGGTCACGGAGCGAACTTCCACCACGGCGCCATTTGCGTCGCGCTCCACCTCTACGGTCAGGAGGCACTCGGATGGGCAGGTGGTGCAGTTGAACTGCAAGGTCTCGGTCGCATTCTTGCTCATGAGCTATGCCTCCTCAACGGGATCGACGGACAGGACAATCCCGCTGGCACCCAGGTCGAGCGCGCGCTGAATCGCCTTTGCCGGCAGTGGGAAACTTTCCATAACGCTCGGCTTAAACGCGCGAACCTTGCCGGCGAACAGTTCCTCGCCGTCGGCCAAGATTCTCACGCGGGCGGTATCAACTGGCCGCCGCACGCGGAAGTTAAGCTTGGTGAGCGTCACAGCCGTAATGCGTCCCGGCAGCGCGTATCCCGCAATGCCGGCAGGGGAGACGGTGAGCTCGCAGTCCGGAACGACGCCCGCGCCAGCCCCCAGCGCGTACGCCGCTGCAGCTGCGCCAGCCCTCTCGGATTCGGTCGTCACGTTGTCGGCCAGGTCATGCACGTGCAGCACGTTGCCACAGGCAAAGATACCCGGCACGCCTGTCTGGAGGCTCTGGTCCACCACGGCGCCGCGCGTGCGTGGGTCAAGCTCCACGCCCGCGGCAACCGAAAGCTCGTTCTCGGGAATCAATCCCACCGAAAGCAGCAGCGTGTCGCACGGAACGATGCGCTCGGTCCCGGCAATGGACGCCAGGCGCTCGTCGACCTGGCTTACCTCGACGGCCTCCACGCGGTCGTGCCCGATCACGCGCGTGACCGTGGTGGACAGGTGCAGCGGAATGTCAAAGTCGTCCAGGCAGTTCTTCACATTGCGGCGCAGGCCGTTGGCGTACGGCATGAGCTCGTACACGCCCTCGACCGAAATCCCCTCGAGCGTGCAGCGGCGCGCCATGATCAGCCCGATATCGCCCGAGCCCAAAATGACGGCACGCGAGCCGGGCTTGAGGTTTTCGATATTGATGTATCGCTGCGCCAGGCCGGCCGTAAACACGCCAGCGGGACGGCTGCCGGGGGTCTTGATCTCGCTGCGGGTACGCTCGCGGCAACCCATGGCAAGGACGACCGCCCGTCCGGTGAGCTGCAGCATGCCGGTGGGGCTCATGAGCGTGACGGTGTGGACCGCGGTGTCTTCCGCAGGCTCGCCTGAATCAATCCCAATCACCATGCTGTTCAGGAACAGCGCAATATCGGTTGCATGCACCTGGTCGATAAAGCGCTGCGCGTACTCGGGACCGGTGAGCTCCTGTTTAAAGTGCGACAGGCCAAAGCCGGGGTGGATGCACTGGCGGAGGATGCCGCCCAGGTGCTGCTCGCGCTCCACGATGGCCACGCGTGCGCCTGCCTTATGCGCGGCCAGCGCGGCCGCCATGCCGGCAGGTCCGCCGCCGATAACGACCACGTCAAAGACTTGCGTTTGCACGGCTTCTACGACGTCGCAATCAATCGCGCTCGATCCGAATTCCGCCATCCTAGCGCACCCCCTTCAGCGGTCCCTCGACCAGCCAAGATCCGGCATCCTCCAGTAATACCTCGCTGGGGTCGCAGTCCAGCTCTCGGGCAAGAATCGCCACCACGCGGCTCTGGCAAAAGCCGCTTTGGCACCGACCCATGCCGGCTCGGCAGCGGCGCTTGACGCCCTCGACCGAAACCGCGCCCGGGTGGCGTCGGATCGCGGCCACTATCTCGGCCTCGGGCACCGTCTCGCAGCGGCAGACAATCTGCCCCCACGCGGGGTCGGACTCAATGAGTTCTTCCTTGCGCGCAAGCGGCGCGCGGTCAAAGTCGTCCGGCGCGTGGCGAATCGGATCCCAGTCGTCCCGTTCGTGCAGCTCCACGCCCGCCTTACGCATCACAAGTTCCATGCGCTCGGCAATGGCCGGCGCGCTCGCCACGCCCGGAGACTGAATGCCCGCTGCCTGAAACAGTCCCGGCACCACGGCCGACTGCCCAATAAAGAAGTCGTTCGTACCCTGAATGACCGGACGCCCGCCGGCAAACGCGCGCACCACGCGGCGCGTGTCCAGATCGGGCACCAGCTTGCGTGCGCCGGTCAGCAGCGCGTTGACGTCGTCCGCATAGGTCTGCGTGTCGCCCGCCTCACGAATGGCGGCTGTCGCGGTAATCACGGTGTTGCCGTGCACGGTGCCCGTGACGATAACGCCCTTGGACACTGGCGTGGGAACGGGGTAGAGCGGCATGAGTGCGCGCGGTTCCTTGTCCAGCACCACGATGTTGCCCTGACGCCAGACCATCTGGAATTCCTCGGCGCCTGCCATATGCGAGATGACTGCGGCGCCGTTGCCAGCGGCGTTGATCAGGTAACGGCAGCGCACGTTGCCAGCGGGGGTCGCCAACGTAAAGTGCGCGTCTCCGCCCGACCCCGCGACTTCAATCGCCTCCACGGGTGCGGAGCGCATAAACGTCACCCCGTTGGCCACGGCGTTCTCCAGCGCGGCGATGGCAACCTCAAACGGGTCGACAAACCCAGTCGATGGGCACCACAGCGCGCACGTTGCATCGGCACTGGCGCGCGGCTCTAATTCGTGGATGCGGTCGGGTCCGACGATCGACAGCTCGGGTACGCCATTCGCCAGGCCATTCTGGCGCAGCTGCTCCAGATGCGCGAGGTCCTCGTCGTTAAAGCCCAACACCATCGACCCGGTGCGGTGGAACAAAAAGCCTAGCTCCTGGGCCCACGTGCCATATAACTCGCAGCCGCGGGCGTTGACCTGCGCCTTAACCGTGCCAGGTGTCGGATCGTAGCCGGCATGCACCAGGCCGCCGTTGGCCTTCGACGCGCCCAGCGCAATATCGTTAGCCGCCTCGACCACGCAAATGGACAGGTCATAGCGCGCGAGCTGCCGCGCGATGGCGCATCCGGTAATGCCCGCGCCCACAATCGCGATATCAAACGTTTCCGTCACAGTGCCTCCCAGATGAGTTGACAGGCTGTCAATAGGACTATCCTACGGTCTGCACACCCCCAGTGCGGCGGCAATGCGGCGAACAGCCCCGCAACACCCGCCAACGGCAGGCGAGGGGAGACCCGGCACGGATGTTGGCCTCGTCTGCCGACAGCTACGGCAACCGATCGTCTCGATCTGTAACAGTTAGACGAGGATTTGGGTTCCAGATGTTACAGTACTGACTCGAAAGAACGACAAAAACGAACACACTGCTTACCTGCGGGTTTAAGTACGGCAACAACGGCACAAGCGCGTAAAAACGGGTTAGCACTCGCACTTGGGATAATTTGGGGATATGAAAGCCACGCGGGCGTGCACCCCGAATATCCCAATTTATTAACTCAAAGATCACCATGCCGCCCAGGGTCGTGATGTCGTCGGGCAGCTCGTAGTTCCTCCCGGTCATCCCTCTTCCTCCATTCCTATGCGGTCTCATCTGTGTTCCAGCCCATCAGGTCGTTGGGCGGACAACCAAGAACCTGCGAGATGGCCAAGAGTTTGTCGGCTCCAGGAATGTAATCGCCGCTCTCGTACTTCGCGAAAATGCTGACGCTCACTCCGAGCTTGGAAGCGACTTCAGCCTGAGAAAGGTCAGCTCGGGCGCGTACGGCGCGGATATTCCCCGCCAGCTCCTTACTGAAATCCGTTCGTTTCTCCTTAGAGATGTTTTTCTGTATGTTGAATTAAATGACGAACAGTCTTATGTCCCTATCAATCGAATAAGCAACATTTTTTTGCGTAAAGACATTTTTTGTTTACTATTCGCTTAACGTAAAGAAAGGAGCGAGGATGAACCTTCGTCTAAGAGAGCGCCGAGAGGCCCTGGGGCTAAACCAAAAGGAGCTTGCACAAAATGTCGGCAAGTCATTCCGGACTATTCAGTCTTGGGAGCGCGAGGAGAGGTATCCGAATGCAGAGCTCGTAGGTGCGCTCTGCGAAGTATTCAACACCGATCCCAACGACCTGCTCGGCTGGTACGAGGAGCATCCCGAGGACAAGCCGACGGCGCCGGCGGGCGCGGAGGGCGAGCTGATCACCTGCTACCGGCAGAGCACCGAGAAGAGGTGCTCGAAGATCCTGGAGACGGCACGCGACCAGGCCGAGCTGTCCCAAGCTCAGGCTGCAGCGCCTGAAGGCGAAGGGCTGGAGGCGGATCAAGTAAGGTCCGCGTAGGCCGCGTTATTCAATTCATTTATGGGAAGGAGTAATAACAATGTCTCAATCATTAGCGGAGACGCACGTGGAGGATCTCATCTACGAGTGTGACTGCATCACTGCGGGAGATTATGGTGAGAGCACCCAGGAACACATCGACGACCTCATGCTGCAGATGGAAGGGTTTTCCTTCCCGCTCAGGTGCACCGGATCGCTAACAATTCCCAGAGACAAGACTCTGGATGGCGTAAAGCGCGCAAAGGGATGGCTCGTGGCAAACATGGCCACGCTCACGAACAGCGGAAACGGCACGACGGTTAGCTCCAGCAGCGTCTCGCAGGCCACGGCGACGGCGGACGTTTCGGTAGAGGTAAGCCAGGCGGTGACCGAAATCGGCAACGACCCCGTTCTCGACAACGAGACGAAAGAGGCACTCGAGCTGGCGCTGTCGCGGGCACGCATGGCAGCCGAGGCGAAGAACAGGGCAGGGTTCGCCGAACACGCTGTAAGGGTCATCGACCTTGCAACGAAGAGCGTGGATCTCGTACCCAAGGCGTTGGTGGCCCTCGGTGTGCTCGCGAAGCTCTTCGGCGCCTAGGTGCGGTGCCGCGAATCAAATCGTTAGCACCGCGATATCTGATACAAATTTGGCAATCCGAAGAAGGGCGCGATCACATGAGACCGCTAAACACGAATGATGTCCGGGCGAACTGCGAAGCAGGAAGTGATGCCGCGCATATAAACGAGGAGCGCACGACCTGCAACGTTTATTGTGACGAAAGCTGCGTCACATCTTCTCTTGCAGACGATTTTATGGCCATAGGAGGCATCATGTGCCCCTTGGACCAAAAGAGAGAGATTGTAAGGACGGTTGACCGACTCAGGGCCTATTACAACGTGCAGGGAGAATTCGGGTGGAAAACGGTGTGCCCGTCCAGACTTTCCTTCTTTCAGGCTTTGGTTGACCTGTTCTTCTCAAACTCCGAGCTGAGATTCCGCGCAGTCGTTGTCAGTAGGCGCGAGACAAACTTCGATGATACTGAGGAAATGTTTCAGAAGGTCTACTACCAGGTATTTAACAACTGGCTTGACAGGAGAGACTCATACCGCCTATTTATCGATCGCCGCATTGACGAACGTGACCGAGTGGACACATTGAGGAGGTGCCTGATCGACACATTCCAATTTGGCAACTCGGTAAAATTTGTCGAAGAAGTCGAGTCACATGAGAACGACCTCATACAGCTCGCAGACTTATTCATCGGAGCCCTTGCCGCCTCAAGGAATGGACACCTGCAGCTCGAAGGGTCAAGTGCCGCAAAATTGCAAATATGCCGAGACATCTGTCGAAATTTAAATACAAGTACCCTCGCGAGCTATGAGACATGGCCTTCCGAGCAGAAGTTCAACGTGTTCCACTTTCGTGGACGAAGGAATATGTGATGCGAACAGGATACTCACTCGACCGCGACGGGCATCTCGACCTTGGGCCCTGCTACCAAGGCCTTACATGCGATATGCTGCGCGCGTCACATCTCTCAAGAGAATACTATGACGACAATCTGCTGGACCTTGTTGCATGGGATGGGTTCCCCGTGACAAACATGCAATACGAGTCGACATGGCTACATCTCGTCTCAAAGCACGGGAAGAGCAGAGAGCAATTCAACCCATTGGTCAATCTTGATCTCAACAGGGTTGTGAGGCTTCCGGTCCTAAAAGCAACAGTGGAGGGCAGGGTGCCCGCCAACGTTTACCTTCAAAGGCAAAGGGGCCGCGAAGACAAAGTTCAAGTTGTCGCATCCGGAATCGATCAAGACTATGTCGTTATCCTCGGCGTAACGAAAAAGGGCTATGTCCTCAGAACAGCCTATCCAGGGGACAAAAAATATTCCTGCAAGATTAGCGAAAGAGGAGAGCTGGTGGAGAAAATCCGCCCATAAAAAAGGCCCCGGATTTCGGCTCCGAGGCTGGCCACGTCCTGAGCTTTAAGCAAAGGGCTACCCATATTATGCCGCATTGCAACAAAATGTAAACCGAACACGTTATGGAGATTGGAGACCTTAAACGAAAAGAAACCCCACCGCGCACGGCTGGAACCTTGGCGCGTTGGGGTGATAGCAAGGATGCCGGAGTAACACGGAGATAGCTCCGGGCAACCTTGGAACATTATATGACACGCAAGCAGAGGCGCCGCGCGTGGGGCTCAATCACCGAGGCCAAGCGTGGCAAGAAATACATCCTCCGATGGCAGTAGAACACGCCGTGCGGACGCAAACGTAAGACCAAGACGGTGTACGGCACCTATCGCGAGGCATGCGCCGAACTCGACCGCATCCACGTCGAGCGTGCCGATGACAAGCCGGTGCCGACCATCGCCCAGGCATACGGCACATGGCTCGAGCCGACCATGGCGGCGCAGGTCGCCGTGGGCAAGCTCACGCTGAACACCCGCAGCCTCGTCTCAAGGTCGTGGACAAACTATGTCGGCCCCGCGTGGGGCTCGATGCCGGTCGACCAACTGCGCCCCATGCACCTGCAGGAATGGCTCCTGACTCTCCCCGCAGCAACGGCAGACACTGCCCTACTCACCTTGCGCAAGATTTACGGCACCGTGTCGGGCTTTGTCGTGCTGCCCATCGACCCGTTTGCCGCCACCGTGAAATACACCATGCCCACGCGCAAGACGCGCGAGCGCTCCAAGCGCCTGTACGCGCTCGCCGAGGCAAAGGGCATTCTGGGGCGGCTACACGGGACCTCGCTCGAGGCGCCGTTCATCATGGCGCGCTTTGGATCGTGTCGCTCGGGCGAGTCGCTGGGCATCCGTACCGATGAGGTCTTGCCATTCGCGGCAGGATCAACAACGCTCGCAACGGTCGACCTCGTGCGCCAGATGGAGCAAGCGGGCATCGAGTCCACGGCGGACGGCGTACTCAAGACGCGGAAGTCCATACGCACCGTCGTGGTGCTGCCGGATGCCGCCGGGCGCCTGCTCGAAATTGCAGGCGAGCGCCGCGCGGCAGGCTCCGAGTGGCTAGCAGATTGCGGGGACGGGCTGCCCATGAACCGAGGGATGTGCAATCATAGATGGAAGAAATGGTGCGAGGCCGAGGGCATCGAGCACATCCCATGGTCGAATCTCCGCAACTCGTGGCGAACCATCTGCGTGATGGAGCTGCACATGCCCTGGGACCTCATGGAGATGCTCATGGGCCACTCCCTGCCGGGTGTGTCGGGGCGACACTATATTCGCTCCTCCCGTGAGCAGGTAGCGCGTTCCGTTTGCGACGCACTTGGGATAAATTGGGATATTTCCCAACAAACCAGCAGGTAAAACGGGCGCAGTTAATAGTGGCAGATCAAGACAAACCCTCCGGCGGATTTTGAATGTCTCGATCTGTAACAGTAAAAGGGGTTTTGGGGCCCAAGATGTTACAGATCGAGATTGAAGTCGCGGAGGGACCCCTGTGTCTCGATCTGTAACACCTAGACCCGGATTCCGCTCCCACCTGTTACAGATTGAGATGTTTGTGTCCGCGCCAGCCCCGCCCCTAGCCGTGGTCCCATATAAACAAACCCCGTGGTAAACTTGACCGGACTGTTAATATTCCGAAAGGTACCTGTAATGTCCAAGTACATCTCCGAGCTCATGTCGCCGCAGCTTATGGGCGTCGTCTATGCCTTCGTCGGCTTTATCATCGCCCTGTATGTGCTGTCGGTCGTCTATGTGTTCATCGACGCTCGCCGCCGCGGCGCCAGCGCCTACGTGGCATGGGGCATCATCGCCCTCATCCCGTTTGTGGGCCTCATCGCCTACCTGGTCTTGCGCCCGCACTCCTACGCGGCCGACCGCGAGGAGCAGGAGCTGGACATGGCCCTGCGCGAGCGTCAGCTTGCCCAGTACGGCACCTGCCCGCAGTGCGGCGCGCCCATCGAGAAGGACTTCGTCGTCTGCCCGGTGTGCGACACCCAGGTTCGAAACGTCTGCCCCAGCTGCCATCGCCCGCTCGATGCGCACTGGAAGGTCTGCCCCTACTGCCGAACTCGCATCCAGTAACGCATCCATCGCCGGGCCGGCCGCAAGCCACGGGCAGCGCGCGTCCCGCGCAAGCCACACGCGCACCCCGCCCCACACGATGAAGCATGCGTAGAAAATCGCCCGCCGTGCCATTAAGGTGCGGCGGGCGCTTGTATACCAAGGCAACCTGCCTATAATGATGCAAGTCAAAAACGCCGAGCGCATCGCACGCACTTGCATCAGGCATCCGAGAGGAGAAAACATACCCATGAAGGCACTCTACAATGACGGTTCGGTGGCCGAGCTCCCGCAGGACGAGGTCACGCACGTCATCCGCCACTCCGCCGCGCACATCATGGCGCAGGCCATCAAGCGCCTCTATCCCGAGGCCGACTTTGCCTACGGTCCCGCGACCGACAACGGCTTCTATTACGACGTCGACCTGCCCGAGGGCGTCAAGATCAGCGAGGACGATTTCCCCGCGATCGAGGCCGAGATGAAAAAGATTGTCAAGGAGAACCTCAAGTTCTCCGTGTACGAGAAGCCCCGCGCCGAGGCCATCGCCCTTATGGAGGAGCGCGGCGAGAAGTACAAGGTCGAGCACATCGGCGACCTGGACGACGACGCCCGCATTACCTTCTACCAGCAGGGCGACTACATCGACATGTGCGTCGGCCCCCACATCTGCTACACCAAGGCCCTCAAGGCCTTTAAGCTCACCGGCGTCTCGGGCGCCTACTGGAAGGGCGACAAGGACAACAAGATGCTCACCCGCATCAACGGCGTCGCCTTTGCCACCAAGGAAGAGCTCGACGAGCACATGCACATGCTGGAGGAGGCCAGGAAGCGCGACCACCGCAAGATCGGTCGCGAGATGGACCTCTTTATGATGCGCGACGAGGCCCCCGGCTTCCCGTTCTTCCTGCCCAACGGCATGATCCTTAAGAACGCGCTGCTGGACTACTGGCGCGAGATCCACCACAAGGCCGGCTACGTGGAGATCTCCACGCCGCTCATCATGAACAAGCAGCTGTGGAAGACCTCGGGTCACTGGGACCACTACAAGGACAACATGTACTCCACCGTCATCGACGACGAAGAGTACTGCATTAAGCCCATGAACTGCCCGGGCGGCGTGCTGGTGTACGCCTCCAAGCCGCATTCCTATCGCGAGCTGCCCATTCGCGCCGGCGAGATTGGCCTGGTGCACCGCCACGAGCTGCGCGGCGCCCTGCACGGCCTGTTCCGCGTGCGCTGCTTTAACCAGGACGACGCTCACCTGTTTGTGCGTCCCGACCAGCTGACCGACGAGATCGTGGGCGTGGTCAACCTCATCGACTCCGTGTACCAAAAGTTTGGCTTTAAGTACCACGTTGAGCTTTCTACCCGCCCCGAGGACTCCATGGGTTCCGACGAGGACTGGGCGCGCGCCGAGGAGGGCCTGCGCACCGCTCTGGAGCAGCTGCATATGGACTATGAGGTCAACGAGGGCGACGGCGCCTTCTACGGCCCCAAGATCGACTTCCACCTGGAGGACTCGCTCGGCCGCACTTGGCAGTGCGGTACCGTCCAGCTCGACTTCCAGATGCCGCTCAACTTTGACCTGGAGTACGTAGACGCCGACGGCACCAAGAAGCGCCCCATCATGCTGCACCGCGTGTGCTTTGGCTCCATCGAGCGCTTCATCGGTATTCTGATTGAGCACTTTGCTGGCAAGTTCCCCACCTGGCTGGCCCCCGTGCAGGTCAAGGCGCTTCCGGTTTCCGAGAAGAGCCGCGACTACGCCCACGAGGTGTGCGCCAAGCTGGAGGAGGCCGGCATCCGCGTGGTCTGCGACGACCGTGACGAGAAGATTGGCTACAAGATCCGCGAGGCCCGCAGCATCGATCGCGTGCCCTACATGCTTATCCTGGGCGAGAAGGAGGTCGAGGCCGGCAACATCTCCGTCCGCGATCGCTCCAACGAGACCGTTCAGATGAGCGTTGACGAGTTTGTTGCCAAGGTACTCGAGGAGATTAAAACCCGCGCCTAAGGCAACCCAACAGAAACAACGAAAGGCGACCGTCCACAAAGGGCGGTCGCCTTTTTTAATGCCAAAACGAGAAAAAGCCGCTGGTAGAGCGCCTTTTTTGTTGTGCAAAAAGGTACAGGTTTTTGTATCTTTCGACGCGAGCCATTATACAAGTTAATTCGGACTGTTTTCCCAGATTGCACAAATTGCGGCGCGAAAGGACACATCTCCATAACCCCCCTACAAAAACCTGTACTTTTGCGACTGCGCCTAGCTGCGAGCGAGAAGATGTTCTAAACGCCCCGGTATTTGCGTGCGTCGCAAAGCCAGAAAAGGGGGCGAGAGATGGAGCAGACAACGCGGCGCCAAGAGCAACTGCCGGGCGCATTCAACGGCGCAACTACCAACAGCCAGCATGGCCGCGTCCGCTGGTATCTGGTCCACACCCCCAACGGTAAAGAGCGCGAGACCTGCGAAAAGGTCCGCCGTATTATCCCGCACGATCTGATGCAGGACGCTTTTGTGATGCAAAAGGAGTTCTGGTTTAAGCGGGACGGCGCCTGGTCGCTCCAAACCAAACCCATGTACAAGGAATATTTCTTCGTCGCCACGCACGATGCCGCAGCGCTCGATAGGGCTTTGGCTCAACTGAGCTTTGGCTGCCGCATTGCCGGCAGCAGGGAGCGGGCCTATGCGCCTATGCCGGACGATGCGCAGGAGTGGTACCGCAGCGTGCTGGACGACGACGGAGTGGTGCGCAACAGCGTGGCGCGCATAGAAGATGGCGTGCTGCACATAGAGCAGGGTCCACTTGTGGGGCAAGAGGCCCGCGTTAAAAAGGTCGACCGTCATAAGCGCTGGTGCCTGGTGGACGTGGGCGAAGGCGTCTCCGCTTTTAGGGAGCTGCTTCCGCTGGACGTTCCCAGCAAAACGTAAGGGATACGTTGCACCGGCAATTTATTTGGTTTTTGAATTTGTGGATTTGGGGGGGGGGGTTCCTGGGGACAGGAACGAAAGTTTTATTGTGACTGCTAAAGAAGTAACAGAGAATAATGCGCCCGTGGGGGCGACGCTCATTGCTCGGGCCATGGACCGGCGCAAGGGCACGGCGGGTGCTGGGGTCGGCTCCGCTGCAAACACGGGTGCGGTGAGCCTCCCGGGCTCGCCCGAGTTCGCTGCAGAGTCCCGTGCGCTCGACACGCGATCGCTTGGCTACCGCTTCGTGAAGCGCACGTTCGACATCGCGTTCAGTGCGTGCGTCTGCGTCGTGGCTCTTATCCCTGGCACGGTTCTTTGCGCGTTCATTGCGGCCGACACCAAGGGTGCTCCCATCTATGCGCACGAGCGGGCTGGGCGCTTCGGTCGCCCCATCCGCGTGCTCAAGTTCCGCTCCATGGTCGCCGACGCCAACGACGTGGAGAAGTACCTCAGCCCCGAGCAGATCGAGGAGTGGCACCGCGAGCGGAAGGTCACAAACGATCCCCGCATCACCAAGCTAGGCCGCGTCCTGCGCAAGACTTCCCTGGACGAGCTGCCCCAGTTCTTCAACGTGCTCGCGGGCCAGCTCTCCGTCATCGGCCCTCGCGCCATCACCTACGAGGAGCTCGGGAACTATACGCACGAGCAACAGGTGCAGGTGCTTGCCGTCCCGCAGGGCATTACCGGTGCCTGGCAGTCGGGCCCGCGCAACCTCGCGACCTTCGAGAACGGCCTGCGCCAGGAGTTCGAGCTTGCCTACGCGAAGGGTGCCAGCCTCAAGGCAGACTGGAAGGTCTTCTTCAAGACCTTTGGCGTCATGTTCGGCAAGAAGAAGACGGGGAGGTAGCGCATGAGTGCTGACAAACCCCTCGTCTCGATCGTGGTGCCGACCTACAAGCGCTCTGACAGGATTCGCGTGGCCCTGGACTCAATCGCCGCGCAGGACTACGGCGCGGAGAACATCGAACTGATTGTAGTGAGCGACAATCGGCCGGAGTGGCCGGAAAGCGCCGAGACCGACGCGGCGGTCGCCCCCTATGCCGCGAGCCTTCCGCACTTTAGGCTGCTGCACACCTCCGGCCAGACCGGCGGCGGGGCGGCGCGCAACTACGCCTGCCGCCAGGCGACGGGCGAGTACCTCACGTTCCTCGACGATGACGACGAGTTCCTGCCTGACAAGGTGTCCACCCAGGTCGCCTTCATGCAGGAAAACTCCCTCGACATGAGCTGGCAGGATGTCTCGTGGTATGACGAACGTGGCCGGCTTGTGGAGCACCGCAGGCTCGACCATTGCGAGGACTTCTCCACCGAGGGTCTGCTGCGCGCGCACCTCCTAACGCCGATAAGCCCAACGGCCATCTATATGCTCAGGCGCGACCTGTTCGACCGCACTGAGGGTTTCGGCGAGGTGGCGACCGGCCAAGACTGGTGGCTGATGCTGCGCTGCATAGAGGCTGGCGCCCACATGGGCTACATGCCCGAGGTGCACGTGAGGCAGTACCTCCATTCCGGCGAGAGGCTCTCGCTTGGCAAGAACAAGGTAAACGGCGAGGTCGCAAGGCACGAGGTGGTGCGCGGCTACTACCCGCGCCTCAGCAAGAAGGATGTGCGCTACATCGAATTTCGCCACAACGCCGTGCTCGCCTTCGCTATGAAGCGCAGCAACCAGCCAGGCCAGGCTGTGATTTACGCCTTAAAGGCCATTGCCTCATCGCCCGCCGCCTGCGTCTCTGAGGCGCTGAAGTTCTTCGGCAAGGCGAAATCCTAACTATTTCATATGTGTGCCTGCTCTTAACGAAAGGTTGAATGATATGTCCGAAAAAATGAAGATAGCAGTCGCCGGCACCGGCTATGTGGGGCTCTCGTTGGCCGTTCTGCTCTCGCAGCACAACGAGGTGCGCGCGCTCGACATCGTCTCCGAGAAGGTAGAGAAGATTAACGCTTTTCAGTCGCCCATCCAGGACGACGAGATTGAGCTCTTCCTGGCCGAGGCTAAGGCGGGCACGAGGAAGCTCGACCTGCATGCAACCGTGGACGTCGCCGAGGCCTATACAGGCGCGGATTTCGCCATCGTGGCCACGCCAACGAACTACGACTCGGACCGCAACTTTTTCGACACCTCGTCTGTTGAAGCCGCAATTTCGGCAATCCGCTCGGTGAACCCGACGGCCTGGATTGTCATCAAGTCGACCATCCCTGTGGGTTACACTTCGTCGCTTCGCGAGACGCTTGGCGACAGCCGCATCATCTTCAGCCCCGAGTTCCTTCGAGAGAGCAAGGCGCTCTACGATAATTTGCACCCTAGCCGCATCGTTGTGGGCGCGCCCAAGGACGACGAGGAAGCTGTGAAGGCCGCAAAGACGTTTGCTGGGCTGCTCGCCCAAGGCGTCGGCCCCGCCGAGCTTGAGCGCACCAACCCTGATGGCACGACGGGCATCCCGCAGCTCGTTCTTGGTACCACCGAGGCGGAGGCCGTGAAGCTGTTCGCCAACACCTACCTGGCACTTCGCGTGGCGTACTTCAATGAGCTGGACACTTACTGCGAGATGAGGGGACTCAACACCAAGGACGTCATCGATGGCGTGTGCCTAGAGCCCCGCATTGGCTCCCACTACAACAACCCCTCCTTCGGCTACGGCGGCTACTGCCTGCCCAAGGACACCAAGCAGTTGCTGGCCAACTATAAGGACGTGCCTCAGAACCTTATCGAGGCCATCGTCGATGCCAACCGCACTCGCAAGGACTACATTGCAGACGAGGTACTGCAACTGCTGTGGGACAAGGTATACGAAGGCAAGGAGAAGCCCGTGGCGGGCGTGTACCGCCTGACCATGAAGTCGAACTCCGACAATTTCCGCGCCAGTTCCATCCAGGGCGTTATGAAGCGCGTGAAGGCCAAGGGAGTGCCGGTCGTTGTCTACGAGCCAACGCTGGACGCGCCGGAATTCTTCGGTTCCGAGGTGACGCATGACCTTGAGAAGTTCAAGGCCGAGTGCGACGTGATCATTGCCAACCGGTGGAGCGACGATCTGGCCGATGTTGCCGGCAAGGTGTATACCCGCGACCTATTCAAGAGGGATTAGTATTTGTGGCGATTACTGCTGATAAAAAAAAGAGACGGCTGCTCCTTCTGACGAGGAGGTTCCCCTTTAACCGCGGCGAGGTCGCCGCTGAGTCCTATCTCGAGAACGAGATAGGCGTTCTTTCGACCTATTTCGACGAGGTGCTCGCCGTGGGGACCGAGGCGCAGCCGGGTGACGCGCCCACCTGCGCGCTGCCGGGCAATGTGACGCCCCTGGCCTTGGGTTGCGGTAATACCTCCAAGGACAAGGCTTTGCTTGCAGTCAAAGGGATCGCGTTTCCCCTTTTGGGCGGTGCGGACGTTCGTGAGGCCTATGCCACAGAATCCGTTCATGGAATCGGAAAGCGCGTGTTTCGGGGCTACTTTGCCGCGAGGGCGAAGGCAAAGGCGGACGTGCTTGCGGAGGAACTGGTCCGCTTTGGCTTTGAGCCCACGCACATATACAGCTTTTGGCTTTACGACACCGCTTTGGTCGCTGCTTGGCTGACCGGCACGTACCCATGTGCACGCGCCGTTGCGCGTGCACATGGGTACGATCTGTATGCAGATCGTACCCATGTGCATTATTTGCCCTTCCGGGGATACCTCCTATCCAAGCTTTCCGGAGTGCTTCCCTGCTCGAAAGACGGGGAGGAATACATAAACGCGAACTGGCCGGGCCATGAGGGCAAGGTGACGACCTCCTATCTCGGAACGCGGGAGATGCCAGACAAGTCCGGCGAGCCGTTGACCTGCCCGTTGCGGGTCGTCTCGTGCTCGCGTATTGTCGACGTTAAGCGCGTGCCTCTTCTTGCTAAGGCTGTCACCCTTCTTGATGCCGAAGGGCTTCGCGTCGAATGGACCCATTACGGCGACGGCCCACAGCTCGAGGAGGCGAGGGCCGCCTGCTCGTTGCTGACGCACTCCACCGCGAAGTTCGCGGGGGCTTTGCCGAACGACGCGCTTTTGGGGGAGTACGCAGCGAAGCATTTCGACGTCTTCGTGAACGTCTCGTCAAGCGAGGGCCTGCCGCTTTCGATCATGGAGGCCTGCGGATTCGGCATTCCCGTCATCGCCACGGACGTTGGCGGAACCCACGAGATAGTAAGCGATGGCGTCAACGGCTTTCTCCTACCTAGCGACTGTGGACCGGAAGATGTCGCCGCGGCCATAAAGCGATTCGTCTTTTTGGGCAAGGCCGAAGGGTCTTCTATGAGGCGCGCTGCAAGGGCCGTTTGGGAGAGGGACTTCCGTTTGGAGGCCAACGTGGAGGGGCTTGTGCGCTCGCTCGGAGTCGATTACAGAAACGAAGGTGAATGATGGGCCAGATTGCGCAGAAGATGACCATGCTCAAAAGGTGGAGCAAAATGCTCACTGGCAAGACGGCTGTGGCCGTAGAGCAGAGCATGGGCAGGGCCTATAATGTCGGACAGTTGTCCGGGTACTACAACGATTTGACCGGCAAGGTCACTGGCAGTACTCTGCTCGACGAGGGCGGTGTCCCTGTTAGCGTCATCGCCGGTGGGGCGCGGGTGCATTTCCCCATCGCCATTTTCCAATACGGTTTGGGCTGTTACGACTTGAGCATTCTCAGGTCGGATGAAGTTGAGCGCTTTCTCGACGCACTAAGGGTATGCTCGGATTGGGCGATCGGCGCCCAGCGGGATGACGGCTCTTGGGACGCATTTGGTCCGATAGGCAGCGCTAAGTACTCCGTCTCCTCGATGGCCCAAGGCGAGGGGTGCTCGATGCTGCTGAGGGCCCATGCGGCTTTCGGGGACGAGTGCTATAGAGTTGCGGCGCTGAAAGCTGCCGAGTTCATGCTTATCGACATGGACAATGGCGGCGTGTCGTCGCATGACGGGGGAGAACTGTTCCTGGAGGAGTACCCTCAACGCCCCAGGCGCAGTGTCATGAACGGTTGGGTGTTTAGCCTTTTCGGTCTCTATGACGCATCGTTGGTCGACGCGCGCTTCGCCGGGCCATTCAAGCACTCTGCGGAGACGTTGGCTTGCCATTTGGATGACTACGACGCCGGCTTCTGGTCTTATTACGACATGGAAAAGCGTATCGCCTCTCCCGCCTACCATCATCTACATATAGCGCAGCTCCGCGCAATGGCGGATCTTTCAGGCGACGCAAGGTTCGCGGTGAAGGCCGAGGTATACGAGCGCTATCAGGAATCTCCGGCCAACCGCAGGAAGGCGATTGCTAAAAAGGCGCTGCAGAAGCTGATCGAGAAATCCGATGCGGTGATCGTCCAATGAAGAAGGCCCTCTATATCGTGACCTCGATGGACACCGGCGGGGCCGAGACGGTATTCATGAAGTATTACCGGGCTTTGGACAAGTCGCGCTATCAGCTCGACTTCTGTGTGTCGTCCGACGTGCCGGGCTTTTACGACGCCGAAATCGAGTCGATGGGCGGCAGAATTGTGCACACAGTCAAGAAGACCGAGGCCGGGCCGGTCGCTTCGTTCAAGCGGCTCATGCAGATAGCCCGGGACGGCGGTTATTGCTGTGCTGTCAGGTCGTCTCAGCACAGTCTTTCCTGTCTTGATTTGCTCGCCATGAGATTCGGAGGCGTGTCCAGAACCATATTCAGGTCAAGCAACACGGGTACAGTTTCGAACAGCAAAAAGGAGACCCTGCTGCACAATCTTTTCAAGCCCCTTGTCAGGGTTGCGGCGACCGACTTCGCCGCCCCGTCTACCGAGGCGGGCGTCTACATGTTCGGCAAGGCGGGGGTATCGGGGCCGCGTTTCCATCTCATGAAGAACGCGCTCAACCTCGAGGACTACGCCTATGACGCTTCGACACGGGACGATGTTAAGCGCGAACTGGGCGTTCCTGCCGAGTCCTATGTCGTCGGGCACGTCGGGAGGTTCAGTGAGCAGAAGAACCACCTCTTCCTTGTCGATGTTTTTGCTGAAATCGCCCGGAGAAGGCCAGACGCCGTCCTCATTCTCGTCGGCAAAGGCGAGACACGCACGGCCGTTGAGAGGCGCGTTGCCGAGCTCGGATTGACCGATAGGGTGGTGTTTGCCGGGGTTAGGAGCGATGTCTGCCGTCTCTATTCGGCTATGGACGTCTTCATCTTCCCCTCTGTCTACGAAGGCCTGCCGAACGTCGTCGTCGAGGCGCAGGCAAACGGACTCCCTTGCGTGATTAGCGACTCCATCACGCGGGAGGTTGGCATTTGCGAGAACGTCGTTTACAAAAGTCTGGGCGACGCTCTGGACGAATGGGCCGACGCCGCGCTCTCCGCGGATCGCATAGGGTCAAGCGCCAGTGCGAGGGATTTGAAAGGCTCGGGCTATGAAATCAATTCGGAGCTTCCCGGTTTCGTGAGGCTGGTATTCGGATGAACTTTATCGAAACATCGCTTTTCTACTTTCTTGTCGTTTTGCTTTCAGCGGCGCTTGCGCGCATGTCGGAAAACGGCAAAAGTAAGGCTGGGCTGGTCGCTGCCGTGGTTCTTCTTACCGCCGTCGGGGGCTTGAGGTCGTATGCGGTTGGGCAGGATACCCTGGGTTATAAAGAGGGAATCGAGTACTTCTACGCGTATGGGACCACGATGTGGAACCATACGTTCAGCGTTCCGTACGGTGTCTTCACAAGTGCGGTGCTCCATATCTGTAACAATTACTCGTTCTTGCTCGTCGTCGAGTCGCTGATCACCAACGCCTTTTTTGCTTTCAGGCTTTGGGATTTTAGACGAACGGCATCGCTCTCGTTTGCGATGTTCGTCTATACGGCAACGGTGTTCCCGCTGTCTATGTGTCTGACGTGCCAGATGATTGCAGTCTCGC
This sequence comes from Collinsella aerofaciens, assembly GCF_020181355.1. Classification (NCBI taxonomy): domain Bacteria; kingdom Bacillati; phylum Actinomycetota; class Coriobacteriia; order Coriobacteriales; family Coriobacteriaceae; genus Collinsella; species Collinsella aerofaciens. The sequence continues at coordinate 1,727,113 of NZ_CP084004.1, forward strand.
TGGTTTTCTACGCAACCAGGTTTTTAGAACAGAATAAGCCGTTGCTTTTTTGCGCTTGGTGGGCTGTTGGCGCTCTTTTGCACGCGTCCGCCCTGATAGGGGTCCTATTCCTCATCTACTACCTATTTTCCAACAAAAGCAAGAGCCGATCGCAGTTCGCCGCGAAGATGTTTGCATCGGTTGCCCTGCTGTTCCTGGCAGCTTATGCGGGCTCTAAGCTCGTCGACCGGTATGCGCGTTACTCCGTGAACGAATCGAGCATCGGGTTGATGGTTTTTGCGCAGGCGACCGTCCTCGCGATCGCATATTTCGTCAGCCGCGAAACTGCGAATGTTGCCCCGGTTGAGAGCGACGGAACGTCGCGGCTCAAAGCCAACCGGATGCCGCTCGTGTTTTACGCTTTAGGCATTTTGGCTTCGGCGTCCTCTTATGTGATTGCCAACGCCGGCCGCATAGCCTATTACTTCACCGTATTAGGCCCCGTGATTTTCGGAGGCTTCGTGAAGGACGCTCGGAAAATAAAAGCCCGTTTTTGTCTTGGCTGTTTTCTAGTTGTCTGGTTCCTTTTCTACGCCTTTTATGCCTATCTGCTTCATACCGGGCTTGGTATCGAGTCTTATTCGTTCGTCTGGATGGGGTAAATAGTGCCCGAAACCGTTTCGGGCATATACGAGCAAAGTCTACGTTGGTGGTTTGCATACGCCCAGGGCTTGTTCCATGTGTAGCGCAGAGAATTAAAAAGTAAAACGCTTTGTTTAAGCTCGGACTTAAGGAAATTGTATATATGGAAAGCAAAATTAAAAAATACCTAAGTGACCCGTGGATGGCCTACTGTGCCTTTACGTCGAAGGGTCTAACGAAATGGGTTTCCGACAGGACGCACCTTCGATTGATGCATCGCGCCAAGTTGGGCATGTGGCCTAGCATAGACTCGCCGGTGACCTTCACTGAGAAGATGCAGTGGCTGAAGCTTAACGATCACAACCCTGCGTACACGACCATGGTCGACAAGTACCGCGCTAAGGACCTCATTGCCTCGCGTGTGGGCTCCGAGCACGTGGTCAAGACGTTGGGCGCCTGGAATTCCGCTGATGACATCGATGTGAGTGGGCTACCGGAGAAGTTCGTACTCAAAACGAATCACGACTGCGGCGGCGTGCTCATCTGCACTGACAAGGGACACTTCGATCTCAACAGTGCCAAGGACTTTTTTCGGGGTCATTTGAAGCAGAATTATTTTTACGGGTGCAGGGAATGGCCTTACAAGAACGTGAAGCCCGTCGTGTTCGCCGAGGAGTTCTTGGAGAGCGAGGGCGATAATGCCCGTGATGAAGACGATAACTGGGAAGGCATCGACGAGTTCGACTTCTTCTGCTTTGACGGGGAACCCCGGCTGATTTCTTATTGCCACGGGGACAAGAACGATTCTGAGAAGAGGTACAACGATTTCTACGACACTGAGTGGAATCTGCTGCCTTTGGCGATGGGATACGCGAGTTCCGAAGAGACGATCCCTGCCCCGGAGCAGCTCAGCGAGATGCTCGAGCTATCAAGGAAACTGAGTGACGGTGTACCTTTCTTGAGGGTCGACCTCTTCATCTGCAAGGGGCGCGTTCTCGTCGGCGAGCTGACTTTCTACCCGTGGGGCGGGTTTACGCCTTTCAGCCCCGCTGAGGCGGAGAGGACGTTGGGGCAAATGGTTTCTTTGCCCCAACGTGAAAACGAGGAATGATGGCAAACGAAAGCTGCATTCAGTGCGTGCGCATGGATAATCAGCCAGTAAGCGCGCTCCGGCGTTTCTTCATGGAGGTTTAGTATGTCCGACACAAAAGACCTCCGGGCGAGGTCGGCAAGCGCGGCAAAGTGGTCTCTGGCAACCGAGATTATCGCCAAAATCATCTCGCCTATCTCGCAGCTCGTCTTAGCGAGGCTGCTGGCGCCAGAGGCGTTTGGCATGGTGGCGACCGTCACCATGGTAGTGAGCTTTGCCGACATGTTCGCGGACGCCGGGTTCCAGAAGTACCTGGTGCAACACAGCTTCCGAGACAAAAAAGACCTGCATGCCAACGCTAACGTGGCCTTTTGGACGAACTTCGGCATATCGGTGGTCCTGTGGTGTCTCATTGCCATATTCAACGATCCGGTGGCCACCTTCGTGGGCAATCCGTCGCTGGGCTTTCCCTTGGCCGTGGCCTGCCTCTCTCTCCCGTTGACGTCGTTTTCGAGCATTCAGATGGCGTTGTTCCACCGTAATCTCGATTTCAAGTCGCTTATGCCGGTGAGACTGACGTCGACCTTACTTAACTTCGGCTCGACGCTTGTACTGGCGTTTATGGGATTTGGTTACTGGTCACTTATCGTTGGCACTTTGGCGGCGAATATTGTAAATGCAGTGGGGCTGACTCTGCTGTCTGAGTGGAAGCCGCGTTTTTTCTACTCCTTCAACATGCTGAAGGCTATGTTCTCATTCAGCGGATGGACGCTTTTGGAGTCGTTCACCATATGGCTTTCCTCTTGGGCGGGCACCTTTATCGTGGGGCATTTCCTGGGTGCGGCTGAGTTGGGATATTACAAGACGCCAGTCACCTTTGTGAGCGGGTGCTTCGGGATTATCACGAACGCTACGACGCCCATCTTGTTCTCGTCACTTTCGCGCCTTCAGTTTGATCGGGAAGAATACGTTGCTTATCTGCGACGCTTCCAGTTCATGGTGGCATTGTTCCTGTTGCCGTTGTCTGCGGGTATCTTCGTATTCCGCGAGCCTTTGGTGGCCCTGTTGCTCGGCGATCAGTGGGGCGAGGCGACGCTCATGTTCGGGTTGTATGGGCTGGTGCAGGGGCCGATGGTGCTGCTCTCATACTACAGCAGCGAGATGTATCGCTCTCTTGGTAAACCGCGCGTGTCTACGCTTGTGCAGGTGATGTACCTCGTGTTGATGACGCCGCTTATGACCGTGGCGGCTATGCAAGGGTTCGATGCCGTCGTGTGGGCTGATGCGGGATTGAGAATCCTTTTGATTGCTATCAACCAAGTGGTCACATATTTCGTGGTTGGCCTTTCGTTTGGGCGCACTATGTTGTCGCTCAAGGAGCCCATTTTCTGCACATCGATGATGTGCGCATTTGCATGGGTGACGTATGGACTCGCATCTAGCAACTGGCTTGGCGTCGGGTTGGACATTGTAGGGTGCGTCGTTGTCTATTTCGCGATTTGCTTTGCTTTGCCCAAGAGTAGGAGGGTGCTGCTGAAGCTGGTCAAGGGCGGCGGCTTTAAAACGTTTTGAGGTCTGTAATTAACTTGTTGGGAGTTCCATCTCAGGACTTCCTTAAAACGAAAGAGTGGGGTATATATGCAGGATAGAAAAGTCCTCGTCACTGGCGCCGCCGGCTTCATCGGGGCGTTTCTGGTGAAGCGGCTGCTCGAAACCACCGACGACGCGATCATCGGTCTGGACAACGTGAACAGCTACTACGACCCTGGCATCAAGGAGGCTCGCCTGCGAATGCTGGCGGAGGTGGACAAGGCGGGGCGTTTCGCCTTCGTGCGCGGCGACCTGTGCGATGCCGCGTTGATAGAGCGCCTGTTCGCTGAGAACGGCTTCGACGTTGTGGTGAACTTGGCCGCCCAGGCCGGTGTGCGATACTCCATCGAGAACCCCAAGGCCTACATAGACAGCAACCTGGTAGGGTTCTTCAATATATTGGAGGCTTGCAGGCGCCACCCGGTGAAGCATCTTGTCTACGCGAGCTCTTCCTCCGTCTACGGCGGCAACGAGAAAGTGCCTTTCTCGGAGGACGACCGTGTAGACTCTCCGGTGAGCCTGTACGCCGCCACAAAGAAGTCCAACGAGCTAATGGCCGCGGCCTACTCCAAGCTTTACTCCATCCCAGCCACGGGCCTGCGCTTCTTTACGGTGTATGGGCCCATGGGAAGGCCCGACATGGCATACTTCGGCTTCACCGAGAAGTTGCGTCGTGGCGATACGATTAAGATTTTCAACATGGGCGATTGTAAGCGCGACTTTACGTACGTGGACGATATTGTGGAGGGCGTGCGCAGGGTCATGGACGGCGCTCCTGAGGTCAAGATCGGTGTTGATGGTTTGCCAATGGCCGCTCATCGCGTGTATAACATCGGCAATTCGAATCCCGAGAACTTGCTGATCTTCGTTGATACGCTGCAGCGTGTGCTGGTTGAGGAGGGCGTGCTCCCCGCCGATTACGATTTCGAGGCGCATAAGCAGCTCGTTCCTATGCAGCCTGGTGACGTGCCTGTAACCTATGCGGATACTGGCGCCTTGGAGCGCGATTTTGGTTACAAACCCGCAACGCCGCTCGAGGACGGTCTTCGTGAATTCGCGAAGTGGTATCGCGAGTTCTACGGGAATTAGCTGGGTGATAGCAATGTCGAATGTATACAGCAGTGACCGTATTCGCTTTGGGGGGGGGTCTATTCTCTCAAACCATGCTTTGAGGTTTGTTTGGCTACTTCGAAAGTGCCAGAATTCGCACAATCCTTTATGGCATCTTTTTCGAAAGAGGATGGCTTGCAAATATGGTCTCGAGATCGCGCCTGCCACCTCGATTGGCGAAGGCTTGTATCTGGGTCACGCTTTTGGCATTACGGTAAACCCGAATGCCGTTATCGGTCGCAACTGCAATATGCACAAAGGTGTGACAATTGGTCGGGAAAACCGCGGCAAACGAAAAGGTGCGCCTGTTCTTGGCGATTGCGTTTGGCTTGGTGTCAACTCAACTATTGTTGGTGGCGTTCGTTTAGGCAACGACGTTCTCGTTGCACCGAACACTTATGTTAACTGCGACGTACCAAGCCATTCGATTGTGATTGGGCACCCATGCAAAATCATTTCTCGAGATGGGGCAACAGACGAATATATAAACAACAGGGTCTGAATAATAAAATCGGTTTTACATGTCTTATCCAGGATAGAGGGGGGGGGGGGATCGTCTTCGCTAATTACAGCGAGTTAGCGACTCAGTGAGCTTTGGCGCGCTCTGATGCGAGCGGAAGGTGAAGCAAACTGGAACGGGTAGTAGATTCCCAGAAGCTATATGCAACGTGAGTGTCAAAGATAGCGCGTCTTAACGCATAACCCTGCATTCCTCCTTTCACCGACTGGCAAAACGATTTACACCTAATTGTCGACATTACCCACGCGATTTATCTTTGCCCCCGCATCGATCTCGCTAAACTAATAACTGCTGCTACCAGGGCATTTTCTGGTGCACATTCTATTGGCTCCTGCGAAGATCGGAGCGGGTATGTTTGCTGCCAAGTCCCACACCAGCCGTCATCACATCGCGATCGCTGCCATGGCCTGCCTATGCGTTTTGCTGGGCGGGCCTTCTTATGCCGCGGGCGCGGAGAGCCTCATCATCGCGGGCGCGACGTACTGCGAGCCGGGCGCGTCGGGCCCCGGCTGGGCCTGGACCGATGCCGACCACCTGGAGCTTGACGGCTACGCGGGTGGGGCCATCGGCGCCGAGGGCGACCTGGTGCTGACGCTTGCCGGGCAAAACTCCGTGACGGAGTCGCATGCGCCCGATGCGGACATCACGCTGTGCGGTATGGAGGTGTGGGGCAACCTGACGCTTCGCGGCACCGGGACCCTGACGGCGACGGGCTCGCAGTGCGGGATCCACGTTTCGCAGGCGCTCGTGGTGGACGGCTGCACCGTCGATGTCCGGGCGGACGGGGCCGATATTACGGACGAGGCGTTCGCCGGCGTGATCGCAGGCGACATGGCCGTGCGCGGCGGCGGGCGCATCGTTGCCGCGGGCGCCGGGTCCGGAGCGGGCGTGCGCGCCTACGGCGTGTATCTGCAGGATGCGGGCCTTGGCGCTGGCGCGGCCGGCTGTCGGCTTTCCGTCGATGCCTCGTGGCTCGATGCGACCGGTGCCGACGGCGGTGTTGCGTGCACGGGCGGGTCGCTTGTGTCTGCGCGGTTCGTGGCGCCTGCGGGAGGGGCCTTCGGTGCCGGCGGCGTGGCGAATGCTTCCGGCGACATGGCGCCGCATGTGGTGATCGAGCCCCAGGGCGCCACGGCGCCGCCGGGGGAGACCGACGGGCGCGAGGTGCCCGGCGGCGCGGGCGAGCCGGCCGGCGGTGCCGGTCCTGCCGTTGAGCGGCCCGGTGCCGGGTCCGCGACGGATCCCGTCCTAAAGCCCGCGGCTGCGACGCCCAAGACAATCACGACAACCAAAACGACCGTGACCAAGACCATGGCGTCCACGCCATCCAAGGCCAAGACTGCTGGCGTCTCCACCGTCACGCTCCCCAAGACCGCCGACGGCAACTGGATCGCCGCCTCCCTGGCGCTATTCCTGCTGGGAACAGCGCTTGTGTTTGTTAACGTCGTGATTGCGGTTCTAGGTAGGCCAAAGCGTAACGGCGATTGACCGAAGTGCCATACACTTTCTAGGTAGGGGCAATTGCAACGTGTATGACGCATAGCAGGGGCGCGCCGGCTATTCAAAGAAGCTCGGAAGCCTCTATGCGTCTGTGCAAAAGCGCGTGAACGAGCTCATCTCTTGAGCCCCCAAGAAATTCGCGAGCGCATCAACTCGGGCGTGGTCACTCTGCTGGCCGCGCCCCTCTGCATCGCGCTGCTGCTGGTTTTACCATTTCTGATTTGGGATAGGCACCTTCGCTAGCTCCATGCAAGTGAATTGTGGTCCCACGTGGATTCTTTGGGCCCGATCGCGAGCGCGGGCCCGAAGGCTGTAGTAGCTGGCCCATGCCTGGCGCGACGGGTCGCAGACGCTTTCCTGGCTGCCGCCGTCCCAATAGGTGGGCACGTCCATGCGCGCTTTGGCCTGGGACGAGCCGTTGGCCTGGGTTACGTGGAAGGTCGTCGCGGTGCCCGCGGGGGCGTCGTTCCACGAGACGGTGAAGGTGACGCCGTTTTGGGTTGCGGTGGCGGAGTGGGCGTAGCCGGTTTGTGCCGTGGCGGAGATGGCCTCGGGCGTGGGGGTGGCTTGGGCACGGAGGGATGGGGCGGGGGTGCCGGTTGCGGCGGCGGTGCCGGGCGCGGCGGTGTCTGTGGCGTTGGCGGTGGGGGTGCCGCCAGCGCTTTCCGTGTTGACTGCGCTGGCGCCGGTGGATGTTGCGGTGCCGTCCTCTACGGTATCTGCTGTCGCATTTGCGTTGGTGCCGTCTTCGGCCTTGCCTGTGTCGCTGCTCGTGGCGTCGGCTTGCGCCTGCTGCTCGGCGGTTTCTTGAGGCTGAATCGCCTCCGCAATGGCTGGCATAGGCAACGTCGCGCCGACCATGGACGTGCACGCGATCGCGCAGAGCAGGTAGTAAAGGGGTCGTTTCATAGCGGAGCCTCTCGGTGAGCAGCCAATAGGGTCCGAAGGCAGCTCCAGGCCAGCACTCCGCACATATTTTGTTGGGGTTTATTTTACGGGAACCCCAGTCAACATCAGCGAACTTTCTGGGGGATGTTGGGGAGGGGGAGCGGTCCCGCTTTGGTCCCCGGCGGCGCTCTGACCTGTACTGGGTTGACTATACGCGATGCGGGAGCTTCAACATGAGGCCGTCTTCCGCTTCTTCGAGACTCGACACCGGGACTTTCCAGGAAAAGTCCGCGAGGCTGCTGCCTAGGTCAAGCTCCGCATGACCGTATTCTTCAATTTTGTAGCTAGGGTGATTCTCGTCTGGTAAAAGACGACATTCGACCGGGCGCGACCCGATGATTCGATATTCCTGCTGGTAAGCGTACTTGGGCGTTTTGATAACGAGATTGTGCGGGATGCCCTCAAAGATCTCGCGAATCAGTTTTGGCCCGGGGACGCCGTAGGAGATGGGGCCGTGGGCGTACATGTTTCCGTCTTCGGCGATGTGTCTGTCGGCGAGGCACGCGAAGCAGTCGTACTGCACAATGCCGATTCACCCGTCCACGCACCCGAACTCCCGGATCATTCGTATCAGGATTTTCACGGTGTTGTCCACGATATCGTTCTCGCGGACCGTGTACATGCAGATTTCGGACCTCGAGCGTTCGGCTGCTTCAATGAACCGTATATCTTTCGCTGGGGCCAGGGGCGCGGCCATCTGTTCTTTCTTCCCGTGGTGGCTAGCCATAGTAGCCAGCACGGGAAGCTGTACAGCGAGGGTCGCGCCCCGGTTCCCGGGGCGCGACCCTATTGATTTATTTGCTCAATTTTTCGTGCCCATGGCGCTTATTTCCTGGTAATCACTCGGACCATTTCATGGTTAACATCAACACCTGTCCTTCAGGCGAGTGGGACCGCAGAACTGTACGGCATAGGCGAGGACAACACGCGCCAGCTCCATGAGGCCGGAAACTATCGATAGGGGGTACCGGGGCTCATGCCGGACCACGCGAGCAAGCAATCACTGATCATTCGTCAAGATTTTCATAACCCTGTCTGAAAGTATCGCTAATCCGTCTTTATCTCGCTTATAGGTAAATACCCTCCTGTGGCTGATATCAAAAGGCAGCTGGGGAACATCATCTTTGCATATCAAAATGGCCTGCTTGCCCCTTCCGATCGCATAGCCCACTTCGAACATTGTTAGCGCCGGGCGATTTTAGCCGCTAATAGTCAAACTATTTTGACCAATCCCGGTCACCGAATAATGGCCACCGTGCCTCCCCGCCGCCACTACGCTGGTGGTGCCAACACGCCGGCGTTAGGAGGACCATTGAGGTGAACGAGAGACACGATGACCTACAGGAGATTATAGACGCGGCGCTCCGGGAGATGGCCGCGGAGGAGGGCGACGGGTTCGACCCGCAGGCATGCAACCTCGCGGAGTTCTGCAGGAGGACGGGGCTCACCCGCTCCCGCGCGAGGACGGTCAGGGCACACGGGTTCAGGGCCCTGCCCCACGGGAACAGCGGGAGGAGGGCCGCGCCGGGCGTGCTCGCCGGCCACACCGGCCTGGTGGACGACCTCCTGCGGAAGGGCGTCACCAACTCGCAGGTGATATTCGAGCGGCTGCTCGGCCAGGGCTACGCCGGCGGCCTCACCACGGTGAAGACCTATATCGCCGCGCACCGGGACCTCGTGCCCGCGAAGAGGCGGCAGGCGGCCCCGCAGGGCTGCCGCGGCCAGCGCTTCAGGACGGCGCCCGGAGAGGCCTACCAGATGGACTGGGGCTTCGTCGCGGTCGAGCGCCCTGGCGGGGAGCGGGCGCGGATCGCCTGCTTCGCCATGGTCTGCCACCATTGCGGGGGCGCCCACGTCGAGTTCTTCCCGAACGCGCGCCAGGAGAACCTCCTCATCGGGATGCTGCACGCGTTCTCGGCGCTGGGCGTGCCCGCGACCGTGCTCACCGACAACATGAAGAGCGTGGTCGTCCGCCGCGATGCCGACGGCCGGCCCGTCTGGCAGGCCGACTACGCCGAGTTCATGGGCGTCGTCGGCTTCCGCACCAGGTTGTGCAGGCCGCGCCACCCCTATACGAAGGGCAAGGTGGAGAGGCTCGTCCGCTTCGTGAAGGGGAACTTCCTCGCGGGAAGGTCCTTTACCGACCTTGACGCCCTCAACCGGGAGGCCGCCCTCTGGTGCGCCGAGCAGGGAGGCCGCTGGCGGCGCGCGGCGGCATGCGTCCCGATGCGCGAGCACGAGGCGGCGTGCTCGGCGAACACCAGGCCGCTCGAGGTCACGGCCGAGGTCGAGCGGTACCTGTGCCCGCGCCGGAAGATCTCCTTCGACGGCTTCGTGAGCTTCGAGGGGCACCGCTACGGCGTGCCCTACTGGTACGTCCGCCGCGAGTGCAGGGTGAACCGGGAGGGGCGCGTGGTGCATGTTAGCGTCAATCTATTTTTCACCAGTTTCACTAATCAAACGCGCCGTTCGCGCAAAGGCGGCTTCACCGCTTGCGCTAACGTATTTTCACCGATTCCGGTCACGCCTTGACGGGTCCGTCCCTCGGCAGGTCCTTCAGCCTGTAGGACCTGCCGGCTATCTTGACCAGGTGGCAGTGGTGGCAGTGGTGGCACACCCTGTCCGCGATCGCGCTCGCCGCCACGTCGTCCCCGAACACCCTGCCCCAGCCGCCGATCCCCACGTCGGCGGTGATGATCGTCGAGCGCTGCTCGTAGCGCGTCGATATCAGCTGGAACAGCAGGTCCGCGCCCGCGCTGCCGACGTCGAGGTAGCCGAGCTCGTCGATGATCAGCAGCCTCGAGTGGGCGTAGTACTTGAGCCTCTTCTTGAGGATGCCGCGCGACGAGGCGTCCTCCAGGTCCTCGACGAGCCGGGCGCAGTCCACGAACCTGACCTCGCGCCCCGCCCTGACCGCCTCGATGCCCAGCGCGACGGCGAGGTGCGTCTTGCCCACGCCGGGGCTCCCCACGAACAGGACGTTCTCGGCCCGCTCGACGAACCTCAGGGTCGCGAGCTCCTCGATCTCTGCGCGCGGGACCGACGGCTGGAAGTCCCAGTCGAAGTCCGCCAGCCCCTTGACGTAGGGGAACCCCGACGAACGTATGCGCTGGTTGGTGATCCTGACCTCCCGGGCGGCGACCTCGACGCGCGTCATCTCCTCGAGGGCGGAGGCGAAGCCCCGCTCGCCCGCGGCGACCATCCTCACGTAGTCGGGCAGGGACGCCGCCATCTCGTGCAGCCCGAGCGCGGAGAGGTTCGCCTGCGCCCTGATCGAGGGGCTGCCCTCCGCGACGGCGCCCATCACGCCCCTCCGAGCGAGTCGAGCAGCGCGAGGTTGGCGCGCGCGGCCTCGGCGATGTCCGCGTCGGCCAGGCCCCGCTTCCCCTCGAGGGCCTGCCCATAGTGGTCGGGGTCGTAGTTGATGGGCCTCGACGGCCCGGACGCGGCGTCGTGGACGGCGACCTCCTCGCCGGCCATCCTCACAACGACCTGGCCGCCGGGCATCGCTATGACGCTCACGCGCCGGCCGATGCAGCGCCTGGGCACGGACCACTCCCTGCCGGCGGCCCTGACGAGCATGGTCGGCGGGACGGTCTGGACGCTCACGTCGCCCACCATCGACTCGAGGAGCCGGAGGTTCCCGATGGGCCGCAGGCTCTCCTTCTCCCGCATGAACAGCGCGTCGGGCGGCAGGCCGGTGGTGCGGTTCGGCTCCGAGTTGGCCTGGGCCTCGACCCGGGCCACCGCCTCGGCGAGGCCGCTCCACCCGGTGAACTCGCCGCCGTAGGCGAGCAGGCGGTTCAGGAAGCGGTTGGCCGACTCGTCCTTGCCCTTGGTCTGCGGCGAGCGCGGCGCGCAGAGCCTGAGCTCGAAGCCGGCCTCCCGCGCGAACCGCCACGCCCTCTCCTGCCTGGTCCTCCTGCGGCCCGAGACGGTCACCAGGCACGACATGTTGTCCGTGATGCACTCCTCCGGGACGCCGCCGAGGCGGGTGAAGGTGGCGAGCAGGCAGGACAGCAGGTCGTCGAGCGTGCGGCTCCTGACCGGTATGAAGCGGTGCTTCCGGGAGTAGCCGAGCGTCGCGGTGAACACGCTGAACTCGAAGACCTCGCCCTCCGAGTCGACGAGCCTCATGCCCTCCTTCCAGTCGAACTGCAGCTGCCTGCCCGGGGGCGTCTCGAACCGCGGGTGCGGCTCGCGGCCGCCCGCGCCCCCGAAGGGCACGTCGCGGGCCCGGCACCACGCGGTGAAGGCGCCGTACCCGGGCAGCCCCTCCCCGCGGCCCTCGCGCAGGAACGCGTAGACTGCCATCTTGGTCATCCCGGGCAGCTGGGCCTTCGCGCGGATCACCTCCTCGAGCGGGTCGAAGGCGCTGCCCCTCGCGGACCTCCCGTCGGCGGCGGACTCGCCCTCCCGCCGGTACTTGGCGACCGTGTGCCGGTCCATGCCGTGCCTCCTCGCGATCTCGCTGAAGTTCGGCTTCGCGCCGGACCCCCTGTAGACGTTCAGCTCTCCCATTACGTTTCGCTCCATATCCCGCTCCTCCCGGGTCGGATACCCGATCGGAGCATAGTTCCGTTAGCGCAGTTGGTGAAAGTACGTTAGCGGGGTCGGCGAAAGCGCGTTAGCGCATTCGGCGAGATGCGTTTGCGAAAGTGGTCAATTTTAGATTAGCGCTAACAGTGCACATATACAGCGACGACCTCTCCCGCGAGCTCGTCGCCCACGCCGTCGGCACCGGCGCCGACAGCTGGTGCGAGGGGCAGTGGGAGACATCGCCGGCGCAGCCCGAGGAGCTGCCGACCCAGCCGGTGGGGACCGTGGTCGAGCAAATCGCCCCGCCCAGGACGAAACCCGGTTTCGAGAGGTTCGACTTCGGGAGGGCCGAATGATGGCGGGCGCGGGGGCGAGCCCCTACGAGCTCGCGAGCGACGCCGCGTCGAGGCTCGGGATCGCCGTCGGGGCGGAGGAGCTCGCGACCCTCGCCTCGGACCTCGACCTCGGCGACGGGGAGATGGCCGCCGTGGCAGCCACCTTCTCCTACCTTGCGGAGAAGAGGAGGCTCGCCTCCATCGAGACGCTGCTGAGGCTGAGCAGGCTGCCCAGGCGCGAGCCCAAGACCTTCGAGGGCTTCGACTTCTCCAGGATCCAGGGCCGGGACGCGGCCGCGCTGGGCAAGCTCCCGTCGCTGGCCGACCTCTACGCGCACCGCAACGTCGCCTTCGTCGGGCCCGGCGGCATAGGGAAGACGCACCTCGCGCAGGCCTACGGGCGCGAGTGCTGCATGCGGGGGCTCAAGACCTACTACATAAAGGCGACCGAGCTCAGGGACAGGTTCCAGAAGGCCGTCCAGCGGGGAAACACCTCGCGGGTCGTCTCCTCGCTCGTCAAGCCGTCGTGCCTCATCGTTGACGAGGTGGGGAGATGCGTCTACGACAGGCCGTGCACCGACCTGTTCTTCGATGTCGTCGACAGGCGCTACGAGAAGGAGGGGCCGAACGCGATGGTCCTCACGAGCAACATCGCCCCGAGCGGGTGGGATGAGTTCTTCACGGGCGACGACACGCTCCTCTGCGCCCTCGGCAGGCTGTTCGACAAGGCGTCGGTGTTCGTGATGCGGGGCCCGAGCTACCGCGGCAGGGAGCTTGACACCTACTCGGTGGAGGCCGTCCCCCAGGCGGTGAAGGTGAGGGGGATCCAGCCCGAGGGGATGTAGGAATGCGATAGGAAAGTCATAGATGCGGGCGTGTTGGCTAAAATGGGTCGGCCGGGATTGGTCAATCTCGGCCGACTATATTTGGCTAAATTATTCCGGCGCTAACAACATGACGTTTGGATTCAGATTGGTAATATCAGCAATTACCAAAGAGCTAGACGCAATCAAATTAAATATGTCTTCCGTAATATCTACGGGAGTCAACATCTCGTCTACGCGCATGCATTTCTTACCCGCCCTCTTAGAGCCTTTGACCAACGCTAAATATACAGGGTCGATAGAAGGGTCTTCGGTGAATGGCATCATGACGGCAATTAAATTTGGATCACACGCAGAAGACGCTTCAGGTTCGACCGGCAAGGGACGGTCATCAAGAAACTTTGAAAACAGGCGAAAAGGGTCCCCTTCGCAAAGCCTCCAATGAGTACGTTTATTTTCCCAATAGTTTTCATCGAGCAAGCCGAGATCCAATAAGGCATGCGATGGAAACTGCAGAACGGGTGAAGAAATTACTGGGTTTATCGACGGAGAGTCCATATAGCCCAGCCTGGCCATGGCGCCCATATCGTCCGACTCAAATTCACGCGCCATAACAGTAGGAAGCTGAGCGAGGGCATTAAAATCAAAGCTGGTGGAAGTTCTATAGCGGTCCGCCAGCTCATCGGGAGTTCGCTCAAACATTCTAGAAGTCAACATGGGCAGGGTTTCATCAGCACGGATAATCAAATTAAACAGCATTCACATCACACCCTATGAAAAGAAACGGCTAAACGACTGAAAAAATAGTACTCTTTTAGTCTGTCTCGGAGCAGAGCCAATTGTGCTCGGTAATCTCAGCTGCCTTGTTCCTGATAGAGCATTGAGGCACCGTCAAGATTCTTTCGCAAATTGATTTAGCCGTCCTCGGTACCGTCCTCTTCTAGCCTTCCGCCTTTCCCTTCAGCTCGTCCATCTCCTCTAGTTTGGACATGTCCAGCCCCTTCTCTTGCTCCACTCGTGATCCACTGTGTACTTCAGCCTCGCCGTCACCAGCATGAGGGGCGAGTTGCCGTCCGGGAAGGTCCCGATGACTCTCGTCCTCCTCCTGATCTCGCGGTTAATGCGCTCGATCCCGTTGTTCGTCCTGATCCGGCGCCAGTGCTCCGGCGGGAATTCCGTGTAGGCAAGCGTCTCGGCGAACCCGTCGCGCACCGTCCTTGTGGCCGCCCCGCGGAGCTTCGGCACGCTGAACTCGACTTACTCGGCCCCGGTGACGAGATTTCTCGCGTAGTGGCTGCTGCGGTAGGCCTCCCGGCCCGCCGTCCTCTCATAGCGCTCGGCCCCGACAAGCTCGGACGCCTCCTCTTTGGGCAGCGCGTCGAGCGACCCATCGTCGATCGATACGATGTTCGCAGACGGGGCTCGTGCCCCTTACGTCGATGATTTGTTGTTTGGTCGCCTGAACTCATATGACGACGCGTGAACCGTGTTCCTCTATGTGTTTGTCAATTTGTGAAAGAAATTATGTGTCACCTCCTTATGCGCAACTTCTTTCCCTATGGGTTATTAAGGCTTCCCGAGACGGATTGTTGGTCGTTGGAGATTGGTTTGCCCAACTGGGCTTAAGGTCCTTGATCTGGATTTCCCAGTCGCCCTACAACGCTCTTGTAATGAGTGTTGTAGCGGTCATTGCTCAAACGTTTCTGGCAATCTATGAGCTGTTTAGGAACATGAACTACTACGACATGAACGCCCCGTTTCTTGAGAACTTCTTCAACGCCGTTAAGGGTGCGGCGCTGAAGCCGTGCACTGCAATCTTGGGCGAACACGCGATACATGTGTCGTGCAAGAAGAAGGTGAGTGAAGGCGAGATGCTCAGAATATCAGGCCGTTAGGTGCTGCGATCACCCCGTTGTTGACTGTCTCAATGTGGGCGTTGTATATCATGGATTTGATGTCGGTATGAATAGGGAGAGACAAAGTGGGCGAGCTTTCCAAAGAAATTGCATCTCTGCCATCTGGTGTATTGAGTAAAGCATACGATGATGCTGTGCATCCTGTGTTCTCATCGGTCGGAGACACTCTGAGTTTAGTTCCCAGAACCGTTGGCGTATTGCTTGGCCCCTGGAAGAAATGGGTGGTTAACGGTGAGAACAATATTGAGGAGGCGATTCGGCAAATCGAAGAAAAGATGGAAGACGTCCCGGAGGATTGCTTCTGTGAGCCTGCGTCAAATGTCGTGGTCCCGGCTATTCAGCAGCTTTCATATTCGTATGACAGTCAGGACTTAAGGGGCCTGTACGTTAATTTACTCGCGTCCTCCATGGATAAAAGGGTTTCTTCTCTCGTCCATCCAAGTTTTGTTAGCATAATCGGGCAACTAACCCCCGATGAAGCCAAAATGATGTCGTGGCTCTCTAAAGGGCTCGGTAAAGATCATATTCCGGTTATTGACTTGCGCGTTGTTGAAGACGATGACATGCCAATTAAAGCTCGGTGGCGAGTGCTTTGCGAAAATTATACGAACGTATTCGATGTTATCGTTCAATGTCCTGAGAATGTGTCTTTGTATTTGAATAACTTGGAGAGACTGAAGCTGCTAAGCGGAGAAACGTACCGTTACGAGGGAGAAGACGATTATCTTGGGATTGAGGATTCTGACAGAATTCGAAATATAAAGAAGGATAATACGCCTTCTGATGGATGGCGGTTTGATTGCGTACATCATATTTTTAGGCTGACACCGTTCGGGAAGCTATTCATCAAGTGTTGTGTTTAGTCTTCTCGGCAGTGCTGGTACGATTCGATTCAAGGCCGTTTGCTAATGGGTGAATGCATTGGCCAGATCCGATGGGAATATCTTCTATTTCTTGTCGCTTAGTCTTTTAAAGCTTCCGACCGTCGTCCTGGCGGTTTTTCTTTTTCCCCGCATTGGTGGACAATTTCCTTAAACGATTTTGGTCCGTGATAGTTTCTCACGGTTCATTTTCGCTTCAATTTATGGTGATGGTGCCAAATGGTAAGAGGTGCATATGAACGAAGCGGTTTTAAGGGTTTTAGCCAAGCTAGGGCTCGACGCTAAACCATTCGAGCAGGAGAAAGTAATCGAGCTGGTCAAGAACCCCCTTTCCGGAGCATGGACTACCGTCTATTCGCACCATGACGCTGCTGATGGAAGGCCTTCCGTTTTTGGCTGTTTTGCCGACCTTACACGAAAACAGGAGATTCTTGCAGGTGATGATTGGTTGAAGCATGCCTCCAGTTTCTCACCAGGCTTCTGCGTATGTGCAGATGGCGTCACTTATCATGACGGACGCGATGAGGGCTATGACTTTATTGTTGCCGAGCAGTATTTCTATCCGCTCGACCAAGCGCAGATTCTGGTCAACCAGGAATTTGTCATGCTGTTTGAGCTCTACCGCGGCGAAGACGGTTGCTACTATAGCGTCGACAAGTGTGGCGAGAGAGAAAAAGTCGTCGACTTTGCTGGAGACGAGGTGCGTGTCAGGACCAAATATATACTGCGCTTTATTGCAGCTAAGCAATGCCTCTTCGTCTACTTTGTGGACGCGCGGCTGGCATCTTCGTCCAGCTTTCCTTTGGGGAGCACTGAGTGTATTGCAGAGAGTGATGAAGTCGGAGGAAACTACCATATCGGACAGTGGTACACGAGCGATATTGATGAAGGCTATCTTCTGTCGATGCTCTACGCTCGAAGCTTTATCGAGCCCGGCGACGTCGAGACTTGTGGCGTATGGCCGTACGATGAGAAAATAGAACAGTACCCTGAGTTCATCATCGGCGAACGGCCTGACGGCTCGCTCGTTCGATACACATGTGACCCGAATAAGCTTGGCACCTACTTTGATAAGGAGCCTCGCGCCCCACATTACTTAACTCCCGTCTTCTTTAAGCCCGCTGTACTCGATAAGTACAGGAGTAGCCCTTACTTCGATGTCAGCGAGCGTCACATTTCATGTGGGAGCCAGTGGAGGTGCGAGATTGACAATGTCGATCCGGACAGAGTTATGGTGTATCTTGGCGATCTGGGGCGCGATCTTCCCGAGAGCGAGCGCACCCATTTCCTCTCTTTCGAGATGTCGCCCGTTGACCAGCACATTTCCGATGAGGTGTTCAAGACAGATTTGCTTAATATGTGGTTTAAAGATCCGTCGGGTCCTGTTTCCATGCTTATGCGAGCGCGAATGGAACTTGATAAAGCATGGAGCAAACGGTTTGGCTTGACGCTGTACAGGCCTTTCCACCGTGCAGACGAGGGCATTCTTGAACAAATCCACATTCCATCTGGCAACGGCGAGTCTGAATTTGAGGCCGTGACTATGGCCCTCACGAGAGCCCTCGTCGACTACATCGATGAAAGTGCTCTAGAGGGCGCTGATGCGAAGGGTAGTATTAACAAGCTGGAGGTCTTTCTTAGTGCGAATGACATCGTGGCTGATCTAAAGCCTCTCCGTGACCTTCAGAACCTTCGGTCGGCGGGGGCGGCGCACGGCAAGGGCTCAAAATACGATAGGCTTTACGGCGATGTGGTCACCGAAGACCATAGAGAAGATGCGAAAAGACTCATTGCTCGACTTACGACCATGCTGAACGAGTTGACTGAGACTTTAAAATCCGTCGACTGTCACGAATAATTCTAGGGTGTTGGGCTGTCATACGAAGAGGGAAATACGTTTGTCGTTGTTTGCGGACCTAGGCGTCATGCGTCAAGACCTTCCGATTGACGACGTCTTCGCCTTTGTTGCTGTGCAGGTGTTTCTACGCGAGTCATAGGTGAGTCACGTCCTCCTGAAGGGCTGTATCACCTAGAATTGATAACTGTTGACAGCGGCGTTTGTCCAAGGGGCTTCAAATGGATTCGTCCAAATTCAACGCGTTGCGGGCTTCTCTTGGCTCGACTGCAATTTCAGAGATGCAGAACGCCTTTTACACCTTGGGTCTTTCTTTAGCGGAGCTTCGCGAGGATTACGATTTGCCGTCTGGATTTACCGACTCTGATTTCATCGCCTTATTCGGATTGTTCGAAATTGATAAGATTTGCCCCGTCTGCTTTGGACATCTTTGTGCGCCTCATGTTAGCAGGGGCATTTTTGGTGCGGGGCCAACTTCCTACGATAGTCGTGCGTCCTTTGTGTTTCGTGCCATCTCACTTCTGATCAAATAGAGCGAGAAACTTTCTACTTGGATAAGGAAGGATAGATCCGTGAGTGTCTACATACACAGTTTGTCCAGAGAAGATACGGCGTTGCGATGATATTGGAATCTTATTATTGGCGCAAAGAGCTCAGTTGCATGATGGATGAACTAGTCTCCTGCTTTCGATTTTTAGCAAAGCATGCTTACCGTTCTAATCATCATTCTATCTTTAATCGAATTGTTGAACGTAAGGAGTACATTGTCGAGCGAGACCTTCTTCTCTCTGCATTTATTGTTCGCACTTTGTTTGAAGCGGGGAAGTTAAGCGATGAGATGGCTGACTATGAGCTGAACATTGTGTCGTATCCTGCAACTCCCAGGAATACAAATAAGCTGATGCCGTTGCTTAGGCGCGTTCCTGACGATGACTTGTACGACTATGGTCGGCCTTCCCAGCTGAGTATTCCTGGCAGGCGGTTTGTAAATCAGCTGATTCATGCTGCTGTTATTCCGTGTTTTGATTTTGGGGACAATACCAGACCCGCTGCTTTCATGGTGGTCTCGGATCGATTCGCTCAGGAATGTCTATATCGATGCGAACTAGATGTTTGGGTGAAGTTTGTCAGGGAAGTTGTTCATGATGAGGTCAATTCTATTCATGAAACATGGGATGAGGCTAAGGGCAAGTGGAAAATCGAACGGAGTCGAAAACAAGGCGAGACGTAATTTCGGTTGAATAAGCTGCAGCGATCCGTTCGCGATGCCATCAAATGATCCGGTGGCGTAGTCGTGTTATATGCTGCAGCTTTAGGGGAATGAGGACGGTACCGATTGGGATAATGCTCTAGTGGTGTCCGGTAGCGGATATAATTAATTCAATTTCGGCTCCGCACTTAAGGACCCATAATGAAAACTCTCAATGGCCTCATGAAACATCTTAGGGATAAAGGGATAGAGACGCACGGCTCTGTCCATAAAAGAAAGATGAAGAATTACGGCTATTATCATGGCTACAAGGGTCATCGTTTTGTGGGCAATTCTTCCAACTGCTTGGATTTAACGAGCTTTGACGAGGTAATTGCCTTAAATGAGTTTGATATGGCGGTCAAGGCGCTCTTATATCCAAGCGTAATGTTTATTGAAACTGCGTTAAAGAACTATACGCTAGAAGCCGTGCTTGAAGATTCTCACTCGTTCGTGCTGGAGGATATTTTCTCTCGAACGCTCGTGGCGTACCGTGATTACCCTAGAAAAAGTAAAGACTATAGCGCTGCTATGAAAAAGCGCCTGGGTCTGCGCGCGGAAATCAATAGATTGATTCAGTACAATTATTCCAAGAACCCTGTTGTTAGGCATTTTTATGACAGTGATAAACCCTTACCTATTTGGGCGCTATTCGAGGTCATGACTCTAGGAAACTTCGGTGTTTTCTATTCGTGCTTAAAGGGCTCGGTTAGACAGAGCATATCCGATGACCTAAAGCTTCCGAACAATTACGACGGTCCCGGGCTTCTCGAACGTACTATCTTTGTGCTCAAGGATCTCCGTAACGCGGTTGCTCATAACAGTGCCGTTTATGACGTTAGGTTTAAGAGGGCAAAAGTGGGAAATCAGCTTGGCCAGATGCTGTCATCCGAGGTTGGCGTTCCTTCGATAGACTTTTCAACTATTACTGATTATGTCGTCCTAATTGTCT
The DNA here is from genome assembly GCF_020181355.1 of Collinsella aerofaciens. NCBI lineage: Bacteria > Bacillati > Actinomycetota > Coriobacteriia > Coriobacteriales > Coriobacteriaceae > Collinsella > Collinsella aerofaciens. The sequence goes on from NZ_CP084004.1 coordinate 1,747,043, forward strand.
ATCTGCTCAGAAAGATGATGGTTTCCAAAACTGAGTGCTATCAGTTAATTCGAAACTACTCTAGCGTGCTGGAAGACTTGCACGGCTCTCTGTCTTCCTCTGATTTTCATAAAATAGTAAAGACTGGGGCCAGGAGCAAGATGGATGCACTTCGTGGCTATATAGCTGCTTCTTAAGAAGCAGCAGCTAAGATGGATGCTAAAGATGGAGATGACATTCTTTGGAGCTGGGCCCGTAGACAAACATAGGATATCGACTAAAATATAATCAATTGCGGTGGAAGCCTTCGGGCGACACCTGAAGAGGGTTGATGCGTCGGCCCTCTTTTTTTGACGTTATTTTACAGCATGCTTGACATAGCTGCGCGAGGCCGTGCGGGGGAATCCGTGCGGGGAATGTCACTTCCAGAATTGATCTTGCGATTCAACTGCCGCTCGACGTGGTCATTTCGCAAGATACCGATTTGGCGTCGGTGCTCCTGTACCCATCGTTTATTCGCCCGATAATCACGACGCTATTGTTTGCGATCTTGCTCTCTTGCACCGTGAACATGCAGTAGATCGGTAAGAGCCAGTTGGCGTAGATGCCCATCCCGTACGCTAAAGACGCTACCAATGAAACGCTCTGCTCGCCGGGTAGTCCATGGTAGTACCCGGCCGCGTTCATATAGAGGCGCTCGTCCATCAGGTTGTCGATATGAACCTCCTTGGATGTGAACTTCAGCACCCTTTCTGCTCTTTCGCTTTGGTTTGCAGGGCTGCCAGAAGACAAAAACATGGTTGATTTCCGATCTCAGCCGAACACATTGAGCAAATAGGCCATTCCCGCAGTTAGCTGAACGCCCCCGCGGCCCCTCCTGGGGTCCGGGGGCGCCGTTTTCCCAGTTGAAGGAACGGTGGAGATGTGTTTCGATGGGTCCGGTGGCCATGCTCCGCCCTCCGCCCGGCACCTCTTCCCAGACTCAGCCGGACGGCCGGTCCGTCTATTCCGTTTTTTCCTTCAGGCTAGGACAGCGGGGCATCGCCCCTCTCTGCGCGCGCCCGCCCTATCAGTCCCGGCGTCAGGTCGAGCTCGCCGAGCGGCACGTCCTCCACGCCGTAGGCGTCCAGCAGCGCCGCCGCGTCGTCCCCGAGCATCGCCCTGAAGGCGCGGGCGGGCGTCGTGAAGCCGAGCGCGCCGCGGGGCTCGGAGTTCACGTGCGACATGGCCAGCGCCAGGTCGGCCGGGGAGAGCCGGTCGAACCTGATTCCGGCGCCCTTGGGCAGCAGCTTCCTTATCTCGACGTGGTTGCGCTCGCAGGCGCCCTTCTGGTCGCTTCGCCCGGGGTCGCAGTAGAACAGCCTCGTCTCGCCCGGCCCCTCGCCGAGCAGCGCCGCGATCGCCGCCTCGTCGGAGAACTCGGCGCCGTTGTCGGTGAGCACGGCGCGGAAGACCCTGCCCATGCCGTCGGCGCCGAGGACCTCCCTGATATCGCCCAGGGCGTCCGCGACGCACCCGGCGGTCTTCTCCTCCAGCGGCAGCGCGAGCTGGAGCCTGCTGGGGCGGTGCAGCAGCGTGAGCAGGCAGGCGGAGTCCTCCCGCGCGCCCTCGACCGTGTCCATCTCCCAGGCCGCGGCGCACGCGTCCTCCCCGAGGGCGAGGAACGCGGCATGCGACCTGCGGGCGGAGTGGCGCGTGGCCGCCCGGCCGGCGGCGCTCTTCCTCGGCCTGTAGCCGACCTTGCGCCTGAGCTCCATGTTGGTCATGCCGTCGTAGCCCGCCGAGACCCAGCGGTAGATGGTCGACGGCGACAGGTCCACCGGGCCGCCGTTGCGCGCCGCCATCTGCTCGGGCGAGAGCCCCCGGCGCAGGCAGTCCCTTATCGCCTCCAGCCTGGCCGCCGCGGCGGGCTCGTCGGCGTCTATCCCGCGCCTGGACGAGACGAGGACCGAGTCGGCGCACAGCTGCGCGGCCCGGGCCTCGTAGAAGACGTGGGGGCGGCGCTTGCAGCCGATCGCGCGGTACCGGCCGCAGCCGTTGCAGCATCGCGGCCACGCGGCCAGGCGCGGGCAGGCCGCCGACAGGTCGGCGGAGGCGTCCACGCGCTCGCCGCGCCTGGACTTCGGCGCCGTCACGAACCTGTGCGACGCCACCTCGGCGCTCACCGTCGAGGGCGACCTGCCCAGCTCCCTCGCGATCTCCCTGCACGAGGCCCCGCGCTCCAGCATCCTCTGGACCGTGTCCCGCTCGTGCCTCGTGAGCCTTCCGTAGGCCCTCGGGACCGCCCTCGCGGAGCCCCTATTCTTCTTTCCGGACATGCCGTCCTCCGATCTCCCGGGGCCGGCCGGTCCGGCCCTCAGGGTATCGGGTTCCCACATTCATCCGCACATGTGCGGATGAATGTGGGAAGTGTTCGGATGAAGTTGATAATCAAGGAAGACAAAAACATCAACGTGCTCGTTGCGTGCGCTTCATTTTATGTCCGCGCCAGTGGCTACACTTTTGAAAAACGGCACGTAGGTATCTGTCGCATATCTCATGCTGTAGACATATCGGCGAGTTCAGAGTTGAAGGCGAGGTGAGTATGAAAGGCAGAAATCAGCACGTTACGAAGCGTTCGGATGGCAATTGGCAGGTTAAGGGCGAAGGGGCAAGTCGCGCTTCTTTCGTTACGACGACCCAGAGCGAGGCGATAAAGCTCGGTCGACGCATTTGCTCCAATCAAGAGTCTGAGCTGATCGTCCATCGTAGCGACGGAAGAATCCGCGAAAGGGATTCCCATGGCCACGATCCCTTCCCACCGAGGGGATAAGGGTGCGGCTCCATAGCGACAGCGGCTCGTAATAGCGTGCCCGCTGTCGCTAAATGACTTCTTCGTTGTGGCGAAATACGAGCTTGGGGTTATTTCACATGAATTGGTCGTTTGGTCTCTTCTAAGGGCTGATTTGGGGGATTCGTGGTATTGGATTGACGGCCCCCGAGTTCTCCCTTAAAGTAAACGTTGTGATGAGGCCTTGCGACGGTACGTCCGGCTTGGTCCGTGGGAACCGCCGAAAGGCGGTTTTCGCGTTTAAGGGGCCCATATGGATAAGCCATTTAAATCTATTACCGAGCAGATTGCTATTCTTGAAAGCCGTGGGCTCGAATGCGATAACAATACTCGTTTAGTTCTGGAGCGTGAGGGATACTATCCGGTTGTTAACGGCTACAAGGATTTGTTTCTTGACCAACGGGAAGACTCTGGCCAAGAGGTTTTCGTAAAAGGGACCAAGTTTTCTGATATCTATCGTTTATTCGAATTCGATCGAACGTTGCGCCTGCTGATGTTTGAGTATTTTAACAAGGCGGAAGCAGTTCTTAAGACCGTCTGCTCTTATCGGTTTGCCATGGCTCATAAAGATAACCCAGAAGCATACCTTGATAGAGATTCCTATCGGGCTGAGGCCGGCTATCGAAAAAAGATCGACACGCTTATCGGTGATTTCGAGAAGGCGCTATGTAGGTCTAAAAAATGGAACAGTGATTATAAAAGGGACTACATTCGTCATTATGAAAATAATCACGACAATACGCCGGTATGGGTTCTTATGAATTATTTAATGCTTGGCCAGGCATTCAAGTTTTTCGAGTTTCAACCAGAAAGCATGAGAAATTCCATTGCCAAGTCGTTTTCTGACCTTTATTCCGAGACGCATGAAGTCCATAAGCGCATCAGCCCACGAAGGCTAAGACTTGCATACGATCACATTAAAGATTTTCGAAATATCTGTGCGCATGACGAGCGTCTGTTCTGCGCAAGGGTGTCTCCGTCTCGCGATGTCAATCTAGTAGGGGTTTTAAGCGATCTTGAGCTAGTGCTGACTGAGGATGACTATAAGATGTTACGCCGAAATATACTGCTTGATGCACTCAAGTTGAGTGACGAGCTCAGTAACGATGCCAGCACAAAGGTGCTTTTCGCTATGGGTGTTAACGATTTATCGAGTGTGTTTCCTAAGGAAATACTGGGGTCGTAATCGACGCGAGCGATGAATTTACTCTACAAGTTGGACGTGCACGAATCGCGCAGAGCGGGTAGTAAAGGGGCCATTTCATGGCGGAGCTTCTCGGTGAGTAGCCAATAGGGCCCGGAGGCAGCTCCAGGTCAGCACTCCGCAGTTATTTTGTTGGGGTTTCTTTTACGGGAACCCCAGTCAACAATAGCGAACTTTCTGGGGAATGTTAGGGAGGGGAGGAGTAACTGACTGTTGGGGCGTTGGTCATTGGCGGCGTCCCGCCCGCGCTTCGTTGGCTATGCTTGATGCGGCAACTCCGGCATGAGGCCGTCCTGCGCCTCATCGAGGCTCGGCACCGAGGCCCTCCAGGAAAAGTCCGCGAGGCTACTGCTTGGGTCAAGCTCTACATGGGCGCATTCTTCGATTATGTAGCTAGGGTGATTCTCGTTTGGTAAAACTGGCTGCGAAGTGATTATCGCTAGTCATGTCTCAAGTGACTCATTAGTCTCCACGCGTTTCTCTATCATGTAATCGCTACGTCATGCGGTTGCTCCTCACGGGTATCATGGTGAAAGCGATTTCAATGACAGGGGTACTCGTGGTAAAGATGAAAGATGTGGCCGAGCTGGCCGGCGTTTCGAGCGCCGCCGTCTCGCGCTACCTCAACGGTGGCTACATATCGACGGACAAGGCCGAGCGCATTAAGCAGGCGATTGAGCTGACCGGATACGTGCGGTCCAGCCAGGCTCGCGCGCTGCGCACCGGTTCCACCAAGCTCATCGGCGTCATCGTGCCTAAGATCAACTCGGAATCCGTGAGCCGCATTACCGCCGGCATTGGCCAGGTGCTCGGTCGCCGTGGCTACCAGATGCTGCTTGCAAACACCGACAACGCGGCCGATCGCGAGCTCGAATACCTCGATTTGTTCCAAAACCATCCGGTTGATGGCATTGTGCTGGTGGCAACTATGATTACAGACGAGCATCGCCGGGCGATTGAGTCGTGCCGCGTGCCCATCGTGCTGATCGGCCAGAATGTTGAGGGCGCGGCGTGCGTCTATCACGACGATTACGAGGCCGCCTTTGAGCTGGGCCATGCGCTTGCGGGTCGCGTTGACGGCAAGATTGCCTATATTGGAGTTACCGAGGGGGACCGCGCGGCCGGTTATGACCGCCGTCGCGGTTTTGAGGCTGGCTTGCGCGCCGCGGGCTTGGCGCTTGATCCGAGCCTGATTCGCCAGGGGTCCTTTACGCTCGACTCGGGCTATGGTGCGGCGCGTGAACTGCTTTCCGTCGCTCCCGATGTTTCGTTTATCGCCTGCGCGACCGACACCATGGCGGCGGGCGCGCTGCGTGCCATCGATGAGGTTCGCGGCATGGGCGAGGGTATACACCGCGTGAGCGGTTTTGGCGACAATGCGTTTTTGCGCGCGCTGACGGGCGGCATTCCCACCGTGCATTATGGCTACCTGACCAGTGGCGTCGAGGCGACCAATATGTTGCTCAACACGCTCGATGGCGTTGAGGGGGAGAGCGGTCTCAAGACGCTCAAGCTCGGCCATCAGCTTATGAATGTCTAGGCTTTGGGCACGTCTGCCTGCCTCTGAGCCCTTATGTTTGTCTCAAAACTACCATTCGCCGGCTTTTTCCTACCGTTCACCGTTATATGAAAACGATTGCAGTCATATGAAACTGAAAACGATTACAGTTTAAGTGTCAAAGATGGCCGGGTGCACATGCGCCCGTTGGAGGAAAGGGAAGTCATGGACTACCGCAAATCAGCCCAAGAGGTGCTCGACAACATCGGTGGCGCCGACAACGTTGTTTCGGCCGCACACTGCGCCACGCGTCTGCGCCTGGTGATTGCCGATAACGCCAAGGTTGACAAGGAGGCCCTCGAGAATATCGACGGCGCTAAGGGCGTCTTTGAGGCCCAGGGCCAGCTCCAGATTATTTTTGGCACCGGCACCGTCAATAAGGTGTACGACGAGTTCATCGCCCTCGGCGGTATCAATGCCGCCTCTAAGGCCGAGGTCAAGGAGGCCGCGGCGCAGCAGCAGAACATCTTTATGCGTGCCATTAAGGTGCTCGGCGATGTCTTTGTCCCCATCATCCCCGCCATCGTGGCTTCGGGCCTGCTGCTGGGCATTATGAGTGCCCTCAACTTTATGGCCTCCAACGGCTTTATCGCGCTCGACACCAATAACTTTATTTATAAGATCGCCGACCTGGTCTCGGGAACGTCCTTTGGCATTCTGCAGATCCTAATCGGCTACTCCGCGGCTAAGGCCTTTGGCGCCAACCCGTACCTGGGTGCCGTCGTCGGCGGTGCGTTCATCAACTCCTCGCTGCAGAGCGCCTACACGGTTGCCTCCGAGGGCGTGCAGACCATGGTCACCGTCATTCCCGGCGTGTACAGCTTTGAGTGGGTTGGCTATCAGGGCCACGTCATCCCCATCGTCATCGCTTGCGCGATCCTTGCCTTCCTCGAGAAGCGTCTGCACAAGATCGTTCCCGAGATGTTCGACCTCTTTGTAACCCCGCTTGTCTCCGTGTTCGTGACCGTGCTCGTGACGCTTATCGCTGTCGGTCCCGTCTTTGTGTGGGCCGAGAATGCCGTCCTCGGTCTGATCCAGGCTCTGCTCACCCTGCCCTTTGGCATCGGTTCCTTTATCGTCGGCCTGTTCTATGCCCCCACGGTCGTCACCGGTATTCACCAGATGTACACCGCCATCGACCTGGGCCAGCTTGCCCAGTACGGCGTGACCTATTGGCTGCCCATTGCCAGTGCCGCCAACATCGCCCAGGGCGGCGCCGCGCTTGCCGTTGCCTTTAAGACCCACGATGCCAAGATCAAGGGCCTAGCGCTTCCTTCGGCTCTGTCCGCCTTCATGGGTATTACCGAGCCTGCCATCTTTGGTGTGAACCTGCGCTTCTTTAAGCCCTTCATCGCTGGCTGCATCGGCGGCGGCTGCGGCGCCCTGGTCTGCGCGCTCACCTCGCTCGCCGCTTCCGGTACGGGCGTTACGGGTATCTTCGGTATCCTGCTGTGCCTGGCCCAGCCCGTGCAGTACGCGATCATGTTTGCGGTCGCCGCGCTGGTTTCCTTTGGCGTCTCGTTTGTCCTGTACAAGGACGAGCCCAAGGCTTCCGAGCAGGCCTAAGAGCTTTTGATTGAAGGGTGCCCGCGGGTTGTATGCTCGCGGGCGTTTCCCGTATCCGGTGTCGATCTCTGGCGCCTTGTTACTTTCGATCCGTTAGGACTTTGATATGTCTAATGCACTTGGCCGCGACCTTGCAAAGCTGGTTGCCGCTGTTGACGCTGCCGCCTCTGAGTGCGGCCATGGCGCGTATGGCCAGCGCTTCCATATTATGCCGCCGGCGGGCTGGCTCAACGACCCCAACGGTCTTTGCCAAGCGGGCGGCGTGTTTCACGCGTACTTCCAGTATGCCCCGTTTGATGTGAACGGTGGCGTAAAGATGTGGGGCCATGCCACAAGCCGCGACCTTATGAACTGGGAATATGTTGGCGCCCCGCTGCTGCCCGACGAGCCGTTCGATTGCCATGGCGTGTATTCAGGCTCCGCGCTTGCCGAGGACGGCCGCATTCGCGTGCTCTATACGGGCAACGTTAAGCTTTCCGATGCGGACGGCACGTACGACTACGTCAATACCGGCCGTCGCGCCGATACTGTTTATGTCGAGAGCGTTGATGGCCTTGCCGGTCGGGAGTTCAGCCAAAAGCGCGTGGTGCTGGCGTCCGATGATTATCCCGAGGATTTGACCTGCCACGTGCGTGACCCCAAGGTGTGGCGCGATGATGACGGGCGTTACCACATGGTGCTGGGCGCGCGTCGTCGCGTGGATGGGCCGCATGTCGATAGTCGATTTTGCGCCATGCACGGCGAGGGTGCCGGGCGCGATGTGGGCGAGATCCTGGTGTATGGCTCGGCCGATATGCTGAGTTGGGAGCTCGAGAGTCGTGTGTCTACGCCCGAGCGCTTTGGCTTTATGTGGGAGTGCCCCGGCTATATCGAGCTCGATGCGAATGGCGATACCGCTGCATTTTTGTCGTTCTCGCCCCAGGGGCTCGAGGGCGGTCGTTGGGACCGCGGCAATGTGTATGCAGCGGGCTACATGCCTGTAACGGGCGACATTACGGGTGGTGACGGTGTCTATGAGCTGGGCGAGTTCCGCCTGTGGGACGCCGGTTTTGACTTCTATGCTCCGCAGGAGTTCACGGCCGAGGACGGTCGCCACATTCTGATTGGCTGGATGGGTATGTCCGATGAGCCGACCTATGGCAACGCGCCCACCGTGGCGTGCGGCTGGCAGCACTGCATGACGGTGCCGCGCGAGCTTACGGCCGGTGACGGCGGCGTGGTGCTGCAGCAGCCGGCGTGCGAGATCGAGCGCCATTATGCCTCGGTGCGTGTGGGGGAGGGCTCGTTGGAGGTTGACGGCGATACCTGCTTTGACCTTGCTGTCGACGGTGTCGACGGCGCGTTTACCGCGATTGTTGATGGCGAGCTGAAGCTGGCGTATGTGCCCGCCGAGGGCGGACTGCCCTCGCGCTTTGAGATGCGATTTACCGATGAGGGTCGCGCTTCTGCCGGCTGCGGTCGTACCGTGCGTTGGGAGCCCGTCGACGAGGTTCGTAACGTGCGCATTGTTGGCGATGTCTCCTCGGTCGAGGTGTTTGTGAACGATGGCGCGCTGGTGTTCTCGACGCGCATCTATCCTGAGGCCTATGGTGTGACCGTTGACGCTCCGGGTGCGAGCGTGAACTATCACACGCTCAACATCTAGGCGATTCGTCGCATATCGGCGCTATACTGCAGCCGTTGCCCACGATGCGGGTAACACCCGCATCGTGGGTTTTTGTTTGTGAAGGGACGGTGCCGCGTGGACGTGCAACAGCTAGAAGAGGCTTGGGCTTTGAGAGCCGGCGCGCGTGAGGTGCGGTTGCTTGCGGCCTCGCATGTGCCAGCAGCGCTGTCTCAGCTGGGGATTGTGCGTCCCGGTGACCGCCTGGTCGCGTTTGCCGATGACTTTACCGATGCGTTTGAGCGCGGCTTTGATGGCTGCGATGTTGTTCTCGTGGACCCGCCGTCGGTTGCGGCGTTTGCTGCTGCTTCCGAGGGCTATGGTGCTTCGTTTGATGCCGAGGGGCCGCACCTGTGGTGGTTTGTCAACTCCATCGGCGGGTTTGGTCTGCGCGTGCCCGATCTGCGTGCGCTGGGTCGTGCGGCTCGCGAGGCCCATGCGCTGTTGGTTGTGGACAACACCGTGGCGTCGGCTTTTGGCTGCGATCCGCTGCGGCTGGGTGCCGTGCTGTCGCTCGAGGCGCTCGACCGCGTGTGTGCTGGTAAGGCGCCGCGCAAGTTCGTTGCCGCTTCGGTGGCGCGCTCGCAGCTCAAGCGTCATCGTGTGGATGCCGCGGCTGAGTGCGCGCATGCCCTGCTTGAGGGCTGTGGCTTGGCCAAGCTTGATATGCCTGCTGACGAGGCCGGTGTGCTGGAGCGCGGGCTGGACTCGCTCGATGTCCGCATGCAGGCACATTTCGACCGCGCCCGTGCGCTGGCCGAGTACTTGGCTGCGAACGAGATGGTACGCAACGTGCGCTATCCCGGGCTGAGCTCGCATCCCGACCATGTGGTTGCAACGGGGATCCTCGAGCATGGTTTTGGCCCGGCAGTTGAATTCGATCTTATCGAGCTTAGCGCAGGGGAGCTGTTCGATGCTTTGTCGGGGGAGTTCCGCACATCGCTCGCCGGCGGCGCAGCGACGCGCCTTTCGGCCCCACGCGGCAAGCAGGGGAGCACCATCCGTCTCTTCGCCGGCACCGACAATCCCCTGGTCGTAGCGTCCGCCCTAGACAATGCCCTTCGTAAACTAGCTACTCTTTAATGCTTGCGATGAGGTCGCTTGCTTTGGTGGCGATGACGTTGTTGACGTCGGCCCGCAGCTCCTCGTAGACCGCTATGGCTCGCTCGCCGGCGGGGGTGAGGGTGGATCCGCGGGCGCCGTCGCGCTCGATGAGTTTGCAGCCCAGCTGACCTTCGGCCTCGTTCACGATGCGCCAGGCCTTGGAATACGCCATGCCCATGCTCTTGGCGGCGCGGTTGAGCGAGTGCTCGCGGGCGATACCCTGCAGCAGCAAGACGCAGCCGTGTCCAAACACGCCCGGCAGATCTTTGTCGCACGCTTGAATGACCAACTTTGCCGTCGTCTTGTACTCCATACGCTCCACGTCTCCCCGCTAAAGTGTTTGCTGGGCAAACGCAAAGCCTGCGTCAAACCCTCGTGTGCTCTTCTTAAATCATGCATTGTAGCAGTCAAAGTGCGTTAAGATACTTCCCCAGTATTGGGCGCCCAAGGTTGGGCTGGGTCCTACGAGGCCTGCAGCCGACCGGTCGCATGGAAAAAGGAGAAACATGGCTACGTTCTTTCCCGGTGAGTCCCACACGTTTTCGGAGTATCTGCTGGTCCCTGGTTACTCGTCCTCGCAGTGCATCCCCAACAACGTCTCTCTTAAGACGCCGCTAACCCGCTTTAAGCGCGGTGAGAAGCCGGCAATCACCCTGAACATCCCCATGGTTTCCGCCATCATGCAGTCCGTCTCGGGCGTCGATATGGGTGTCGCGCTCGCTACCGAGGGTGGCCTGTCCTTCATTTACGGTTCCCAGAGCGCCGAGTCCGAGGCCGCTATGGTCAAGGCCGTCAAGGATCACAAGGCCGGTTTCGTTCAGTCCGATTCCACGCTGACCCCCGACATGACCATGGAGCAGGTCATCGAGCTCAAGGAGAAGACCGGTCACTCCACTATGCCGGTCACCGACGACGGCACTCCCAAGGGTAAGCTCCTGGGCATCGTCACCAGCCGTGACTATCGCCCCAGCCGCGATGACCACCAGACGAAGGTCTCCGAGTTCATGACCCCGCGTGAGCAGCTCATCGTGGGTGACAAGAACATCAGCCTCAAGGTTGCCAACGACGTTATCTGGGACAACAAGCTCAACGCCCTGCCCATCGTCGACGATAACGATCACCTCATGGGCATTGTGTTCCGCAAGGACTACGACAGTCACAAGACTAACCCCAACGAGCTGCTCGATAACGACAAGCGCTACATGGTCGGCGCCGGTATCAACACCCGCGACTATGCCGAGCGCGTGCCGCTGCTCATCGAGGCCGGTGCCGATGTCCTGTGCATCGACTCCTCCGAGGGCTTCAGCGAGTGGCAGAAGCGCACCATCGAGTGGATCCGCGCCAACTACGGCGAGGACGTCAAGGTCGGTGCCGGTAACGTTGTCGACGCCGAGGGCTTCCGCTTCCTGGCCGACTGCGGTGCCGACTTCATCAAGGTCGGTATCGGCGGTGGTTCCATCTGCATCACCCGCGAGACCAAGGGCATCGGTCGTGGCCAGGCCACCGCGCTGATCGACGTCTGCCGCGCCCGTGACGAGTACTACGAGGAGACCGGCGTCTACGTGCCCGTGTGCTCCGACGGCGGTATCGTCTACGACTACCACATGACGCTTGCCCTTGCCATGGGTGCCGACTTTATGATGCTGGGCCGTTACTTCGCCCGCTTTGACGAGAGCCCGACTGAGCGCGTCAACGTCAACGGCCAGTACATGAAGGAGTACTGGGGCGAGGGTTCTGCGCGTGCTCGCAATTGGCAGCGCTACGACCTGGGCGGCGCCGCGAAGCTCAGCTTCGTCGAGGGCGTCGACTCCTACGTCCCGTACGCCGGATCCCTCAAGGACGGCGTGGGCGGCACGCTCTACAAGGTTAAGTCCACGATGTGCAACTGCGGCGCCCTCTCGATCCCCGAGCTCCAGGAAAAGGCACGCCTAACGCTGGTCAGCTCCACCTCCATCGTCGAAGGCGGCGCCCACGACGTTGTCGTGAAGGACTCCCAGCAAAGCGTCAGCTACCGCTAAGCGGCTTTCCCAAGCACCGCACCTTGCCGTTCAAACCGTCGCTCGCGTACCAAAGTACGCGACGCTCCTCTTTCACGGCAATCTGCGGCACCTGGAAAACCCGTTCGTGCTAGAACGAGTTTCAGACAAAGGTTGATTCCCAACCACGTTATTTAGATAAAGCGAGATGCCTGCAAGTCGCAGGCATCTCGCTTGTTGTATTTGCTATCATCATGCGAGTTAACGATGTGGCGGGGCGTTCTTACCTTTGCTCGCTGCAAGTTCCGCACGAGCCGAAGAGCACTTAATGTGCTCTTCGTGCGAGCAGGACTGTCCGCAGCAGCGAGCAAAGGTAAGAACGCCCCGCCCCAACCGAGATAACAAAGGAGCTGATATGTGCGATTGCACAGATCATAAGGACGAGATTCCTGTTTACGACGCGCAGGCCATCGAGTCCCGGTGGATGAAGGCCTGGGAGGACTCCAACCTCTTTGCTGTCGACACCGACGACAGCAAGCCCAAGAAGTACGTGCTCGAGATGTTCCCGTATCCGTCGGGCGACCTGCACATGGGCCACGCGCGCAACTATACCATCGGCGATGCCATGGCCCGTCAGGCCCGCATGCGCGGCTATGACGTGCTGCATCCCATCGGCTTTGACGCCTTTGGCCTGCCTGCCGAGAACGCCGCCATCAAGCACAACACGCAGGCTGCCGCCTGGACGTATAAGAACATGGACCAGGCGCTCGCCACGATGAAGCGCATGGGCTTCTCCTACGATCTGGATCGCATGGTCAAGACCTGCAGCCCCGATTATTACCGCTGGGGCCAGTGGATCTTTGAGAAGATGTGGGAAAAGGGCCTGGTCTACCGCAAGAAGAACCCGGTCAACTGGTGCCCCACCTGCAAGACCGTTCTGGCTAACGAGCAGGTTACCGAGGGCAAGTGCTGGCGCTGCGGCACCGAGCCTGAGAAGCGCGACCTTGAGCAGTGGTACTACAAGATTACCGAGTACTCTCAGGAGCTGCTCGACGACCTGGAGAAGCTCCCCGGCTGGCCCGAGCGCGTTAAGCAGATGCAGGCCAACTGGATCGGTCGCTCCGAGGGCGCCGAGGTCGACTTTACCCTGTGCGACCAGGATGGCGAGCCCATCGAGGGCGATGAGGGCAAGATCACCGTCTTTACCACGCGTGCCGACACCCTTTTTGGCGTCTCCTTCTTTGTCCTGGCTCCCGAGTACGCCGGCCTGCATGAGCTCGTCGAGGGCACGGAGTACGAGGAGGCCGTCACCAAGATCGTCGAGGACTCCAAGCATATCTCTGCCGTCGAGCGTGCCCAGGGCACCCTCGAGAAGCACGGTGCCTTTACGGGCCGCTATGTGGTAAACCCCGTCAACGGCGAGAAGGTCCCCGTGTGGGTTGCCGATTATGTCGTCGCCGACTACGGTACCGGTGCCGTCATGGCCGTTCCCTGTGGCGACCAGCGCGACTTTGAGTTTGCCCGTAAGTACGACCTGCCGATCGTGCCGATCATCCTAGACGATGACGATCGCGCTGCCGTCGAGGCCAGCGGCGAGACCATCGATACCTTCCATGCCGAGACCGTCGACTGGGATTGCGCTCACGCTGCCGAGGGCACCCTCGTCCAGTCCGGCAAGTACACCGGCATGCGCGGTGGTAAGCACTCCGAGGGCGAGGCTGCAATCGTGGCCGACCTCGAGGCCATGGGCTGTGGTCGTCGCAAGGTCGAGTTTCGTCTGCGCGACTGGCTCATCAGCCGCCAGCGCTATTGGGGCAACCCCATCCCGGCCATCCACTGCGAGCACTGCGGCATCGTGCCCGTACCCGAGGATCAGCTGCCGGTGACGCTGCCCGAGAACCTTGACCTGGGCGCAGGCGAGACCCTTGCCGAGTGCAAGGAGTTCTACGAGACCACCTGCCCGGTGTGCGGCCGCCCGGCCAAGCGTGAGACCGATACCATGGACACCTTCACCTGCTCCAGCTGGTATTACCTGCGCTATACCGATCCGCACAACACCAAGCTGCCCTTCTCCCGAGAGGCCGCCGACCGTTGGATGCCCGTCGATAACTACATTGGCGGCATCGAGCACGCCATTCTGCACCTGCTCTACAGTCGCTTCTTTACCAAGGCGCTGCGCGACCTGGGCCTGCTGAGCGTGGACGAGCCCTTCACCAACCTGCTGTGCCAGGGCATGGTCAAGGACGAGAACGGCGACACCATGTCCAAGTCCAAGGGCAATGTCGTGCCCCCGAGCTCGGTCATCGAGCCCTACGGCGCCGACACCATGCGTTTGGCGATCCTGTTTATCGCTCCGCCCGAGAAGGACTTCGACTGGGATCCCAAGGCCGTTGAGGGCGCCAACCGCTTCATCAAGCGCGCCTGGCGTATCGTTTGGCAGCTCGTCCAGTCCGGTGACGCCAACGTGGCCTTCGACAAGTCCGCGCTCGACGAGGTTGCGATGAAGCTCTATCGCGAGCGTCACCGCACCATCGCCAAGTGCACCGAGGACTTCGATCGCGGCCAGTTCAACACCGCGATCTCGGCCGTCATGGAGCTCGTCAACGCGGCGAGCGCCTACCTCAACGCCACCGAGGGTACCGCCCGCGACAAGGCGCTGTGCTACGGCGTGGCTAAGGATATCGTGAGCGTCCTTGCCCCCATCTGCCCGTTCTGGGCCGACGAGCTGTGGCACGAGGCCCTCGGCTGCGAGGGCAACGCCTACACCGCCGCCTGGCCCGAGTTCGACCTGGCCGAGTCCGTTGAGGACACGGTGCAGATCGTGGTCCAGGTGCTCGGCAAGGTCCGCGGCCGCGTCGACGTTGCCCGCGATGCCTCCAACGAGGAGATGCAGGCTGCCGCCGAGGCCGCCGTCGCCAAGTGGCTCGAGGGCAAGACGGTCGTCAAGGCCATCTGCGTGCCCGGCAAGCTGGTCAACCTGGTGGTCAAGTAAGCGCTGCGCGCAAAGCTGACATGCAATAAACGAGGGACGGTCCGTTTGGGCCGTCCCTCGTTTTGCATGTACCTGCCATGGTGTCTTCGGTCAATTGTCCTATTCTTGTGGAGATGCTGTGGGCGCGCTGACCTGCGAATTTCTTTGACGCTTGCACGTTTTCGCAGGTATTGGTATAGTTTGCTTGCAAATGAAGTTGTAATTGAAAGAAGTGGGGTTTCGGCCCCGCTTCTTTTTTGTATGGATGGAGGTGCCGCAATGGTCAAAACTAAGACCGAGCAGGCGATCATCGACGCGCTCGAGGCCGTTGCTCCCCAGCACGATGTCGACATCGTTGACGTCGAGCTCGTGGGTGCCACCAAGGCCCCCTGCGTGCGTGTGCGTATCGAGGGTGCCGAGGGCCAGAGCCTGTCGCTCAATGACGTCACGGCCAACACCAAGTGGGTCGGCGATGTGATTGAGGAGCTCGACCCCATCTCTTCGAGCTATACGCTCGAGGTGTCGAGCCCGGGTATGGCGCGCCCGCTGCGCCGCCCGTGCGACTTTGCCCGCTTTGTGGGCGAGAACTGTGAGCTCACCTCCACCGCCACCGAGGGCCGTCGCAAGTACGCCGGCAAGATTGCCGCTTCGACCGAGACCGACGTGACCCTCGAGCTCGAGGACGGCGAGTCCGTCACCCTCGATTTCTCTGATGTTAAAAAGTGCAAGTTGAAGCCCACCTACGACTTCAAGCCCGCGAAGGAAGGAAAGTAAGATGGCAGCATCCGACATGATGTCCGCCCTGATGGAGCTTTGCCAGGAGAAGCACATCGACCAGCTCTACCTGATCGACCGCCTGGAGCAGTCGCTCGCCAAGAGCTATGCCGAGATCCTGCATCTTGAGTGGGGCGCCAAGGTGACCATCGACCGCACCACCGGCAAGATCTACGTCTACCGCCTGGAGCCGATCGACGATTCCATGGACGAGGAGGGCAACTTCACCGAGTTCGAGGAGATCGACGTCACCCCCAAGAACACGAGCCGCATCGCTGCCCAGCACGCCAAGGCCGAGATCAACGCCATCGTGCGCAACTCCGCCCGCGAGCAGATCTACGAGGAGTTCTCCGGCCGCATCGGTGACCTCATCAGCGGTACCGTGCTGCAGTCCACGCCCGACTTCACGATCGTCAAGATTCGCGAAGGCGTCGAGGCCGAGCTGCCGCACTTCGATCAGCGCCGTTACGAGAACGAGCGCAACGAGCGTCCGATGGGCGAGCGCTACCTGCACAACCAGCACATCAAGGCCGTGATCATCGACGTTCGCGACCCCAACTCCAACCTGCAGCCGGTTCGTGGCGAGCACAGCCGTCCGCCGATTGTCATCTCCCGTACCCACCCCGAGCTCATGCGTCGTCTGTTTGAGCAGGAGGTGCCCGAGATCTATGAGGGCACCGTCCAGATCAAGTCGATCGCCCGCGAGCCCGGCCAGCGCTCCAAGGTCGCCGTCCACTCGCTCGACGATCGCCTGGATCCCGTTGGCGCCTGCGTCGGCCCCAAGGGCAGCCGTGTTCGCGCCGTCGTGGGCGAGCTCCGTGGCGAGCGCGTCGACGTCATCCTGTGGGATGCCGATCCGGCCGTCTACGTCGCCAACGCCCTGTCGCCCGCTAAGGTCACCCGCGTCCTCATCGACGAGGAGAAGGCCTACGCCGGCGTCATCGTGCCCGACGACCAGCTGTCCCTCGCCATCGGCAAGGAGGGCCAGAACGCCCGCCTCGCCGCGCGCCTGACCGGCTGGCACATCGACATCAAGTCCGAGACGCTTGCCGCCGACATCCTCAAGAACGTTCCCGTTCACGAGGAGCCCGCCGCCGACCTGATCGGTGACGAGGAGGACGAGGACGTCCGCCGCTGCGAGTACGTGTCCGAGGACGGTATCCAGTGCCGCAACCAGGCTCGTCCCGGCTCCCGTTTCTGCGGTGTCCACGACACCGACGCCTTCGATGATGCGGAGGACCTGATCTAGCGCGCGTTCGCGCCGGGCGGGTCCCGGCGCGTCTTCCACGCTCGTTCAGTCTCTAGGCACCCAAGGTGCCAGAAAGGGTAGGTGAAGTCATATGGCAAAAGTCCGTGTGTCCACCCTGGCCAAAGAGTTCGGCATGACCTCCAAGGAACTGATGGGTCATCTTGCCGAAATGAAGATTCCCGCTAAGTCCGCTTCCTCCGCCCTGGAGGACGCTTACGTCGCCATGGTCCGCAAGCAGCTCGCCTCGGTGATCGAGGCCCGCGCCAAGGAAGTCGAGGCCGCCAAGCAGGCCGAGGAGGAGGCAGCCGCCGCCGAGGAGGCAGCGCGCGCTGCCGAGGCCGAGCGTGAGCGCATCGCCGCCGAGAAGGCACGCGAGGAGGAGCGCCGCCAGTTCGCCGCCGCCCAGGCTGCCGAGGAGGCCGCCCGTGCCGAGGCCGAGGCCAAGAAGAAGGCTGAGCAGGAGCGCCTTGCCCGCGAGAAGGAGGAGGCTGCCCGCGAGGCCCAGCGCCGCGCCGTTCCCGCTTCCGACTCCGGTTCGCGTTTCCGTTCGCTGCTCGACCAGATCGCCGCACAGGAGACTGTGCTCAAGGAGAAGAAGGACGCCGAGGAGAAGGCCAAGGCCGAGCGCGCTGCCGAGCGCGGCAACCGTCGTGGCGGCAACAACGACCGTCGCGGTGGCCGTCGTAACGATCGCAACGCCTCCGATAACAACTCCGAGCGCAACGCCTCCGAGAGCCGTCCGCACAGCCATCGCACCAATGCCAGCAACAACGTCGCTGCCGGCATGGACTTCCCCAACCCCGACAAGCAGGGTAAGGGCAAGAAGCGCAAGGGCGGTCACAACAACGAAGAGGACCACTACAGCCGCATGGCTCGCGAGGCCGAGGAGTACAGCCGCGAGAAGGTGCTCGAGGAGGCTCGTGCCGCCGTCGAGGAGGCCTCTCGCGAGTCCACCGGTCGTCGCAAAAAGCGCAAGGAGAAGCGCGAGCGCGAGGCCGCAAAGGCTCAGGAGGAGCGCAAGATTGAGGAGGCGCTGGCCCAGGGCGTGAACCCCGAGGACCTCGACGCCATCAAGGTCTCCCAGGGCGTTACCGTCCAGGAGCTCGCCGAGGCGCTCGACGTTCCTGCCAACGACATCATCAAGCGCCTGTTCCTGCTGGGCACGCCGCTTACCATGACGCAGTCCATGTCCGACGACCTCGTCGAGCTCGTTGCCGACGACCTGGGCCGCCAGATCAAGATCATTACCCCCGAGGAGGAGAACACCTTCTCGTTCTACGACGATCCCGCCGACCTTAAGCCGCGTGCCCCGGTCGTCACCGTCATGGGCCACGTCGACCACGGCAAGACGAGCCTCCTCGATGCCATCCGCCACACCGGCGTCGCTGCCGGCGAGGCGGGCGGCATTACCCAGGCCATCGGCGCTTCGCAGGTCATGATCAACGACCGCAAGATCACCTTCATCGATACCCCCGGTCACGCCACCTTTACGGCCATGCGTGCCCGCGGCGCCAAGGTGACCGATATCGTCATTTTGATCGTGGCCGCCGATGACGGCGTCATGCCCCAGACCATCGAGTCGATCAACCACGCCAAGGCCGCCGGCGTTCCCATCGTCGTCGCCGTCAACAAGATCGATAAGCCGGGTGCCAACCCCGACCGCGTGCGCCAGGAACTCACCGAGTACGGCATCATCCCCGAGGAGTGGGGCGGACAGAACATGTTCGTCAACATCTCGGCCAAGCAGAAGATCGGTATCGACGACCTGCTCGAGACCGTGCTGCTCCAGGCCGACGTGCTCGAGCTCAAGGCCAACCCCGATACGTTCGCATCGGGCAACGTCCTCGAGGCTAAGCTCGACAAGGGCCGCGGCTCGGTTGCCACCGTGCTCGTGACCCGCGGTACCCTGCGCGTGGGCGACACGCTGGTCGCCGGCCTCACCTATGGCCGCGTCCGTGCCATGCTCGACCCCAAGGGCAACGCCGTCACCGAGGCCGGTCCCTCCGACGCCGTCGAGATCTTGGGCCTGCAGTCCGTCCCCAACGCCGGCGATGAGTTCCGCGTGTTCGAGGACGAGCGCGAGGCGCGTGCGCTGGCCGACGAGCGTTCGCTCAAGGCCCGTATCGAGGAGCAGAGCCGCGTGAAGCACGTGACGCTCGAGAACCTCTTCGAGACCATCGCCGACGCCGAGGTCAAGGAGCTCAACCTGATCATCAAGGCCGACGTCCAGGGCTCCATCGAGGCCCTTCAGGACTCTCTCGACAAGATGGATCAGTCCGAGGTGCGTATCAACACGATCCACTCCGCCGTTGGTGCCATCAACGAGACCGACGTCGTCCTGGCCGACGCCTCCAACGCCATCATCATCGGCTTTGGCGTCCGTCCCGACGGCAAGGCCCGCTCCGCTGCCGAGCGCGAGGGCGTCGAGATCCGTTGCTACGACGTCATCTACAAGTGCCTCGAGGACCTCGACGCTGCTCGCATCGGTATGCTCAAGCCCACCGAGGTCGAGGTCTCCACGGGTACTGCGACCGTTCTGGACACCTTCAAGGTGCCCAAGGTCGGCATCGCCGCCGGTGTCCGCGTCGAAGAGGGCGAGATCGCCGCGACCGATTCTGTGCGCCTGGTGCGCGACGGCATCGTGGTCTTCAACGGTAAAATCGCCTCGATGCGCCACTACAAGGACGAGGCCAAGAGCCTCAAGAGCGGCTCCGAGGGCGGTATTGGCCTGGAGAACTTCCAGGACATCAAGCCTGGCGACACCATTGAGGGCTACCGCATCGACCAGGTTGCCCGTACCGAGTAGGGGGGTAGCGCTATGAAGCAAACGCAGGCAACCCGCCGTCTGGGCGAGCAGCTTCGCGAGAAGCTCGGTTATATCCTGCTCTTTGAGGTTTCCGATCCGCGTCTCGACCTGGTCACCTTGACCGCGGTCGAGGTCGCGGTGGACCGTTCGTTCGCGCGCGTGTACGTGTCGTGCGACGCGAGCCGCTACGAGGAGGTCATGGAGGCGCTCGCCAGCGCCAAGGGCCGCATTCGTAGCCTGTTGGCCCGCTCGCTCGATTGGCGCGTCACGCCCGAGCTCGATTTTCGCATCGATCGCTCGACCGATGAGGCCGAGCGCATCACGCGCGCGCTGGAAAACGTTCCCGCCACGCTTGCGATCGAAAAGGACGAGGACGGCTATCCCATAGCGGATGCCGCCCAGGAGGCAGCTTTAGATGAGTAATTCCGCCGACCTCGCATCGTGCGAGTCTGCAGATATTCAGCGACGCATCCTCGAGCTCATCGAGGGTGCGTCCTCCATTGCGATTTCGGGACATACGTCTCCCGATGGTGACGCCCTGGGCTCCGTGCTGGGTCTGGGCTTATCGCTTATGAAGTTTTTCCCCAACAAGGACATTGCCCTGCTGCTGGCAGACGATGACCCGGTTCCGCGCATCTACCGCTTTATGGAGGGCGCCGACCGTCTGGTGCCCGCATCTGCGTATACCGGCAATCCGGACCTTTTCATCTCGGTGGACGTGCCGGTCGTCGAGCGTCTGAACAACTCCGCTGAGGTGCTCCGCCGCTCGTCTCATGTGGTGTGCTTCGATCACCATCCGGCGCGTGAGGAATTTGCCGAGCTGAGCCTGAGGTGCGTCGGCGCCGCGGCCTGCGCCATGATCATCGACCGCTTTTTAGACAATTGCGGCATTGTGGCTCGCAACGGTGTCGCGACCTGCCTGCTGTGCGGCCTGGTGACCGATACCGGTCGTTTTCAGTACCAAAACGCCGATGCTGCTGCGTTCCATGCCGCCTCGCGCCTGGTCGCGCACGGTGCCGATCCGGCGCGCGTCGCGCTCGAGGTCTACCAGAGCATGCGCGTAGAGTTCTTGCATCTCAAGTCCATCGTTATGGGTCGTATCAAGACCGTGGCGCACGGTCGTGTGGCATATAGTTATGCGTACCAGAGCGACCTCGAGGCCTGCGGCGTCACTTCGGATGAGTGCGACGGTCTGGTCGATGTGGTGCGTTCGGTGATGGGCGTTGAGGTCTGCCTGTTCCTAAAGGGCATCGAGGGCGATACCAAGGTGCGCGGCAACCTGCGCTCCAAGGGTGACCTCGATGTGTCCGAGATCGCTGCCAACTTTGGCGGTGGCGGGCATCATGCCGCCGCCGGCTTTTCCAACAACGGAACGATTCGCGAGACGCTCGCCGTGGCACTTCCCATGCTGGCCGAGCTGGTGGGGGAGGATCCCGCTTCGGTGACCGTCGAGCTCTAACATTTTGGATGGTACATGGCTCGTCGTACGCCTTCACAACTGAATATGCTGCTCGCTGTCGATAAGCCGGTGGGCTGCACGTCCCACGATGTGGTCTCGCAGTGCCGACGCGCCCTCCATGAGCGACGCGTCGGCCATGCCGGTACGCTCGACCCCATGGCCTCGGGTGTCATGGTGGTGGGCGTCGGCCAGGCGACCCGTCTGCTGGGCATGCTAACCCTCGATACCAAAAGCTATGTCGCCGACATTTCGTTTGGCGTCGAGACCAATACCGATGACGCGGAGGGCGAGGCCGTCCGCACGGTACCCGTTGCCCCCGAGCTGCACGATCTCGCTTACGCTCGTGAGCAGCTGGCCGCTATGCTTGGCCCGCAGTTGCAGGTGCCGCCAGCTTTTTCGGCCATCTCGGTCAATGGCGTTCGTGCCTATAAGAGTGCTCGCGAGGGCAATGCGGTAGACTTGCCTCCGCGCCCCGTCGAGGTCTATGCCGCCGACCTGATCGCCGTGAGCGGCGAGGGCGAAACGTGCGTCTGGACCGTGGCCTTTTCGGTAAGCAAAGGCACCTACATTCGTGCGCTTGCTCGCGATCTGGGTCGCGCCTGCGATAGTGCTGCGCATATTTCCGCGCTGCGCCGTACGGCCTCCGGCGTGGTTTCCATTGGCGCCTGTCATGCGGTTGAGGAACTCTCTGCCGAGTCCGCTGTCGGCTTCGCTCTGGATCCCATCGCCGCCCTTGGTGCCACGCGTGTCGATTTGCTGGGTAATCTTGCAGACGACCTGCTTTGTGGTCGCCGCATTCCCGTTGAACGCGCGCTTGCGGATTTCGATATGGCGAAGGCGCCGTTCGCGCTCGTGCTCGATGGGGGATTGAAGGCGCTTGCTCGTATCGAGGGCGGCCGCTTTGTGATGGAGCACGTCTTTCCGCAGGCGATCGGCGGTGTTCGATGATGCTGGCGCCTCACGAGCTCGCGCGTATCTTTTTCGCGGGTGAGTTGGATGAGGCCCCTATCGTTTCTGCCGATGCATTTGATGGGTGCGAGTTCTTGGGTGCCGCTTCAATCGCCATTGGCGTGTTTGATGGCGTACATCGTGGGCACCAAGAGCTGATCGATGCGGTTATTCGCGATGCGCATGATCACGGCAGCAAAGCGGTCGTGATTACTTTCGATCCTGACCCGGACGTCGTGGTGAGTCCTTCGCCCGCTCAAAAATTGATGACGACGGCTGACCGCCTGCATGCCCTGGCCCAAACCGGGGTCGATGCGGTGGTGGCCGTTCCCTTTACGTCTGCCGTGGCGGCACTCGACCATGTCGGGTTTCTGGCGCTTTTGTCGCGCGTTGTCGACATTCGCTCCATTCGTGTCGGCAGCGACTTTAGGCTCGGCCGCGGCGGCGCTTCGGGCGTTGCCGAGATGCGCGCCTGGGGCGCTGAGCGTGGGGTTGACGTTTACGGTCACGACCTGCTCTGCGTTAACGGGCAGACCGTCTGCGCCACGCGCGTCCGCCATGAGCTGGGTCAGGGTCATGTGGAGCTGGCTGCCGAGCTTCTCGGCCGTCCCTATATGCTGCGCGGCGTTGTGGCGGCTGGCCGTCACGAGGGCTCCGACATGGGCTTTCCCACGGCAAACATCCAGGTGCCCGACGGCATCCAGGTGCCTGCCGATGGCGTCTATGAGGGTCTGGTGCTGGTCGACGATACCGTATGGCCCGCTGCCGTTAATGTCGGCCTGCCGCCGACCTATGCCGATGATGCCGCCTCGGCGCATCTCGAGGCCAACTTGATCGGCTATGCGGGCGACCTGTATGGCGCCTCGGTGTCGCTGGCGTTTACGCGCTGGCTGCGTCCGTCTCGCGTGTTCGATTCCCTGGACGAGTTGATCGCGACCGTCGAGGGTAATATCGACGATATTCTTCATAACTTGGGTGAGCAGGGGGTGAGTATCCGTGATTAGCGATGAGGAAAAAGATCAGGTACGCGCGGCGTCGGACCTGGTTGCCATCGTGCAGGAAACGGTTGAGCTCAAGCCCCGCGGCCATGAGTTTTGGGGCTGCTGCCCGTTTCATGGCGAAAAGACCCCCTCGTTTCACATTATCCCTTCTACGCAGGTGTGGCACTGCTTTGGCTGCGGCGAGGGCGGCGACGTCTTCACCTATATCATGAAGCGCGAGAACCTGAGTTTTCCCGAGTCGATCCGTTATTTGGCCGACCGTGCGGGCATTGAACTGCACGATACCGGTGCGCAGCGCGATCGAGGCACCAAGCGTGCCCGCATCTATGACCTGTGCGCTGAGACGGCTCAGTTCTACCACACCATGCTTATGCGCGGTAAGGACAGCCGTCCGCGCGAGTACTTCGCCAGCCGCGGTATGGGCGGCGACGTCTGTCGCCGCTACTGCCTGGGCTTTGCGCCGGGTCGCAACGCGCTGGTGTCGCATCTGTCGCAGGCGGGCTTTACCCCGCAGGAGATGATTGACGCCAATGTGGCCGTGAGCCGCGGGCGCGGGCAGCTCGCGGACCGTTTTTACGACCGCGTGATGTTTCCCATCTTTGATGAGCAGGGTCACAATATCGCCTTTGGCGGGCGCATCATGGGCGATGGTCAGCCCAAGTACCTCAACACCGCCGAGACGAGCGTGTTTCATAAAAAACGAAACCTCTATGGCTTTAACTGGGCCAAGGAGTTTATCGTCGCGCAGGATACCGCCATCGTGGTGGAAGGCTATACCGACTGCATCGCCTGCTGGGAGGCAGGGATCAAAAACGTTGTCGCCACGCTGGGCACGGCGCTGACGGAACATCACGTTAAGACACTCACTCGTTTTGCCAAGCGCATTGTATATATGTTCGATGGCGACGCTGCCGGTCAAAAGGCTGCCCGTCGCGCGATTCAGTTTATCGAGCAGGATTCGATGGATCTTCGCTGCGTGGTGCTTCCCGACGGCAACGACCCCATGGAGTTCATCACGGCGCATGGTGGCGAGGCACTGCAAGCGCGCATCGATGCCGCCGAGCCCCTCATGGACTTTGTGTACCGTTCGCTACAGGAGTCGAGCGACATTACCACACCGGGCGGTCGCGCCAAGGCGCTCGAGGACGCGCTGACGCTCATCTATCCGCTACGTGACAGCTATATGATCGACACGTACTTTATCCAGATTGCCGATCTGTTGGGTTTGGACCTGGAGACCGTGCGCGCGAGCTCGGGCCGTGTGTTTCGCGATGTCGCCAAGCGCGAGGATGCCGAGCGCCGCCGTGAGCAGAACTACGAGCGTCAACGCGTGCAAGCTGAGCGCTCGGGCAGCGCGGGCGGTCGGGCGTCTGGTTCGCAGGGGACGTCTCGCGGTGCCTGGGCCGCGGGTGCGACGCCGCCGGTGTCCGCACCGGTCGAGGAGGACCCGTACGACTACGTTCCGCTTGATGCCTATGGGGCGACACCGGTGGAGGCCGACGAGGATCTGCCGCCAATCGATGTGCCAGCGGGGATGGAAAGCGCGGCGCCCGTTGCCGATGGTTCAAGCGCGGCGGCGGCTCCGTCGATGCCGATCGTTTTGACCGATCTGGAGCGGAAATCCCTGGCGGGGGAGCGCGAGCTGCTGACGATGCTCACGAGCTACCCCGATCTGTTCCGCACGTATGCCGATCGCATTTGTTCTATCGAGTGGGTCGACCCGCGTCACGAGTCCATTGCGTGGGCCGTGCTCGCGACGCCGCCGGGCACCGATCCTGCTGCCTGCATGGATGCGGCGCGCGCGGTGTGTCCCGAGGCGGCGTCGCTTGTCAGCGCCGGGCGCATTTCGGCAACGAGTAAGCACCCGACCGAGACGAACATCGTCTTTATGCTCGATACGCTCGAGCTCTACACCATCAAACGTCGCATGCGAGCTGCGCAGGCCAAGTTGCGTCAGGACCGTTCACTCGACGATGAGGACCGTCGCGTGCTGACTGTGCAGGCGGTGCAAGATTCACAGCGCCAGCGCGAGCTCCAAAAGTCGATCGGAGGCGTGGCCGACCCGTTCCGTTTGATCGGTTTGGAGACCACGGACGCCGATCAGGCCTAGATGTTGTGGTCAACCAGCGTATTCTCGCCTATATCCTGTCTTTATTTTGGGTATAGACGTCCATGTGTGTGCTAAAGTATTGAGTCCTGTGGACTACGAAGGGAGAATCTGTGCCAAAAAAGACTGAGAGCACGGGTACTGGGCTGGAATCCTACGTTGCAAAGCTCATGGGCAACGGCTCAAACAGGACTTCGGTAACCGAGGACGAGATTCAGGTCGCCCTGAAGGATATCGATGTTACTGATGAGCAGCTCAACGCGGTGTATTCCGCGCTGCGCAACAGCGGCATCCAGATTATCTCCGCGAGCGGAAACGACGACGCCCCGATGGACGTCGACGATGACGATAACGATACCGATACCGACGATTTCGATGACGACGACGAGCACGATTCCGGCTCGCTCGACGATCACGAGCTCAAGATGGCCCGTCAGGCCGACGCCGAGATGGGTTCTTCCAAGAGCAAGAAGAAGCGCACCGTGCGCACGTCCCGTTCACGCTCCCGCGTGCGCGGCATCGATGCCTCCACGGTGATGCTGACCGGCGACCCGGTCCGTATGTACCTCAAGGAGATCGGCAAGGTCGACCTGCTGACCGCCTCCGAAGAGGTCGATCTGGCCATGAAGATTGAGGCCGGTCTTGAGGCCACCGAGAAGCTCGAGGCTGCCGAGGCAGGCGAGCTCGAGCTCACGCGTACCGAAATGCGTCGTCTTACGCGCATTGAGAACGTGGGTCTCGAAGCCAAGCAGGCACTCATCAGCGCAAACCTGCGTCTGGTCGTCTCCATCGCCAAGCGCTATGTCGGTCGCGGCATGCTGTTCCTGGACCTTATTCAGGAGGGCAACCTCGGTCTGATCCGCGCCGTCGAGAAGTTCGACTACCAGAAGGGCTTTAAGTTCTCCACGTACGCCACGTGGTGGATCCGTCAGGCCATTACGCGCGCTATCGCCGACCAGGCCCGTACCATCCGTATTCCCGTGCACATGGTCGAGACCATCAACAAGCTCGTCCGTGTGCAGCGCCAGCTCCTTCAGGACCTGGGTCGCGACCCGACCCCCGAGGAGATCGGTGCCGAGATGGACATGAGCGCCGACCGCGTTCGCGAGATCCAGAAGATCTCGCAGGAGCCCGTGTCGCTCGAGACCCCCATCGGCGAGGAAGAGGATTCCCAGCTGGGCGACTTCATCGAGGACTCCCAGGCTATCGTTCCGCCCGATGCCGCCAGCTTCTCCATGCTGCAGGAGCAGCTCACCCAGGTGCTCGACTCGCTTGCCGATCGTGAGCGCAAGGTTATCGAGCTGCGCTTTGGCCTTGTCGACGGGCATCCCCGCACGCTCGAGGAAGTCGGCCGCGAGTTTGGCGTCACGCGCGAGCGTATCCGCCAGATCGAGTCCAAGACCTTGGCCAAGCTCCGCCACCCGAGCCGCAGCAGCAAGCTCAAAGACTATATCGAAAGCTAGTCAAGCAAGAAGCGCCCTCAAGCACATCCGCTTGGGGGCGCTTTCATGTGGTCATTGGGGACGTCCCCAATGACTAGGTCGGAAAAAATCTCAAAAAAGTTCTTGCCCTAAGCTGATTCGTCCGTATAATAAACTTCGTTGCTTGAGAGCATGCACCTATTCCTCGGTAGCTCAATGGTAGAGCACGCGGCTGTTAACCGCGCTGTTGTAGGTTCGAGTCCTACCCGGGGAGCCAGAATTTCTCAGCCCATTCCGCTGGGCTTTTAAATTCCTCGGTAGCTCAATGGTAGAGCACGCGGCTGTTAACCGCGCTGTTGTAGGTTCGAGTCCTACCCGGGGAGCCAGGTTGTAAAACCCGTCGCTTATGCGGCGGGTTTTTTCATGCCGCGACCACTTGACTCGAACGTTGCCATATCAACATTTCGTGTCGAGGATGTAATCCCGCGACCCACCACCTCAACATGGCGCGGTCGTTGTAGAATATTGCAATGATTGCTCCCACGACATGGTGCCGCGAGCACCAGATAAGGAGATTCTTGTGTCTGAGACCATTAACGGCAGCCTGAGCGTCTCGAACGACGTTATTGCCGATATTGCCGGTTATGCCGCGATGACGTGCTATGGCGTCGTCGGTATGGCTGAGCAGCTCCAAGGCGCCGAGAGCGTGCGCCTGCTTGCCGGTCAGCGCCTCCGCAAGGGCGTGCTTGTCTCCGCCGACGAGAACGGCCTTACGGTCGATCTTCACGTCGTGCTCGAGAACGGCGTCAACATGAAGTCCGTCTGCCACAATCTTTCGAGCTCCGTTGCCTTCACCCTGCAGGAGATCGCCCAGATCGATCCCGCCAGCCTTAAGATCGGCATCCATATCGACGCGCTCAAGAGCCGTCTGAACTAGCATCCGAAAACGGAGATTCAAATACCCATGATTGCAAAGACCATTCGCACCTGTTTTCCGATCGCTGCGGCTGCCGTTTCCGACAAGGCCGAGGAGATCAACAAGCTCAACGTCTTCCCCGTACCCGATGGCGATACCGGCACCAACATGTCGCTCACGCTCGCCTCGGTGACCAAGGAGCTCTCTGCCCTTCCCGCCGATGCCGATATGCAGGCCATCGCCGGTGCCATCACCCACGGCTCTCTCATGGGCGCTCGCGGTAACTCCGGCGTTATTACCTCGCAGATTCTTCGCGGCGTGGCCGAGGGTCTTGTCTCTGCCGACGAGCCTATTACGTCCGCCAACATTGCCTTCGCCTTCCGTCGCGCCGTCAAGGTTGCCTTCCAGGCTGTCCGCAAGCCCATCGAGGGCACGATCCTCACGGTCCTGCGCGATGTCTCGACCAAGGCCGATGAGTGCGAGAAGAAGAAGTTCTCGGCCGAGGATGCGCTCGATGCTATCGTCGTCGAGGCGTACCAGTCCGTTGCTCGCACGCCCGACCTGCTGCCCGTTCTGAAGGAGAACGGCGTGGTCGACTCCGGCGCCTTTGGCTTTGCCATCTTCCTGGAGAACTTTGTTGCCGCCGCGCTTGGCCGCAGCACCGTTGTCGAGGATTTCTCCGCCACGTTTGATTCCGCTGGCTCTGCCCGCGATGCGGCCCTTGGTCGCGTTGAGATCGAGGCTAACGACGACTGGGAGGGCTCGGAGTTCCGCTACTGCAACGAGTTCCTCTTTAAGGCCGACGCCCCGTTTGACGAGGACGAGTGCCTTAAGTTCCTAGGCTCCATGGGCGACTGTGAGCTGCTCGTGGGCGCCTATCCCGACTACAAGATCCATGTGCACTCCAACACCCCCAACCTGGTGCTCGAGCACATGCTGCAGCTCGGTCAGATCTATGAGGTCTTTATCCACAACATGGAGATGGAGGCCCACGACCGTACCGCCAAGATCCACGAGGATCAGGAAAAGGCCGCCGAGCCCGCCAAGGCGCTGGGCTTTGTCGCCGTTGCCGCCGGTTCCGGCGAGGCCGACATCCTCAAGTCCCTTGGCGTCGACGTGGTCGTCTCCGGTGGCCAGACCATGAACCCCTCGACCGCCGACCTGCTGGGCGCGGTGGACCAGGTCAACGCGACCTCAGTCATCATCCTGCCCAATAACGGTAACATCCGCATGGCTGCCGAGGCCGCAGCTTCTGCCTGCACCGACAAGAAGGTCGCCGTCGTTCCCACCAAGACCGTTCCGCAGGCCTTCTCCGCGCTGTTTGCGGTCCTGCCCGATTCCGAGCTCGAGGATGCCGTCGCCGCTATGGTCGACGCCATCAGCGAGGTCCGCGATGGCGAGGTCACCCGTGCCGTGCGCGATTCCAGCGCCTCCGACGGCTCGCCTATTCACTCCGGTGACGTCATGGGTATCATTGCCGGCTCCATTGACGTGGTCGGCTCCGACGTGAAGCAGGTCACGCTCGATTGCATCAACCGCATGCAGGAGGAAGAGGAGGGTGACGCGCTGACGATTCTGGCCGGCGAGGAGCTGTCCGATGAGGACTTCCAGGAGATCGTCGACGCTATCGAGGAGGCTCAGCCCGATCTGGAGATCGACGCCCATCGTGGCGAGCAGCCGCTCTATCCCGTGATCTTCTCGATCGAGTAGGCAACTGCCCATGTCCGAGCTGTGCTCCGTGCCGCGCGTCTCGGAGCGCTTTGCCCAGAGCAATGCGCTCGACGAGGATATCGCGCGACTCAAATATGTTTCGGGTAAACGTGAGGAGGCCCTTCGCCGTCTGGGAATTCGGACGGTGGGGGACCTCCTTCTCCATATCCCTCATCGATACCTCGACTTTACCCGTTCTTGGTTCATCGAGATGGCGCCCATCGGTGCCGTGTGCACCATCATCGCCACGGTCGATCGTATTGTCCAAAAGCGGCCTCGTCCGCGTATGCAGGTGACCGAGGTTTCACTCCTTGACGATACGGGCGTGCTGCAGGTCGCCTTTTTCCGCCAGCCCTGGATTGCCCAGCAGCTTAAGCAGGGCGACCGCCTGGCCGTGATGGGTAAGGTTGAATTTGCCTACGGTTTTAAGCAGATGGCCTCGCCGCACTTTGAAAAGCTTGAGGACGGTCGTGCTGCGGGTACCATTTTGCCGGTCCACTACGTAAGTGACGGCGTGAGCCAGGCATGGATGCGTCGCATCGTGAGCGGTGCTCTTGAGCTCGTCGGCAATCCCTTCGATCCCATCCCGGCACCACTGCGTGCAAAGCGCAAGCTCATGAGCAGTGCCCGTGCGCTTCGTTCGATTCACTTTCCCTCGAGTATGGCCGAGCGCGACATTGCGCGCCGCCGTTTGGCCTATGAGGAGTGCCTGTACCTGCAGCTCGCGCTGCGTCTGCGCAACGACGGCGGTCTGGTCGATGTGGTTCCCTATGCCCACACCGCGGGCGAGCACCTGGCCGTGCTCAAGCAAGCCCTGCCGTTTTCGCTGAGCGACGAGCAGGAGGCCGCGTTCCAAGATATCCTGCACGATATGTGCGATGGCGGGCGCGTGATGAACCGTCTGCTGCTGGGCGATGTCGGTACCGGTAAGACCGCCGTTGCCGCCTGCGCGCTGGCTGTGGCTGCCGATAGCGGCACGCAGGCCTGCGTTATGGCGCCCACGGGCGTGCTGGCGCGCCAATATGCCGATAAGACCGGCCCTCTGCTCTCGCAGACCGGCATGTCCTGGGCGCTTCTGACGGGTGCCACTCCGGCGGCCGAGCGCGAGCGGATCCATGAGCAGCTGCAGTCCGGCGAGCTCGATGTCCTCTTTGGCACCCATGCTGTTCTTTCCGAAGACGTGAACTTTAAGCACTTGTCGCTTGTTGTCATCGACGAACAGCACCGCTTTGGCGTAGGCCAACGCAACGCACTACGCGCGAAGGGCCCCGGTGCCGATCTGCTCGTTATGACGGCAACGCCCATCCCGCGTACGCTGGCGCTTTCGGTCTACGGCGATCTGGACACGAGTATCATCCGCCATCGGCCAGTCCCTGGCGCTGGCGTGACGACACGCGTGCTCACCGAGTCGAGTCGAGACCTCGCCTATGGCGCCATTCGCGAGGCTCACGAGAAGGGGCAGCAGGCCTACGTGATTTGCCCGCTCGTGGAGCCGAGTGACTCGGCCGATGAGCTGGAGGACGTGCCCGGTATCGCCCGCGACGACGAGGGCCGCGTGACGGTCCCCGTGCCGCTGCACGATACGGCGACCGAGCTCGATCGCCTGCGTCTGGCGCTGCCGGGTCTCACTATCGAGCGCCTTCACGGCCGCATGCCGGCGGGGGAGAAGGATCGGGTCATCGATGCCTTCAAGCGTGGCGAGATTGACGTGCTCGTCTCGACTACGGTGGTCGAGGTGGGCGTCGACGTGCCCAATGCCACCGTCATGGTTATCGAGAATGGCGAGCGCTTTGGTTTGGCTGCCTTGCACCAGCTGCGCGGCCGCGTGGGCCGCGGCAGCGTGTCGGGCACCTGCCTGGTTATGACGCACTCCAAGGGCAACGGCGGCGCATCGGCGGCACAAGACCGTCTCCAGTCGCTCGAAAAGACCTCGGACGGCTTTACGCTCGCCCAGATGGACCTGCGTCTGCGCCACGAGGGTGAAATCCTGGGTTACCGCCAGCATGGCGGCGTGACCTTGCGCTTTGTTGACCTCGATGCCGACGAGGAATTGATCGAATGGGCCCATTTGGACGCGGTCGAGCTCTTGCGGTATGCTTGCAACCTTGACTCCGTGGCGACGCGTCCTCTGCGCGATGCGGTCGCCATGCGGTATCGACACATCTTTAAGGAGGTCAGCGGAGGATGAGAATCATCGGCGGCGAATGGCGCGGTCGTAAGATCGAGGAGCCCCGTGGTCGCGATGTCACCCGCCCCACGACCGATCGCGTGCGCGAGGCGTGCGCATCTATGGTCATGTCGGCATTCGACTTCGATCTGGACGAGGTCCGCGTGCTGGATGCCTTTGGCGGCTCCGGCGCCTTGGGCATCGAGATGCTCTCGCGTGGTGCCCGCTCGCTCACCACGTTCGAGATCGATCGCAACGCTGCTCGTCTGATTACCAAGAATATCGAGTCGCTCTGCCGCGACCGTGCACGCTGGCGCGTGGTGACGGGCGACGTGCTGGCAAGCGCTTCGCGCGGCCGCGTGCCGGGCGGTCCCTTTGACCTGGTTCTGCTCGACCCGCCCTATGCTTTTGGTGCTGAGCCGGTCGAGGAGCTGCTACAGAACCTAGCTCAGCAAGGCTTGCTGGCGCAGGGTGCCTACGCGCTCTTTGAGCACGCCGCGGCCGATACGGGCGCTCACCCGGCCGGCTTTGAGACCATGCGGGAGAAGCGCTATGGCATAACCTCGGTCGACCTGCTTCGTTGGGTTGGCAACGGCGAGGATGATGGCAACGATAGCGACGCACCCACGGAGGATGCCCATGAGTGACACCATTAACCGCGTAATCGTCCCGGGCACCTTCGATCCCATCACGTTTGGCCATATCGACGTCATTCGTCGCGCCCGCCGCATTTTTCCCAGCGTGATCGTGGCCGTTGCCGAGTCGCAGGGCAAAAACGGCGTCGGCACCACGTTTAGGCTCGACGAGCGCGTGGCGCTGGCCCGTGAGGCGCTCGGTGATATTGACGGCGTCGAGGTGCTGCCCTTCACCGGCCTCTTGGTCGATTTTGCCCGCGAACAGGGAGCAGGGGCCGTGGTCAAGGGCCTGCGTGCCATGACCGACTTTGAGTATGAGCTGCAGCAGGCCGACCTCAACTACCGCCTGGATAACGAGCTGGAGTCCATCTTTGTCATGAGTGCGCCGCAGTACGGCTATATTTCGAGCTCGGTGGTTCGCCAGATTGCCTCGCTCGGTAGCGACGTCTCTAATTTTGTTCCGTCCAATGTGGTCAAGGCGCTCAAACATCGCTTTTCGTGACGTTTTTTAATGCCTGGTGGCATGTGGTAAACTAACACGATGATATGTTACCTATGAAAGGAGACCGGATGCCGGGCGAGAATTTTCCTGGCGACAGGATCGTGAGTCTTGTCGACGAGCTCGAGGGGCTCATCGAAGAGGCTAAGACGCCGTTCGGCAAGAACGCCCAGATGAAGGTTATCGACGCCGACGTCTTCTTTAACATCCTCGACGAGATTCGCATGAGCTATCCCGAGGAATGGCAGAAGTCCCGCCGTATCCTCAAGGAGCGCGAGGAGCTTATGGCTTCCGCCGCCGCTCAGGCCGATTCCATCATCGCCGATGCTCAGCAGCAGGCCCTCACCATTGCCGGTGAGCAGGAGATCGTCCGCTTAGCGCAGCAGCAGGCCGACGATATCCGCGACCGCGCCCAGCAGTATGAGCGTGAGACGCGCTATGCTGCCGAGGATTACGCCGAGCAGGTCTTTACGCACCTCGAGGAGAACCTCAAGAGCCTGACCGGCACCGTCACCCGTTGTCGCCAGCAGCTTAACGAGGGTGCCGCCCAGCAGAATGGTCAGTGGTAATGGCTGAGTTCCCGAGCGTTACCGTCGATCTTTCCGAGCAGCTCGAGTTTCCTGGAGATTCGTATCCGCTGACCGGTAAGGTCGATGTCGCCACCTACACGGTGGGCGAGAAGGAGTACCAGCTTCAGGACGGCATCGACTACGACGTTGTCTTTACCAATGCCGGTACCGGTGTCTTGCTCACCGGTATGGTCCGCGCGCACGCCACTGGCGAGTGCGACCGTTGCCTGGAGCCCGCTTCGTTTGATATTGCCGGTGAGATTGAGGAGTTCTACCTCTTTGATGAGCCCGAGGATCCCGAGGCCTACGAGGACGGCTACGAGCTCCTGGGTGAGGACCGTATCGTCGATCTGGGTGAGCCCATCAATGACGCGGTCGTTATGGACACGCCGTTTGTGGTGCTCTGCAAGCCCGATTGCCGTGGTCTGTGCCCCACATGCGGTTGCAATCTCAACGTCGAGCAATGCGATTGCGCCGCCCAGGCAGAGGCAGAATGGGCCGCTGCCACGGAAAATCCATTTGCAGCATTGAAGAATCTCAAGCTTGATGAGTAAAACTGTGGTAGTATCGCTACTTGCGCGTAATCGCCACACTGGATAGTTCATAAGGAAGGTCACTATGCCCGTACCTAAACAAAAGCAGGGTCGTATCCGCACTCACACCCGTCGTTCCGCCAACATGAAGATCTCGGCTGCGGCTCAGTCCACGTGCCCCCGTTGCGGCGCTGTCAAGCTTCCGCACCACGTGTGCCCCAGCTGCGGTTTCTACAAGGACCGCGAGGTTATCGTTATCGAGTAACGGTATACTCTGGATGCGATGCCGTTCCAAATGGAACCACAATGGCCGGCTCAATGAGTCGGCCATTTTTGTATAAGGAGCATGTATATGAGTAACGTTCGCGTTTGTGTAGACGTTGTGGGCGGAGACGAGAAACCTCAGGTTGTTCTCGATGGTATCGAGGCTGCGCTTGCCGCCGATCCCGATATCGAGGTCTTGGCGACTGGCCCGGCCGAAATCGTCAATCCCTTTGCAGCTTCCCATGCACGTGTTGAGGCCCTTGAGGCACCTGACGTTATCGCCATGGATGACGATCCCATTCGCGCCGTGATGACCAAGCGTAAGTCGTCGATCGTGCTTTCTTGCCGCGCCATTAAGAAGGGCAACGCGGATGCGTTCTTCTCCGCCGGCTCGACCGGTGCCATGACCGCCGCTGCCACCGCCTACGTGACGCCGTTTAGGTATCAGGCCGAAGGCAAGAAGCAGCCGGTGCGCCCCTGTCTGACCAATGCGCTGCCCAATCGCGCCGGCGGTCTGACGGTGCTGTGCGACATGGGTGCCAACCCCGATGTCGAGGTTGACGATATGGTGCGTTTTGCCCAGATGGGCAGCGCCTATGCCCGCGTCGTCCTGGGCATCGAGCATCCCCGCGTCGGTCTGCTTGCCAACGGCGCCGAGGACGAGAAGGGTTCTAACTTTACCAAGGCCTGTTTCCCTGCTATGAAGGCCGCCGTTCCCGGCTTTGTTGGTAACTGCGAGGGCACCGACCTCACCTCAGGCAACTTCGATGTCGTCGTTGCCGATGGTATGTCGGGCAATATTGCGCTCAAGGCCACCGAGGGCGCTGCCAAGTTTTTGCTGCAGGAGCTCAAGGGTGTCTTTATGTCTTCGCTCGGCACCAAGATTGCCGCGCTGCTCATCAAAAAGCAGATGCGCGAGATTAAAGCCAAACTTTCGGGCGACGCCAAGGGCGGCGCGATTCTTTTGGGCCTGCGCGGCGTGGTCCTGATCGGCCATGGTGCCACCTCGGTCGAGGCTGTCAAAAACGGTGCGCTCGCGGCGGCCGAAGCCGTGCGCGCCGGGCTGGTCGAGAATGTCGCCAACTCTATGGACGGTATCGTTTTATAAGAGCGAGTTAGAGCGCTGTTATGTGCTTCGCGGTGCACGTCGTGGGGTAGAATCAGAACCGTGTCTTGGTACCGCCCGGGCGGTACCATTCTTTTGGTATTCATGCACTATGAGAGGAAGCGCTATGGACCGCTCCGAAATCTTCGACAAGATCGCCGAGGTCGCTGCTGACGTTCTGGGCGTCGATGTTGCCGAAATTAGCGAGGAGACCACCTTTGACGACCTCGATGCCAACTCGCTCGAGCGCCTGCAGCTGGTTACGGCTATCGAGGACGAGTTCAACCTCGAGATCGATGACGAGACCCTACTCTCGCTCAACTCTGTCGCCGACGCCGTCGACGCGATCGAAAACGCCAGGGAGGCCTAGGTCTTGGCTTTATCCGAACGACTTACGCGTGCCCAGGAAATCCTGGGGCACGAGTTCAATAATAAGGTGCTGCTGCGCGCGGCCCTTACGCATCCCTCGGCAGTCGAGGGCCAGCCGGTTTCTGCCAGCTATGAGCGCCTTGAGTTCTTGGGCGATTCCATTTTGGGTGCTGTGGTCGCACGCTCCCTGTTTGAGTCCTATCCTGAGTTTGACGAGGGCAAGCTCACGCGCCTGAAGGTGTCGCTTGTCTCGGGCGCTACGCTGTCCGAGGTTTCTCACGAGCTGGGCATCGACGACATCATCATCTTTGGTGCCTCCGAGACCGGTACCGGTGCGCGCGGCCTGCATTCGGCGCTCGAGAACGTCTACGAGTCGCTCGTGGGCGCACTGTACCTGGATGCCGGCTGGGACGTTGCGGCGGAGTTTATCCATCGTACGCTTAAGCCGCATTTGGCTTCCGAGCGCGCCGAGCATCCCGCGAACCCCAAGTCGTTTTTGCAGGAGTGCGTGCAAGCCGACGGTCACGAACCCCCGGCGTACAAGCTCGTTGGCTCCGAGGGCCCGGCGCATGCGCCCACCTTTACCGCCGTGGTGTTGATCGATGGTATTCGTCAGGGTCGCGGCTCCGGCTCCTCAAAGAAGGAAGCCGAGGGAGCCGCCGCGCTCGAAGCGCTCGACCGCATGGGTTACACCACCAACGGCGTGATTCTGAACAAGAAGCACGTGTAAGCGAGGAACCGTGTATCTCAAGTCCCTCACGCTCAAAGGGTTCAAGTCGTTTGCCGACCGCGCCCATATGACGTTTGAGCCGGGCCTGACCGTCATCGTCGGTCCCAACGGCTCGGGAAAATCGAACATCT
The DNA here is from genome assembly GCF_020181355.1 of Collinsella aerofaciens. Taxonomy (NCBI): domain Bacteria; kingdom Bacillati; phylum Actinomycetota; class Coriobacteriia; order Coriobacteriales; family Coriobacteriaceae; genus Collinsella; species Collinsella aerofaciens. The sequence goes on from NZ_CP084004.1 coordinate 1,783,287, forward strand.
CTGACTCGATTCTGTGGGTCCTGGGCGAGCAGAGCGCCAAGCAGCTGCGCGGCCAGGCCATGGAGGATGTCATCTTCTCGGGCTCGTCAGCGCGCAAGCCGGTGGGTGTCGCCGAGGTCACGCTTGTGCTCGATAACTCGGACCATATGCTGCCCGTCGATTTTGACGAGGTCGCCATCACCCGTCGTATGTATCGCTCGGGCGAAAGCGAGTACCTCATCAACTCGAGCCCGTGCCGCCTGATGGACATTCAGGACATCTTGCACGATTCGGGCCTGGGCAAGGATACACATTCCATCATCAGCCAGGGCAAGCTCGATGCCATCTTGCAGAGCCGCCCTGAGGAGCGCCGTGCCCTCATCGAGGAGGCCGCCGGCATCTCCAAGCACAAGCGCCGCAAGGAGCGTGCGCTCAAAAAGATTAAGTCGATGGACGAGCACCTGACGCGTGCCCGCGACATCAATAAGGAAATCGCCCGTCAGCTGCGACCGTTGGAGCGTCAGGTCGATCGCGCGCGCAAGTACAAAGAGCTGTCCTCGCGTGCGAACGAGCTTACGCAGATGCTAGCCGTCGACGAGCTGCGTTCGCTGCAGTCGCAGTGGAACGACCTGGAGAGCCGTTCCAAGGAAGGCGCCGCCGAGCTGGAGCTTGCGCAGTACCGCTTGGGCGAAAAGGAGCGCGAGCTCGAGAAGCTTCAGGTCATGCTCGAGGAAAAGGGCCTGTTTGTGGGCGACCTGGGCGAGCAGCGCCGTCATATGCAAGATGTGGTCGGCCGCATTAACTCCGACATGCGCCTGCTCGAGGAAAAGGGCCACAACATGGTGTCGCGCCTGTCTGACATGCGCGGGCAGATTTCGAGCTCCGAGCATCAGCGACGTCGCGTGTTCGAGGAGCTCGAGGACGCGCGTGCGCAGCTTGAGGAAGTGACCGGTGCGCACATGCAGGCCCAGGAGGACGTCGACGCCGCTGGTCCTGCCGCCGCTGAGCTCCACGAGCGGCGCGTGGCGCTCGACAATCAGATTTCGCAGCTTACGCGTGAGCAACGCGATGTGCAGCGCGTGGCCGATAACGCCGCGCTCGAGCTTGCCAAGGTGAAGGACTCGCTGAGCAATGCCGAGGTCGAGGACAACATGTATGCCTCGCGCCTGGAGCAGATTGACGAGCAGCTCGAGGAGGTCATGGCCTCGCTCGAGAGCCGTCGCGACCGCGCCGAGGAGCTTGAGGGCGCTCTTGAGGAAGCGCGCCAGGCTCAGGTTGATGCGCGTGAGGCCACCGAGACGGCACGCGCGGCCCTGAAGGACCTGCGTGCCCGCGAGAGTGAGGCGCGCAACAAGCTATCCGAGGTGCGCTCGGAGCTTGCCAGCCAAAAGAAACTCGATGCCCGCATGGCCGACAGCTCGCCGCTCGTGAGCCGTCTGGTGGGTGCGCTGGGCGACGATGTCTTGGGTCGTCTGGGCGACGTGCTGGAGGCCCCGCGCGAGCTTGAGGGCCTGGTTGAGCAATTGCTCGCCGGCGATATCGATGCGCTGCTGTTTGATGACGCCGCCACGCTTGAGCGTGCCGGTCGTGCGGCTCTGGACCAAAAGAAGGCCTCGGGCGAAGCACTGCTGGTGGCGCGCGGCGTGAGCGGCTCTACCGCCGCTGAGGGCGCTGCCGGTACCCGCCTGGTTGATCGTCTGTCCGTGCGCGCAGGCTACGGACCCGTCGTCGAGGCGCTGCTCGGCGGCTATTACGTCGTTGACGATCTTGCTGCCGCGCTGTCGGCGCCGGTCGTTGAAGGCGTGACTTACGTGACCCCCGATGGCGCCCGCGTCGCCTGCGGCGGCCTGGTGCGCGTGGGGCTTGATGCCGGCGAGGCTTCGGGTGCCTTGGAGCGCAAGCGCCGCATCCGTGAGCTCGAGGGCCTGGAACCCGATCTGGCTGCCATCTTTGAGCATGCTTCGGACCAAGTCGTTGAGGCCAACGCTGCCGTCGAGGAGGCCCGTGCCGCCGAGGGCGATGCCGCCGGTGAGATCGCCCGTCTTGAGGGCGAGCGCCGCTCGCTGCTTTCCGAGATCGGCCGCTTGGAGCAAAGCGCCAACAATGCCGAGGTCGAGCGCGTGCGCACCTCCAAGCGCCGCGAGCAGGCCTCCGAAGCCGTTCGCGCTGCGCGCCCGCGCGTTGACGAGCTCACCCGTTCGCGTGACGAGGCCCGCGCGCAGGCAAGCGATCTGGGCTTGCAGATTTCTGAGGCCAACGACGAACTCGACCGCGTTCGCCGTGACGATTCCGAGGCTGCCGGCAAGCTCGCCGACGCCAAGGTTCGCCTAGCCCAGACGAGCGAACGCCTGCGTTCGCTGAAGGGCCGCGTGCCCGACCTGGAGCATCGTCTTGAGGGCATCGACCGTCGTATCCGCGGAACACGCCAGGCCTCGCGCTCGCTCGAGCTGCTGCGCCTGCGCGTCGATCCCATGCACGAACGCTATTCTGCCCTGTTGGAACGCGCGTCGGATTGGGCAGCGCGCCTGCGTGACCAGGCCTCTCTGGAGGAGGCGGACTCCGCTTCGCTCAAGAAGACCATCGAGGATGCCAAGGCAGAGGTTGCCCGCGCTAAGGAGCGAGTCGATACCGCCTCTGCCACGCAAAACGAGTTCAAGGTCGCGCGTGGCAAGCTCGAGGTGCAGGTCGAGGCTGCCATCAAGGCCATTACCGCCGATGGCACGACGGTGCTCGAGGAAGCGCTCATGCTTCCGGCGCCCACGGACCGCGATGCCGCCGAGCGCGAACTCAACCAGCTTGTGCGCCAGATCAACAACCTTGGTCCCGTTAACCAAGTTGCCATGGAGGAGTACGAGCAGCTCAAACGCCGCGCCGACTACATCGAGGAGCAGCTGGCCGATTTGGAGAGCGCGCGCAAGGCGCTCACCAAGATCACGGTGGCCATTGATCGCAAGATGCGCAAGGCGTTCCTGGTGACGTTTGAGAAGGTCGACGCGAACTTCCGCGAGATCTTCGCTATGCTCTTCCCGGGCGGCCAGGCTCATCTGGAGATGACCGATCCCGAGCATCCTGCCGAGACGGGTATCGAGGTCGTGGCGCAGCCGCGCGGCAAGCGCATCACCAAGATGATGCTCATGTCGGGCGGCGAGAAGAGCCTGACGGCGCTCGCCCTGCTCTTTGCTGTGTACCGCACGCGCACGGTGCCGTTCTATGTGCTGGACGAGGTCGAGGCGGCACTCGATGACGCCAACCTGTCCAAGCTCATCGGCGCGCTCGATGTGTTGCGTTCCGATACGCAGCTCTTGGTCATTTCGCATCAGCGCCGTACTATGGAGGACGCTGACGTCCTCTATGGCGTCTCGATGCAAGCCGACGGCGTCAGTCGCGTCGTCTCGCAAAAACTCGATCGCGAAACCGGAAAGGTCGTGAATGCATAATGGGATTCTTTGACGCTCTCTCGCGCGGACTTGAGCGCAGTCGCGAGGCCCTCAACGAGGTCTTTTACTTTGGCGGCGAGGTCGACGAGGATTTTTGGGAGGACTTAGAGGACACCCTCGTCATGGGTGACATGGGTGCCGAGATCGCCATTCAGGTCTCCGATGACCTGCGCGACGCCGCGGCCAAGAAGAACCTCAAGACCGCTCCGCAGCTTCGTCGTGCCCTGGCCGAGCAGCTCGAGCAGCACTTTGTGCCCATCGAGCGCGATCCGTTTTCCGATACGCCGAGCTGCGTGCTGTTTGTGGGCATTAACGGTGCCGGCAAGACCACTACGGTCGGCAAGATCGCGAGCGCCATGGCCGCCCGCGGCAAGAACGTGGTGATCGGTTCGGCCGACACCTTCCGCGCCGCCGCTATCGAGCAGCTCGATGTGTGGGGCCAGCGCGCTGGCGTACCGGTTATCAAGCGTGACCGCGGCTCCGATCCGGCGAGCGTGTGCTATGACGTGCTCGACGAGGCCGATAAGCGCGGCAGCGACCTGGTGCTTATCGATACCGCCGGCCGTCTGCACACGAGCCCTGAGCTCATGCGCGAGCTTGCCAAGGTGGTTAACGTGACGCGTAAGCGCGCCGCCAATATGGCCGCCGGTCCCATGCCGGTTTCGGTCGTGCTTGTGATCGACGCCGCGACGGGTCAAAACGGTCTGAACCAGGCGCTCGAGTTTAACGAGGCGCTGGGCCTGGACGGTATTATCATGACTAAGCTCGACGGCACGGCTAAGGGCGGTATCGCCATGGCCGTGGCCGAGAAACTCAAGCTCCCGATCCTGCGCGTGGGCGTGGGCGAGCAGGTCGATGACCTGCAGGAGTTCAATGCCAAAGATTTCTGCCGCGCCCTGGTGGGCGAGTCCAATTAAGGAGTGACTAGTGTTTGATTCCCTGAGCGATCGCCTCAACGACACATTTGACCGCCTGCGCGGCAAGGGCATGCTGACCGAGGCCGATATTACTTCGGCCATGCGCGATATTCGCATGGCACTGCTCGAGGCCGACGTTAACTTTAAGGTCGTCAAGGAGTTCGTCGCCAAGACCAAGGAGCGCTGCATGACCGCTGAGGTCATGGAGTCGCTGTCGCCGGCGCAAAACGTCGTCAAGATCGTGCTCGACGAGCTCACCGAGATGCTTGGCTCAACCGAGAGCAAGCTCGTCTTTAGCAATCGCATTCCCAATGTCATCATGCTCGTGGGCCTGCAGGGCTCCGGTAAGACCACGGCGGCCGTAAAGCTGGCCTACCTGCTCAAGAAGCAGGGCCGCTCGCCGCTGCTCGCCGCGTGCGACGTCTATCGTCCCGCCGCTGCCGACCAGCTGGCCACGCTCGGTGGCGAGATCGGCGTGCCAGTCTTCCGCGGTGACGGCGCGCACCCGGTCGACATTGCCAAGGGTGCCATCCAGGAGGCCGTCGACCACCTGCGCGATGTGGTCATCGTCGATACCGCCGGTCGTCTGCAGATCGACGAGCAGATGATGCAGGAGGCCGTGGATATCAAGAAGGCTGTCAAGCCCGATCAGGTGCTGATGGTCGTCGATGCCATGACCGGCCAGGATATCGTCAACGTCGTCTCGACCTTCGCCGAGCGCACCGACTTTGACGGCGTGATCATCTCCAAGCTCGATGGCGACGCTCGTGGCGGCGGCGCGCTTTCCGTGCGCCAGGTGACCGGCAAGCCCATCAAGTTCGTGAGCATGGGCGAGAAACCCGATTCGCTTGAGCCGTTCTACCCCGATCGTATGGCCAAGCGCATTCTGGGTATGGGCGACGTTGTCGGCATTATCGAGAAGGCCCAGGAGGCCGCCGATGCCGAGCAGCTCGAGGCCGCCGAGCGCATGCTGCGCGAGGGCTTCACCATGAATGACATGCTCGACCAGATGAAGGCCGTCAAGAAGATGGGCGGCATGAAGGGCATCCTGGGCATGCTCCCCGGCGGCCAGCGTGCGCTCAACCAGATGGGCGGCAACCTGGACGAGGGCATCTTCGACAAGAACGAGGCCATCATCATGTCGATGACCAAGGAGGAGCGTCTGCGTCCTTCCATCATTAACGGCCAGCGCCGTGCCCGCATTGCCAAGGGCGCCGGCGTGACTCCCACAGAGGTCAATAGCCTTATGAAGCAGTGGGGCGAGATGAACAAGATGATGGGCCGCATGCGCACGATGGCCAATCAGGCTCAGGCCGGCGGCAAGAAGGGCAAAAAGGGCAAGAAGGGCAAGAAGATGCGCATGCCCAATATCCCTGGCCTGGACGCTATGGGTCTGGGCGGCATGGGCGGCCTGGGTACGGGCGGCCCCAAGTCCGATATGGACCTGCTGCGCCAGATGGAAGCGCAGATGCGCAATAAGAAATAACGACTGATTGAGTCGTGTATGGCGAAGGCCGCCTGGATCGTATTCCAGGCGGCCTTCGCCGTTCGTTCGCAGGTTGTCGCACGCGCGGAAGCGTGTTGACGTTGAGATGCTTGCCGTTAGTGGCAGCCACAGCCCTCGTGGCCCTCGTGCTCGTGATGGTCGTGGCAGCTGCAGGACTCGCCGTGTTCGTGGGCGTGGCCGTGGTCATGGCCGTGGCAGCCGCATGTGGCCTCGCCGTTCTGTGCGAGCGTGCCGGCAATAAGGGCTTCGACGCAAGCGTCGCAGCTGCCCTGGGCACCTGCGTATACCGTGATGCCGGCTTGGGCAAGCGCGTTGATGGCGCCACCGCCGATGCCGCCGCAGATGAGCGTGTCCACACCGCCGTTGGCGAGCAGGCCCGCCAGGGCGCCGTGGCCGGTGCCGCCGGTGCCCACGACCTGCTCGTTGAGCACCTTGCCGTCCTGAATGTCGTAGATCTTGAACTGCTCGCTGCGGCCAAAGTGCATAAAGATGTTGCCGTTGTCGTACGTCGTTGCCACCCTCATGGTGCCGACCTCCTTTGCTGGCCATGCGGCCGTCGTCGAGGCGATGGGGGAGTACGCGATATTGCCGCCCTCGATGACGAGCGCTCGTCCGTTGACCAGCGCATCGGCCACCTTGCGATGCGCGCGGCTGCAAATGGCCGCCACCGTTGCACGGGCGATGCCCATCTGCTGGGCGACCGCCTCTTGGTTGAGACCTTCCAGGTCGCACAGGCGCAGCACCTCAAGCTCGTCGACGGTCATGTCGATGGCATCACCGCTGGCCAGGCCATCGGGGGTGAAGCCGCGGTATTCGGGGATGATCCCGACGCGGCGCAGTTTTTCGCGTCTTCCTGCCATGCACACTCCTTATCTGACATATGTCAACAATAGGATAACGCGTTAGTCGTTGGGCGCAAGGCATTTCTGGCATATGTCAGAAAAAGGCTAAGATGCCTCGTTGCCGCTTGCGGAGCCGCGCTGCCGTGCATTGCGTGTGCCGGACTAAGTGTCCAATTCGACACTCGCGCGCCTGGGCTACAATAAATCTCGCTTATAGGCGACTGACAGGAGGGTCAATGAGCAAAGCTGATCAGCAGTTTGTAACCATGTGCCGCGATATCTTGGATCATGGCACCACCACCGAGGGCCAAAAGGTCCGTCCGGTGTGGGAGGACGGCACCCCTGCCTATACCATTAAAAACTTTGGTGTCACGGCGCGCTATGATCTGCGCGAGGAGTTCCCCGCGCTCACCCTGCGTCGTACGGCGCTTAAGTCTGCCATGGACGAGATTCTGTGGATCTATCAAAAGAAGTCCAATAACGTGCATGATCTCAACAGCCATATCTGGGATGAGTGGGCCGATGAGACCGGTTCCATCGGTAAAGCCTACGGCTATCAGATTGGTCAGAAGAGCCATTACGCCGAGGGCGACTTCGACCAGATGGACCGTGTGCTGTACGACCTTAAGCACACGCCGTATAGTCGCCGCATTATGACCAATACGTACGTGTTTAGCGATCTGTCCGAGATGCACCTTTATCCGTGCGCCTATAGCGTGACCTATAACGTGACGCAGCGTCCTCAGGACGACAAGCCGACGCTCAACATGATTCTCAACCAGCGCAGCCAGGACATTTTGGCCGCGAACAACTGGAACGTGTGCCAGTACGCCATTTTGCTGATGATGGTCGCGCAGTCGGTCGATATGATTCCCGGTGAGCTGCTGCACGTGATCGCCGACGCCCATATCTATGATCGTCATGTCGATATCGTCCGCGAGCTTATCGAGCGTCCGCAGTTTGCGGCACCCAAGGTAACGCTCAACCCCGATGTGCATGACTTCTATGCGTTTACGACCGATGACCTGATCGTCGAGGGCTATGAGCACGGCCCGCAGGTCAAGAACATTCCCATTGCGGTGTAGGTGGTGCTCATGACGTGTAAGCTATCTGCTATCGTCGCCGTGTGTGAGGATTGGGGCATTGGGTGCGAGGGCGACATGGTGGTGTCCAATCGCGCCGACATGCGCCATTTTGTGGCGTGCACCAAAGGTTGCCCGGTTATTATGGGGCGCAAGACCCTGTTGAGTTTTCCCGGTGGGCGTCCGCTCAAGAACCGCCGCAATATCGTACTCACGCGCGACGAGGATTTTGCGCCCGAGGGCGTCGACGTGGTGCATAGCATTGACGAAGCGCTCGCCGCGGTTGCCTATGAGCCTGTTGCATGGGTGATCGGTGGCGGCGATGTGTATCGGCAGTTTTTGCCGTATTGCGTCGAGGCCGAGGTCACGCATAACCACTGCGTGCATGTCGTGGACACGTACTTTCCCGACTTGGACGCCGATCCCGCGTGGGAGATTGCGTGGCGTGGCGGTGTTGCCACGATTGCCTCGGGCGAGGGCGACGAGGGTGTCGATTATGAGTTCGTGACGTATCGTCGCGTTGAGGCGTAAATCGCCTGGCGTGAACGGTATTATCGGGTTGATTGAATGTATGGGGCGGCGCTTAGCGTCGCCTCGTTTGGTATAGATGTGCTGTAAAGAAGGGTGCGGGCAGGCTGCTATGACTGATGCCGTTGAGGTTCTGCGAATTGATTCGCTCGAGGACGAGCGGCTCGATGCCTACGTGCGACTGACCGAGCGTGAGCTGCGCTGCGTGCTAGAGCCGCAAAAGGGCATCTTTATCGCCGAGAGTGCCAAGGTTATTGAGCGCGCGGTGCGTGCCGGATACGAGCCGGTGAGCTTTCTTTTGGGCGAACGCTGGCTCGACCAGATGATGCCGCTGTTTGAGCGCCTGGTTGTGCGCGAGGGTGCAGGTCCGGTTCCTGTGTTCGTGGCTTCCATGGAACTCATGGAGCAGCTGACGGGCTTTAACGTGACGCGCGGTGCGCTCGCGGCGTTTCGTCGCCCGCGGCAGATTCCGGTTGATGAGTTCTTGGGTGGCGTCGTCGAGGCGGCGGGGGAGCGCCCGGTGCGCGTGTGCGTGCTCGAGGGTATTGTCGACCACACGAACGTGGGTGCGATTTTCCGCTCGGCCGCCGCGCTCAATGTCGACGGTATTTTGGTCAGTCCGACGTGCTGCGACCCGCTGTACCGTCGCTCGGCCCGCGTGAGCATGGGCACGGTGTTTCAGGTGCCGTGGACGCGTATTGGCAGCGAGGCTCGTGTGTGGCCGCACGATGGCCTGGCGGCACTGCACGAAGCCGGTTTTTCGTGCGCTGCGATGGCGCTGACGGACGACTCCGTTTCGCTGGACGATCCTGCGCTGCAGGAGGTTGATCGCCTGGCGATCTTTATGGGCACCGAGGGTGCCGGCCTGGGCGCCAAGACTATCGCGGGCTGCGACCGAGCCGTGCGCATTCCGATGGCGCACGGGGTCGATTCGCTCAACGTGGCCGCGGCGAGTGCCGTCGCCTTTTGGCAGCTGTGCCCGCACGTGAGCAACGAGTATCACTACCAGCCGGGGCTGTATCACTAGGCAGATAGTTTGCACCGGGCTCTGACTCGGGGTGTTTCGGTCGACGTCGGTCGGTGCTAAGCTGCTATTAGCTTAGGTCTTTAATTACTGTTTTGTCGGTTGACGTACGCTTTTGGGGAGGGCGTGTGGCTAAGAAATCTACGGCTATCGATGTAACGCAGGGTGTTATTTGGCAGCAGCTGCTTTCGCTGTGCGTTCCCATCTTTTTTAGTTCGTTTTTTCAGCAGGCCTACACGCTTATCGGTACCTATATCGTCGGTCAGTTTGGCGGCAAGCTCGCGCTAGGTGGCATTCAAGCTACGATGGTGCTCACCGAGCTCTGCATTGGCTTTTGCGTTGGCGCCGGCGCCGGCTGCGCGGTCATTACCGGTCAGTATTTTGGTCAGCACGATGATGAGCGACTGAGTCGTTCGGTCCATACAGCCATGACGCTCGCGCTGGTGGGCGGTATCGCTTTCTCGATTCTTGGCATAGTGTTCGTTGAGCCCATGCTGGTGCTTATGAACACGCCGCATGAACTATTGGCCGAGGGCGTGGCCTATGCTCGCTGTTATTTTGCCGCGATGGTTGCGGCACTGCTGCTTAATATGGGAACCGCACTGCTGCGTGCCGTGGGCGACACGCGCGGCCCCGCCGTGATCATTGCCTCTGGCTGCCTGGTTAACGTGGTGCTGGATATCATTTTTGTCGCTGTGTTGCATATGGAGGCGCTGGGCTGCGGCATCGCGGTGGCGCTGACCATTTGCTCCAATGCAACGATGATCGTGTTGCGCATGATGCGCGCTCCGGGTGCATGGCGTCTTTCGCTGTCTAAGCTCGGTATCGATCGCGGTATTTGCAAGAGTATGATCTCGTGTGGTCTGCCACTCGGTTTTCAATCGGCTGCCTATTCGATCTCGAACGTGCTGATCCAGGTGTCGGTTAATTCGTTTGGCGCCGATGTCACGACTGCTTGGGGTCTATCTGGGCGCCTGGATGGCATTATCTGGATGGTGACCGAGGCGCTCGGCGTATCGATCACTACGTTCTCGGCGCAGAACTTTGGCGCGCGCAACTACGAGCGCATGCGCAAGGGCTACCATACGTCGCTCGTGCTGTCGTTTATGCTCATTGGTGGCCTGTCTGCCGTGCTGCTGGTGTTCTCGGGCCCGCTGTCGCGTTTGTTTGTCGACGATGCTTCGATTTCGGCGTACACCACGACTATCCTCCATTTCATTGCGCCGTTCTATGCGATTTTCTCGATTATCGAGAACGCCTCGGGTTCCATCCGCGGCGCCGGCGTGAGTTTGCAGCCTATGATGCTCACCATCTTTGGCACCGTTGTCTTGAGGGTGATCTGGGTGTTTGCGATCATGCCCTTCGATCCGTCGCTCGAGCATCTACTGCTGGTTTACCCCGTAACCTGGCTCATCACCGCAACCATGTTCACCATCTACCACCACAGCGGCAACTGGCTAGGTCGCGCCACCGCCTAGCTCATCCGTCAGATACCCCTGATAAGTTGCGGTGAAATAGTTCCTGAAAAGCCCTTGCGGACCGTCAAACAAGTACTATTCCACCGCAACTTCCTTATGAGCTGTAGGTGTTGGCGGAAAACGAATCAATTAGTATTCGATGCCTTGGCGGGCTAGGAGGCCTTCGTCGAAGTAGTGTTTGATGGGACGTATTTCGGTGACTAAGTCCGCGAGGTCGGCCAACGGCAGCAGCCCGCGGCCGGTGAGCACGAGTTCCGTGGTGGCGGGCTTTATCGCGATCAGCGCTTCGACATCCTCGCGTGTCACGAAGCCGCGGCGCATGGCCTCGCCGAGTTCGTCCAAAATCAGAACGTCGACCTGTGATATCTGCTCGCATGCGAGCTCCATGATCTGTGCGGCGCAAGCCTCGGGCGTGTCGCGGTCAGCTTGTACGATGCGCAGCCCCAGGCGCGGCGCGGCATCGTGTTCGGCGCAGTGCAGTTTCTTGGCAAACTGCAGCCTAAGAACGTCGAGCCCGTAGCCCGTCGCGCGCAGCGCGAGCCCCAGCGCAGCCGTCGTCTTGCCCTTGCCGTCGCCTGTATAGATTTGAACCTTGCCGACTTACAGTGATGCCATCTCTGTCCTTTCGTGCCCGGCGTCGGTTTATCGCCGTCCGGGTTGGGTATTCTAGAAAGCATTATCAACCCCAGTAGATGGAGTTCAAGCAGATGGAGATGGATGACAACAAACGTAGACGGAATATGATTCTCTACGTGCTCATCGCCTTCGTCGTCTACCTCGTGCTCTCGACCGTTCTGTTCCCCAACATCGGTCACACGCAGCAGATTACGAAGACCGATTACTCGACGTTTGTCAAAGCGCTCGATAAGAAGAGCGTCGACAAGGTCGAGTACAACACGGACGATTACTCGATTTATTACACCAAGAAGGGCGAGGACGAGAACATCGCCTACAAGACGACCGGTGTGCCGAATGACGCGGGCTTTACCGATCGCGTGCTTGAGTCTGGCGCTTCGCTGGAGTCGGTCGTTCCCGATAAAAACTCGGGTTTGATGACCTACTACCTGCTCACACTCATTCTTCCCATGGCGATTTTCTTCCTCATCGGTTGGTGGCTCAACCGCCGCATGAAGAAGGCTATGGGCGATGACGGCCCGTCGATGAACTTTGGCGGCGGCGGTTTTGGCGGCGGCGGACTGGGTAAGTCCGGCGCGCGCGTGATCGCCTCCAAGGACGTGGGCGTGACCTTTAAGGACGTCGCCGGTCAGGAAGAGGCCAAGGAGTCTCTCAAGGAGGTCGTCGACTTTCTGGAGAAGCCGCAGCGCTACGAGGAGATCGGCGCCAAGCTGCCGCGTGGTGCTCTCCTTGTTGGCCCTCCGGGTACCGGTAAGACCCTGCTTGCCAAGGCTGTTGCCGGCGAGGCCGGTGTTCCGTTCTTTAGCATTTCGGGCTCTGAGTTCGTTGAGATGTTTGTCGGTCGCGGCGCTGCTAAGGTTCGTGACCTGTTTAAGCAGGCCAAGGAAAAGGCACCGTGTATCGTCTTTATCGATGAGATCGATACCATCGGTAAGAAGCGCGATGGCGGCGGCTTTAGCGGCAACGACGAGCGCGAGCAGACGCTCAATCAGTTGCTGACCGAGATGGATGGCTTCGATAACCATAAGGGTATCGTTGTCCTTGCCGCAACCAACCGCCCCGACAGTCTCGATCCCGCTCTACTGCGCCCCGGTCGTTTTGACCGCCGCATCCCCGTCGAGCTGCCCGATCTGACCGGCCGCAAGAACATCCTCGAGCTGCATGCCAAGAGCGTGAAGACCGAGCCGCCGATCGACCTGACCGCGATTGCCCGCGCCACGCCCGGTGCCTCGGGCGCCGACCTGGCCAATATCATCAACGAGGGCGCCCTGCGCGCCGTTCGCGAGGGTCGCAAGCGTGCAACCCAGGACGACTTCGAGGAGTCGGTGGAGGTCGTCATTGCCGGCCAACAGCGTAAGTCCACGGTGCTGTCCGACCACGAGAAGCAGGTCGTTTCTTATCACGAGATCGGCCATGCCATCGTTGCCGCTCGCCAGAAGGGCTCTGCGCCGGTCACGAAGATCACCATCGTGCCGCGCACGAGCGGTGCTCTTGGTTATACCATGCAGGTCGAGGAGGACGAGCGCTTCCTGACGACGCGCCAGGAGGTCTTGGACAAGCTCGCTGTCTATTGCGGTGGCCGCGCAGCCGAGGAGCTCATCTTTGGAGAGATGACGACCGGCGCCGCCAACGACATCGAGCAGGCCACCAAGCTCGCCCGTAATATGGTGACGCGCTTTGGTATGTCCGACGAGTTTGGCATGATGGCGCTCGGTACCGTGCAGAACGCGTATCTCAATCAGGACACGTCGCTCACCTGCGCCCCCGGTACGGCCGAGCGCGTGGACGCGATTGTCGCCAAGCTGATCGAGGATGCGCACGACCGCGCTTTGCAGATTCTGAAGGAGAACAAGTTTAAGCTCCACGAGCTGGCTCGTTATCTGTATAAGAAGGAGACCATCACGGGCGAGGAGTTCATGAACCTCCTCACGCGCGAGAATCCGCTGATGCCCAAGCAGCAGTAAAGCCGCGGCCGAGCCAGTAAACGCCGACGCCCCATTTGAGCAGCTTTCTCAAATGGGGCGTTTTGCTTGAGAGGGATGGAAATGAAGATCGTGGTGAGCGCCTGCTTGATGGGCGAGAGCTGCAAGTATAACGGGCTCGACAACTACCATCGCGAGTTGGTCGAGGCCTGCGAGCGTACAGGGACCGAGGTCCTCTTGGTGTGCCCTGAGGTCTTTGGGGGCCTGCCCACGCCGCGCAAGCCGTCCGAGATTGTGAACGGAGAGGTTCGTACCTGCGAGGGCATATCGGTCGATCGCGAATTTCGCCTGGGTGCCCAACGAGCGCTCGATATGTGCGAGCAGGCGGGCGGGCCGGAAGAGATCGCCGCGTGCATCCTGCAGGACCGTAGTCCCTCGTGCGGCGCGGGTCGCATCTACGACGGAACATTCAGCGGCACCCTTACGGCGGGCAACGGCGTCTTCGTTGATTTACTGCTCCGCCACGGTTATCGCGTGATCCCGGCTAGCGAGTTCGACCCCAGCATGCTGGAGCAATAAAAAACCACCACAAAGGTGCTGCTCCCTTGTGGTGGTTTTGGCCTGGGTCTAGAGCGTGTGGCCGTAGGCGTTGGCGGCCTTGATGGCGGCGGCGAATTTTTCGTCGGTGAAGGGCTCCGGGTTGCCTTGCTTCCACTCGTTGGTGGCGTGCGCGTGCTCGCACAGGGCAGGGATATCGGTCTCGGAAAGCCCGACCTGCTCAAGCGTTACGGGCAGCCCCATCTGCTTGTTGAAGTCAGCATAGCGCTTAAGGTTCTCGGTGTCGCCCGTGTAGGCGAACAACACCAGCACGCCCAGGCTTACGACTTCGCCGTGCAGGTAGGTGCCCTCACGCGGAATGCTGCAGGCGGCGTTGTAGAACGCGTGCGCCACGCTCGAGTTGTAGTAGTAATCGTTCTGGTTGGTCAGGTTCGAGACATAGCCCGTGTTGACCACGATGTCGAGCGCGATCTGCTTGACGGCCTCGCTCGACAGATTCTGACGAACGTCCTCAAGACCCTGAACACCGTAGGTAAACAGCGGCTCGGAACAGGTGTGGGCAAGAGCCAGGCCAAGGCCGGCGGTGTGCTCCAGGTCGCCGGCGCTCGTGGCGTACTCGACTTCGGGCTGCTTGGACAGGGCGTCGCCCACGCCGGCCCAGAAGTACTCCGCCGGAGCCTCGGCGATGATCTTGGGATTGATGAAGATGTGCGCCGGTCGGTTGGGGTACGAATAGCCCTCGAGCGATCCATCGTCGTTGTAGACGACGGCAATGGCGGTCGCGGCGGAACAGTTAGAGCAAATCGTCGGCACCGTAAAGACAATCTTCTTGAGCTCGATTGCCGCTGTCTTGACGGTGTCGAGTGCCTTGCCGCCGCCACAGGCGATAAGCACGTCTGCCTGCTGGCAAGCGGGGGAGTTCACGACCTTGGCGATATTGGCGCGCGTACTGTTGGTGCCGTAGACGCGCGTCTCCAGAATCTCGACGTCGGTACCTTCAAGCGCCGCCTCGATGCCCGGCAGCGCCGCAGCTAGGGCTCGCTTGCCACCAATGATGGCGACTTTCTTCGCGCCGTACTCCGCCAGTGCGGCGGGCAGCTCGGTAAAGCAATCCTCGCCGACGGTGTAGTCGCTCATTCCGATTGTGCGCATGGCAGCCTTCTTTCGTTAGTTAAAGTGCTTTCAGGTATTTTGCTCCTAGAGAAGGCTAACGACCACGAGAAATTTCTTACGTATGAAACCAGTGTTGAGGGTTTTTCGCCGGCGCGGAACGTGCTAGCATACTCCGCATAAGCGTTGATGGGGACGAGTAGTCGGCCGTCCGCATGCCACAGAGAGCGGGGAGCGCTGAGAACCCGTGCATGCGACCGATGAAAATCACCCCGGAGCTGCGGTCCCAACGGACGTGCCGCGCAGGCACGTCTTAGTAGATATCGCCGAGATGGTCGTCGATACAGGCCAGCCGAGTAACGGATGCGAGCGCGCGAATACGCGGGCGAGGGCATCTAAGCTGGGTGGTTAAACGAAGAGCTTTTACGGGCGTATAGCCCGTTTTGTGGCGCTTCGTCCCAGCTTGTAGGGACGGGCGCTTTTTTGGTGCCCAACGGGCGTGCGCGCCCACGACATGAAAGGGGTACCGTGGCAAACGAGTACAAGCAGACGATGAATCTGCCCAAGACCGGTTTTCCCATGCGTGCCGGTCTTTCCAAGTCCGAGCCCAAGCGACTCAAGGACTGGCAGGACAACAAGGTCTACGAGCAGGTTCTGAAGAAGAACGAGGGTCACAAGAAGTTCGTGCTGCACGACGGCCCTCCGTACGCCAACGGCCCGATTCACATCGGCCACGCCATGAACAAGATCTCCAAGGACATGATCAACCGTTACTGGATGATGCAGGGCTATGAGGTTCCCTATGTCCCCGGTTGGGACTGCCATGGCCAGCCGATCGAGCATAAGGTCGAGGAGAAGCTCGGCACCGAGAAGTTCAACCAGACCTCCACGGCTAAGATCCGCGAGCTTTGCAACAAGTTCGCCGTCGAGAACATCGAGCTGCAGAAGGCCGGCTTCCGTCGCCTGGGCGTGCTCGGCGACTGGGATAACCCCTACCTGACGCTCTATCACCAGCATGACGCTGCCGACATCGAGGTCTTCAAGGCCATGTTCGATAAGGGTATGATCTATCGCGGTCACAAGCCCGTCCATTGGTGCAAGCACTGCCACACCGCACTCGCTGAGGCCGAGATTGAGTACTCCGACGAGACGAGCCCGTCCATCTTCGTGCGCTTTGAGATGACCTCCAAGCCCGCAGGCCTCGAGAACTTCGACGGCCCGGTCGACTTTATCATCTGGACGACCACGCCGTGGACCATCCCCTCCGACCAGGCAGTTTCTCTCAAGCCCGGCGCCGCCTATGTCGCCGTTGAGCACGAGGGTCGTGCCGAGGTCATGCTCGAGGACCTGGCTCCCAAGTGCTGCGAGGAGTTTGGTTGGGAGTACACCCCGGTTATGGTCGACGGTAAGCCCTATGTGGTTCCCGCCGAGACCTTCCACCACATCCACTACAAGCAGCCGATCTTTGATGGTGTTGAGGGCGTGGCGCTGCTGGCCGATTACGTCGGTGTCGATGACGGTACCGGTATCGTCCACAACTCGCCCGGCCACGGCGTCGACGACTACTTTGCCTGCCTCAAGGAGGGCATTACCGACATCTGCATGCCGGTCGATGACGACGGCAAGTTCTACACCGGCGAGGAGTTTGGCACCGGTGGCCCCTTCAGCGGTATGGATACCGATGAGGCCAACCCGCACATCATCGAGTTCCTGCGCGAGCGCGGCACCCTGGTCCTCGAGAAGAAGATCACGCACAGCTATCCGCACTGCTGGCGCTGCAAGCACCCGGTGCTCTTCCGTGCTACCGACCAGTGGTTTGTCTCTATGGACAAGACCGGTTTGCGTGAGCAGGCTGGCAAGGAGGTTCGCGAGAACGTCAAGTGGTATCCGGCTCACGCCGCCAACCGCATTGGCGCCATGGTCGAGCAGCGTCCCGACTGGTGCATCAGCCGTCAGCGCAACTGGGGCGTGCCTATCCCCAGCTACACCTGCGCCGACTGCGGCGAGAAGGTCATGAACGACGCCACGCTCGACGCCGTCATCAAGCTCTTCCACGAGAAGGGCTCCGACGCCTGGTTCACCGACGCTCCCGAGAGCTACCTGGGTGAGGCCTGCGTCTGCCCCAAGTGTGGCGGCCATCACCTCAAGGCCGATAAGGACATCCTCGACGTGTGGTGGGATTCCGGCGTGTCCTGGAAGGCCGTCTGCGAGTATCGCCCCGAGCTTGAGTACCCGGCTGACGTGTATCTCGAGGGCTCCGACCAGCATCGCGGTTGGTTCCAGAGCTCGCTGCTCACTTCGGTGGGCGCCAACGGCCATGCTCCCTACAAGGCGGTCGTCTCGCAGGGCTTCACGCTCGACGGCCAGGGCCGCAAGATGTCCAAGTCGCTCGGCAACGTCATCGACCCCAATAAGGTCTGTGACGAGATGGGCGCCGACATCATCCGCCTGTGGGTTGCTTCCGTTGACACCAGCTCCGACGTGTCCATCGACCACGAGATTCTTGCCCGTACGTCCGATGCCTACCGTCGTTTCCGCAACACGCTGCGCTTCCTGCTTTCCGAGCTCGAGGGCCAGTTTGAGCCTGAGACCGACGGTGTCGCCTTTGCCGACCTGCTGCCGCTCGACAAGCTCATGGTTGCCCGTCTGACCCAGGTTCAGGCCGAGGTCGACGACGCTTACTCTTGCTACGAGTTCCCGCGCGCTTACCGTGCGCTTTATGACTTCGTGGTTACCGAGCTTTCCAACGTGTATCTCGACGCCCTGAAGGACCGCCTGTACTGCGACAAGCCCGGCTCGCTCGAGCGCCGCAGCGCCCAGACCGTGCTTGCCGAGCTCTTCTCGATGCTCATGCGCGACCTGCAGCCGATCCTGTCCTACACGGTCGACGAGGCCATGGCCTATGCGCCCGGCGGCTGCGTCGATCACCAGAAGTACGCCGCGCTGCTCGATTGGTACAAGTCGCCCATCACAATCGACGAGGCCAATGAGTTCGAGGGCGTGCTCGAGGCTTCGCTCGAGCTTCGTAGCGCCGTGACCAAGGCCCTCGAGGATGCCCGCTCCGCCGGCACCTTCACCAAGAGCCAGCAGGTCCGCGTTAAGGCGGTCGTTCCTGCCGAGATGTACGCGCTGCTGACCGGCGACAAGGCCGTCGACCTGGCCGAGTTCTACATCGTCTCCGATGTTGAGCTGAACCAGGGCGAGGAGCTTTCCGTCGCTATCGAGGCTGCCGAGGGCGAGTGCTGCGATCGTTGCTGGAACTACCGCACCACCGTCGGCGAGTACAACGGCCACGCGCATATCTGCAAGCGCTGCGCTGACGCGCTGTAAGTTACGGCGTTCGTAGAACGCCGTAACCTACCGACGCTGCAAACGCCCCTAAGCGGCAATCTGACGTTCAATCGTCGGTCGCGTACCAAAGTACGCTTCCCTCCTCTTTCACGTCACCTTGCTCGCTTAGGGACGTTTTCGCTGTTGGTGACGATAACGCGGCATTTCCATTGCTGGAGCTAGAGGCTTTCTTTCGACTTGCGTTTTTAGTCGAAAGCTATTAAGCGACATTCCGTTATTCGGAATGTCGCTTTCGTTTTTAGCTGGTTATTTCGCTTGCGTTGGTGGATATGTCGTGCGTTCTGCGTATGGCAATATAAGATAGTTCTTTGTATTAAACGTAATTCGATGTTCTTGAGGGTAGGGGATTGATTTGGGTCGTGCTGGGGATATGACGCCGCCTTTGCGTTGGCGGTTGGGTGTTGCTGGTGGGGTGGCGCTCGTTGTGCTGCTTGTTGACCAGTTGACCAAGCTTGCGGTTCGTGCCGTGGGCGACGCTTTGCATGTGACTGTTATCCCCGGCGTGATCGACTTCCTGTTTGTCCGCAATATCGGCGCTGCCTTTAGCATGGGCGAGGGGCATGGCATCGCGTTTGCCGTGCTGGCGCTGGCGGTCATTGTCGCTATTGCCGCGTACCTCATTCGTGCACCCCAGCTCGCCCATCTTGAGGTTGTGGGCATGGCGATGGTTGCGGGCGGTGCTATCGGCAACGCTATCGATCGTTTGGCCTTTGGCTTCGTGACCGATTTTATTGCCACCACCTTCATCGACTTCCCCGTCTTCAATGTGGCCGATATCGGCATTACCTTGGGCGTCGTGCTCGCCCTCTTCGGATACATGTTCTTGAGCCCCGCGGCCCGCGAGGTTGATGCGACTGCCGAGCTCAATGCCCGTGATGAGGCCCGCGCTAAGCGCAAGGCCAAGCAGCGTGGGGAGCGTGCCCGCAAGATTCGCGAAAGGAATGAGCGTTAATGGCCGACATCCATATTCTTGTTGCCGACGATTCCGCTGGTCAGCGTCTTGACGCCTATTTGGGCGCCAACGATGGCTGTCCCACGCGCTCTGCCTGCGCGCATCTGATCGAGGGAGGCGCCGTTGCCGTCAACGGTGAGACTTGTCTCTCTAAAAAGTGCGCCGTACGCGCCGGCGATCGCATCTCGGTCGACTTGCCCGAGCCGCACGACCCGACCGACGTGATTCCCGAGGCCATTCCCCTCGATATCCGCTACGAGGACGACTACCTTATCGTGCTCTCCAAGCAGCGGGGCCTGGTGTGCCATCCCGCCCATGGCCACGAGAGCGGCACCCTTGCGAACGCTCTGGTCTACCACTGCGGCATCGACCATCTTGGTACCGTACAGGGTGAGGACCGCCCCGGGATCGTGCATCGCCTGGATCGCGATACCTCGGGTCTCATGCTTGCGGCAAAGGACGACGACACGCAGCGCGCGCTTCAAAATCTCATTCGCACGCGCACGCTCGATCGTCGCTATATCACGCTCGTTCACGGGCACATCGCCATGGACGAGGGCACCATCAATACCGGTATCGCCCGTTCTACGCGCGACCGCGTCAAGATGGCGGTTTCGGACGACCCCTTTGCCCGTCAGGCCATTACGACCTTTAAAGTCCTCGAGCGCTTCGATTCCACGCGTTTCGACGACGGCTATACGCTCGTCGAGTGCCACCTGTTTACGGGCCGCACACATCAGATTCGCGTGCATATGCGCCATATCAACCACGCCTGCGTGGGCGATCCGCTCTACGGTAAGTGCGATGCGCGTGCCGATCAGGGTCTGACCAGGCAATTCCTTCATTCCTGGCGCGTCGCATTCGACCATCCCGTGACGGGTGAGCGCATCGAATGCCGCGACGAGCTGCCTTGGGATCTTGCTGCGGTTCTTGACGACCTGGCCCCGCGCTCGCTTGGCCGCACCGCCGCCGGCGACGACATCGTCCCGCAGCTTGGCCTTCTCGAAGCCTAGCCGGTATTAGGTGGTTTCTTGAACTCGGTAAGCCTGCGGTATGATATACGGTTGTTTACGTAACGCGTTCTCGGGAGCCTGCATGCTCGCCTTTTTACAAACTAACACGCCCATCGTGATCTTTAACCAGATTGTGGTTACGCTGCTCACGGTCTGCTTTCTGTACCAGGTGGTCTTCTTTGTCATTGGCGCTCTTCGTGGCGAGGTCGCGCCTCCCAAGGCCAAAAAACTTCACCGCTATGCCTTCTTTATCGCGGCGCATAACGAGGAGGCCGTGATCGCCAACCTCGTTCGCTCCATCAAGGATCAGGATTATCCGTCCGAGCTTATCGAGGTCTTCGTGGTCGCCGATGCCTGCACCGACAACACGGCGCAGCTCGCGCGCGAGGCGGGCGCCATCGTTTATGAGCGCAACGACCTGGCCCGCAAGGGTAAGAGCTGGGTCATGGACTTTGGTTTTGATCGCATCCTTAACGAGTATCCCGACACGTTTGAGGGCTACTTTATCTTCGATGCCGATAACGTCATCTCCCGCGATTACGTGTCCAAGATGAACGATGCCTTTGACCAGGGATTCCACGTGGTCACGAGCTATCGTAACTCCAAGAACTTCGGCAGCTCGTGGATCTCGGCAGCTAATGCCACTTGGTACCTGCGTGAGGCGCGCTTTCTCAACAACGCGCGCAATATCTGCAAGACTTCTTGCGCTGTCTCGGGTTCGGGCTACCTCATCTCCGCCAGCGTTATCGAGGGCATGCACGGTTGGCAGTTCCACACGCTGACCGAGGACATTCAGTTCACCACGTTCTGCGCCATTCACGGCATTCGCATTGGCTATGCGCCGGCGGAGTTCTTTGACGAACAACCCGTGACGTTTAAGGCGTCCTGGAAACAGCGCATGCGTTGGACCAAGGGCTTCTACCAGGTGTTCTTTACTTACGGTAAGCACCTGGTCAAGTCGACCTTCCGCTACCATCGCTTTGCCGCCTACGACATGTTCATGACGATCGCCCCGGGTATGCTGCTGTCGCTCATCTTGATGCTCGCCAATGCGACGTTCCTGATCGTGGGTGGACTCTCGCACGGCTTTTTGGCTACCGAAGTCGAGATGCAGGCCTGTGCCGCTTCGCTCATTATGACCTTCGCCATGATGTATCTGACTTTCTTTATCCTGGCGCTGCTCACGACTATCTTTGAGTACAAGCACATTCACTGCCCGCAAAAGTGGCGTCTGGTGACTAACCTGTTTACCTTCCCGATCTTTATGTTCAGCTATATCCCCATCACGGTGGCCGCGCTGTTCCTGAAGGTCGACTGGGTCCCGACGCAGCACGCCGTCAGCGTTACCCTTGACGAGGTCATGCAAGGCGCCAAATAACCACCACCAAAACCACCGCAAAGGGGACAGGCACCTTTGTGGTGGTTTTTGCTTTTGAGCAGCTGCTCAAGGAGGTTTTCGATGATCTATATCCCGTTTTGGATTTGCATCTTTGCCGGCGCGTGGATTGATGCCCGTGAGCGGCGGTTTCCCAATGAGCTTGCCGGCGCATGTGCCGTGGCGGCGTTAGCAGGCGTTTGGCTCGACAGGGGCGTTAACACTGCACTTGATCATGCCGGTCTTGCGGTCATCGTCTACCTTGCCCTTATGCTTACTGAGTCGCTCTGGCGGCGCCTTCGTCAAGCCCCGGGGATTGGCATGGGGGACGCCAAAGCACTCTTCGCGCTTTGCACGCTCGACCCTATGGGTGGCATCGTGGCATTTGCCGTCGCACTCCTGGCCCTGGCCCTCTCCTGCCTCTTCACAAAATCGCGCTCCCTGCCATTGCTCCCGTTTTTAGTGCCGATTTTTGCCATAATCGAGGTCGTGGGCTGCACTCTGTAACCGATTGCGCATCGTTCTTAAGGAGCATGCCATGGCAACTAATCAAGAAACGGCCGCCATCAAGGCGCGTATGGACCGTATTCCTTCGGCGTTGTCGCCCGAGCTCGTCGAGCGCATTGCCGCCAATCGTGCTTCGGGCACTGTCAATCCGTATCGTTGCAACGACGACCAGGTCATTCGTCGTGTCGATCGCGATGCGGACAAAGGCACGCTTATGCGTCCGGCGTTTATGCGCGATACCGAAAAAATCCTCCATCTACCGGCGTACACCCGTTATGCAGGCAAAACGCAGGTTTTTAGCTTTCGAAGCAACGACGACTTGTCGCGTCGTGGTCTACACGTGCAGCTCGTCTCGCGCATTGCGCGCGATATCGGTCGCGCCCTCGGGCTCAACTGCGATCTGATTGAAGCGATCGGTCTGGGTCACGACTTGGGGCACACGCCTTTCGGCCATGCCGGCGAGCGATTCCTCAACGATATCTATCACGAGCGCACGGGTCGTTATTTTTTCCATAACGTGCAGTCGGTCCGCGTGCTCGATGCGCTGTACGGTCGCAACGTGTCGCTTCAGACGCTCGATGGCGTGCTCTGCCACAACGGCGAGTACGAGCAGCGTGTGTTCGAGCTCTCGGACATGGGTTCCTTTGACCAGTTCGATCGAACCGTCGAGGATTGCATTGCCACAGGCTATAGCGCAATTGAGCACTTGCGCCCCATGACGCTTGAGGGCTGTGTCGTTCGCATCTCGGATATTCTTGCCTATGCGGGGCGTGATCGCCAAGACGCCATTGCGGCGGGCCTGCTGTCACCCGACGCTTTTGACGATGGGCTTGGCGGAGCATACAACAGCTGGATTCTCACGCATGCCTCTATCGATATCGTCGAGCACAGCTATGGCAAGCCGCGCATCGAGATGAGCGAGGACCTGTTCGAGGAAATCCGCCGCGCTAAGCGCGAGAACTACGAGAAGATCTATAGCAAGGGCGGCATCGAGGGCGACTCCGAAACGGAGCTGCGCGAGGCGTTCGAAAAGCTCTATGACCGTTGCCTGCAGGATATAAACGAAGGCGACGAGTCTTCGTATATCTTTAAGCATCACATTTCGCGCATTGAGCGGCAGCTTTCCTACTACAATCGCACCTATGCATGGCAGGATGATAAAGATCAGACCGTAGTGGATTACATTTCGAGCATGACGGACGGCTATTTCTGTGAGCTGACGAGCAAGCTGTTCCCGGGGCTGAAGTTTCCGCATCGTACCTATATTAACGAACGGTAGTTCGTATATTTTCGGTATACTGTTGAGGAACAACGATTTTGATGGATGCACGGGATGGCTATGGACGACCTTTTTTCTGCCTCGACGCGCGAGCGTTCCTTTAAAAATGCGCCGCTTGCGGTGCGCATGCGCCCCAATTCGCTCGACGAGTATGTGGGCCAGCAAAAGGCCGTCGGTAAGGGCTCATGGTTGCGTGCCGCGATCGAGCACGACGTGCTTTCGAGCGTGATTCTGTACGGGCCGGCCGGTACGGGTAAGACGACGCTGGCCCACATTATCGCCAACCATACCAAGAGCGAGTTTGTCGAGGTCAGCGCCGTCACGGGTACTGTGAAGGACCTGCGTCGCGTGATTGACGAGGCCAAGACGCGCCTGAATACCTACGACCGCCGCACCATTCTATTCATCGATGAGATTCACCGCTTCTCTAAGTCGCAGCAGGATGCCCTGCTGCATGCAGTTGAGAACCGTACCGTCATTATGATTGGCGCTACGACAGAGAACCCGTACTTTGAGGTCAACTCGGCACTGTTGTCGCGCGGGCGCGTGGTGGAGCTTGAACATCTGAAGGATGAGGCTATCGCCACGCTTATTGAGCGTGCGCTCGAGGCACCACAGGGCTTGAACGGAAAGTTCTCGGCCGATGAGGATACGGTCAAGACCATTTGCACGCTGGCAGCGGGTGACGCTCGCTCGGCGCTCACGACGCTCGAGCTTGCGAGCGAGATTGCCGTCACGCGTCCCGATACCGAGGGAACGCCAGCGCCTGCGGCGGGGGAGCGCTATCCCATCACCGTGGATGACGTGAAGATTGCCAACCCGCGTCGCGGCTTTACGTATGACAAAAACGGCGACATGCACTACGACATCATCAGTGCGTTCATCAAGTCCATGCGCGGTAGTGACCCCGATGCCACGATCTATTGGCTCGCGCGCATGATCGATGCTGGGGAGGATCCTAAGTTTATCGCTCGCCGCATTATGATTCACGCTTCTGAGGATGTTGGCAACGCCGACCCGCAGGCGCTTTTGGTGGCGCATGCCGCGTTTAAGTCTGCCGAGGTCATTGGCTATCCCGAGTGCCGCATTAACCTGGCTCAGGCTGCACTCTATGTGTGCTTGGCGCCAAAATCCAACGCGTGTGAGGCTTCGATCGATGCGGCGCTGGCCGATATCCATTCTAGTGGGCTTCGCGAGGTGCCGAGTTATCTGCGCGATCGCCATCGCCCGGGCAGCGATGAATACGGTGTGTATAAGTATCCACATGATTATCCCGAAGGCTGGGTCGATCAGCGCTATTTGCCCGAGGGACTGGAGCGCGGCGTGTTCTGGCAGCCTGCCGGCCGCGGTTGGGAAGAATGGCGCGTAGAGCAAAGCGAACGCGACCGCAGCGGGAATGCACCGAAGTAGCTGCTGATAATTTTGTCCCACGTTGCTGCTCTTGGCATGTTCGGTCCCCTTTGGGGTACCATGAAAAGCGTCTGTATTTCGATTCTTCCGGGAGGCTTGTATGAGTCCCATTCAAATCGCCCTGCTGCTGCTCGCCGTTGCCGGCGTGTGGGCCATCGCTGAGCTCGCGCTTACCCTGCGCAAGACCCGCAATGTTGTCGACTCGCTCGATAAGACCGTGAACGACCTCAACAACACCATCGCCGAGGCTCAGCCTGTGGTGACAAAGCTCGATGGCGCTGTCGATGAGCTTACGCCGACGCTTGCCCAGATGGAGCCGCTGCTTAAGTCGAGCAAGACGGCAGTTGATGCCCTTACCTCCAATCTCGTAGAGGTCGAAGCCGTGGTTCGCGACATTTCCGAGGTTACGGGCAGCATGGCCGAGGCCAGCAATGCTGTGTCGAGCGTGACCGACTCTGCCGCCGGTGCTGTGCAGAAGCTCTTCAATAAGGTGAAGGCTCCTGCAGCCGACGCCGATCGCAAGCTCGCCGCTGCCGCTGCGGAGGCCGAGCAGCCTACCGAGCGCGTCCTAATTGGCGAGGACGAGGCCGCCGCGGGCGACGATGATGGTCAGAAGTCTGTATCCAAGCCGGCTCAGTATTACACCTATACGCCCGCCGAGACCTCTGAGGAGTCCTGCGATGAGTAGCGAAGCAAACTGCCCTATCACGCTGACCGTTGCCGGTGACCCGCGTCTCGCTCGCCTTGTGCGCATGACGGCAGCCAACGTTGGTGCCCTGTGCTCTATGTCTGTCGATCGCATCGAGGACATCCGCATGGCTGCTGAGGAGGCTTTCATCTTTGGTTGCACCGCGGTCGACTGCGATGACATCACCATCAAATTCGATGTCGATGAGACCCACGTTGGCATGACTATTACCTTTGGGGACCAGGCTACGGTCGATGAAGACGACCAGGCTGCGGTGTATGCCGAGCTCATCTTCGCGAGCGTGTGCGACTCCTACGAAAAGACTACGGCGCCCCTGACGCTTTCCCTCGACCTCAAGGCGGATATCTAATATGACCGAACGTTCCCGGAGCGGTAAGACCGCTTGGGACAAGGAGAAAACCCGCGAGCTGTTTCGTCGCTATAAAGAGACCGGTGACCCGGACGCACGCGAGCAGCTCGTCATGTCCCACATGAACCTGGTAAGGTTTCTTGCCAACAAGTTTAAGAACCGCGGCGAGCCGCTCGATGACCTGATGCAGGTTGGTTATTTGGGCCTGCTCAAGGCTATCGACCGCTTTGACCCTGAGCGCGGACTCGAGTTCACCACGTTTGCCACGCCTACCATCTTGGGCGAGATTAAGCGTCACTTCCGCGACAAGGGCTGGAGCGTGCGCGTGCCCCGTCGCTTGCAGGAGCTCTCGGCCAAGGTCAACCAGGCTACCGATAAGCTCACCAACGAGCTACAGCGCTCGCCTAAGGTTGAGGAAATCGCTGAGTACTTGGACGTGACGGTCGATGAGGTGCTGGAGGCTATGGAATCGTCTTCGGCCTATACCTCGGTGCCCATCGAGGCTCCTGGTGCGTCCGATTCCGACGATGCCCCCTCGATTCTCGACCGTTACGCCGACGACGACAACGAGCTCGACTTTACCGATGACCGTCTAGTGATCGAGGAAGCCATCCGTGATTTCTCGCCGCGCGAGCGCGAGGTGATCGAGCTGCGCTTTGTGAAGGGCATGACCCAGATTGAGATCGCCAAGAAGCTTGGTATTTCTCAGGTGCAGGTTTCGCGTCTGCTGCGCCGCACGCTTAAGAAGATTCAGGACAAGATCGACCCCGACGGAGTGATGATTCGTTCATGAGTGAGCACCCCCAACAAACCGATCGCGTGCTGCGCGACACCCGCATTCTGACGCTGCGCATTTGGGCTGTTGTCGGCTGCATTGTTATTGCTGCTGTCATCTTTAACCTTATGGGCATCCTGGCACCGGTTATCGAGTTTCTCGCTGTTGGTTCCATCATTGCCTTTGTGATGTCCCCGATCACCAACTGGCTCGAGCACCATGGCGTGAATCGCGGCATCGGTTCGCTTATCGCGCTTATTGTTGTTGCCGTGCTCGTCGGTGTCGTTTGCATCTTGTCGCCGATTCTCTTTGGCCAGATCATGGAAGTCCTGAGCCGCCTGCCCGAGCAGCTTCGTGTTGCTGGTGGCGATCTCAACGAGATGATCTCGCATGCCAAGACGCTCAACAACACGCCGCTCAAGGAGTATTTGGACGATAATCTTTCGTCGCTTGTTACCGTGGCATCGAAGTACGTGTCTCAGATCGCTGCCGAGCTTGGCCGCGGTGTGTTCCCGCTCATCACCAATACGGCCTCGCAGTTGTTCGTGATCTTCCTTGGTCTGGTGCTTGCGTACTGGATGGCCTGCGACTACCCTCGCATGCACCACGAGATTTGCACCATCATCGGTCAGGAGAAGGAGACCTCGTACCGCTTTATGGTCGCCATCCTTTCTCGCTCTGTCGGCGGCTACATGCGCGGTATGGTCGTGACGTCCATCTGCGGTGGTTTCCTCGCCTTTATCGGTTTTATGATCATCGGCCATCCGTATGCGGCGCTCATGGCTATCTTTACCGGCATCATGCATTTGGTTCCGGTCGTTGGTCCTTGGGTGAGCGCAGCAATCGCCACGGTGCTCGGTTTCATGTTCAGCCCCATGTTGGCGTTATGGACGCTCATCGTGACGATGGTCGCGCAAAACGTCACAGACAACGTGATTTCTCCTAAGGTCATGCAGAGCTCAGTGCAGGTGCATCCCATCATGAGCCTCACGGCGCTCGTTATTGGCTCGGCACTCATGGGTCCCATCGGCATGATTATTGCCATCCCGCTGTGTGCGGCCCTCAAGGGTATCTTCGTGTACTACTTCGAGAATGAGACCGGCCGACAGCTTGTGGCCTATGACGGCGCCGTTTTTAAGGGCACACCGTACCGCGATGCCGATGACAACCCGGTCGCCGCCTACGACGCGCTCGGCGACGACACCTTCATTTATGAGTCCGAGCTCATCGGTAACGAGACTGCGCCCGAGGCCCAGGCCATGCCCAAGCCCGAGCTCGATAATCCCTGGATCAAGCTCTCGGGTCTGCAGCCCGATGCGACGGGCTTCTTCAAGAACCCCTTCGCCAAGGATGATGATTCCAATACGGACGACGACACCAAAACCGGCATCGACGGTTCCATGGACGATTCGGATTCTAAATAGGTCCTATTAACGTTTCTTGAAGTTGTAAATGACAAGAAACGCGAGCAAAGCGATTGATAAGGGGCCGGCTACATAGAAAAAGAGAACGTCAATTGCGCGTAGAGTGTAGTAAGCCTTATCGCCGGACATTACTGCATACAATAAGTAGCCAAATGCTGGTTGGTTTGCGTACCAGCATGAGAAGGCCAAGAGCGCTAAAAGTGCTACAACCAGAAGTGCATTCAGGACAAATCGTTTACTTTTCATCGATCGCTCCTTCCGGGTGACTCTTATATGTAATTCTACAGCAGCCTTTTTTCAAAGGCTTGCTCGGTCCCAAATAACGTGCACTTTCGCTGGAGGGTCGCTGTTTGGCGGCCCTCTTTTTTGCATGGGCGCGGTGGGATGGTAATATCGTTACGTTTGAACTGTTTCGATGTGAAACCGAGGAGATTCCCTCTATGAGTGCTGACTACCCGTCAATGACTACGGCTGAGATTCGCTCCAAGTTCCTCAACTTCTTTGAGGAGCGCGGTCTTAAGCTCTATCCTTCTTCGTCCCTCGTCCCCGACGATCCTTCGCTGCTGCTTGCCAACGCCGGCATGAACCAGTTTAAGGAGTATTACCAGGGCAAGAAGACCATGAAGGAGATCGGCGCGATCTCCTGCCAGAAGTGCGTCCGCACCAACGACATCGACTGCATCGGCGAGGACGGCCGTCACCTGTCCTTCTTTGAGATGCTCGGCGACTTCTCCTTTGGCGGCGTCTCCAAGCAGCAGGCCTGCGCCTGGGCCTTTGAGCTCATCACCAAGGAGTTCAAGCTGCCGCTCGACCGCCTGTACTTCACCGTCTTTACCGAGGACGACGAGACCCACGACGTGTGGCGTTCCCTGGGCGTTGCCGAGGACCACATCTCGCGTCTGGGGGAGGACGACAACTTCTGGGCCGCCGGCCCCACCGGCCCCTGCGGTCCGTGCTCCGAGATCTACTTTGACATGGGCGAGGAGGTCGGCTGCGGCAGCCCCGACTGTAAGCCCGGCTGCGACTGCGACCGCTTCCTGGAGTTCTGGAACCTCGTCTTTACCCAGTACGACCGCCAGGAGGACGGCTCCATGCCGGAGCTGCCGCACCGCAACCTCGATACGGGCATGGGCCTGGAGCGCATGGCCGCTATCATGCAGCACAAGACCGCCAACTACGACGGCGATCTGATGCAGCACCTCATCAAGCTGGGCGAGGAGATCAGCGGCAAGACCTATGACGCCGACGATTACTCCGGTGCCAGCCGCTCGCTGCGTATCATCGCCGATCACTCCCGTGCCGTCGACTTTATGATTTCCGACGGCATCCTCCCCGGTAACGAGGGCCGCGAGTACGTCCTTCGCCGCCTGCTCCGCCGCGCCGTGTTCCACGGTCGCCTGCTGGGCATCGAGGGCGCCTTCCTGACCAAGTTTATCGACGAGGTCAACGCTCAGATGGGCGAGGCCTATCCTGAGCTGCTCAAGAACGTCGCGCTCGTCAAGGGTATCGTCGCCTCCGAGGAGGAGCGCTTCTCCACGACGCTCGACAACGGTCGCGTCTACCTGGATGAGGCCCTGGCAGCGCTTGCCGACGGCTCCGTCCTTCCGGGCGACGTTGCCTTTAAGCTGCACGACACCTTTGGTTTCCCCATTGACCTGACTGTCGAGATCGCCGGCGCTGCTGGCCACGACGTCGACATGGACGGCTTCACCGCCTGCATGGAGGACCAGAAGGCCCGCGCTCGTGCCAACGCCAAGGGCGATGCCTGGGGCAGCTTCAACGACGTGTGGGTCGAGCTTTCCGACAAGGTCGCCGCGACCGAGTTCGACGGCTATGACAACGATGCGATCGAGGGTGCCAAGGTTGTCGCCATCGTTCGCAACGGCGAGTCCGTCGAGTCCGCTGCCGCCGGCGAGGACGTCGAGGTCGTGCTCGACCGCACCCCGTTCTACGCCGAGATGGGCGGCCAGCAGGGTGACGCCGGCGAGCTTTCCGCCGAGGGCGTTGTTCTGACCGTTGCCGATACCAAGAACCACAACGGCCTGTATGCCCATGTCGCACACGTTGCCGAGGGCACGCTGACCGTCGGTGCTACCGTGACCGCCGCGCTCGACGCCGAGCGCCGTGGTTTCCTGCGCCGCAACCACACCGCCACCCACCTGCTCGACGCTGCCCTTAAGCAGGTCCTGGGCGAGCATGTCTCCCAGGCCGGCTCGCTGGTGACGCCCGAGCACCTGCGCTTTGACTTTACGCACTTCGAGGCCCTGTCCTCCGAGCAGCTCAAGGCTGTTGAGGACCTGGTCAACCAGCAGATCTTCGCTTCCAAGCCGGTCGTGACCCGTGTCATGGGCATCGACGAGGCTAAGGCTGCCGGCGCTGTTGCCCTGTTTGGCGAGAAGTATGGCGACGTCGTCCGCGTCGTCTCCGTGGGCGCTGAGGACCAGCCGTTCTCCCGCGAACTCTGCGGTGGCACACACGCTGCCAACACCGCCGAGATCGGCCTGTTCAAGATCATTTCCGAGTCCTCCACGGGCTCCAATGTCCGCCGTATCGAGGCCGTGACCTCTAAGGGTGCCCTCGACTATATGGCCGACCGCCTGGCACTCGTTGACGCCGCCGCCGCTGCGCTCAAGTGCCGCGTAGACGAGGTTCCCGCCCGCGTGGAGAACCTGCAGGCCGAGCTGCGCGAGACGTCCAATAAGCTCAAGAAGGCTCTGACCGGTGGCTCCTCCGACGCCATCTCCAGCGCCATCGAGGACGCCGTCGAGCTTGACGGCTATAAGCTCGTTGTCGCTGAGCTCCAGGGCCTTGAGGCTGCCGACCTGCGCAACGTATGGGATACCGTGCATCAGAAGGTCGCCGGCCCTGTCGCTTGTGTCGTCGCCAGTGTGACTGAGAAGGGCACTCCGGCCCTGCTCGCTGCCGGCTCCGATGACGCCGTCAAGGCCGGTTTCCACGCCGGTAACGTGATCAAGCAGATCGCGGGTCTGGTCGACGGTCGCGGTGGCGGTCGTCCCAACATGGCCCAGGCCGGTGGCAAGAATGCTGCCGGCATCGCCGATGCCCTCGCGGCCGCTAAGACCGCGCTCGGCGCCTAAGAATCTAAGAAGTCGCTGTGGTTGCGCTCGCGCTGGACATAGGGGAGACCAGGATTGGCATCGCCGTCTCGAGCCGTGATGGCAAGATGGCGATGCCTGTCAAGGTGCTTCCGGCTGCCGAGGTCACCGGTGTGGCCAAGACGTTCCGCTACCTGGTTGAGGACTATGAGCCCGACATCCTGGTAAGCGGACGTCCCCTGACCATGGCCGGTGAGCCCGGCCCTCAGGCCGAGCGCGTTGCCGCTGTGGCGCAAAAGATTGCCGACGAGCTCGATCTTCCGTTGGAGTTTGAGGACGAGCGTCTGTCCTCGCAAGAGGCCAAGCGTATCCTGCGCGAGCAGGGACTCAACGAAAAGCAGATGAGGGGCAAGATCGACATGATTGCCGCCAGCCTGTTTTTGCAGACGTGGCTCGATCGTAAAAACGAGGAGGTTTCGCATGCCTAGTGCTTCCGATCCGCGCCAGCCGAATCGTACACAGCAGCCGGCGTCGCGCCCTGCCCAGCCTGGCCAGCGTCCGGCACAGCCGACGCAGCACGCAGCTCAGCCTGCCGCGCGCCCGGCGCAGTCCTTCTCTCGTTCGGCCCAACCTGTTCAACGGACGGGTCAGCAGCCTTCTGCTCGTTCGGTTCAGCATTCGGCTTCTCACGCGGCTCAGCAGCCCACTGCTCGTACGGCCCAGCCTGCAGGCGGCACCCGCTTTAAGCAGCAGGCACCTACCCAGCGAACGCAGGCCCCCCAATCGCATTCGCATCACGCTCGTGGTTCGCATGGCGTTGCTCCGGCGACCCGCTCGAGCTACAACACGCATGCTCGTCGCGGTGCTCAAAAGAAAAGCTCCCCGGTGCCTATGATTATCGGTGGCGTCGTCGCCGTGCTTGCGCTTGTCGCGATCGTTTTCTTTGTCGTGCCAGCCGTCAAGGGCTTCTTTGGCGGTGAGGATGCGAAAGTCGCTGCTGGCCAGCAAGTTACTATCACGATTCCCGACGGTGCCTCGGGCGATACTATCGCCTCGATTCTCTCTGAGAACCATATCGTCGAAAATCCCAAGGATTACTATGCGGCGGTGAAAAAGCTCAACGCCGATATGTCGCTCAAGCCTGGTGATTATTCGTTCACCACACTCATGGATGCGACCAAGGTTGTTCAGCAGCTCATGGAAGGCCCCAACGCGGGCTCCAATGCGCTGACTATCCCTGAGGGCCTAACGGTCGATCAAGTCGCCGACCGTGTGGCCCAGGCCTACGACAGCATCTCTAAGGAAGACTTCCTCAACCAGGCCAAGGCCTCCAACTACGTTGACGACTATAGCTTCCTTAAGGGCGCCGCCAACGATTCGCTCGAGGGTTTCTTGTTCCCCAAGACCTATTCGCTGGGCGATTCGCCGACGGCCGATGACGTGATTCGCGCCATGCTCGATCAGTTTAAGACCGAGTACAAGTCGCTTGACTTTGCGAGCTGCGAAGCCAAGATCAAGGAACGCTACGGCGTGGAGATGTCCGACTACGACATCGTCAACTTGGCCTCTATCGTTGAGCGCGAGGGCCTCAACGCCGATCAACGTGCGCACGTGGCCTCGGTCTTCTACAACCGCCTTGCCGGCAAACTCGACGGTCTGCGCTATCTCAACAGCGATGCGACCATGATGTATGTCACCGGTGGCGAGGTTACCGCCGACGACCTGCAGAGCGATAGTCCGTATAACACCTATAAGCACGAGGGCCTACCGCCCACGCCCATCTGCTCTCCGTCGCTCGAGGCACTCAAGGCCACGCTTGAGCCGACCGACTCCGATGACCTGTATTTCTACATTACGCAGGACGAGGAGTACTTCTCGCAAACCTACGAAGAGCATCAACAGTCTTGGAATTAGCATGAGGATTTTTAGCCCCAAACGATACGTTGCCTCGGTCGATCGCATCGACCTTAATACCCTCTGGGCCGACGGCAAACGCGCCATTCTGCTCGATCGCGATAACACCCTGGTGCCGCGCGACACCGAGCAGGTCCCCGCCGCGATTTCCGCTTGGCTCGACGCCGCCCGCGCCAAAGGCTTTAAGCTGTGCATGGTGTCCAATAACTGGCATCGCGACCAGGTCATGGCATCGGCACGCGAGCTGGGACTCGAGGCCATCAGCCACGCCATGAAGCCGGCGCCGTTTGCCCTCAAGGCGGGTCTTAAGCGCCTCGGCGCCACGGCCGACGAGGCGGTGCTGATCGGTGATCAGCTCTACACGGACGTGTGGAGCGGCAACTTCGCCGGCGTCGATACCATCCTGGTAAAGCCGCAGGCCACGCAGGACCTGTGGTATACGCAGATCTTCCGTATCTTTGAGCGCCGGGCCCTGCGCGACCTTCCCTGCGAGGAATAGGTCTCGTCATGTCCCAGCACACCAAACACGGCTGCGACCATATCTTCTTTATCGGCTTTTTGGGCGCGGGCAAATCGACGCTCGCGCGCAACGTCGGCACTATGTTCAAGCGGCGTTTTATCGATACCGACCGACTGGTCGTGCGCCGTTGCGGTAAGTCGGTAACCGAGATTTTTGAGACCGAGGGCGAGGATCGTTTTCGCGAGCTCGAGACCTCGGCGCTCCGTTCGCTCCAAAGTGAGCGCAGCCTGTTGGTTTCGTGCGGGGGCGGCATTGTCGAGACGCCGGTGAATATTGAGCTGATGCACGAAATGGGTACGTGCGTGTACCTCGAGGGCGACTTTGAGGATTCGATTCGCCAGATTCGTCGGTCCGACACGCGCCCCGATTTCCGCTCGCCCGAGCATGCCGCGCGCTTGTTTGAGCATCGCCGTCCGCTGTATCGCCAGGCCGCCGACCTTACCCTTGATATTCGCAACAAGTCCTTCGAGGACGTTTCCTACCTTTGTGCCGAGATGCTTTTGGAGCGTGGGCTGCTATGATTCGCCGTCAACTGATCAATTTCCAAAACCGCAGCGTCGATGTCCGTGTCGGATTGGGTGCGTTCGATGAACTGTCGCGTATGTTTGCCTCGGCCGTGGGCAAGCCTAAGCGCGCGATGGTCGTTTGGAACACCGCCACATCCGAGCGTTTTGGTGAAGTCGTCGAGCATGCGCTGGTCGACGCCGGTTTTGCCGTGTCGCCGCTAGTCCTCGAGGTTTCGCCTGCTGGTGCCACGCTTGCTGATGCCGATGCTATCTTTGGCGCCCTGACTGCCAATGGCATTACCTGTGACGATCTGGTTGTCGCCGTTGGCGATGCCGCAACCTGCTCGGTTGTTAGCTGGTGTGCCAATCAGTGGTGCGGCCGCACCGAGTGCGCGTTGCTGCCGACGACCTTCGACGCCATGCTCACGGTCGCGACGACCATGAAGCCGCTCGTCGCTTCGTCGGCCAATGCGCTTCCCGCTATCGCGTTCCGTCCTGAGCCGGGCTTGGTCGTGTGTGACCTCGACCTTGTTCGCGAGGCGGACCCCGAGTACCTCAAGCTCGGCTATGTGGTACTTGTTGGTACCATGCTTTCGAGCAGCAAGTCCCGCTGGAATCAGTTTACTGAGACCGTTCCCGAGATTCTCGCGGGCGAGGAGGTCGCGCTCGTCAATGCAGTTCAATGGTCTCAGACTGCCCGTAAGGACGTACTGATGGCCACGAACCCGAGCGCCCGCCATGCGCTCGATTTTGGCAAGACGGGGGAGCGTACTCTGCGCGCTTGCTTGGGCGATGCTGCTTCGCAGGTTCCTGCCTATCAGCTGTTATCCGAGGGCATGCGCTTTGAGGCGCGCCTAGCACATGATGCCTGCGACTTCGATATCGATTACGTCTTTGAGGTCGATGACTGCCTGGAGGACTTTGGTATCGAGGAACTTGCCTTCGATCTGGAGCCTGCCGTATATATCGAGGAGTTCCGCAAGCAGCAGTTCGCTCGCTCGAACCGCAGCATGTTGCCGCTGCCCGCGGCACTCGGCGCCATTCGTCTAACGAGCGTTGAGGACGAGGTTCTTGAGCGCCATGCTCACGCCTACTTGGCTTCTCGCAAAGAACTTCTCTAAGATTTATTGACATCCATCGTCTTTCGTATCATGTTGTGGGACGGGTTTCCAATCGGTTGCGGATCGCATGCGATTCCGACGTTCGGTTGAGACCCGTCCCGTCTTTATAGAGACAATAAGAAAGGAATCTGCATGTCTGAGATTGCTGCCGGTCCTGCCGGTCGTATCGAACGTGTCCGTGCCCTGATGGTCGAGCGCGGCTACGACGCTATCGTGGTACGCGACGAGGCCAATCTTCGTTGGCTCACGGGCGTGAAGGGCGTCTTCGACTACACCTTCGAGTTCCCGCACGCGGCGTTTATTACGGCTGACCAGTGCCTGTTCCATACCGACTCGCGCTACCTCAACAGCTTTGAGGAGAACACGCCCGCCGGCAGCCCCTGGGTCTACGACATGGACGAGGGCACCATCCCCGGTTGGGTCGCCGGCAAAATCGCGGCCAACAAGTGCCGCGTCTGCGCTGTCGAGGACGACATGCAGATCAACTTCTATCAGGGTATTCAGCGTGGTCTGGAGGATCATTCCGTCGCCTGCATGCTGCCGCTGATGCATGCCGACATTCGCAAGATGCGCGCCATCAAGGACGCCGAGGAGATCGAGCTCATGCGCCATGCGCAGTCGATCACCGACGCCGCCTTCCAGCACATGCTCGGCTTTATTAAGCCTGGTATGACCGAGAAGCAGGTTCGCAACGAGCTCGAGAACTTTATGTTCGCCAACGGCGCCGATAGCCTTGCCTTCGGCTCCATCGTGGCGAGCGGTCCCAACACCGCCAACCCGCATGCCGTGCCGAGCGACCGCGTGATCGAGAAGGGCGATTTCGTTCTCATGGATTATGGCGCGGGTTATTGCGATTACCGCTCCGACATGACGCGCACTGTCGTGATGGGCGAGCCCACCCAGGAGCAGCTCGACCTGTACGCACTCGTGCGCCGTACGCACGAGGAGTGCGTCGCCGCCATCCATCCGGGCGTTGAGGGCAACGACATTTTCAAGCTTTCCAAGAAGATCATCGGCGATGCCGGCTATGGCGATTACTACAACCATGGTCTGGGTCACGGCGTCGGTATCGACATCCACGAGCTGCCCAACTTTAACCGCAGCAAGAACACCATCGCGATCGGCTCAGTTATCACCATGGAGCCCGGCGTGTACCTGCCCGGTGTGGGCGGCGTGCGCCTGGAGGACTACGGCGTCGTCACCGAGAACGGATATGAGCCCTTCACCAAGACCCCGCACGACCTGCACGTCATCGATTGCTAGCCCATTTCGATAGATTTTTGGGGCGGGGCGTCCGAAATGATTCGGGCGCCCCGCGTTCTCTTTTTATGCGCTCGCTGCAGGCGCCGTCTGCAAGTGTATAATTTCGGTCGTATGTAATTTGGACGCTTGTGCGTTCTGCCCATAACAAGAAAGGTCGCTATGCCTACCATTTCTACCGCCGACTTCAAGAACGGCCTCGGTCTCCGCATTAAGGACAAGGTCTACACCATCGTCGAGTTCCAGCATGTCAAGCCGGGCAAGGGCGGCGCGTTTGTGCGCTACAAGACCCGCGACATCAAGAGCGGCCGCGTCGTCGAGAACACCTGCAACGCCGGCACCAAGTTCGAGAGCGTCATGCTCACCACCCGTGAGTTCCAGTACCTCTACAACGATGGTACCGACTACATCTTCATGGACAATGAGTCCTATGAGCAGGTTCCCGTTCCCGAGGACATGGTGGGCGAGAACTCCAAGTGGCTGCGCGAGAATGACATCTGCCAGCTGCTCTTCGCCGACGATGAGCTCATGGGCGTGACCCCGCCGATGTTCATCGAGACCACCATCGTCCAGACCGACCCGGGCTTTAAGGGCGATACCGTCCAGGGTTCCACCAAGCCGGCCACGATCGACACCGGCGCTGTCATCCAGGTCCCCATGTACCTCAACGAGGGCGAGGTCATCAAGGTTGACACCCGCGACGGCAAGTTCGTCTCCCGCGTTTAGCAACCAACTCTTCTAGGAGGACTCATGCCCCAAGAAATCAAGATTGACGGCATCGGCATTTCGCCCGATGTTCTGACCGCCATCGTCTCGCGCGCCGTGTCCGATGTCGAGGGCATCGCCTCCGTTGGCGTCAAGGACCTTGCCACTAATCTTGTCTCCATGATGCTCTCGTCCAAGGCCCCGGCTTCCGAGCCGGCTGTCGAGGCCGAGGTCGTTGGCGACAAGCTCGCACTCACCGTGCGTGTCGTGGCGTTCTTTGGCTATCCGTTCAAGAAACTCGCCGAGGCCGTTCGCGCTGCCGTGGTCGCTGCCATCGATGCCCAGGTTGGCGTTGAGGTTGAGCGTGTTGACGTTTGCATCGACGGCCTCGTTTTCCCCAAGGAGTAACCTTTGAGCCTTAAGGTTTATCGCGGGCGTACGCTTGCCCGCAGTCAGGCGCTGCAGCTGCTGTTCCAGGCCGAGGCCACGGACAGCCCGCTCGAGCGCGTCCTCGAGGGTGATTTCCTGATCTCGAAGGGTCCCCTCGACCCCTATGCGCTGGAGCTGTGCCGCGGTGCCTACGAGCATATCGACCGCATCGACTGCGCTCTGCGCTCCGTTGCCAAGAACTGGGATCTTATGCGCATGCCCGGTGCCGACCGCAATCTGCTGCGTATCGCCGTTTACGAGATGCGTTTCCTCACCGACGAGGAGGTCTCGGACGCCATCGTGATCAACGAGGCCGTCGAGCTTGCCAAGGCCTATAGCACCGACCAGTCCGCGTCGTTCGTCAACGGCGTGCTGGGCAAGATCGCTCGCAGCGAGGAGCTGCCGGGCGAGGACCTATACCAGGAGCTGCTGGCCGAGGATCGCGCTCGCGAGGAGGCACAGGCTGCCGAGGCTGCCGCTAAGGTTGCGGTTGCCCAGGCTGAGGCTGGTGTGTTGGCCGAGGATGCGGACGCTGCTGAGGCCGTCGAGGCCGACTCCGTCGAGGAGTAGCCATGCCAGAGGGTTCTGTCCGTAACTTTGATGAGATTTCGGACCGTCTGGATCAGATCATCGCTACCGTTCGCTCCAAGGATACCTCCTTGGAGCGTTCGCTCGATTTGTTTGACGAAGCGATTGAGCTGGGCTCCCGCGCGGTCGATATGGTCGACAAGTTTGAGTTGACGCCGCGTGAGGCCGACAAGCTCGAGCAGGAATACGATGAGGATGCGGCAAACGAATCCCAGGATAGCTAGGCCGCATCTCCGGATACGAATGGTTGATGGCATTCATGAAACGCGTGCGTCTTGATGACGAACTGATTTCACAGGGCATCTGCGCCGATCGCGCGGATGCCCTTCGCACTCTTATGGCCGGCTTGGTCTCGAGTGGCGGTGAGCGCTTGACTTCGCCGGGCCTCAAGGTGATCCCGGGGCTGCCGCTGCATGTGAAGGGGCGCATTCCCTATGTTGGCCGCGGCGGTCTTAAGCTCGAAGGCGCGCTTGATGCGTTTGGCATCAATCCGACGGGCCTTGCCTGTCTGGATGTGGGCTGCTCTACCGGCGGCTTTACCGATTGTCTGCTCAAGCGCGGAGCTGCGACCGTTGTCTCGGTGGACGTGGGTCGCGCCCAGTTCGATTGGTCGTTGCGCCAGGACGATCGCGTGACGCTGCATGAGCGCACAAACGTGACGCAGCTGCCTGAGCTTGGCTATGCCGGCACTATCGACCTGGCTGTGTGTGATGTCTCGTTTACCAGCATCGCGAACATTATCGATGCGGTACTGGCGTGCCTGGCGCCTACGGGTGCATTCTGCACGCTCGTAAAGCCGCAGTTTGAGGCTCCGGCGGCGCTGGTGGGCGAGGGCGGCATTGTGACCGATCCCGCCGTGCGCCGCGATACACTCGTGGCGGCGGTTGAACTCTTTGCTGCCAAGGGCCTGTTCCCGGTCGATGTGTGCGTGTCGCCCATTCATGGTGCCAAGGGCAACGTTGAGTTTTTCCTGTACGGCACGAGATTTGACCCCGGCGATCGCTCGCAAGACGAGCTGCAATCCCAGGTATCGGTTATGAGCGAGAAAGCTGCAACGCTATGAAGGTCTTTCTGGTTCCCAATTACTACAAGCAAGAGGCGGTCGAGAGCGGCCTGATGCTCGAGCTTTGGCTGACTCGCCAGGGCTATGAGGTCGCATGGGCTGCCGACCAGCGATCCAAGATTCAGAGCACGCCTGATATTGACGGCTCCGATCTGGTCATTACGCTCGGCGGCGACGGTACGTTGCTGCGCGCTGCCCGCATCCTCAACCATCGTGAGATTCCTATCCTCGGTCTTTCCTATGGTCACCTGGGCTTTCTAACTGCTGCGAGCCCCGAGGAGCGCGACATCCTGCAGGTCGTGAGCGACGCCCTGTCCGGTGAGCTGCACGTGAGCCGTCGCGCCACCATCGCCGCGGATATCGTGTCCGTGCGCGAAGACGGTACGAAGGATGTCGTGCGCACCTTCGCCCTCAACGACATGGCGCTTACCCGCGGTCCGCTGTCCGATATGGTCGAGTTCGACATCACGGTGTCCGGCCATCATATCGACCGTCTGCGTGGCGACGGCGTGGTCGTGTCCACGGCGACTGGTTCTACGGGTTACGCGCTCAGTGCCGGTGGCCCCATCGTGAGCCCCGACTATACGGGCATGGTCTGCGTACCCATTGCGCCGCACACCATTCAGGCTCGTGCCTTTTTGACCTCGCCGA
Source organism: Collinsella aerofaciens (assembly GCF_020181355.1). Lineage (NCBI taxonomy): Bacteria > Bacillati > Actinomycetota > Coriobacteriia > Coriobacteriales > Coriobacteriaceae > Collinsella > Collinsella aerofaciens. The sequence continues at coordinate 1,823,264 of NZ_CP084004.1, forward strand.
GTGATGTCGTCGAAATCTTTATGTCCGATGATCGCCCGAGCGTTCCGGCGATCGCTATCGATGGACAGTTTATTACCTGCGATGGCACCGTTGAGAGCGTGGCGGTGCGCCGCGGGCCCGGAGATGTGTTGCTGCTGGATTACGGCCCCGAGAGCTTCTATAACTCGGTGAGCCGCGTATTCTACGGAGTCCGTCATGATCGATGAGCTGCAGGTTTATAACATTGCACTCATTCGCGAGGCGACGCTGGTGCCGAGTGCCGGCCTGACTGTCCTGACTGGCGAGACTGGCGCCGGCAAGACCGCGCTGCTCTCGGCCCTCAAGCTAATTTTGGGCGAGCGTGCGGATTCGTCGACGGTGCGCGAGGGCGAGGCACTGGCGAGCGTCGAGGCGCGACTCTTCGACGGGCCTCACGACACGGAGGGGTTCACCGTACAGCGCAGCCTTTCTGCCGAGGGCCGCAGCCGCGTGAAGATTGACGGTCGCATTGCCAGTGTGCGTGAGCTTTCGGAGCGCGTCGGCGTGATGATGGATCTGTGCGGCCAGCACGAGCACCAGCGCTTGCTCGATCCGGCGCATCACGTTGCGATGGTCGATGCCTGGGCGGGACGCTCTGCGCTCGAGGCGCTCGAGCACTACCGTGCTTGCTTTAAAGCCTCGCGCGCGGCTGCCAAGGAGGTCCGTCGCGTCGAGGAGGCCTCACGTGCGCGGGGGAGTCGCGTCGAGGAAGCGCGCTTTGCGCTCGAGCGCATCGGCGAGGTCGACCCCAAACCGGGCGAGTATGAGGAACTCGAGGAACTGCTGCCGCGCTCCGAACATGCCGAGGTACTGGTTGCCACAGCTAACGATGCCCATGCATCGCTTGCCTCCGAAGGGGGAGCGCTCGACGCCGTGAACAGCGCCGTGGCAGAACTTTCCCGAATGGCTACCGTCGATCGCAAACTGGGCGACATTGCCGATGCGCTTTCGGATGCCTGTATCTCCCTTGAGGATTGCGCGAACGAGCTTCGTACCTATCGCGATGGCGTCGCCTTCGACCCGCGCGAGCTCGCACGCATGCGTGAGCGATATTCCGACCTCAAGGGCCTGTTGCGTCAGTGGGGTCCCACCATGGACGATGTTTTTGCCATGCGCGATCGCTCGCAAGAGCTGCTGTCCCTGGTCGATGATGGCGATGAGCAGATCAAAAAGGCGCGTGAGGCACTCGGGAGCGCCGAGCGCGAGTTGTTTGCCGCTGCCAAGGCACTTAAGCGCGCACGCAATACGGCGGCCCCGCGCTTCTGCCACGAGGTTGGCCGCCAGATGGCGCGCTTGGAGATGGGTAGTGCCGAGCTCGTCTGGGAGTCGCGCGATCTTCCCCGTGCTGAGTGGACGCCCGTTGGTCCTTCGAGCTACGAGCTGCTATACCGCAGCGGTGCCGGCTTGACGCCACGTCCCCTGCGCCGCATTGCGTCGGGCGGCGAGCTCAGCCGCGTCATGCTTGCAAGCAAGGTTGTCCTCGGTAACGCGGACGGTGTCGATACGCTGGTGTTTGACGAGGTCGATGCCGGTGTCGGTGGCTCCACGGCGCGTGCACTCGCGGGCGTGCTGGCAGATCTCGCCTCTACGCATCAGGTGATTGTCGTAACCCACTTGGCGCAGGTCGCCGTCATGGCCGACAAGCATTATGTTGTCAGCAAGGAACCAGGCGATGTTCCCCAGACGCATTTGGACGAGGTAACCGGCGAAGCGCGTACCGCCGAGATCGCCCGCATGTTGAGCGGCGATCAGTCCGAGGCTAGCCTGGCGCACGCAAAGCAGATGCTCGAAGAAGCTCGAGGTTAGGTCGTATCAGCGGTGTTGGTGGGACAAAATAGACTGAATTTTTTGTCCCACTTCGCGTTTTACTCCACGACCTTATCCGGTTGGATGAGCTCTTCGTAGTAGCTGATATGCTCTCGGGCGTTCTCGATTTCGGGCAGCAGGAAGTTGTAGATGACCTCTATGATCATCGTGGCGCTCATCTTGGAGAATGCGAAGTCACCCGTTGTCAGCAGCGCTTCGTGATTGACGGTATTAAAGGTGTAGTCGGCGAGGCGCGCAAGTGGAGACTTGCTATCGCTGCTGATGACGACTACGGTTGCGCCGCAGTTGCGAGCCGCTTTTGCCATGCGATTCAGTCGGCGCGATTTGCCAGAGTTTGAGATTAGCACGATGACGTCACCCGGGCGTAACGTGAGCGCAAAGCCGATTGATGTCTCGCTAATGGTGCTCGCCATGCAGCGCAGGCCCAGCTGCGAGAACTTGAACGTCGCGTCGAGCGCGACGGCGTTGGTGTTGCCTACGGCCGCAAACTCAATAACGCCGGCGTTCTTAAGCGCGTGTACAACTGCGGCCAACGTGTCGTGATCAATGCCGTCGATGGTCGCATTAAGCTCACTCACCTTGGCGGCGAGGATATTTTTAAGGCTCTGCTCCATGTTGTCGAGCGAGACCTCGTCGGTCAGGCCCTCGTTGCGCTGACTCTCTAAGTCGCGCGCCAACGAAAACTGAAAGCTGCGGAAGCTGCCAAAGCCCAGCTTGCGGCAGAAACGCGAAACGGTCGCCTCGGACGTGGCGGCAGCGCGCGAGAGCTGAGCCGCCGTGAGGCGTGGCGCCTCGGACTGGTGCTCCAATATATAGTCGACAATGCGCTGCTCGGACTCGCTGTATCCCTGGTGGGTACTAATGAGGGAAAGTGCGCTTTTGCTACTATCGGTCATGGATGGCTCCTGGTTGGCATGAAAATCTAACTTGATTTGCAATGCCATAGTATACGGGCATTTTCAATTACAAGATACACCTTGCCGTTTCAAGTGTTGATGGTAAACTTTCACTTGCCGTTTACGGTTATGAAAGAACCTTTCACCGGAGAATTGCGCCTTGTCTCTTCTCACGCGGACGGTAGGTTGGTATCTTTCAGTTGTGGAAAAACGCGCATCGAAGCGCGTGTAGGGGAGCGCCCGCGGGCGCTGTACTCAAGAAGGAGGGACACATGGCTAAGTTTGACATCATCGCCGCGACCGGTTGCCCGACCGGCATTGCGCACACCTTCATGGCGAAGGAGGCGCTGGAGAAGGCAGCTGCCGAGCGCGGTCTGACCATTAAGGTCGAGACTCATGGCCAGGTCGGTGTCGAGAACGAGCTCACCAAGAGCGAGATCGCCGGTGCCAAGGCCGTCGTCGTCGCAGCCGATAAGGATGTCCAGGCTGAGCGTTTCGCCGGTAAGCCCATGGTTTCCGTTGGTGTTTCCAAGGCCCTGTCTGTCGAGGCTGCTGGTAAGCTGATCGACCGCGCGCTCGCCGCCAAGGGCGACGACACGGTTGCCGCTGCCGCCGATGTCGAGGACGAGGTCGAGGAGAAGGAGTCCATCGGCCACGTCATCTACAAGCACCTCATGAACGGCGTCAGCCACATGCTGGTCTTCGTCGTTGCCGGTGGTGTTCTGACCGCCATTTCGTTCCTGTGGGGCATCACGTCCTTTGATTCGACGGCTGCCGACTACAACAGCTTTGCTGCGATGCTCAAGATCATCGGCGGCATCGCCATGAACCTTATGGTTCCGGTGCTTTCCGCCTACATCGCCGAATCCATCGGCAAGCGCCCGGCGCTCGTCCCCGGTTTCGTTGCCGGTATGATTGCCATCCAGGGCCTGCCTGTTAACGCCGAGACCGGCATGATCGACGCCGGTGGCGCCGGCGTGGGCTTCGGCTTCCTGGGCGGCATCGTCGGCGGCTTCCTCGCCGGCTATGTCATCCTGCTGCTCGAGAAGGTTTTCTCTAAAATTCCCGCGAGCCTTAATGGCCTGAAGGCAATCTTCCTGTATCCGCTGTGCTCTACCGCCATCGTCGGCCTGGTCATGCTCGGTATTTCCGGCCCCATGGCTGCCATTAACCAGGGTATGATGGATTTCCTGCAGAGCCTCGGTAACTCCGGTCCGGTGATTCTTGGCCTGGCCATCGGCTGCATGTGCGCCTTTGATATGGGCGGCCCGGTCAACAAGGCTGCTTACGCTACTGGCACCTTCCTGCTCGGTACCGCTCTCGAAGCTGGCGTCGGCACCGAGACCTACAACTTCGGCACCAACTTCATGGCTGCCGTCTCCGCCGCTTGCATCGTTCCGCCGCTGATCACCACCTTCGCCGTCGTTGTCGGCAAGAAGTACTTCAGCCAGGAGGATCATGACGCCGGTATCGTCAACCTCATCCTTGGTTGCACCCACATCACCGAGGGCGCCATTCCGTTCATGACCAAGAACATCTGGCCCGTCATGCCCATCATGATGCTCGGTTCTTCCATCGCTTCCATCTTGACCATCTTCTTCAACGTTCACGATCCGGCGCCTCACGGCGGCTTCCTGGTCCTGCCTGTTGTCGAGAACGGTCCGCTGTGGGTCCTCGCGATCCTCATCGGCGCTGTGGTCGGTGGCATCCTGTTCGTGGCCTTCAAGAAGTACGACTTCGAGAAGAATCAGAAGGCCGCTCCTGTAGCCAAGCCCGTTGAGGCCCCCAAGGCCGCTGCCGTCGAGGCCCCCAAGGCCGAGGCTGCCGACTTCGTGAAGGTCGAGAATGTCTTTGTCGCCGAGGACTTCGCTTCTCGTGACGAGGCTCTGAGCTTCGTTTCCAACCAGGCCGTCAAGGCAGGTATCGCCAGCGACGCCGACGCCGTGATGAACGCCTTCCTGGCTCGCGAGGCCGAGGGCACCACGGGCATGATGGAGGGCTTCGCCATCCCGCATGCCAAGTCCGACGCCATTACCGAGGCTGCCGTCATCGTCGTTAAGGACGAGTCCGGCGTGACCGGTTGGGACACCATGGACGGCGCTCCCGTTAACGTGGCTATCGCCCTGCTCATCCCGGGTGCCCAGGCTGGCACCACGCACCTCAAGATCCTGTCCAAGGTCGCCGAGGCGCTCATGGACGAGGACTTCCGTGCCACCGTCAAGGGTTCCACCGACGCCGCCGAGATCGCCAAGACGATCAACGCCCGCCTGGTCTAATCCCCCAGCCCGCGAATAACATCGCCCCCTGTATATAAGGCGGAGTCCCTCCCCAGGGCCTCCGCCTTTTTTCTATCCCTCCCATAAGTTGCGGTGAAATAGGGACTGTTTAAACGATTCAACTCCAAATGCAGTCCCTATTTCACCGCAACTTACAAAAGGGCATAGAGGGGGCTACCTATCGAGTCTTTGTCGCGAACAGATCATTAGCCAGAATTCCGTTCGCACGATATTGCTCTGGACCGACCGAGTTTCTGCAGCTTGCTCGCCCACAGGGGGCCGGGCGCGGCCAGTGAGATTTATCGCGAGTTCCGCACGAGCCGAAGAGCACTTAATGTGCTCTTCGTGCGAGCAGGACTGTAGAGCAGGAAATCTCACTGGCCGCACCCGGCCCCCTGTGGGCGAGCAAGCGGACGACAAACACATCTGTCCAACAATTCGTCCGAAACATAATGAAAAACCGTTTGATGTGAGTTAATATAAACAACGTCGTGAATCTGACTCCTGCCACATACATGACAGGGGTTAAACACAAAAAAGGAGTCAACTATGGTTTCTGAGAAGGCTACCCTCGTTAATCCTCAGGGTCTGCACATGCGTCCGGCTGGTCTGTTCGCCTCCACCATGGGCAAGTACGCCTGTGACGTGACGGTCGTCACCCCCGAGAAGGAGGTCAACGGCAAGTCCCCGATGGCCCTCATGGCTGCTGGTATCCCCTGCGGCACCGAGGTCGAGGTCAAGTGTGACGGCGCTGACGAGGCCGAGGCTCTGGCTGCTGCCATCGAGCTCATCAAGAGCGGTCTTGGCGAGTAGAACTCAAACGGGTCGCATGTTGAACAACTAAGTTCATATTTGGGGGCGCAGTGACCTGTTGTAAGGTAGCTGCGCTCTTTTGTCATGGATATGGCAAAACGCTTTATCACATGACACGGAGAGAGGAATGGGAATGTATCAGGGAGTCAACGCTTCCGAGGGCATCGGTATCGGCACCGTCATGGTCGCCGTCGATCCCGACTTGACGTTTGAGCCGCACGAGGTTGCTGATTCGGCAGCAGAGAAGGAGCGCTATCAGTCCGCTCTTTCGGTCTTCTGCGAGAAGACCCAGGCTCAGGCCGACCACATGAAGGAGACGGTGGGCGAGGCCGAGGCCGAGATCATGAGTGGACACATTGTCCTGGCTCAGGACCCGGGCATGACCGACGCCATCAACGCCGCCATTGACGGCGGTACCTGCGCCGAGCAGGCGCTCATGGACACCTCGACCATGTTCGAGAACATGTTCCTGTCCATGGACGACGAGATGTTCCGTCTGCGCGCGGCCGACATCGCCGACATCCGCACCGGTATTCTGGCCGAGCTGCTGGGCAAGGAGGTCGTCGACCTCTCCGTCCTGCCCGAGAACACCGTCGTTGTCGTGCATGACCTCACGCCGTCCATGACCGCCACGATCGATAAGGCCCACGTTGCCGGTATCGTCACCGAGACCGGTGGCCGCACGTCGCACTCCGCGATCATCGCGCGCGCCCTCGAGATTCCGGCTGTCCTTTCGGTTTCCAACAGCTGCACCGCGCTGCGCAACGGTATGACCGTTGTCGTCGATGGTGGCAAGGGTATCGTTGAGGCCGATCCCGACGAGGAGACGCTCGCTGCCTACACCGCCAAGGCCGAGGCCTTCGCTGCCGAGAAGGCAGCCCTCGAGGCCTTCCGTGGCAAGCCGTCCGTGACTGCCGATGGCATCAAGAAGATCATCGCCTGCAACATCGGTAACCCCGATGACGTGCCCAACGCGCTCGATCACGACGCCGAGGCCATCGGCCTGTTCCGCTCCGAGTTCCTGTTCATGGACTCCGCTGAGCTTCCTTCCGAGGAGGAGCAGTTCAACGCCTACCGTAAGGTCGCCAGCGCGCTCAAGGGTGCTCCGGTCATCATCCGCACGCTCGATGTGGGTGGCGACAAGAAGATTCCGTATCTGCATATGGTCAAGGAAGACAACCCCTTCATGGGCTTCCGCGCCGTGCGTTACTGCCTGGCCAATCCCGACCAGTACAAGGTCCAGCTCCGCGCTCTGCTGCGCGCTAGCGCCTTCGGTGACGTCAAGATCATGATCCCGCTCGTCACCTGCGTCGAGGAGGTCTTGGCTGTCAAGGAGCTCGTCGAGCAGTGCAAGGCCGAGCTGACCGAAGAGGGTCGCAAGTTCAACGAGAACATCGAGGTCGGCATCATGGTCGAGACGCCCGCCGCTTCGCTGCTCGCAGACCGTCTTGCCGAGGTTGCCGACTTCTTCTCCATCGGCACCAACGACCTGATCGGCTACACCATGTGCGCCGACCGTGGCAACGACACCATCTCCAACCTGTACCAGGTGTACTATCCCGCCGTGCTCCGCTCGCTCAAGAACATCATCGAGAGCGGCGTGAAGGCCGGCATCATGGTCGGTATGTGCGGCGAGGCCGCTGCCGATCCGCTGCTCGAGCCGCTGCTGATCAGCTGGGGCCTGGAGGAGTTCTCGATGAGCGCTCCGTCGATCCTGCGCGCCCGCAAGACCATCAGTCAGTGGACCAAGGCCGAGTGCGACGAGCTCGCCGAGAAGGCGCTCGCCTGCAACACCGCCGCCGAGGTCAAGGCTCTGCTCGAGTCCGCAGCTCGCTAATTTGGTATCAGAGGTAACCGCGTGGTTGGAATGGGCCGGCCACGCGGCCCTCATATATACAGGGGGTACTGTAAATGTTCTACACGCTAACCGCTAACCCGGCTGTCGACATGACGGTTTCGAGCTCTCCGCTCGAGCCCGACGAGAACGTCCGCACCGGCTCGGCCAGCTACACGGCTAACGGCAAGGGCCTCGACGTGTCCTTCGCCTTTAAGAAGATGGGCGTCGACACCGTCGCGCTCGGCTTCTTCGCCGGCTTCACGGGCAAGTTCATCGTCGAGGAGGTCATGAACCTGGGTTGCCTCTGCCGCCCGGTCTGGACCGACGGTATCACGCGCATTAACACCTACGTCAACGATGGCCAGCACGAGTACGGCATCCTGAACCCGGGTGCTCCGATCACGCCGCAGCACCAGGAGGAGCTCTACAACATCCTGGACACCGCGGGCGATCTCGAGTGCCTGATCGTTTCCGGCTCCGTGCCTCCCAAAGCTACGCCCGACTTCCTGGCTCAGGTCATGGAGCACGCTCAGGCCCGTGGCGCCGACGTCGTCCTGGACCTGTCCTCCGACAAGCTCAAGGAGCTCGCTCACAAGAAGCCGCTGCTCATCAAGCCGAACCATCACGAGATGAAGGCCATCTTCGGCGTGCCGGTCGACACCGACGACGAGGTTCGCGTTGCCATGAAGATGGCTCACGACGCTGGCGTTCAGAACGTGCTGCTCACCCGTGGTAGCCGCGGCGACGCTTACTTCTCCAACGGCGAGGACATCTGGTACGCCAAGCGTGAGTTCAACATCAAGCTGGTTTCTTCCGTCTGCGCCGGCGACTGCACCCTCGCTGCGTTCCTGCACAAGTGGTACAGGGATCGCGACAACGTCGAGGAGGCCATGAAGCTCGCTATGGCCACCGGCGCTAACGTTGCCGAGTCCGTCGGCATTGGCGACTTTGGTCACGTCGACGAGTACAGCAAGCGCGTTGCTGTCCGCAAGCTCGATCGTCAGTAATCGAAACGCGACATATTCGTGCACATGCGGCGCCCCGGTTTCGGCCGGGGCGCCTTTTTGTTCCGCCAGGGGGGTGTTCCTATAGTTTTGTCAACTGGGCAATGCTGTTTTCGAGATTGAATCGCGACATGCTAACGCCAGGCCTTTCGGCCGATGGGCTCCAATCTGTTCGGAGCGCTTCGACTAGGCGGCGTAGGGCACCCTGTCCCGCATGATCGCGTAGATGACCTTCAGCCTCTTTCGTGCCAGCGCCTTGAGCGCCTTGCCGTGCGGCATGCCCCGCTCTCGGCACCTAGCGTAGTAATCGCCCCATCTTCCCTCTGTCCGGGTAAGGCAGTTGCACGAGAATATGAGCAGGTTCTTCAGCCTCTTGTTGCCTTGGCGCGATGCCGTCACCGAGGAGATCGAGGTCCCCGACTGGCGGTTGCGCGGCGCCAGGCCGCAGTACGACGCGAGCCTGTCGTGGCTTGGGAAGTCTTCGATATCTATGGAGATCGCGAGCTCGGAAGCGGTTTTGGGGCCGATCCCCGGCACCGTCAGGAGGCATCGGTAGGTATCGTCGCCCTCGAGGAGGGCGGATATCTCCGCCGTGATCACATCGATCTCCGCCGAGTTCTCGGAGATCCTGCGCGCGAGCAGCCTCACCGCCCGGTCCTCGGCGGCGATGGCCGCCGCGTCCGGCCTTGTCGAGGAGGCCGTCGAGCGGACGAGGGCCTCGATCTTGCCGCGCGCCGCCCCGCGCGTGAGCGCCGCCGCCCTGCGGGGCCCGGCGTCGGCCACCGACCAGGCCCCGCCGAGGGATGCCATGAGCCTCAGCTGGGGACCGTCGGACAGGTCGACCAACGCCTCGAAGGCGGGGCACGATTCCAGCAGGATGCTGCGCAGCCGGTTCTTGCTCCTGGTGTTTTCGCAGGTCAGGAAGTTTCTCTGGGCGGCCAGCGCCCTCGCCGCCGCGACCGTCGGGCCCGGATCCCCGACCGGCAGGAGTGCGTCGGGGATGCCCAGCGCCGTCTTCGCGATGACCATTGCGTCCCGCTCGTCGGTCTTGGCGTCGCCGGCGAAGAGCCTGGCGGCCCCGTGTGCCGCGAGTCCCGGTAGGTACGCCGCCGACATCCCGGCCGCCTTGGCGCGGGCGAGCGCGAGGGCGCCTATGTTGCGCGACTGGTCGACGACCACGAGCGCGTCGGGGAAGCGGCCGAACAGCGAGTCCAGATCGCCCTCCCTGTTCGCGACGGGGGCGCTCAGCAGTATCTCGCCGTCCCGGGTCGCGACGCATGCCCAATGGGACAATTTCCCGACATCGAGCCCGATGACGGCTTCCGGCATTCTAGGTGGTGCCACGGTGTTATCCTCCAATCGGTAGGCCGATCGGAACCCCTCCCTGCGACACCCACATTACCTGGCCGTGGCGCTTGCGCCCGGCAGTTTCCTATCAGTCGTCCGGAGCGGCGAGCGCCCCCGGTGGCAACACCCCCCGGGCCCTCTACGGGGCAGGGGCAGACGGCCATCCGGAGGCGCCCGATCGGCGGCCCCTCGGGGCTTGCCCGTATCGTAGGCAATGCGCCGAATGCTCGCCATCGAAATTTATCGGTGGCCCACTTCAGACTGTAATGGGGTGTCCTGCCGTACTTCATCGCTTCCACACCGTTCACCGAGTTGTCCTAGCCTTTTGTCGATGCGTGGAATATACTTTCATTAACACGTTGCTTCGTGAAAGGAACATTCATGATTTACACGCTCACTGCAAATCCCGCCATTGACTACAACATCGCCTGCGACGGTCTTGACGCCAATACCGTCACGCGTACCCGCAACGCCGTCTACACGCCCAACGGCAAGGGCCTCAACGTCTCGTTTACGCTTGACCACTACGGTGTCGACACCACGATCCTGGGTTTCTTCGCCGGCTTCTCGGGTGAGTTCATCGTTAAGGGCGCCGAGGCCCTGGGCGTGCCCGTCAAGCCTGTGTGGACCGACGGCATCACGCGCGTCAACGTGTTCCTTAATGCCGGCCCCGACACCGAGTACAACATGGTCAACGCCGGTGCCGCCATCAACGAGGCCAATGAGCAGGAGATGTTTGAGCTCATCGATTCGCTCGATGACATGACCTGCCTGGTAATCAGCGGCTCGCTGCCTCCCAACACTTCCGAGGGCTTCCTGGCCGAGGTTCTGCGCCGCGTCAAGGCCAAGGGTGCCGAGTTCGTTCTCGACATTTCGAGCCATCAGCTGGCAGATCTCATTGTCATGGAGCCGCTGCTGATCAAGCCCAATGACGACGAGTTGCTCGATATCTTTGGCATTAAGGTGAGCGGTGGCGACGATGAGTCTGTTAAGGGCGCAATGGCTGAGCTTCATGCCAAGGGCGCCAAGAACGTGCTGCTGACCCTTGGTGGCGCCGGTGCGTACTTCTCCAACGGCAAGCACATCTGGTTTGCTAACCGCACCTTCGACGTCAAGCTGCTGTCGACGGTGTGTGCTGGCGATTCCTCGCTCGCTGCCTTCCTGTCCGTGTGGCATGACGCCCCCGAGCGCGTCGAGGACGCCCTGCGCCTGTCGATGGCCACCGGCGCCAACGTGGTCGAGTGCCCCGGTTTGGGCGAATTTGCCAAGGTGGACGAATACAAGAAGAACATCGAAGTTCGCCAGGTCTGCTAGTTTCGGCACCTCGCCTGAATAGTTCGATTAATTCGCATCCGTCTTAAACCAAGACGGATGCGTTTTTGTTTATCGGACTTGCGTGTGCAGTAGAGGCTGTTTCTTGCTAGACTTCTTGCAGATGCAATCGATAGCCAATTTGATAGTCGCAGGAGGCCATAGGCATGTGCAATGTTTCGCTCAACGGTACGCAGCCGACCGATGCCTCCATCCGTGTCCTACGCGCGCTTGAGGCGGCTGGTCTTGAGGCTTGGTACGTAGGCGGTTGGGTACGTGATGCCCTGATGGGGCGCCCCAGCCACGATGTGGACATGTGTTGCAGCGGCCTGTGGCAGGAGTCCAAGGCGGCGCTCGAGGCGGCTGATATTGCCGTGGTTGAGTCGGGCATTAAATTTGGCGGCATCACGGCCATTTGCGATGACGAGCGCATTGAGGTCACCACCTACCGCCTGGACGGCTTTTACACCGATGGCCGTCACCCCCAGAGTGTGGAGCGTGCGGCGTCGCTTGAGGACGATCTGGCGCGCCGCGACTTTACCGTTAACGCTATGGCCTGGCATCCCGAGCGCGGTCTTGTCGACCGCTACGATGGCCAGGGCGACCTGAAGCGCAAGCTCATCCGCGCCGTTGGAGATCCCAAGCGTCGTTTTAACGAGGACGCGCTTCGCATGCTGCGCGCGGTGCGTTTTGCCTGCCGTCTCGATTTTATGATCGAGCCTAAGACCAAACAGGCGCTTGCCGAGTGCGCGCCGCTGCTCGATGCCGTGGCACGCGAGCGCGTGGGCATTGAGCTCGAAGGCATTCTTTCGACCGGCCACGGGGGAGACGCGATGCTTCGCTACCCCGAGCTTGTTTGCGCCGCCGTGCCCGAGCTCGCGCCCGCTCGCGGGTTTGACCAGCGCAGCGTCTACCATGCGTTTAACGTCTACGAGCATATCGCCCGCGTGTTGACGGTGGCAGGGGAGCTGGCGCTGTGCGATGGTGTCGCGCCCTCGTCGAGCCTTATGTGGGCGGCGTTTTTGCACGATGTTTCCAAGCCCGATTGCTTTACGGTCGATCATGCCGGAAGCGGACACTTCTTCGGTCATCCCGAGCTCGGCGCCAAGAAGGCGCGTGTCATCATGGATCGTCTGGCACTCTCGCACGACCTGGTGCGCGACGTTTGCCTGCTCATCAAATATCACGATAAGGCGCTGCGCCCCGAGCGCTCCTGCCTGCTCAATATGATGCGCGCACTTTCGGGTGAGGGCGTCGACACGGCCCGCCTGATTGACGAGCTCATGGACCTCAAGCGTGCTGACACGCTTGGCAAGGCCCCATCGTGCTTCTATTACGTTGAGACGATTGAGGAGATGCGCGCGCTGGCGCACGAGCTGCTGAAGGCAGGGGAGCCCCATACGCTCAAGATGCTCGCCATCAACGGCGGCGACCTGATCCGTGCCGGAGTCAAGCCCGGGCCGGAACTGGGTCAGCTTCTCAACTCCGCCCTCGACGCCGTGATCGAAGACAATATTCCCAACGATCGCGAAGCTCTTTTGGTCCATCTCAACTTGAATTAGCTACCCAGTTTACCTGCGTGTTCCATAACCTGACGACAATTTTTCGGCAATTTGGAATTTCTTCTTGCGCTGACGTTTTTTGTCTCGTAATATATTTCCTCGCAGCACGGCAGTGCAGATGTCATGTGGCCCGTTCGTCTAGCGGTTTAGGACGCCGCCCTCTCAAGGCGGAGATCACCAGTTCGAATCTGGTACGGGCTACCACTTCTTTTCTGCTGAGGCTTATGGCCCGTTCGTCTAGCGGTTTAGGACGCCGCCCTCTCAAGGCGGAGATCACCAGTTCGAATCTGGTACGGGCTACCACGCATCTGATACCCGGACTTCCCATGGAAGTCCGGGTTTTTTGTTATCAAACAACCGTCTGCAATTCCCGTTTGAACCAGAGCTTTGCGTTCTGCCTATGGCCCTTACGGGTACAATATCCAAGATATTTTGACTGTTAGAAGGAGTCTCATGACGGAGTCCTCTCAGCATACGTCTAAGCCCCAGGTCGAGGTTGAGGCCTCGGGCGGAGATGACAATAAGAGCGCACGCCGCGGCGCCATCTTTATCGGCGTCGTGCTGGTAGGTTATATCGTCTATCTGGTGGTAACCGGGCAGATGGGGCAGTTCTGGGCCGCTATGTCGAGCGTCCAGGCGTCATGGCTCGTTGTCGCGTGTCTTTGCATGTTCATGTACCTGTTCTTTGGCATTGTGGCCTATGCGATCGCCGTCTGGCTCGATCCCAATTCGCCCGTCGGCATCCGCGACCTGATCTCGGTCGAGGCGAGTGGCATCTTCTTTGGTAACCTGACGCCCATGATGATGGGCTCCACCCCGGCTCAAATCTATCGCCTGACCAAGGCCGGCCAAAACGTGGGCGAGGCCGGCGCCACGCAATTCACGCGTTTTATCGTGTACCAGTTTGGCCTCGTTGCCTGGGGCGCTATCCTACTGCTTGCTCGCATGCCGTTTTTTGCCGAGCGCTATGGCGACATGACGTTGCTGTGCGTCTTTAGCTTTGGTGGGCACTGCTGCATCTTGCTGGGCATCTTCGCCGTCGCGCTCATGCCTAAGACCGTCACGCGCGTCGCCCATTGCATCATCAATTGGCTTGAGCGCATTGGTGTCTCGGCCACTAAGATCGAGGGATGGCGCACGTTTGTCGATGGCGAGATCTACTCCTTCTCCGAGAAGTTCAAGCTTTCGGCCGGACATTTTTCTTCCATGCTGCTCACCGTGTTTATCACCATGCTGCAGCTCGCGTTTTTCTATCTGGTTCCGTATTTCCTGATGCTTGCCTTTGGCCACCACGAGGTCGACTTTTTCTCGGTCATGGCCGCGAGCGCCTTTGTCCAGCTGCTGAGCTCTGCGGTCCCCCTGCCCGGTGGAACTGGTGGCGCTGAGGGCGGCTTTGCATTGTTCTTGGGTCATTTCTTTGGGTCGGCTTCGACCGCTGGCTATCTGCTGTGGCGCCTCATTACGTTTATTGCGCCGACCATTTTGGCTGCGCCCCTGCTGGGCCTTAAGAGCGCCCACAACGAGAGCATCCATGCGCGCTGGGATCGCGTGATGCGCAAGCTCGGCCGCACGCCTCAGACGCCCTCTACGCCCACTAAGCCGCACCCCGCGAATGCTGTAACTGTTGATCCCAAGATGCAGGCTCAGAAGGCTTCTGGGACCGCTAAGCCGGCTCATAAAGCCTATGTGCGCCAGACAGGCGATGGTATTCGCGTATCTCCGTCGGCACTCAATAAGAAGAAGCACCCTAAGTCGCAGTAGGGCAGTCGTGCGTTCTTCATGATGCGAGGCATATTTGTGCTGTATGGGGGATAATCCTCTTACGTAGATTATCTCTCATCTGTTGATGAACGCTCGCATATCGAAGGGACACGCCCATGGCAACCAGCAAACCGCGTCTTGATCGTCGCATCGTTCGCAGCCGTAATGCCATCCTTTCGGCTTTCGAGCGCCTGCTCATGGAAAAGCCGCTGGCAGACATTACGGTGAGTGCCATCGCGCGCGAGGCCAATGTCGACCGCAAGACCTTCTACGTTCACTTTGGTACGGTTGACGGCCTGCTTGATGCCATTGCCGTTGATGTGGTGGAGATGATTGTCGACTCGGTCGAGAAAACGCTTGCTTCAATGGACGGCGACACCAATGAGCGCGCTCTTGGCGCGGCGGCGACCTTCTTTAAAACCGTTAACGAGGCACTGTGCAACAACTTGGTGCTCAATCGTCAGCTGATCGAGAACATTCCGCTCGATGATTTTATGGCTCGTCTTCGTGCGCCGCTCGAGCACGAGATTGCCGAACGCGATCTGCTGCCCCAAGGTCTCAAGGACGAGATGTTCGACTATTATCTGGCGTTTTTGCTGTCGGGTATTATCGGTATCTATCGCACGTGGGCGCTGTCTGACGGCTCGGTTCCTATCGAGCGCGTCTCTGAGGTCGCCAACGACCTGACTCTTAATGGCCTGTCGAGTCTGGAATCTCGCTTGGATTAGGCCTAGTTGGGCTCGTCGGCGTGGAAATCCCTGTTCACGAGGTTCTCCGGCGCCTTGGAGACCTCGCCGGTGTAGGAGCTGTAGCCTGAGGATCCTTAAAAGAAAGTCCAGTTTATTCTTCCCACTCCAAATGGGAATCCTCCGATGCGCCTTCGCATACTCGCATGACCTCGATACCATGCGAGCGTGCGAACTCGACGAGTTCTGCGTTGCGGGCGTTTATGGTGCCGAAGGCGGAGGGGCACACGATAAGGCGCGCGCAGTGGACGAGGAGCTCTTTGGCGCGGGCTATGGTTTTATCCCCGATCGGCTCGAAGGCGCGCTCGGCCACGCATTCCGTCGCCAGGTCGCGCGCGAGCTCGCAGTCGATGTCCCCTTCGTGCAGAACGCCCGCGTAGAACGCCTTGCCCTGTCGGATGAGCTGGCGAAACACAGCCGACCCCGTACCTGCGCCAGCGATGACGAACGTGTGCGCATCGCCGTGTGGGCGCCCAATTTCCACGCTGCCGAAGCGCTCGTTGAAGGTGCCATGTTTAAGGCCGTAGAGCTCGCCAATCGTCTCGCGCGTGAATATGTCCTCGGGTGCGCCGGCGCGGAAGACCCGGCCGTCCTTCACGCAAATCACCTTGTCGGCGCTTTTCTGCGCGAGCTCGAGTTCGTGGATGGACATGATGATAGCCACATTCCGCGATTTCGCAAGGTGGCGAAGTATTCGCAGCAGGTCGATCTGGTAGCGGATATCGAGATACGACGTGGGCTCGTCGAGCACGAGCACGCGCGGATCCTGCGCGATGGCGCGTGCGAGCATGACGCGCTGGCGTTGCCCGTCGCTTATCTGCATGAAGTCGCGCTCGGCGAGCTCTTCCACATGTGCGGTTTTCATGGCCTCGTCGACCCGACTATGGTCGTCGGGCGAGAGTGTGCCCATTCGCCCGGTGTAGGGATGCCTTCCCGCCTCTACGATATCGCGGCAGGTGAGGAGCTCGGTCCGGGGGCGATCTGTCAGCATAACGGCAAGGTTCCTTGCGAACTCCGCCGTCTTCCATCGGGAAATCTCCCGCCCGTCGAGCTCGACCGCGCCGGCAAGCGGTGCCAGATGGCGTGTGATGGTTTTCAAGATGGTCGACTTGCCCGAGCCGTTCGGCCCGATGAGCGCCACGACGTCGCCCGCGCGAACCTCCAGATCGACGCCTTCGACTACGACCTTCTTGTCGTAGCCCGCCGACAGGTCGCTTATGCGGAAAAGCGGCGCTCCGTCAGCCTGCGTTTCGACCGGGGTTTCGAGGTTCGACTCCGCTCGAAGGAGGCGTTCCGCACGCAGTTCCGCACGAGCCGAAAGTGTCTTCTGGCGCTTTCGTGCGAGCTCAGGACTGTCTAAGCATGGAATGTCCCCTCCGAGCGTTTTGGGCCGCGGCACGAATTCCCCCATCTACCTCACCCGCTTCTTCAGCATGAGCGCGATAACCACCGGCGCGCCGAAGATGGCAGTGACGGCGCTGATGGAAAGCTCGACGGGAGAGAACAGCGTGCGCGCGATCAAATCGCAACCCGCGCAGAAGATGGCGCCTCCCAAGAAGCACGCAGGAATCACGCGGATGGGCTTCGACGACTTCAGCGCCGACTTCACGAGATGCGGAACCGCGATGCCTACGAACGACACCGGACCAGCGAACGCGGTCACGCAGGCGGAGAGCATGCTCGCTAGAAGGACGAGCACCACGCGGAAGCGTGCGACGTTCACGCCGACGCTTTTCGCGTAGGCTTCTCCCAGCTGGAAGGCGGAAAGGGGCTTCGATATCGCGAATACGCATGCGCTCACGGTGATCACCACGACCACGATGACCGCGATGTCGTCCCAGCTCGAACCCGAGAAGCTACCCAAAGACCAGTTGTGCAGGTTCACGATGGACTGGTCGTCGGCGAAGGCGATGAGAAAGTTCGTCGCCGCCGAGCAGATGTATCCCACCATGACGCCCGCCACGATGAGCATGGCCATGGAACTTATGCGCCGTGCGATGAGGAGCACGAAGCCGATGGTGATAAGCGATCCCAGAAACGCTGCGGCCACCATGGCCGGCGAGGACATAGCCTGGTTCGCGCCCAGAAGCACGATCATCGTAAGCGCGACGACGAACTTTGCGCCCGAGGAGACGCCCAAGATGAACGGGTCGGCGATGGGGTTGTTGAAAAACGTCTGCAGCAGGAACCCGGAGAGCGAAAGTGCCCCGCCGAGAAGCACGGCTGAAAGCACGCGCGGCAGGCGAATCTCCCAGATGACTTGGCTTTCCATGGAATTGGCCGCGCCGCCCGAAAGGATGCCGGGGATGTGGTCTGCGGGCACGAGCACGCTCCCGATGCACAGGTTGGCCCCGACGAGCACGATGAGGGCAACGGCGAGCAGCGCCGTCACGACGCGACACCGCGCGGCGCGCCCCGATTCGTCGTATGTCATGGAAAGTCGGCTTCTCATGGTGCTAGCCGAGCTTCCTCAGATAATGGAAGTCGCTCGCGTCATCGCCGGTGAACGCCCCGTGCAGCTCGTCGATAATGTCGGCGGTAGAAGTCATCTGCTGGTACATGTCGGCGCTTGTGACCCAGACGTTGCCGTTCTTCACGGCTTTGAACTGCGACAATAGCGCGTTTTTGCCTACAAAGTCGTTCAAGGTGGCAACCGATTCGTCGATGGTGCCGTTGTAGACGATGATGTCGGCATCCTTCGCCGTCGCGTAGAAGCGCTCCATTTCGAGCGTTACTGACGAACCTGACGTCGACGCCGTCTGCGCGTCATCGAGCGCGTAGTTGCCGCCTGCAAGCTCGATCATCTGCGCCACGTAGTCGCCCGCCCGCCGCGTGACGGCGGCCCCGTTCGAGTTAATGTAGAAATACGCCACGGTTTTACCTGACGACGCAAGCCTCGACGTTTGCTCGACGCGGGCCTTCTGCTCGTTGAACAGGTGCGCGGCCTCGTCTTCCTTGTCGAACAGGACGCCGAAAAGCTTAATCCACTCGACGCGCCCGAGTGCTTCGGGCTCGCTCGACGACTGTTCGGTGAGCACGACGAGTCCGAGCTTCTGCAGCTTTTCCTTCACATCGGGTGTGTGGTTGATCATGGTGTTCTCGATGGCGAGCGTGCAGCCCGAGGCCGATATTCGCTCGTAGTCGGGCGCGCTGTACTTGCCGCCGTAGGCGATCGCCCCACTTTCGAGCGCGCTTTTGAAGCCCGCGACCGAGCAATCGTCGGCCTTCGTGCCCGACATGAAGATATTGTCGTTCGCATCGAGCGCGTCGACCAGGCACATCGTCGCCGACGACACGAGGTACACCTTGTCGGCGGGGCGCCTTATGACCGCGATGTCAGAGCTCAACCCATCAGGTACCTTCGCATCTTGCGGTACCACGAGGAAGCGCTCCCCGTTCGAAACGCAGATAAGCCGCAGGCCGCCTTCGAACTCGTCGACAGTGAAGTGCTTGGCGTATTCAAGCTGAAGCGTCCCCGTCGGCTCCCAGCCGCAGCCCAAATCTGGGTTGTGGAAGTCGGCCGCGGCGCTTGAAGCCGTTCCCGCGGGGGAGTCGCCGCTTGCATCGTCGCCCGATTTCTCCTTCATGGTGGATGAGTCGAAGTGGAGCGTGTAGTCGATGGTGTGCGGCGTCGACATGGCGACGGTCTCGGCCGACACGGCGATGTCCTCGTCGAGCGTGACGGGTATCTCGAACGTGGAGTTGCCGCCGTCGTTTATGGGCGCGTAGTCCACGCCGTCGATGGTCATCTTGTCGTAGTTCGAACTCGACCAGGTGATGGTCGCGGTGTAGGTGTCGCCATCCTTCACAATTGTGGTGGGTGAGGCGATGCTTGCGCGCCCTGACCCGCCGGAAAGCGAGACGCTCACAGTGTATTCCTGAGAGCCCGTCGTGGCACCGGTCGCGTTCGGGCTCGCACTGCACCCCGCGAAGGGAAGCGCGAGCAGGGCGACGAGAACGCAGGCGATCGCGCGCGCCGCGATTCTGTGGCGCTTCCTGTTTTCCCCCTTGGGAAGAATCGACCGCATGGCGTTACTTCAGTGCGTCGGCGCGCAGATCGACGCCGGCGGATTCGAACACGAGCGTGCGGTCGTACCACTGCTCTTTTCTAATACTCCACGCGGCGCAGGCGGTGTCCTCGTCGAGCGCTTCAACGGGCACGTCGTAGGTGTACTTGCCTTCCGCGTTTTCCACATAGGGGATGAAGTCGGCCTCGCTCGCGGTGGCAGCCTCGTCACCCGTGCCCATGAAGAGCTTGCCGTAGCCCGTGCCGGAAAGTGTCATCACGCAGTGCATGGAGCCGTTTTCCACGATGAGCTGGGCGTCCACAATCCTGAACATGTTCGAGCTGGAATCTACGGTGATCGGATAGGTGCCGTCGGCCACCTTGTCGGCGGTGATGGGGGCAGCGCTTGCGCCCTCGGGCGCATCGGCCGCCTGTTCGGTCTTTTCCTGGGAATCGGCATCGCTTGCCTTTGCGCTGTCGATTGAATTTCCGCCGCAGCCGGCGAGCGAGAACGCGAAAAGCGCCGCTGACAGGGCGAAGGCGAGGGTTTTCTTCAACATGGAGGGGGTTCCTTTCAATCGCTTCGACCGCCCGCGCCGTGCGGTGGGCGGGCGGGATGCGAATGCAACGGGCATGCGCCGTCGGTCGGGGAAGGCGCATGCCCGTTGCACGGGGACGCGACCGGCGCCCCCGTGCGCGGCGAGTTTACAGCTTGGCGATGGCGTCGTCCACGTGCGAGACGTAGATGTCGTCGACCGCGGCGTTCTGTCCCAGACCCTGGAGCAGGCACGTCACTTCGAAGCCAGCGGCCACGAACTTCGCAGCCCAGCTGTCGGGGTCGGTCTCGTCTGCCATGTCGTTGTTCGCGTGGTCGCCCGCGACCACCATGAACGGCGCGAGCACGGCCTTCTTGTACCCTGCGGCGCTCGCGGCGGCGATAACATCCTCGCAGGTCGGCTCAGCCTCGACGGTGCCGACGAAGAACTGCGTCAAGCCCTCGTTCTTGAACACTTCCTGCATCTTGGCATAGTCGGCGTTGGAATCGGCTTCGGTGCCGTGGCCCATGAGGCACAGCGCCGTCTTGCCGTCGTCGAAGGACGCCATGTTCTCATTAATGGCTGCGGCCACCTTCTTGTAGTCGTCGTCGGAGGTGAGCAGCGGGTCGCCGAGCGAGATCTTGTCGAACTTGTCGGCGTACTTGTCGAGCTCGTCTTTCACGTCGGCGTATTCCAAGCCAGCCATGAGATGCGTCGGCTGCACGACAATTTCCTTCACGCCGTCTTCCACGCAGCGGTCGAGCGCCTCGGTCATGTTGTCGATCGTGATGCCGTCGCGCTTCTTCAGCTTGTCGATGATGATCTGCGCGGTGAAGGCGCGGCGGATGTCGTAGTCCTGCCAGTACTTCTCGCGGATAGCGTCTTCGATGGCGCCGATGGTGATGTGGCGCGAGTCGTTGTAGCTCGTGCCGAAGCTCGTGACGAGGATGACCGGCTTCACGGCCTTCTCCTTTTCACTCGATTTCTCGGAACTCGCGGAGGTGCTGGAGCAGCCCGCGAGCGCGACTCCGGCGAGCGCGAATGCTCCGGTTGCTGCGGCGCCCATGAAGCCGCGGCGTGACATCTGGTCGGACATGGTTTTTCCTTTCCTCGGTTTGCCGGTCCCCCGGCGACAGTTGCTTGTCGGCACAAGCGAAAGAAAAGCGCACCCCTCGGGGTTCACAAGGAGCTAACGCCACGGCGATGCCGTGAGGAAAAGGCGAAGCAGTCTGGCTTGGGGCGCGAGGCGGTTCGCCTGCGCGTCCTACACAGTAATGTCCCTTGCCCAGGATTCCCACCTGGTTCCCTCCGCAAGCCAGCGCGGGCTGTGCGGGCGCCGCGCCGGTCATTTCCTTTTATCCGATTGTCATATGCTCGTTGCCGAAACTTTTACTATGATAGTGGGCACTTGTGAACGTGTCAAAGCCAGGGCGGGCGGCATTGCGCCTCCTGCCTGCGTATTTGCGCCGATTGCCGCCGCAGGCGCCGTGTTTTGTCCGCTGCGCGAATGGCGGCGTCAACGGTTGCGATGAGAAACGGGAAGGGAAGGCTCGGATGATTCATATCGTTGGCGCTGGCTCGGGCGCCGCCGACCTTATCACGCTGCGCGGGGCGCGCCTTCTGCGCGCGGCCGACGTGGTCGTTTGGGCGGGGAGCCTTGTGAACCCCGAGCTGCTCGCTGAGTGCAAGGAATCCTGCATCGTCTACGACAGCGCGCACATGACCTTGGAGGAAGTGCTCGACGTGATGTGCGCGGCGGATGCGCGGGGCGAGGAAGTGGTGCGCCTGCACACGGGCGACCCGTGCCTGTACGGCGCCATCCAGGAGCAGATGGACGCACTCGACGCGCGCGGCGTGGACTACGAGGTGGTGCCCGGCGTGTCGAGCTTTTGCGGTGCCGCGGCGGCGCTTCGCCAGGAATACACGCTGCCGGGAATCAGCCAGTCGGTCGTGATCACGCGGCTTTCCGGACGTACCCCCATGCCCGCGGGCGAGGGCATGCGCACCATGGCGGAAAGCGGCTCGACTATGGTCATCTTCCTGAGCTCGGGTATGCTCGCCGAGCTTTCCGCCGAGCTTTTGGCCGCGGGCCGCAGCTCCGATGAGCCGGCGGCGCTCGTGTACAAGGCGACCTGGCCTGAGGAGCGCGTGGTGCGATGCACAGTGGGCACGCTCGCCGATGCGGGCGCGCGAGAGGGCATCGACCGCACGGCGCTCGTGGTGGTGGGCCGCGTGCTCGGAGCTCGCGGCAGGCTTGCACACAACGGCGCGCAAGCGGAGTCGTACGAGCGCAGCAAGCTTTACGACCCTTCGTTTTCCACGGGGTATCGGAAGGCGAGCAGCTAGCGTGGCCTTCGAGCACTACATATATACCGGGACGACCCGCCTGCGCTGCGGCTACACCACGGGGAGCTGCGCCGCGCTCGCGGCGAAGGCGGCCTGCGAGATGCTTTTGTCACGAAAGCCCGTCGGCCGCGTGTCGATCGTCACCCCCGGCGGGCTGCCCGTCGAGGCGAACGTGGTCGACGCATGCATCGGCGAGGGGTGCGCCCAGTGCGCCGTGCGAAAGGACGCAGGCGACGATGCCGATGTGACTGACGGCGTACTCGTGTACGCGCACGTGGAACATGCGGGGTCGGGCACGGGTGCTGCGGGCAGCAAGGACGTGCCCGCGCGCGAATCGGAAGTTTCCGTCGATGGCGGCGTGGGCGTGGGGCGCGTGACATTGCCCGGGCTCGAGCAGCCGGTGGGGGCGGCCGCCATCAACGCGACGCCGCGCGCGATGATCACTTCGGCGGTGCGCGAGGTGTGCGCCGCGCACGGCTTTTCTGGAAATATTGCTGTGACGATTTCGGTACCCGAGGGTGTTGCCCTTGCCAAAAAGACCTTCAACCCGCATCTGGGGATAGAGGGCGGCATCTCCATCCTGGGCACGACGGGCATCGTCGAGCCGCGCAGCCTCGCTGCCTTGCGCGACAGCATCGAGCTCGAGATCCGGCAGCATGCGGCTATGGGGCGGCGCGGAGTCGTGCTCACGCCCGGCAACTACGGCGGGCAGTTCATCTCGGGGCATTTCCACCTAAACGGTGCGCCGGTGGTCTTCATCTCCAACTTTGTGGGCGATGCGATTGACTGCTGCGTTCGCGAGGGATTTACCAATGTCCTTCTTGTGGGACACATCGGCAAGTTGGTGAAGGTCGCGGGCGGCATCATGGACACCCATTCGCGTACCGCCGACTGCCGCGCGGAGATTCTGGCCGCCCACGCGGCCATGGCCGGCGCGGGCGCGAAGACCGTGCGCGAGATCATGTCGTCCGTCACGACCACGGCGGCGCTCGAGGTAATCGAGGCCGCCGGCGTTGGGGACGCTGCGCGCGCCTCGCTCGCTGCGGCAATTGAGGACAGGTTGCGCCGTCGCGCGGCGGGCGCATGCGACATCGCCGCGGTCGTGTTCGACGCCGAGCGCCGCGAGCTTTTCCGCACGTCGGGCGCCGATGCAGTTATCGGGAAATTGGGGGCGACGTATGAGTAAAGGCGTTCTGTACGGGGTGCGCCGTGCAATCGGCTGGCCGGGGACGAAGGTGGTCATGAAGGCGCGCCGCTCGCTTGCGGACACGAAGCGCTTCCTTTGCGAGGAGGGTGCCTTCGACGGTGCCGAGCTTGTAGAGGACTGTGGGCTTCCGGGCGAGCGCGTGTACCGCTCGCTCGACGATGTGCCCGATCGGGGCAGCTACTTCTCGACGATGGTGGTGCGCTAGATGAGGGTTTCCTGCATAGCGTTCACTGAGAGGGGGTATGCGTTGGCGGTGCGCACCGCACATGCGCTTTCCGATTGCGCGCAGACAGGTGAAGACGACCCTGGCTGGGACGTTTCCGTTTCGCGCGGGTTCGGCGAGGGGAAGGCCGACCTGCGCGCATGGACGGCGCTCGCGTGGGAAGCGTCGGACGCGCTTCTGTTCGTGGGCGCGGCGGGCATCGCCGTGCGGGCGATCGCGCCGCATGTCGCCTCGAAGGCAAACGATCCCGCGGTTGTGGCGATCGACGAGGCGGGGCGCTTTGCCGTCCCGCTTTTGTCGGGGCATTTGGGCGGTGCGAACGAGCTTGCGCAAACTGTGGCACGCGCGGCAGGGGCCATCCCCGTCATCACCACGGCGACCGACGTCCGCGGCGTGTGGGCGGTGGATACGTGGGCGCGCTGTGCGGGGCTCGCCGTTTCGAATCCCGAGGCCATCAAGCGAGTGTCGGCGCGGTTGCTTTCGGGCGGGCGCGTGGCGCTCTATTCCGACATGCCGATTTCGGGACAGCCGCCTGAGGGGGTTGACATTGCGTCCGACCGCGCTCGGGCCGATATCGTCGTGTCGCCGTTCGCTGGCGCGAATGCAGGTGCGTCCGTTCGTGCGGCGGAGACAACGGGCGAGGTCGTGCCCGCCGGTGAGACGGGGAAGCCGGCGGGCGTGCGGGCGCAGGCGCCTGCGCCCGAGCCGCTTCGCCTTGTCGTGCCCTGCATCGTTGCGGGCATAGGATGCCGTCGCGGTGCGTGCGCCGAAGCGATCGAGGAGGCGTTTCTTCTCGCGTGCGGGCAGGTGGGTATCTCGCCTTCGGCCGTGCGCGAGGCGGCGACGATCGACGTGAAGGCGCACGAGGAGGGTCTGCTCGCCTTCTGCTGCGCGCGCAATATCCCGCTTGCGACGTATTCCGCAGAGGAGTTGTCGCAGGTCGAAGGCAGCGTTTCGCCATCTGATTTCGTGCGCGCGACGGTGGGGGTCGACAACGTGTGCGAGCGGGCAGCGCTCGCGGAGGGGGGCAAACTTATCTTCCCGAAGCTCGCTCACGGCGGCGTGACCGTCGCGTTTTCCAAGGTAACTATTAAACTTTCGTTTAAGGAACGGTGATGGGAAAGCTCTTCGTGGTGGGAATCGGCCCGGGCGGCCCCGACGGCATGACGATTGCGGCTCGGCGTGCGCTCGAGGCGTCCGACGTCGTTGTGGGTTACACGAAATACGTGGAGCTCGCGCTCGCCGCCGTGCCCGACGCGGCGCATCTCGCGACGCCGATGATGCACGAGGTCGAACGGTGCCGCCTTGCGCTTTCGCGCGCGCAGAGTGGAGAAGCCGTGGCGCTCGTGTGCAGCGGCGACGCGGGCGTGTACGGCATGGCGAGCCCCGTGCTGGAGCTTGCGGAGGACTACCCCGATGTAGACGTGGAAGTTATCGCCGGGGCCACCGCGGCTCAGAGCGGGTCGGCGGTGCTCGGCGCCCCGCTTGCCCACGACTTCGCGGTCGTGTCGCTCTCCGACCTGCTCACGCCATGGGAGGTCATCGAGCGCAGGCTCGCCGCCGTGGCGAGCGCCGACTTCTGCATCTGTTTGTACAACCCGCGCAGCAGAAAGCGCGCCGACAGGCTCTCACGCGCGGCGAAGATTATGCTCGAATGGAAGGCCCCCGACACGCTCTGCGGCTGGGTGCGCAACATCGGGCGCGAGGGGCAGCAGTCGGGCATGTGCAGGCTCTCCGAGCTGGGGGAGATCGACGCCGATATGTTCACCACCGTGTTCGTCGGCAACGCGGACACGAAGCTCGTAGGCGGCCGTATGGTCACGCCGCGCGGGTATCGGGAGATTCCATGCGAAAGGTAACGATCATCGGGGCGGGGCCCGGAAACCCCGACTTGCTCTCGCGCGCGGCGCTCGACGCGATCGACATCGCCGACGTGGTCATCGGCGCTCATCGCGCGCTTGCCGGCATCGACGTGCCGCCCGACGTGGTGAGATGCGAGCTCGTGAAGACGGCGGACATCGTCGCCGCGCTCACCGATGCGGCGTCGTGGCAGCGCGCCGTGGTCGTGATGACGGGCGATGTGGGGCTGTTCAGCGGCGCGCGCCGCCTGGTGGAGGCGCTCTCCGGCGACGCGCAGGTGGACGTGCGCGTCATTCCCGGCATAAGCTCAGTGTCGTATCTCGCCGCGCGCCTCGCGCGTCCATGGCAGGATTGGCGCTTCGCGAGCGCTCACGGCGTGGCGTGCGACATCGTGGCCGAGGCCGAGCGCGCAGGTGAGCTCTTCCTCGTCACGTCGGGCGGGGAAGATCCCTCGCGGCTTTCGGGCGAGCTTGTGCAGGCGGGCTTCGGGGACGCGTGCGTGACGGTGGCCGAGCGCCTGTCGTACCCCGACGAGCGCATCACCTGCGCGACCGCAAGTGAAATCACAGGTCAGACGTTCGACGACTTGAACGTGATGCTTATCGATTTCGCAGGCGGCGCCGGGTCGCCTGCGGGCTCTAGCGCAGCCTCCGAGGTGCCGGCCGGCGTGTCTGCGCCCGCGGCGGCTTCTTCCGCGGCGGACTCTGCGGGCGCATCCCGCGCCGCGAGTTCCCGCTGGCCGTACGCTTCCTCGGGCATTCCCGACGAGCTCTTCATCCGCGGCGACGTTCCCATGACCAAGCAGGAGGTGCGCGCCGTCGCGCTCGCGAAGCTGCGCCTTACCGCGACCGACACCGTGTGGGACGTCGGCGCCGGCACGGGGAGCGTGTCGATCGAGGCGGCGCTCGTCGCGCGAGCGGGGTCGGTATGGGCGGTCGAGCGCAACGCGGCCGGCGTGCGGCTCATCCGAGAGAACGCGGATGCATTCGGGTGCGGCAACGTGCATGCGGTCCCCGGCGTCGCCCCCGAAGCGCTCGCGATACTGCCCGTCCCCGACGCCGTGTTCGTCGGCGGGAGCGCGGGCGAGCTTCCCTCCATCGTGGAGGTGGCGCTCGAGAAGAACTCGCAGGTTCGCCTGTGCGTGCCATGCGTCACCGTTGAGACGCTCACCGAGGCGTGCGCGCTCCTCTCGGGTTCGCGCTTTAAGGGGTTCGAGGCTTGCCAGGTGTCGGCCGCCCGCGCCGAGGCTGTAGGCTCGCACCATCTTATGAAGGCGCAAAACCCCGTGTTCCTCGTCAGCGCGCGTGGTGCAGGTGGGGAAGGCGGCGCCCGGTGAGCACGACCATCCCGCGCTTCATGGTCGCTGCGCCCTCGAGCGGGAGCGGCAAGACGGTCGTTACGTGCGCGCTCCTGCGCGCGCTCGCGCGCCGCGGCCTTGCATGCGCGGCCTTCAAATGCGGCCCCGACTACATTGATCCGCTCTTTCATCGTCGCGTCGTGGGCGCGCGCTCGGGCAACTTAGACGGCTTCTTCACCGACGCCCCGACGCTGCGCGCCCTGCTCGCACGCGGCGCCGCGGGCGCGGATGTCGCGGTGCTCGAGGGGGTCATGGGCTTCTACGACGGCATGGCGCCCGGCGTGGCCGATGCGAGCAGCTACCAGGTTGCGTGCGACACGGAAACGCCGGTCGTTTTAGTGGTGAACGGGCGCGGGGCGTCTTTATCGCTCGCCGCCGTAATCCGCGGCATCGCCGAGTTCCTGCCTTGTGCGAACGTGCGCGGCGTCGTGCTGAACAAGACGAGCGCCGCTGCCTGCGCCTACGCGAAGCCTGCGATCGAGAAGCACACGGGTGTCGCGGTTTTGGGGAATATCCCCGCCGACGATGCGTTCTCGCTCGAAAGCCGGCATTTGGGGCTTGTGACCGCCGACGAGGTCGAGCAGCTCTCCGCGCGCATCGACAAGATGGCCGAGCTGGTGGAAAAGAGCGTCGACGTCGACCGCTTGCTCGAAATAGCGGCGACGGCATCCGATATCCGCGAGGAACCTTACCGGTTGGAGCCGATCGCGGGAGCGCGGCCCATCGTCGCCGTCGCACGTGACGAGGCGTTCTCGTTCTACTACGAGGAGAACCTGCGCGCGCTCGAGGACCTGGGTTGCGAGCTGGCCTTTTTCAGCCCCCTGTGTGATAGCGAGTTGCCCCGGGGGACAAGCGCCCTCTATCTGGGAGGCGGCTACCCGGAGCTCCATGCGCGGCAGCTCTCCGAGAACGCGCCGATGCGCGAGGCGGTGCGGCGTGCGGTGGAATCCGGCATGCCGACGGTTGCCGAATGCGGTGGGTTTCTGTACCTGCAGCGCGAAATCTCCGATAGCGAGGGGCGGCGCTGGCCTGTTGCGGGCGCCCTTGAGGGCGCAAGCGAGAACGGGGGAAGGCTGTCCCATTTCGGGTACGT
This sequence comes from Collinsella aerofaciens, assembly GCF_020181355.1. Classification (NCBI taxonomy): domain Bacteria; kingdom Bacillati; phylum Actinomycetota; class Coriobacteriia; order Coriobacteriales; family Coriobacteriaceae; genus Collinsella; species Collinsella aerofaciens. Next base: position 1,851,290 of record NZ_CP084004.1, read on the forward strand.
GGAGCTCACTTCCCAACGCTACGGGCTCTACGGGCCGCGCGGCACACGCATCCGCGCGCACGAGTTCCACTACTGGCAGTCCACCTGCCCGGGCGGCGACTTCTGGGCGCAGAAGCCCCGGCGCGACAAGGGCTGGCCGTGCATGACGACCACCCCGGCCCTGGTTGCGGGCTTCCCGCATGTGTACTATCCTGCGAACCCCGACGTTGCGCGCGCGTTCGCGTCTGCCACAGCGTCGTTCGCAGAGAGGAGACGGCATGGCTGAAGCAACCGAAACCGCGCTTGCCTACATCCGCGAGGAAGTCGAGCGCGCGTTCTCGTCGGCGCCGGGCGCCGTGCTCGAAGCCGCGCTCTCCCGGATCGCGCCCGCAGATGAGTGTGCCCGCGCCGCCGCGTACGCCGCGTGGGATTCCATCGCGCATCCTTTGGGGGGATTGGGCGACTTTGAAGACGCCGTCGCGCGTATCGCCGCAGCTCAGGGGAGCGCCGAGGTGGCCGAGTTTCCCCGTGCGCTCGCGGTATTCTTCTCCGACAACGGGGTCGTTGCCGAGGGCGTGTCGCAAAGCGGGCAAGACGTGACGCGAGCCGTCGCGCGCAACATGTGCGAGGGGGCCACGAGCGCCTGCCGCATGGCGGCGTTCGCGGGTGCCGAGGTCGTGCCCGTCGACGTGGGTATGGCCCGGGGCATAGAAGACGCTCGCATGGTGCGCGCGAACGTGCGGCGGGGGAGCGGCAACATCGCGCACGGCTCCGCCATGTCTCGCGATGGGGCCGTGCGCGCAATCGAGGTCGGAATCGCCGTCGCGTGCGGGCTTGCCCGCGCCGGCGTGCGCCTTCTCGCCGCGGGCGAGATGGGCATCGGCAACACGACCACCTCGGCGGCGGTGGCCGCAGTGCTCATCCGAGCGGACGCGCGGAGCCTCGTCGGGCGCGGCGCGGGGCTCTCGGACACCTCGCTCGCGCGCAAGCGCGACGTGGTCGAGCGCGCTATCGACGCGAACTCGCCCGATCCCGCCGACCCGATCGACGTGCTCTCGAAGGTGGGCGGCTTCGACATCGCGGCGATGTGTGGCTTCTACCTGGGGGCCGCGGCCTCGAAGGCGCCGGCGCTCCTCGACGGGGTCATATCCTGCACGGCGGCCCTGTGCGCGGTGCGCCTGTGCCCCAACGCCTTGGGCTACCTCGTGGGCACCCACGCATCTAGCGAACCCGCAAGCCAGGAGCTCCTTCGCGAGCTCGGCATAAAGGCACCCCTCGACGCAGGCATGCACTTGGGCGAGGGCGCGGGCGCCATGGCGTATCTGCCCCTTCTGGATTCGGCGCTGCGCGTGTACCGGGATGGGAAGACGTTCACGGCGACTGGCATGGCTGCTTACGAGCATTTCGAGGCCGGGAAATGACGGTGACGTTCGTTATCGGCGCCGCCGCGAGCGGCAAGAGCGCCTATGCCGAGTCCCTGTGCCTCGGGCACGACGGCCCCCGCGTGTACCTGGCAACGATGGAGCCCTTCGGGGAAGAGGGCACCCGCCGTATCGCGCGCCATCGGGCGATGCGCGAGGGCAAGGGGTTTTCCACCCTCGAGCGCACGCGTGACGTGGGCGCCGCAGTGCCCGGGCTTCCGCGCGGCTGCACGCTTCTTTTGGAGGACGTGGGCAACCTGGTTGCGAACGAGCTCTTCGCGGAAGGCGGCTTGTCCCCACGTGACCCCGACGCTGTGGCGCGCGAGGTGCTCGGAGGCATCGAACGACTCACTCAGGCCGCTGCGTATACGGTGGTGGTCTCCGTCGACGTGTTCGCCGATGGGATGCGCTACGATGAGGGGACCGAGGGATGGAGGCGCGCGCTCGCGCGCGTGAACGCGGGCGTGGCGGCGCTGGCCGACCGCGCAGTCGAAGTGGTATGCGGGATTCCCGTGTGGATGAAAGGCGAAGGACCTACAAGGTGAAGATAGCAGAGGCAATCGGCGCGGCGTTCGGAACGTTCTCGCGCATCCCCGTCCCGAAATCGGCCTGGACCGATTTCGGATCAACCCATGCGCTTGCCGCGTTTCCCCTGGTGGGCGTTGCGGAAGGCTTCCTTATGACGGCGTGGGGGCACATGGCGAACCTGCTCGGCGCGCCCGCGACCATCGTCGCGGCCGTGCTCGTGGCGTTGCCTGTGGCGGTGACGGGAGGCATCCACCTAGACGGGCTCTGCGACACCTCCGATGCGCTTGCAAGTTGGGCCCCGCGCGAGCGAAAGCTCGAGATCATGCACGACCCGCGGGCGGGCGCCTTCGGGGTCATTGGTGTTGTCGTGTACCTTATTCTGCAGTTTTCCCTGTTCACCGCGCTGCCGCTTACGGCGGGGTCGTTCCTCGCACTTCTGTGCTCGCTCGTGTTCTCCCGCGCGCTTTCGGGGCTCGCCGTAGAATGCTGGCCTGCCGCGCGGGCGGACGGCATGGCCGTGGGGCTCTCGCCTGCGAAGAAGCGCGCGGCGATCGTCGTGCCGCTTTGCGCTTTCGCTGCGGCTTCGGCTGCAGGGATGGTCGCGTGCGCTCAGGCCGTCGGCGCCCTTATGGCGGTGGCGGGGCTTTTGGCGCTCGCGTGGTACCGCCATGTTGCCCTGTCCCGCTTCGGCGGGGTGACGGGTGATTTGGCCGGATGGTTTCTGCAATGGGCCGAGCTCGCGATGCTTGCCATGCTGGTGGCGGGGGGCATGCTCCTATGATTCTCGTGGTAGGTGGCGCGCATTCGGGGAAGAGGACCTTCGTGCGCGAAAGGCTCGGGTTCGCGGCGGACGATTTCGTCGACGCGGCGCAGCTTGCGGAGGGCGGCGTGCCCGCGGCTTTTGCCGGCCGTGTCGCGTACCGTGCTGAGGAACTCGTACGCGCGCTCGACGCTGACCGGGCGCTCGAGCGGCTGATCGGCTTCGACGCAGTGATTCTGCCCTTGGTCGGCTCGGGGGTCGTCCCCATGCGTGCGGAAGACGCCCAATGGCGCGAGCGCGCGGGGCGCCTGGGATGCGCGCTCGCTGCGCGCGCCGACGTCGTCGTGCGCATGACGTGCGGGATTCCCCAGGTCATCAAAGGAAACCTTGCCGATGCGCCTCGAGGGACGCAGGGCGCGGGCGCGCCTTTGGAAGTCGTCTTCGTGCGCCATGGTGCCACGGCGGGCACGGAAGACCATCGCTACAGCGGGGCGGGCACCGACGAGCCCCTGTCGAGTGCGGGCGAGCGCGCTTTGCGCGACCTCGCGTGCGATCGTGACGTGTTCCGTGTTATCACGAGCGGCATGGCCCGCACCGACCAGACGGCTCGCATCCTCTTCCCGAACGCGGAGCTTATGGCGTGCCCCGGTCTGCGCGAGATGGATTTCGGTGACTTCGAGGGGCGAAGCGCCGCCGAGCTTAAAGAGGATGTGCGCTACCACGCCTGGGTAGACTCCTGGTGCGAGACGCGCTGCCCGCATGGCGAGGGCAAGAGCGATTTCACCCGCCGCGTCGTCGCGGCGTTTCGGGAGGCGTGCGAATCGGAGCGCGCCCAGGGGAGTAGGCGCGCCGTCTTCGTCGTTCACGCGGGTACCGTGAAAGCGCTACTCTCCGAGCTAGCTGTCCCGAAAATGGGATATTTCGACGTGCATACCGAGCCGGGCGGCGCATGGGCCGCCACCTGGGATGGGCGCTGCCTTCGCGACGTTCGCCCCGCTTCGGGGGGCGATGCCCGGTGATGACGATTCTTGCCGTCGCCGCCGGGTTCGCGGCCGACCTTGCCTTCGGCGACCCGCGCTGGCTTCCCCATCCCGTCGTCGCCATGGGGCGCGCGATCACGTGGGCCGAAGGCCGCCTTCGAGGCGCATTCCCGCAAACGTCCGCGGGCACGCGTGCCGCAGGGCTTGTGCTCGCCGTGGCGCTTCCGCTTGCGTGTGGGCTTTTGACCTGGGGTATCCTACATCTTTGCGGCATGGTTCACTCCGGCTTGCGCTTCGTGGCCGAGGCATGGGCGAGCTATCAGGTTCTCGCGACATGCGAGCTGCGCCGCCAGAGCCTGGCCGTGGCCCACGCGTTCTCGAAGGGCGGCCTTGTCGCGGCGCGCGAAGCCGTCGGGCTCATCGTGGGACGCGACACGTCTGTTCTCGACGAGCAGGGCGTCGCGCGCGCCGCCGTGGAAACGGTGGCGGAGAACGCGAGCGACGGCGTCATCGCGCCACTTTTCTACCTTATGATCGGGGGTGCGCCCTTGGGCATGGCGTACAAGGCGGTGAACACGCTCGACAGCATGGTGGGCTACAAAAACGAGCGCTACATCGACTTCGGTCGCGCCTCGGCGCGCCTCGACGATGCGGTGAACTGGATTCCCTCGCGCTTATCGGCCCTGTTCATGATCGCCGTGTGCCCGATCGTCGGGCTCGACGCGCGCGGGGCGGCGCGCATCTGGCGCCGCGACAGGCGTCGCCATGCGAGCCCCAACTCGGCGCAGACCGAGTCAGCGTGTGCGGGCGCGCTCGGGCTGCGCCTGGCAGGACCCGCGGTGTATTTCGGCAAGCTCGTTGAGAAACCGACGATAGGCGACGCGTCCCGCGAAATCGAGTGGGGCGACATCGCCCGGGCGACAAGGCTCATGCTCGCCGCGTCCGTATGCGCGCTCGTCGTCTTCGGCGCCGCGCGCGCGGCGGTCGTGCTCGCCTTGGGGGCGATGGCATGAGGGAAGACCACGCCGCGCTCCGGGCTGCCGGGGGAATCCTGCGCGCCCGTACGCATGGGGGCAGCGCGCAATCGCTCGGCATCGGTTGCGAAGGGGGCGCCTCCGATCTCATCGACTTCTCGGTGAACGTGAATCCGGCAGGCCCCTCGCCGCGCGCCGTCGCCGCAGCTTGCAAGTCGCTTTCTCGAATCGACGCCTACCCCGATAGGGAAAGCCTCGCCCTCGTTCGCGCCCTAGCGCGCGCCCAGGGCATTCCCGAAGATACTATCGTCTGCGGCGCGGGCGCGTCCGACATCATCTGGCGGCTCGCTGCGGCGGTGCGCCCGAAACGCATCGTCGTGTGCGCGCCGACGTTCTCTGAATATGCGGAGGCGGCATCGTACTACGGTGCATGCGTGCAGGAGTTCCCGCTCTCCGAAGCGGACGACTTCGACGTGCCCGCCTCCTTCGCCCGCGCGATCGAGGGGCCGGGAGACGTGGCGTACCTCTGCAATCCGAACAACCCGACGGGGCGCCTCGTCGACCCCAGCGTGATCGATGCCGCGGCTTGCCGCTGCGAGCAGGTGGGCGCGCTGCTCGTCGTGGACGAGTGCTTCCTCGGATTTGCGCCCGACGCCCGCGAAAGGAGCGTGGCCGCACGCGCCGCGTGTTCGCACCATGTGGCCGTGCTCTCCGCGTTCACCAAGCTCTACGGAATGGCAGGGTTGCGGTTGGGGTATCTGATCAGCGGAAACGCCCAACTCCTCGAGGGGATTCGCCGGGCGGGACAGGCGTGGCCCGTCTCCTCGGTCGCCGAGGCCGCAGGCATCGCCGCCCTGGAAGACGTCGAATACGTCTCGCGCACGCGCGATGTACTGGCGGGCGAGCGAGCGTGGCTTTCCCACGAGCTCTCCTCGCTCGGGCTTTCCGTCGTGCCGTCGGATGCGAACTTCCTTTTAGTCCGCATGCCGGCGAAAGACATCCCCGAGCGCCTGTATAAACAGGGGGTTTTGGTCCGCACGTGCGACTCGTTTTCGGTACTGTCCCGTTTCTGGTGCCGCGTCGCGGTGCGCACGCGCAAGGAGAACGCCCGGCTTGCGATGGCGTTCAGCCGCGCGCTTCGGGCGGAAGGCGCATCGGGCGAAGGCGAACCCGACGAACGGGGCGGCGCTTCTTGCAGCGACGCTATGGCGGGCGCGGATGGCCGAGGCTCGGCGAAGGAGGTCGATACCCGTGGGTAGGGCGAAGCCCATCATGATCCAGGGCACCATGTCGAACGCGGGGAAGAGCCTGCTTGCGGCGGGGCTGTGCCGTGTGCTTTCGCAGGACGGCCTGCGCGTGGCTCCCTTCAAGAGCCAGAACATGGCGCTCAACAGCGGTGTCACGGCCGATGGGCTCGAGATGGGGCGCGCCCAGATCATGCAGGCCGAGGCGTGCGGCATCGCGCCCGACGTGCGCATGAACCCCATCCTGCTCAAGCCCGAAAGCGACCACCGAAGCCAGCTCATCATGGCCGGCAAGGCGCAGGGAGCCTTCGCTGCGAGGGACTACTTCGCGCGAAAGAAGGCGTTCATGCCGCAGATTTTGGAGGCGTTCGATTCGCTCGCGGAGGAAAACGACGTCATCGTCATCGAGGGCGCCGGCAGCCCCGTCGAAATCAACCTTGCCGAAAACGACATCGTCAACATGGGGCTCGCGCGCGCCGTGTCCTCCCCCGTGCTGCTCGCGGGCGACATCGACCCAGGCGGGGTGTTTGCCCAGCTCTACGGCACGGTCGCGCTCTTTGCGCCCGAGGATCGCGCTCTTTTGCGGGGGCTTGTGGTGAACAAGTTCCGCGGCGATGTGGAAATCCTGCGCCCGGGTTTGGCCCCGCTCGAGAAGATGTGCGGGGTTCCCGTCGTGGGGGTCGTGCCGTATCTTACGCTCGACCTGGACGACGAGGACTCGCTCGCGCCGCGCCTATCTGCCCGCGAGGCGCGCGGCGTCATCGACGTCGCCGTCGTGCGCCTTCCACATCTGTCGAACTTCACCGACTTCGACCCGCTTTCGCGCGTGCCCGGCGTGGGCGTGCGCTACGTTTCCTCGACGACCGATCTGGGCCGACCCGACCTGGTGGTGCTCCCCGGCTCGAAGACCACGCTCGACGACGCGCGCTGGCTTGCGGCTAGCGGCATCGGAGCCTGTGTACGCGCGCTTTCGGGTGCGGGCACGCCGGTGCTCGGCATATGCGGAGGCTACCAGCTTTTGGGTGACGAGCTTTCCGACCCGCACGGCAGGGAAGGCGCTGGCACCGCGCGCGGGCTCGGGCTCATCCCTGCAAGTACGGTGTTCAGGGAGGAAAAGCGCCTCGCCCAGTCGGAGCTGCGCATCACAGGCGCCCAAGGCGCGTTCTCGGTGTGGAACGGCATGACGGCTCGCGGGTACGAGATCCACGACGGCGAAACGATCGTCTCCTGCGCCCCTGCGGGCACGATTGGCGGCAAACCAGACGGCGCGGCCTGCGGAAACGTGTTTGGAACCTATCTCCACGGCCTGTTCGACGAACCGGGGGTGGCGCTCGCCCTCGCGCGCTCGCTCGCGCGCATGCGTGGCCTGCCCGAGAGCGTCGTGGGTGCTGTGGGCGCGGCGTCCGCGGCCGATCACCGTGCGCGCGAGTTCGACCGCCTGGCCGACTCCGTGCGCGTGGCGCTCGACATGGAGTATGTCTACCGCATTATCGAGGAGGGCGTATGATCCACGTGTATCATGGCGACGGCAAAGGCAAGACCACGGCGGCGATGGGCCTCGCCCTTCGCATGCTCGCCGCAGGCCGCCGCGTCGTCGTCGTGCAGTTCCTGAAAGACGGCGAAAGCGGGGAGGTGCGCCTGCTCGCCGAGCATTTCGGCGTGCCCGTGTTCGCGGGGAAGGCGTCGGACAAGTTTACCTGGTCCATGACGTCGGAAGAACTTGCCGCGACGCGCGAGCTGCACGATGGGAACCTCGCTTCCGCGCTCGCCGAGCTCGAGGGCGCGCAGGAGGGACTGCTCGTGCTCGACGAGGCGCTCGACGCGCTTTCGAAGGGGCTTGTCGACGAGGCGCTCGTGGACCGCGCGCTCGATATGTCCGCGCGCGGCGTCGAAGTAGCGCTCACCGGGCGCGCGCCTTCCCGCAAGATCGTGGAGAAGGCCGACTACATAACCGAGATGCGGTGCGAGAAACACCCCTACGCTCAGGGGATAGGTGCAAGGGAAGGAGTGGAGTACTAGATGGATTCCAAGGAGATGGCGCCCGGCGACATCGAGCGGCGCAGCTTCGAGATCATCACCGAAGAGCTCGGCGGCCGCACGTTCCCGCCGCTTGAAGAGCCCGTCGTGAAGCGCGTCATTCACACCACTGCCGACTTCTCGTACGCCGATTCCCTCGTATTCACCCATGACGCCGCGCACTGTGCTCTCGACGCACTGCGCGCAGGGGCCACGGTGCTCACCGACACGAACATGGCGCTCGCAGGCATAAGCAAGCCCGCGCTCGCAAAGCTCGGCTGCAAGGCCGTGTGCTACATGGCCGACCCTAATGTCGCCGCGGCTGCGCGCGCCGCGGGCACGACTCGCGCCGTTGCGAGCATGGACAAAGCTTGCGGCATCGAGGGTCCGCTCATCGTGACCGTCGGTAACGCCCCCACGGCACTTCTGCGCCTCGCCGAGCTCATGGACGCGGGGAAGATCGCGCCCGCGCTCGTCGTTGGGGTGCCGGTCGGGTTTGTGAACGTGGTCGAGGCGAAAGAGGAGCTACTCGCGCGACGCGTGCCGGCCATCGTCGCGAGGGGTCGCAAGGGCGGTTCGACCGTGGCGGCCGCCATTATGAACGCGCTGCTCTACCAGATCACGCGCCCAGGCGGCCCGAAGTGACGGCGCCCGCATCCGCGCCGGCGCTGCGCATCTTCGCCGGCACCACCGAGGGCCGCCTTCTGTGCGAATGGGCGAGCGGGGCGGGCATCCCCGCCCGTGCCTACGCGGCAACCGAGTACGGAGGCGAGCTTTTGGGCCAGCTTCCGGGCATCGAGGTGCATGCGGGCAGGCTCGACGAGGCCGACATGGAGCGCGAGCTTTCCGGCGCGTGCATCGTCGTCGATGCCACGCATCCCTTCGCCACGCTCGCAAGCGGCAACATCCGGGCCGCTTCGCTCGCCGTGGGTGCACGATGCCTGCGCCTTGCGCGCCCGGCCGAGGCGCTGCCCAAAGGCGTCGTGCCGGTCGCGTCGATCGCCTGCGCGGCGCGCTTTCTCTCCGAGAACCCGGGTCGCGCGCTTCTCACGACGGGGAGCAAGGAGCTTGCTCCCTACACGCGCGTCGCCGATTTCGCGGAGCGCTTCTTCGTGCGTGTGCTCCCGCTGCCCGGTGCTATAACGAAGTGCATCGACGCGGGGTTTTCGCCGTCGCACGTCATCGGCATGCAGGGGCCCTTCACCCGCGAGCTCAACGAGGCGATGCTTCGGCAGGTGGGCGCCCAGTGGCTTGTGACCAAGGACTCGGGAACCGTAGGCGGCACGGCTGAGAAGCTCGCCGCAGCGCGCGACGCTGGAGCGCGCTGCATCGTGGTCACCCGTCCCGCCGAGGGAGGCGGGGCCCTTTCGCTTCGGGAAGTGGAAGACGCACTTTTACGCGAGTTCGCGCGCTAGGCGCTCGCCGCGCCTGCGCGCCCTCCCACCCGCGAGGAGGAGCGCCCCGAGCAAGCTCGACCCGTATAAGCCCGTCATCCGCCAAAAGCTCGAGCACGACGCCCGGAACTGGCGCAAGCAGCCCTTCAATAAGTTGCGGTGAAATAGTGTCTGTTTTTGCTGCTAGATAGCGTATTCAGTCCCTAATTCACCGCAACTTGTTGGTGGTGGCTTACTGGTAGCGTAGGCACTCCACCGGGTCGAGCTTTGCCGCGCGGCGAGCGGGGTAGAAGCCAAAGATTACGCCGATGCCGACGGAGACGGCGAAGGCCAGCAGCACCGTGGCGATTGAAAAGCTCGGTGTGATTTGCCCGCTGGCACCGAGCTCGCCAAGAATCCCTGATCCTGCGGCAAACATCGCAAGAGCCCAGGCCAGCAGATAGCCAATCAGGACACCCAGCAGACCGCCGGTGATGCACAATGCCGAAGACTCGGCCAAAAACTGGGCGGTGATATCGCGACGACTGGCGCCCAGAGCGCGGCGGATGCCGATCTCGCGGATGCGCTCAGTCACGTTGGTGAGCATCATGTTCATAATGCCGATACCGCCGACAAGCAGCGAGAGACTGGCGACAGCACCCATGATGAGTGAGAACGCGCCCATAAAGGAGTTGAGCGCATCGATGGCGCTTTTCATGGAGGTCGCCGATACACTGTCGTACTCATCATCCTCCGCGATGCCCTTCATCGCGCGCACCTTGGACTCGATGGTCTTACAAAGCTCGTCCATGTCCGTGCCCTCGGCGGCAAGTGCCGTCACGCTGGGGAATGAGGGATTCTCGTCGCCAAACAGACCTGAGATGGTTTCGCGTGGCATATACAGCGTGAGAGAGCCCATGGAGTCGCTGCCGCCATCAATCACGCCTACAATCTGCACCTCGCCGTTGGACACCTTGATGGTTTTCCCCAGCGCATCCTGTTCGTTGCCGTACAGCTGATCGGCGCCGCCGCGGCTGATGAGCGCCACGCGCGAGCCTGATTGAGACTCGGCCTGGGAATAGGTACGCCCCGCAACGAGCTTGCTGGCCCCCACGGCGTCGAGCATGTCGCTATCGACACCCTGTGCCATGACGGTATAGCTTTTATCGCCGGTCTTATACTCGGTATACGCGCTGTCGACAATGCCGATCTGCTCTATCTGCGGCACCAGTTTTTGAAGCTTCTCGATGTCCGACTCGGTGAGTTCTTGCGACGAATAGATTTGCACCATGCGTGCCGCATTGAGGCCCAGACTGTTGACCAGGCTGTTTTGGATACCGCCGATGAGCGAAGTCATGGCGATAACCGAGGCGATGCCGATGACAATGCCCAGGATGGTGAGCAGGCTGCGCCCCTTGTTGGCTTCGAGCGAGTGAAGGGCTTCCTGGATGAGATCGCGGGCGCTCATGCCACCACTCCTTTCGGCGGGTTGGTGGAGGCGGAAATCATGGGCAGGCTATCTACGGCGCTGCGCAGGGTCCGCGGTGCATGTGGAATATACGCGCCGTCGTGAATGCGACCGTCGCGGATGGTCATGGCACGGTCGGCCTCGGCGGCGATGCTGGGGTCGTGTGTGATAAGCACGATGGTTTTGCCGCGCTTCTGGAGCTTATGGAAGGTCTCCATCACAAGCGCTCCAGTGGCGGAGTCCAGGTTTCCCGTCGGCTCGTCGGCCAGAATGATGGGCGGGTCATTGACGAGGGCGCGCGCGATTGCGACGCGCTGCATCTGGCCGCCCGAGAGCTCGGATATGCGGTGGTCCCAGTGGTCGACGGGCAGCGTGACAGCCTGCAGCGCGTGCACGGCGCGCATTTCGCGCTGGCTACGGGGCACATTGGTGTAGGCCAGCGGCAGCATGACGTTTTCGATAACCGACAGGCGCGGCAGCAGGTTGAAACTCTGAAAGACAAAGCCAATACTCAGGGCGCGAACTTCGGTGAGCTCGTCATCGTCAAGCTCGGCCACGTTGAGCCCTTGCAGGTAATAGTCGCCCGCCGTCGGTTTGTCCAGACAGCCCAGGATGTTCATGAGCGTCGACTTGCCCGAGCCCGAGGGGCCGGTAATGGCGACGAACTCGCCGGGATCTACCGCCAGGCTCACGTTGTGCAGGATGTGGGCGCACCCCGCCTCGCTCTCAAAGATGCGGTGCACGTTGCGGATGTCGATAACGGGACGCATTACATGTCCTCATCGGCTGGCATACTGCCCGAATCCGCGCTGTAGCCGCCGTCAGCCGTTGCGTCCGCTCCGGTGTCCATGACGAGCGTGTCGCCATCGCGCAGCTTGGTAACCGGCACGTTGGGGTTGATCTCGTTGCCCTGGTCGTCGCGCTTGACCTGTGTCTTGCCGACTACGGCTTCGTTGTCGTTTTGCGTCACGACGGCCACCTTCACGCGATGGGTTTGCTTGCCCTCGTCATCGGTTGCCACGTTGACGTAATAGTGTTCGCCGTCTTCGGTCATGAGCGCCATCGTCGGCACCATCACCACGTCGTCGAGCTGCTCGGTCACCACCGATACCTCGGCCGTCATGCCCGGCTTCAGGCGCGCGTCGGGCGCCTCGATGAGGATGTCGACGTTAAAGGTTACGCTGCCGCCGCCACCGTTGGCGGCATCGGAGTTTGCCACCGACGCGATAGCCGTGACGGTGCCCTGGCTCACGATATCGGGAAACGCGGGATACGTGACGTTGGCGCTCTGTCCAACGGCGATCTTGGCGATGTCCTTTTCGCCCACCTGCACGGTCACCTTCATCTTAGATAGGTCGGCGATCTGCATGCACTGCTTTCCGCTGCTCGTGTCGCTTTCGCCCATGATCATGCCGCCTGTTACCGTGGCGCCCACCTTGGCGTTGAGCTCCACGATGCTGCCCGAGCTCGGGGCCGTGACCGTACGGCTGGCTGCCTTGGCGTTCGCCTGATCGAGGTTTGCCTGGGCCGATGCGAGGCTGCGCTGTGCGGCCGATACGGCGTTTGTGTCCGCTGATGCGGCGGTGATGCCAGCTGCTGCGGAAGCTCCATCATCGTCCATCGTTGGGGTGGCCTGCGCAGCGGCTGCGGCTTTCTGTGCGCTGGCGAGGTCTTCTTGAGCGGCTGCAACTGCACGCTGCGCCTCGGCAACGTTGCGATCGAGCTCGTCGTTTTTAATGGTCATAAGCACGTCGCCCTCGTTGACGGATTGGCCTGCCTGCACGTTGATTGAATCGACCGTTCCGTCGACAGAAGGGGAGACCACTGAGGACGAAATGGGTTTGAGCTGGCCTTTCGCCTCGACCGTTGTGGTAAACGTGCCCTCGGTCGCCATGTCGGTCACAGGATCGCTAGCGCCCTGTGGCTGCGCATTGATAACAAGGGTTGCGACAATGGCAGTGAGCGCGATGGCACCCACGACGCCGGCGGCAATACCGCGACGAATCAGCTTTTTGCGTCGACGTTCGGCACGCTTTGCCTTGAGCTTGGCATATGCCTCTTCATCGGAAATCTCGGCCGTATCGTTCGTGCGTCCGCTCTGCTTGTCGGCATGTACGTTTGTAATCAGAGGAATCGTTTCGGTGGCACCTTCGGGCGTGCGCTCGGTATCATCTGGGCCCGGGGTGATCGTGGGGACATTCGGCATAGCGTCTCCTTTATAGAAAGAACCTCGATAATTATATGCGCCCACCGGTTGGGGCGGGCGCATAGGACGGTTTCTTTCGGAACTGTTAGATTGGTCGCAGTGGTTCCACGTTGTAGGAATGCGCGCGTTGTACTACGAGTGGACAACCACGCACAGGCCGACTTTGATGCGGTCGTGAAGTGCCTTGGCGTCTGCCAGGCGCAGGTTGATGCAACCGTGGCTGCCGCACCACTTGTACGACTCGGCATTATCGAAGCTCTTGTCGTTTTGCCAGGTGGCATCGTGGAAGCCGATCATATTGCCCTCGAACGGCATCCAGTAGCTCACCGGGCTTTCGTATTTGGGCTTACCGGTCTCGGGGTCCTTGGCTCCGATCAGGGTACTGCCGCCGTCGTTGCTGTTGATCTGCCACACGCCTTCGGGGGTGGCGTCTTCGCCCGGTTTGCCGGAAATAAAGTTGGCCTCCCAAACGATATTTCCGTTCTCGTCATAGTAGCGCGCGTGCTGTTCGGACAGGTCGACGTCGATATACGCCTTCCAGTCGGGCTCTCCCTTTGCGGTAAAGGTGTCGGCCTTCTGGGAGTACTTGATCTCGATCTCGCCGGTCTGCTTGTTGTTAATGGCGTCCTCGACCTGCTTGGCGAGCGAACTGCTGTCGATGGACCAACCAAAGTCGCCGCCTTCGACGGCGCACTGCTTGCCATCGGCGCGCGTCCACCAGCGAGTGGAGCCCACGGTATTAAAGCCGTTGGCGAGCTCGGCTGCCCAGCTACTGATCTGCGACGTATCGAGCGTGGGGTTGGCGGGATCGGCAAAGCTGATCCACTGCAACACGGAGCTGCCATCAACCTTGCCGGCATCCTCGCCGTTGAGCTTGAGGGTCACGTTGACGCCCAGGAAGTTGCTGGCGGCATCGCATGCGGCCTGAATCTGATCATCGGTCAGCGTTCCATTGAGCGGCTCATAGGCATCGTTGCCGAGCTTGGAAAGATCTACGGTCTCGGCCAGCGAGGCAAGCTCGAGCTCGGCATACTTAATGACATGCTCGCGGTTGAGTTTTTCGTTGGAGCGCGCCTTCTCGACGGTAAACTTGCCGGCCTGCTCGTCATAGGAGCTATTGGCCTCGAACGTGCCCGAACGCCCCTCGTTAAACTCGTCGATGGCAGCGCCCAGATCCTTCTCAAACTTCTTTTGGTCAAAGGTGTCGGAGAGCATGGACAGGTCGACGTCTTGATCAAGATCGACTTCGTTGGAGGTAGCAGTTGTTTTGGTCTTGCCGCTTAAGGATTCCACAAGGCGGACCGGCCAAATAAAGGCTTCGTTGTGGTTGATGATTTCTTTTGCAGCAGCTTCGCCGTCGACAATGGGCTCATCGGACTCGGGCTGATAGGTCCAGCTAAAGTCATCGCCTGTCACGGTGAGCTTATAGTGCTTCCATGCCGAGTTGACCTTGGTGGCGGCAGACGAAGCGTTGGAGAACGAGACGTCGACGCCGGCGATGGTGGTGTTGGGGTAGGCTACCTGCGAAAATGCTACGACGCCTACGATATAGACAATGACGATTAGACCCAGGACGACAAAGAGCGTCGTCTTTTTGCCCGACTTATTGTTGCCGGCGGACTTGCGCGCGGGGCCGCGATCGCCTCGAGCGTGCGTGGGGGGCTGCTTGGGCGCATTGCCGTTTGCCTGGTGCTGCTGACGTTGTTGACGCTGCTGTCGCTGTTGGTTCGGGCGTTGAGAAGCGTTTGCCGCACCACGCTGCTGACCGTGGCTCGGCGCGATAGGACGCGGCGACTGAACGCCGCCGGCGTGCCTGCTCGGCTGCTGCGGATCGGGAATCAGTTGAGTTCGATCGTTTTGCGACATCGTATGCATATCCTTCGAATTTCGCCTTGCGGCTCATCGTGTTTTTACTGGGCTTGCATTATAGCGATTGCCCTGCTGTTTGTGGTACGGAAACGGTGGCATTCAAAAGAGGTGGGACATTTGTCCCACCTTTGAGTCGTTCTTAGCCGTTATCCGCACACACCGCATTTTGCACAGGCTGAAAGTGCGGCCGGTGCCTGCGCGATGCCGCCCTTTGCCGTCTCGCGTAGCGTGGCCGGCAACGCGTGACCCACCGAGAGCATGACATGTGCCATCTGGTCAAACGGCACCAAGCTCTTAATGCCTGCGAGGGCGAGTTGTGCCGAGCTAAAGGCCGCTGCCACGCCGATGGCGTTGCGGTTTTGGCAGGGCACCTCCACGAGGCCACCGACGGGGTCGCAAACGAGGCCCAGCAGGTTACTCAGCGCGATGGAACTGGCGTCGAGAGCCTGCTCGGGCGTGCCGCCGAGCATCTGCACCAGAGCGGCGGCTGCCATGGCGGCGGCGCTTCCCACCTCGGCCTGGCAGCCGCCCTCGGCGCCGGCGACGCAGGCGCTCGTGGTGAGGTTGAGACCGATGGCGGCTGCGCAGTAGAGCGCGTCCATGACCTGCTCGTCGTCGAGCTGAAGGTGATCGGCGAGCGCCAGCACGCAGCCGGGCACAACACCCGCGGAGCCGGCCGTGGGGGCGGCGACGATCACGCCCATGGTAGCGGAGCGCTCGAGAACGGCCATGGCGCGGGCAACGGCGTCGGTCTGGACGGCGCCCATCAGGCTTGCACTCAAATCGTTGCGGCGGGTTGCTTCGACGAGCTTGGCCTCGCCGCCGATAAGTCCGCCGAGCGAGCGCTGCGGATTTGCGATAGGGGCTGTGGTCTCTTCGCGCATGACGTCGAGCACGCGGCGCATGGCGGCGACGGCGTGGGTCTCGCCGGTCAGACGCGCCTCGCGCACGGCCATGACGGCACCGATGCTGAGTCCCAGTTCCTCGCACGCATCGAGCAGCTGCTCGCCGTCGTCGAAGATCTCCTTTGCCGAGACACCGGGGGAGAGCGACGAGGCAGAACCGGGGAGCTCGATAAAGGTCGCGTAATCGACATTGTCGAGTTTGCGTAGCATGGGGATAACGGTGTCGTCGGGCGCGCCGTCGGTCTCAAAGACGGAGTAGGCCTGGCCGCCCACTTCGGTGCGGTAGGTACGGCAAAACGCGATGTTTACATGGGCGTAGGCGAGTAAGTTCGTGAGTGCGGCGAGTACGCCGGGAACATCCTGGTGCGCCACGAAGAGCGTGGAGTACATGCCCGAGATGTCGACGCCGACGCCGTTGATGCGGCTGATACGCATCTTCCCACCGCCCAGACTTTCGCCGCGGACCTGTGCCGTGGCGCCCGTGTCGTCTACCATGTCAATGTCGACGGTATTGGGGTGGATGGAGGCGTCGTCGCCCTTGATGTCAAAGTGATATTCGAGGCCCTGCTCGCGAGCGAGGTCGAAGGCCTGCTTGATATTCTCGTCATCGGTGTCGAGGCCTAGGATGCCCGCGACGAGCGCACGATCGGTGCCGTGGCCGCGGTAGGTGTGGGCGAAGGAGTTCCACAGGCCAAAGGTGGCTTTGGTGATGCGGCCTTCCAGCAGGCTGGCGGCAACTTGGGCGCAGCGTAGGGCGCCGGCGGTGTGCGATGAGCTGGGGCCGACCATGACGGGGCCCAAGATCTCGAATGCCGAGGTCGTAGCTAGTGTTTGCGGCTTGCCTGCCATGGCTGCTCCTTCTTTGTCCCGTCGTTCCGAGGGCTTTGGTATTTGGTCGCCTGCTCGGGCAGTCCTGCTCGCACGGAGAGCACATTAAGTGCTCTCCGGCTCGTGCGGAACTCGCGACCGACCAAATACCAAAGCCCTCGGAACTAAGGATACATGGTAGAGGCGCGTGTGCTGCAAAATTCATTAGCTGGTGACGCAGCGTGGGCTCATATCGAAGCATCTTCACCACCGTTTAAATAAAAAGAAGTACCGGTTGGGAGCGGTACTTCTTTTTTAAGCGCTTATGTCGTTGAAACCTTGGCGGTTCTTAATTACAGGCCGCAGGCTGCTTTGAGTTCTTCGACTCGATCGGTTTTCTCCCAGGTGAAGTCGGCGTCTTCGCGGCCGAAGTGACCGTAGGCTGCCGTCTTTTCGTAGATGGGGCGACGCAGGTCTAGGTCGCGGATGATTGCGCCCGGGCGCAGGTCGAAGGTCTTCTCTACGGCCTCGACGATCTTGTCCTCGGCAACATGCGCGGTACCGAAGGTGTCGACCATGATTGAGAGGGGCTTGGAAACGCCGATGGCGTAAGCAAGCTCGACTTCGCAGCGGTCGGCCAGGCCGGCGGCGACCACGTTCTTGGCGACCCAGCGCGCGGCATACGCGGCGGAGCGGTCGACCTTGGTGCAGTCCTTGCCGCTAAAGGCACCGCCGCCGTGACGGCCGTAGCCGCCGTAGGTGTCGACGATGATCTTGCGGCCGGTGAGGCCCGTGTCGCCCATGGGGCCGCCCACGACAAAGCGACCGGTGGGGTTCACGTAGATGTCCGCGTTGTCCCACGGCATGTTCTCGGCGGCCATGACCGGGGTGATGACGTGCTCGATGAGGTCGGCCTTGATCTTGCCCATGTCCTCGATCTCGGCGGCGTGCTGCGTGGAGATGACGATGGTCGTGACCTCGACGGGCTTGCCTTCCTCGTAGCGCACGGTGACCTGGGTCTTGCCGTCGGGACGCAGATAGGCGAGGGTACCGTCGTGACGCACGGCGGCCAGGCGCTCGGCCAGGCGGCTTGCCAGGTAGTGTGGCATGGGCATGAGGGTCTTGGTCTCGTTGGAGGCATAACCGAACATCATGCCCTGGTCGCCGGCACCGATCAGGTCGATCGGGTCGGTGGTAGCGCCGGTCTGGGTCTCGAAGGACTCGTCAACGCCCTGGGCGATATCGGGTGACTGTTCGTGGATGAGGCTCATAACGCCGCAGGTGTCGCAGTCAAAACCGAACTTGGCACGGTTGTAGCCAATGCGGCGGATAACACCGCGGGCGATTTCCTGTACGTCGACGTAGGCCTGGGTGCGAATCTCGCCGGCGACGATGACGGTGCCGGTGGTCACGAGGGTCTCGCAGGCGCAGCGGACGTTCTCCACGTTGGCCGGCACGCCGTTGGGGGCGATGTAGCCCTGCTCCTGGAGCTCTATTTCTTTAGCGAGGATTGCGTCGAGGACGGCGTCGCTGATCTGGTCAGCGATCTTATCGGGATGACCTTCGGTCACCGACTCCGACGTAAAAACAAAGGACCCGTGTTGGGGCGGGATGGAACGAAGTTCTTCTGACATGATTGTCCTTTCAAAAACGTGTCCCGGCGACCGTTACCATTCCGCCGGGCTCTCTATGCAAGGGCACATCATAGCGCGTAAATCAAACATTCACACCCTTTCCGCACCGAGCCATTGGTTAGCTAATTTGGGACGGGGCTTTTTTAGCTACCCAATCCGGAGTCTTCGGAGCCTAAGACCAATCTCGATATAGGGTAGCTAAAAAAGCCCCGTCCCAAAATTAGCTACCCAATGACTGGGTCGGTGCCCTATGTGCGGAGGTTGCTTTGATGCTTTATACTGGTGCAGTTAGACATCCATCCTGCAATCGAGGAGATTTCCATGGCATCAGACGTTCGCGTCCGCTTTGCACCCTCACCGACGGGCAAGCTGCACATCGGCGGCGCCCGCACCGCTATCTATAACTGGGCTTTCGCCCGCGCAAACGGCGGCACGTTCATCCTGCGCATCGACGACACCGACCCCACCCGCTCCACCGACGAGAACACGCAGATCATCCTGCGCGCCATGCGTTGGCTGGGCCTGGACTGGGACGAGGGTCCCGAGGTGGGCGGCGATTTTGGCCCCTACGCCCAGACCGAACGCCTGGACCTGTACAAGCAGGCTGCCCAGAAGCTTTGGGACGAGGGCAAGGCCTATCCGTGCTTCTGCACCAAGGAGCAGCTCGACGCCGATCGCAAGGCCGCGCAGGAGCGCAAGGACCCCTTCCAGGGCTATCAGCGCCGCTGCCGCGATCTTGATCCCAAGGAGGCCCGCCGCCGCATCGAGGCCGGCGAGTCCTACGTCCTGCGCATCAAGGTGCCCGAGGACCGCGGCGACGTCGTCATCCACGACGCCGTCCACGGTGAGGTGACCTTCGACGCCAAGGAGCTCGACGACTTTGTCATCTTCCGCTCCGATGGCACGCCCACGTACAACTTCGCGACCGTCGTCGACGACGCTATGATGAAGATCACCCACGTCATCCGCGGTGACGACCACCTGTCCAACACCCCGCGTCAGGTCATGGTCTACGAGGCCCTCGGCGCGCCCGTGCCCACGTTCGCCCACATCTCCATGATCCTGGGCGCCGACGGCAAGAAACTCTCCAAGCGCCACGGCGCTACCTCGGTGGAGGAGTACCGCGACGCCGGCTACCTGTCCGACGCCTTCGTCAACTACCTGGCGCTGCTCGGCTGGTCGCTCGACGGCGAGACCACGATCATCCCGCGCGATGTCCTGGCCAGCAAGTTCTCGCTCGATCGCATCTCCAAGAACCCGGCGACCTTTGACCCCAAGAAGCTCGATTGGGTCAACGCTGAGTACATCAATGGCATGTCCGATGCTCAGTTTGCCGACGAGATCATGGTCCCCGAGCTGCACGAGGCGGGTCTCATCGAGGGCAATGTCGAGTACGGCGAGGATTGGATCGATGCGCTTGCCGCCATCGTCAAGCCGCGCACCAAGATGCCGACCGACGCCGTGACCGTCGCCGCTCCCATCTTCGCTACGGCCGAGACGCTCGAGTATGACGAGAAGTCCGTCAACAAGGGCCTGGCCAAGGAGGGCATGGGTGCCATTCTGGATGCCGCCAAGGCCGCGCTCGAGGGCGTGGACGAGTGGACGGCTGCCAACATCGACGCCGCGCTTGAACCGCTGCCCGAGCAGATGGACCTTAAGAAGCGTGTGGTGTTCCAAGCCGTGCGCGTTGCCGTCTGCGGCAACATGGTGAGCCCTCCGCTGGGCGAGACCATGGCACTCGTCGGCCGCGACGACTGCCTGGCGCGCATCGACCGCGCCCGCACGATGGCGCTGTAGCAGCCGTGTAAACGCACGTATCCGAGCCCCGTTCACCCCGAGCGGGGCTCTTGTTTCTGAAGACGAATGGGATGGGAGGTGCTGGGGCCATGGCCGAGCAACTGTCGCTGTTTGGTTCGCCGGAACCGGAGGAGGCTTCGAAGCCCGCGGCTCCTGCCGCCGCCCCGGCGCAGCCCGGGCCCGCACCCGAACCCGTCGCCGCCTATGCGAGCGTGGTTCTCGACATCCCGACGCGTGCGCTGTCCGAGCCGTTTGCTTACGGCATTCCGCAATCCCTCGCCAACGAGGCCCAAGTCGGGTCTACGGTCCTGGTCCATTTTGGCAACCGTGCGGCCGCGGGCTATATCATTGACATTGCGTCTGAGCTGGGCGACCTGCAAGGCAACAAGGTCCTCGATCCTGCGCGCATCAAGCCCGTCGAGGCGATTCTCAGCAAACCGCTCTTTACCGCGGAGGCTGCCCGTATCGCACGTTGGATGAGCCGCGAGTATGTCGCGACGCTTTCCGAGTGTCTGCGCCTGTTCTTGCCCCCGGGCGGCAGCCCGCGGGTGGTCAAGGGCGACGACGGCGTGTGGACGGTTGAACGTCCCGCCGTCAAGCCTATCCAAAACCGCTGGGTCATGCTCACGCCCGAGGGATTTGACTATACGCCGCCCAAAACCGCCGTTCGCCAGCGTCAGCTCATCGAGGCGCTCCAGTGCGGACCGGTCACGACGCGCGACCTCAACCTGCTCTATAACAGCATGTCGGCGACCATCAAGGCGCTCGAAAAGCGCGGCGTCGTGGTGGTAGAGGAGCGCCGTGCTTGGCGTGGCTGCAACGAGCAGACCACGCTGTCCTCGGCAAGCGGTAAGGCGCCGGTCTCCCTTACCAACGGTCAGCAACAGGCACTCGCACAGATTGAGCGCGCCCGTCTGGACGCTCATGGCGACGTGGTGCTGGTTGACGGCGTCACCGGCTCCGGCAAAACCGAGGTGTACCTCTCCGCCATCGAGCGCGTGCTAGCGGCCGGCCGTTCGGCCTGCGTGCTCGTGCCCGAGATCTCGCTGACGGCTCAAACTGTCGGCCGCTTCCGCTCGCGCTTCGGTGAGACGGTCGCTGTATTCCATTCGCGTCTTTCTGCTGGTGAGCGTCTGGACCAGTGGGATATGGTCGCCAGCGGTGCCGCACGTGTGGTCGTGGGCGCCCGCTCGGCGCTCTTTTGCCCGCTCAGCGACTTGGGCCTCATCATCATCGACGAGGAACATGAGACCAGCTACAAGCAGGGTTCCAGCCCGCGCTACCACGCGCGTGAGGTGGCGGCCGAGATGGCTCGCCGCTATCGCTGCCCGCTTGTGTTGGGCTCGGCCACGCCTTCTGCCGAGGCCCTCGACCGCTGCCGTCGCGGCATGTACAACGGTGCCACCTGGACTCGTGCCGAGATGCCCGAGCGCCCGGGACACGCCGTTCTGCCCGAGGTCCGCATTGCCGACCTGCGGCGCGAGTTTTCGCACGGCAGCCGCTCAATGTTTTCAAAGCCGCTGATGGAAGGCTTGGAACGCGTGGTTGAACGTCGCGAGAAGGCCGTGCTGCTGCACAACCGCCGCGGTTTTGCGCCGTTCCTTATGTGCCGCGAATGCGGCTGCGTTCCCACCTGCAACCACTGCTCCACCGCGCTCACGTATCATGAACGCACGCACACGTTGCAATGCCACACCTGCGGTTCGTCCTGGCGCGTGCAACCCTATCCGGCGCCCACGAGCCGCTGTCCCAAATGCGGCAGTCGTTATCTGGCAAAAATGGGCCTGGGCACGCAGCAGATTGAGGACGCGCTGCACCAGATGCTGCCCGAGGACGTCGCCATCATTCGCATGGACGCCGATTCCACGCGTGGCAAGGACGCGCATAAAAAGCTGCTCGAGCAGTTCGATGCGGCCGATTGCGCGGTGCTGCTGGGTACCCAGATGATCGCCAAGGGCCTCGACTTTCCCGAGGTCACGCTCGTGGGCGTGGTCAATGCCGACTTTGCGTTAAAGCTGCCCGATTTTAGAGCGGGGGAGCGTGCCTACGATTTGCTGGAGCAGGTCGCGGGCCGCGCCGGTCGCGGCGATCGCCCCGGTGAGGTCATCATCCAGACCTATCTGCCCAAGGACCCGGTCATTCGCGCCGTCGCCGAGCACGACCGTTCGATCTTTATCGACTACGACCTGGACCAGCGTCGCGACGCGCTGTATCCGCCGTTTGTTCGCCTGGTCAACATCTTGGTGTGGTCGGCGAACCGAGACGAAGCGCAAGACTACATCGGTCGCATCGCGAAACTCCTCAAGCGCCGCTGGCATGTCGCCGCTCCCGACTTTTTGAGGGCGGGGAGTGCTGCGCCGCAGGTGCTGGGCCCTGCTTCGTGTGTAATCGAGAGAGCAAAGGACCGTTATCGCTTCCACCTGCTTGTGAAGTCGCCCGTGGGGTACCATGTCTCTGATGATATCGATGCCTGCCTCAAAGAGGTGGGTTCCGTGCGTGGCGTGAGCGTGAGTGTTGACGTCGACGCCTATGATTTGATGTAACAACCCGAAAGGATGGCCATGGAAGCCAACGGAATCGTACTGTCGCCCGACCCTCGTCTGCGCCAGGAGTGCGCTGTCATCGAGGAAATCACCCCAGCGATCGAGGCGCTTGCCGAGAAGATGAAGAAGATGATGTTCGAGAACGGCGGCTGCGGCCTGGCTGCTCCGCAGATCGGCGAGCTCATCCAACTCGTCACCATCGACTGCGATTACAGCGACAAGAACGACTATGACCCGTACGTGCTCATCAACCCTGTCATTGTTGAGCAGAGCGACCATCTGGTGCCGTTTAGCGAGGGCTGCCTGTCCATTCCCGGCATTAGCTGCGAGATCGAGCGTCCCGACCATGTCGTCGTCGAGGCGTATGACCTGGATGCCAGCCTGATTCGCTACGAGGCCTCGGGCGATCTGTTCTGCGTGTGCCTACAGCACGAGATCGATCACCTGCACGGCAACACCATGTTCGAGCGACTCAAGCCCATGCAGAGGCTCAAGGCCGTCAAGGAGTACCAGGACGCCCTGGCCCGCGGCGCTCGACCGGGCGAGACGGAGTAGGTTTGTCCGTCCCCGGGGCACCCGCCTATATCATCCCGTGCTCAAACATTCTCGCTGCGCTGCGAAACTGCGCGCGGGACGATATAGACGGGTGCCCCGGGGACTACGTTAACGCTGCTTGTCTCGCCCGGGTGCCGTGGGCCAGGGAGGGGCGTCTTCGCTGATAATTGCTTTGTTGGAAGAGCTGCTTTTATTGCGGCTCTTTCTTTGGTTTTGGGTATATTTGTTCTTGTTGAAATGTTATTGCGGATGGGCTGGGTACTTGGCTTTCCGCTGTTATTTGTAGCCGTCTCGGCTTTGGTTGAGGGGAGACGTTCTCTATGCGTATTGTGTTTATGGGTACGCCTGATTTTGCTGTGCCTTCGTTGGCTTCGCTTGTTGAGGCTGGGAACGAGATTGCGCTTGTCATTACTCGTCCTGATGCTGTTCGTGGGCGTGGTAAGAAGCTTGAGCCTTCTCCCGTTAAGGCCAAGGCGCTTGAGCTGGGGTTGCCGGTTGTTGAGGCTAATCGTATGACGCCGGAGGTTGTTGAGGCGCTCCAGGCTGCGCAGGCTGATATTTTCTGTGTGGCTGCCTATGGCTGCATTTTGCCCGATGAGGTGCTGCATATGGCGCCGCTCGGTATTGTGAATGTTCACGCTTCGCTGCTGCCGCGTTGGCGTGGCGCTGCTCCTATTCAGCGTGCCATTCTTGCTGGTGACGATGTTGCCGGCGTTTCCATTATGCGTATTGGACATGGCGTGGATACCGGCGCTTATTGCGCGCAGGCCTCGACCTCGGTTGCCGGTAAGCATGCCGAGGCACTGACGATGGAGCTTGGCCAGCTGGGCGGTAATCTGCTGGCCGATACGCTGCCCGCGCTTGCCGATGACACGGCGGTGTGGACCGAGCAGGATGAGTCCCTTGTCACGCATGCTGCCAAGATTTCTAAGCAGGAGATGCGTTTGGATCCTCAGATGTCGGCGCTCGATTGCGTGCGTCATGTCCTGGCTTCGTCTGACACCGCACCCGCCCGTTGTGTGATTGCCGGCAAGACGGTTCGCGTGCTCGATGCTGCGCCGGCTGATGTGTCGCTTGGCGAGGGCACTGTTGCCGTCAAGAGCAAGCGTGTCTACCTGGGGCTTTCCGATGGTGCGGTTGAGCTGCTCGAGGTTAAGCCCG
The DNA here is from genome assembly GCF_020181355.1 of Collinsella aerofaciens. Lineage (NCBI taxonomy): Bacteria > Bacillati > Actinomycetota > Coriobacteriia > Coriobacteriales > Coriobacteriaceae > Collinsella > Collinsella aerofaciens. The sequence goes on from NZ_CP084004.1 coordinate 1,875,510, forward strand.
ATGGCAAGCGTGCCATGGCTGCTTCTGCCTGGGCTGCCGGCCTGCAGGGTGCCGATCTGACGTGGGGTGTTTTGTCATGAGCAAGCTTTCCCCCGCGCGCAAGCTTGCGCTCGATGTGTTGATGGAGGCCGATCGCCGCGGTATGTACGCACGCGACGTGCTCTCTGCCCGCGCTACAGCTAAGGCCATTGACCAGCGCGATTCTGCTTTTGCGGCTCGTTTGGCACTTGGTGTTGCAGCCACCCAGGGCATTTTGGACGAGCTGCTCGACCAGTTTCTCGATAAACCCAAAAAGGTCGCGCCGCGTGTTCGCATGGCGCTTCGCATCTCGGCCTTTGAGATGCTCTACCTGCATACGCCTGGCCGCGTTGCGGTGAGTCAGGGCGTTGAGCTGGTGCGCAGCGGAGCTAAGTCTGCCGCCGGTTTGGCCAATGCCGTGCTGCATAAGGTCGCGGACAACGTCGAGGACTTTGCCACTGCGGCGGATGCCGATGAGTCCGAGCGCCGATTGGTTCGTCTGTCGCGCCTGTTGGGTCTGCCGCGTTGGCTGTGCGCTCGTATTATGGCTTCGTTTGACACACCGGAGGGCGCGCTTAGCTTTGCCGGTAATCTGGCCCCCGCTCCGCTGGCCCTGCATGAGAACGCCTTTGCGACCAAGCCCGATCCGTATATCTCGCAGTTTGTTGCGCCTGTGTTCCCGGGTTGCCATGCGCCGGTCGATGCACAGGCCACAGTTGCGTCGGGTGTGTTTGAACGCGCGGCGGCCGTGGCCTCGGACCTTAACGCTCAGCTCATCGCTACTGCGGCTACTCGTCCCGGGCGCTGCCTAGAGATTGGCGCCGGTCGTGGTACCAAGACGTATGTGATGATGTGCCAGGCTAAGCGTGCCGGCTACGACCGTCAGCACACTGCACTCGATTTGCACGATCGCAAGTGTGATCAGAATCTTGCGCGCCTGCATAAGGCTGGTATCAAGGGCGTTCGTACCGTCTCGGGTGATGCGTGCGAGCTCGATACGGTCCTCACGTCGTTCGATGCGATGCTTGGTAAACCCGTTCTGTTCGATACGGTGTTTATCGATGCCCCGTGCTCGGGTACCGGCACCATGCGCCGTCATCCTGAGATTCCGTGGCGCTTGACCGAAAAGGACGTGACGGTTGAGCTTCCTAAACTGCAGCAGACGATGCTCAAGGAAGCCGCCGCGCGCGTGGCTGCCGGCGGTGAGCTTATCTATGCCACCTGCTCGGTTTTTGCTGAGGAGAACACTCAGGTCGTGGATGCCTTCCTGGCTTCTCCCGAGGGTGCCGGCTTTACCGTGGCGCCGCTCTCCGAGGCGCAAATCCTGCAGCTGCCCGAGTTTGCCCAGGCTAAGAAACTCGTCTCCGTCCGCCAGAACGCTCGAGGCCTCTTCCAAAGCGTGCCGGTAAACGCCGACTCCTACGACGGCCACTTCTGCGCCCGCCTGGTCCACAAGTAACAACTAAGTTGCAGTGAAATAGGGATTGAATAGCGGCTTCTACCCACCAAACAGTCCCTATTTCACCGCAACTCATAAGGAAGATTTTTCTGGAACTGGGATTAATAAATGGGGTATGAAAGTAAGCGGTTGGGTTTGGTAAGTTTCTGGATGCATGAACCGCTCGCAGATTTAATATTGAGGGGTTAAAATGAACGAACTTAATAGTGACAAGATTGACAATCCTGAAGATAATACTCAGGAAAATGAAGAGGTTGAGAATTCTTCGATTAAAAAGCGGGTAATTATTGGTGCCGGTATTGTTGCTCTGCTCATTGCTGGTTGTGTCGGTGGTTATGCTGATTACAATTACAAACAAGCATGTAGTGAACATAATCAGCAGGTTGAAGTTTTGTATTCAAAGGCTAGCGATAGTGTTGCTGCCTTTAAGGCTGATCCTGGGTTACTAACTTTTGAGGGTTGATTTTCAATCTCAACGCAACAGCCTGAACGGGCCCCGCGTTTCCGCAGCTAGCGCAACGCGGAAATAGCCCCCGGCACCTGCTCGTCGCCTCGTTTCCGCAGGTGGAGAGGCTGTGGAGGCCGGTGCCCCCATGCCGCCGCCGCATGCTCCGCCAGCCCGCCGCGCAGCCGTTCCGGACTCAGCGCAACGGGCCCTCCGGCCCATGTCCCGGCCCGCCGCCTATCCCGCCAGCGGCCCCTCGCCCCTCGCGGCCCTGGCCCTGTCGATGCAGCCGGGCGTGAGGTCGAGCTCGCCGGGCGCCAGCTCCTCTATCCCGAACGCGTCCATGAGGGCGGAGGCGTCCTCCCCGAGGGCCGCCCGCAGCACGCGCGCCGGCGTCAGGAACCCGAGCGCCCCCCTCGGCTCGGAGTTCACCTGCGACATGAGCAGCGCGCAGTCCGCCGCCGTCAGCCGGTCGAACCTGGCCCCTGCGCCCTTGGGCAGCAGCTTCCTGATCTCCACGTGGTTCTTCTCGCACGCGCCCTTCTGCTGGCTCTGCCGGGGGTCGCAGTAGAAGAGCCTGGTCTCGCCGTCCCGCTCGCCGAACAGCGCCGCGATGGCGCCCTCGTCGGCGAACTCGCTCCCGTTGTCGGTGAGCACGGCGCCGAAGGCGCGCCTCGCGCCGTCCTCGCCGAGGACCCCGCGCAGGGAGGAGAGCGCCGCCAGGACCGAGGCGCACGTGCCGTCCGGCAGCGGCAGGGCCAGCTGGAAGCGGCTCGGGCGGTGCAGGAGCGTGAGGAGCCTGGCGGAGTCGCCCCTGGGGCCCTCGACGGTGTCCATCTCCCAGGCCGCGGCGCAGGCGTCCTCGCCGAGCGCGAGGAACGACGCGTGCGACCTGCGCGCCGAGTGGGACGTCGCCCTCTTCGGGGCCCGGCGCGACCTCGGCCTGTAGCCGACCTTGCGCCTGAGCTCCATGTTCGTCATGCCGTCGTAGCCGGCGTCCACCCACCTGTAGACGGTGGAGGCGCTGAGCCCGGGGGTCGTCGCCGCTATCTGCTGCGGGGAGAGCCCGCGCGCGAGCCCGTCCCTGATGGCCGCTAGCTTGGCGGCGGCGCCCTCCTCGGTCTCGTCGATCCCGGACCTGCTCGCCGAGAGCTCGGCGTCGGCCGCCTCCTGCGCCCTCCTGGCGCTGTAGAACACCCTGGGCCTCCTCGAGCAGCCGTAGCCCCTCCTGTGCGAGCAGCCGTTGCAGCACCTCGGCCACGCGGAGAGCCTGGGGCAGGCCCCCGACAGGTCCGCGGGCGCGGGCTCGCCGTAGCGCGAGCGCGGCGCGGTGACGTAGCGGTGCGCCGCCACCTCCCTGGTCACGGTCGACGGCGACCTGCCGAGCTCCGCGGCGATCTCGCGGGCGCTGCGGTTGCGGTCGAGCATCCTCTCGACCGTGTTCCTCTCGTGCCTCGTGAGCCTCCCGTACGACCTTCCGGACGGCTTGGGTCTGGACATGCCGGCCTCCCTCCATCGCGGGCCGGGGGATTCCGGCCCCTCTGGGGTTGCCTACCCGGATTCGCGCCTCAGGACTCAGCGCAACGCGTTGCGCTGAGTCCTGAGGCTGTTGCAATGAAAATGAGAATCAAGGACTAACTTTTGAGCAACGTCTTGATACCATTAAAAATGCTCAAAATAATAAAGAGATTTTGAATAAAGAAATCTCTAATGACAGTTTTAAGTATGCGGATGGCACTTCCCCTGATTGGACGAAGTTGCTCAATAAATACGATTCCATTATTAAAGACTGTCGTAATGCTCAAAATGATGAGTGGAATACTTCTGTAACTGACCATGTTAATTTTGATGTAAATTCTACTGAAGATACTGACTCTCTCCAGCAGCATATTAATAGCCTCAATGGCCTTCTTAATGATATTTCTAATAAAGATAATCAGAAGCTTATTTTTGAAGATGCCAAAAAGGATTCTAAGAAGTTCATTGATCAAATCAATGAACAGATTAGTCGTTATCAAACTCGTATTGATGATGTAAATAAGGCAAAAGCAGAGGCTGAGGCGAAGACTCAAGAGGAAGTGGCGCAGACTCAGCAGCAGGCTTCTCAGCAAAACAATTATTCCAACAATTCTTATAGCGGTAATAATTATTCTGGTGGAAGCGGCTATTCGGGAGGCTCCTCTAACGGCGGCGGCAAAGTAGTCATTAAAACTATGGATGTTTATGACGAAAATGGCAATTACGTGGGGTCTACTCATTGGTATAGCGATGGTACCTGTGACGATCCCTATTCTGCTGGTATGGGCGGATTTTAAAATATGCTAATTATTAAAAATTAATTAGCTACCTATAGCGTAAAGAAGCGGCCTCGCGATCGGGCTTGATCGCGGGGCCGCTTGTCACTAGTGGTTATGCGGGCAGTTGGCGCAGCAGCCACTGGTGGCGCTGGTGCTGGAGCCGCCACTGCGCTGGTCGGTGTTGTAGAAACCGCTGCCGTCGAACTTAATGCCGCTGGCCGAAAACGTCTTGGATGCCGGGGCACCGCAGCTAGGGCATACGACCTCGGGCGTCTCGGACATGGGGTGCTCAACCTCAAACACGTTGCCGCAGCTCGTGCACTTGTAATCGTAGCGCGCCATAATACTTCCTTTTCAGCACAAAGCGGGCAGATCGCTCTGCCCGCAAAAATTCAAACAGCTGTAACTGTACCCTATATCGGGGGTTTTATCACGCTTCGCCCCAGAATCTATGGGTGCTGCGCAGGAGCTTCGCAGTTTTCTGTTCGGCCGCAGCAATGTCGGCCTCCTGCGCCTGCCATGTCCAGTTACCCGTGGCCACGCCCGGCACGTTCATACGTGCATCGTCGCCCAGCCCCAGCACGTCCTGCAGCGGCATCATAACGAGCGGAGCATCGCTGGCCAAGGCGTTGCCCATGAGCTCGCCTGCCAATGCAATGCCGCTCGGCTCGTCGCCGCCCGCAAAGGAGTGCGTGCACCAGCCGGCAAGCGTCGAGGTGTCGTGCGTCGAGGTGTACAGGATCTTGCCCGGCGTGGGATGAATTCCGCAGCGAACGTCGTAGTTGCTAAACTCCAGTACGTCCATGCCGGGGAAGCCACAGGTCGAAGCCATCGCGCGAACACCAGGCGTCAAATAGCCCAGGTCCTCGGCAATAAAGTTGAGCGGACCCAGCTCGTCGTAGGCCGTCTGGAACAGGTCCTTGCCCGGACCAGCCAGCCAGCGACCTTCAGAACAGGCCTTGCCGGCGGGGATGCTAAAGTAGCTGTGGAAACCCAGGAAGTGGTCCAGGCGCACGCGGTCGTAGAGTGCGAACGCACGGCGCAGGCGGTCGAGCCACCAGCGATAGCCATTCTCCTTCATGTGATCCCAGCGGAAGGTGGGGTTGCCCCAGACCTGGCCCTCGGGTGCAAAGTTGTCGGGCGGCGCCCCCGAAATCTCAATCGCCTTGCCGGTGTCGGACAGCCAGAAGTTTTCGGGCTCGCTCCACGCGTCGGCCGAATCGTCCGAGACATACATTGGGATATCGCCGATGACCTCGATGCCCTTCTTGTGTGCATAGTTCATAAGCTCGCACCAGGCAAGGTCAAAGCGATACTGCATGTACGCCTGCAGCTCGGCCTCGTCGTGGAATCGCTTGTCATCGATCAGGTACTCGTTGTAGCGCGCGACATCCGCCGGCCAATCGTGGCGTGACAGTCCCTCAAAGTGCTTCTTTACCGCCATGTAGACGCAGTACTTCTCGAGCCAGTCGGCGTTGCGATGTTTAAACGCCGTGTACAGCGGGTCGGCATCCTCGCCGCCGCGGGCCTTCCAGGTGACGAAGTCGGCAGCCAGCTCCTCGTGGCCCTCGGGCAGCAGGTCGATATTGCCTGCAAAGGCCGAGGGGCCGGCGTAGGGGGAGCGGAAGAAGTCCGTGGGATTGACGGGCAGGACCTGCCAGTAACGCATGCCCATGGCGGCCAGATGGTCGATAAAGCGACGCGTGGGCGCACCGATTGTGCCGGGTTTGCCGTCATCGGTCGGCACCGAGGTGATGTGGCACACGACGCCCGCGCCGTGATCGAGCGGCTCCTGCAGGCGCTTCTCGGAATGGTGATAGATGATCGAAGAGCCCAACGGGTACAGGTCGAGCGTGACGGTACCGTTGTGGATCTCGCACTCGTGGCCGCTGATAACGTCGCTTGCACATTCGCCGAGCGCTGGGATCGTCACGCAGTGCGAATTGCGCAGACTGCGGTTGATGATAACCGTCGCGGCCTCGCCGTCTTTGCCCGTGCGGGTGTAAGCCAAGACTTCGTCGTTGAGCGCAAAGGCCTTGATCTCGCCATCGACCATAAAGGGCAGCGCGCGGCGCACGGCAGACGCGTTCTTAACGATGGCCAGCGTGTCGAAGTCGTGGAGTTGGTCCTTGGTCGGCAGGGTACGGCGGTTGCCCGGGTCGGTGAGGCCCTCCAAGCCGTACTCATCGCCGTAATAGATTGAGGGTACGCCCGGGAAGGTCATCTGCATGAGCGTCGCCAACCAAAAACGGCTCTTGGCCAGGCCCATCGAGTTATCGTCCAGGCGCCATTTGCTGCGCTCGCTCTCGGGCAGCTGTGACTCGTCGGGGCCACCGCCGAGTACTGAGATGATGCGAGGACGGTCGTGGCTCGAAAGCAGATTGAGTGCGCAGGCCAGTGCCTCGCGCGGGTAGTTCTCGCGCAGGGTCTCGATGTCCTCGGCAGCCTGATATGCGTTCTTGTAGCCCATCAAAAAGCCGATGACCATGTCGCGGAAGGGGTAGTCCATGGCAGAGTCGAGCTCAGAACCCTGCAGATAGCGGCGTAGATGGCCATAGCTGATCTTGTTGGAGGCGTCTTCCCAGACTTCGCCGAGCAGCAGCGCATCGGGCTTTTCGGCGAGCACGGCCTTTTTGATCTCGGCCAGGAAGTCGTCGGAAAGCTCGTCGGCCACGTCCAATCGCCAGCCGTGGGCACCGGCGCGCAGCCATTTGCGAATCACGCCGTCCTTGCCCAGGAGCTTCTCGCGCACCAGCTCGGAGCTCTCATTGATGGCGGGCATGTTGCCCACGCCCCACCAGCAGTCATACGAACCGTCTTCATGGAAGTAAAACGCATCGCGCCACGGCGAGTCCTCGCTCTGCCAAGCACCGACGCCGGGATAATTGCCGTAGCGGTTAAAGTAGATCGAATCGTCGCCCGTGTGGTTGAAGACGCCGTCCAGGATGATAGAAATGCCGAGCTTCTCGGCCGCCTTGCACAGCTCCGTAAAGTCCTGCTCGGTGCCCAGAATCGGGTCGATCTTGGTGTAATCGGCCGTGTCGTAGCGGTGGTTGCTCGCGGCCTCAAAGATGGGGTTGAGGTAGATGGCCGTAAAGCCTAGCTCGGCAATGCGGGGCAGGTCATTTTGGATACCCTTGAGCGAGCCGCCGTAAAAATCCCAGGTCTTGATGGAGCCGTCTTCGGCACGCTCGTACTCGGGCGGCTCGTTCCAGTCCTCGACCATGCGGCGCTGGATTCCGTTGCGCGGTTTTTCGATCTCGGCCAGCGTACGCTCGCGCCAATGCTCGTCGCGGGCATAGCGGTCGGGGAAGATCTGGTAGACCATGCCCCGCTCGTACCAGGTGGGACGGTTCTCGCGGTGCTTGTAGACGGTAATCTGGAACGACGGGACCTCGGCGTAGTCGTAGGTCACACCCTCGCCGCCGGTGCGGCCCTGCGGTGCACCCAAGCGGACCTCGGGCTGGCCCTCGATATTGCAGATAAAGCTGTACCAGATAAGACAGGGCTCGGTACACTCCAGCTCGGCGGTAAATATGCCGTCGCCCTCGTGCGTCATGGGGTACAGAGACTCACCGACTTCATCGACCCAGGTACGCAGGGTGAGCGTTGCCTGGTTGGGGTCGGCATCCTCCAGAATCACGGAGAGCGAAAGGGTAGTTCCTGTGGTCACAGCGCCAAACGGAGTGCGAAACTGCGGCAGACGGCTGTTGTGTATCAATCTCATAGTACGGTCCAGTTCAATTGAATCATGGCCTGCTGGCCATGGGCTTTACGCACAGGATATAAGTATATCTGTTGTACACAGGCTGTATAAACAACATCCGTTTACCATCGGCGAACGGTTGTCCTAGAAAATCGTTTTACCAACTACCTACAGAGAAGGGGCGCCCGGTTGGAGCGCCCCTTGCTTAGGGTTTGATGAGGTTTTTGATCGTCTGTGGGCTAGCGGCGCTTGCGAGTAGCCGTTGCCTTGCGGACGGAGGTCTTCTTGGTCGGAGCCTTTTTCTCTGCCGGAGCGGCGGGGGAGACCGGAGTCTCCTTGGCAGGCTCGGGCTCGGGCTTGGCCTTTACCTCGGTCTTGGCCTCCGCCTTGGGAGCAGCAGCCTTGGTCGTGGTCTTTTTGGCCGTCGTCGTAGAGCGCTTGCGCGTGGTGGTCTTGGTGGCCGGCTTGGCCTCGACGGTTGTCTCGGCCTTGGACTCGGCGGGCGTCTCCTCGACTTTGGCGGCCGGCTTTGCGGCTGCCTTGGTCGTGGCTGCCTTCGTGGTCGTCGACTTCGTATCCGTGGTCTTCTTGGCCGCCGTTGACTTCTTGGCGGTCATGGTCGCCTTCTTAGCAGCGGTCTTTGCCGGTACCTTGGCGGCCGGCTTGGCCTCAGCGACCTCAGCCTTTACCTCGGGAGCAGCCTCGGCCTCGGCGGCCTTCTTGGCGGCTGCGGTGGTGCGCTTGCGCGTGGTCGTTGTCTTGGTAGCGGTGGTTTTGGTTGCCGCCGCCTTTGTCGTCGTAACCTTCTTAGCGGTCGTCTTGCGGGTCGTGGTCTTCTTAGCTGCGGGTTTTGCAGCGGGCTTGACCTCGGCCTCTGCCTCAGGAGCAATCTCAGCCTTCACCTCAGGCTCGGCCTTTGCGGGCTCAGCCTCAACCGGCTTCTCCTCGGCCTTGGGCTCCTCCGCGGCCACCGGCTCAGCAACAGCCTCAGACTCGTCGACAACTGCCGCCGGCCTCTCAATCTCCGGTTGCATAAAGAAGTACAGGTCCAGATACTTGTCGGCCGAGCGCGTCCAGCTAAAGTCCTGGCTCATGGCCTGCGTGACCAGCTGGTTCCAAGCGTCACGGTTATCCCAGAACAGGCGCGCCGCGCGGAACACCGCGTCACCCATCTCGTCGCCGTTAAAGTTGCTAAACGAGAAGCCCGTGCCCTCGCCGGTAAACTCGTTGTACGGCTGCACGGTGTCCTTCAGGCCACCGGTCTCGCGCACGATGGGCAGGGTGCCGTAGCGCATGGCGATGATCTGCGACAGACCGCAAGGCTCAAACTTCGAAGGCATCAGGAACATATCGGCGGCGGCGTACATGCGCTGCGACAGCGCCGGGTCAAATTCGATGCGTGCGGCCATGGTGCCGGGGTACTTGTCCTGGAAGTAGCGCAGGCCGTCCTCGTAGTCGCGGTCGCCGGTGCCCAGCACGGCCACCTGCACGCCGCCGGCCAAAATGCGGTCGAGCGCGTACATGACCAGGTCTAAGCCCTTCTGGCGCGTCAGGCGCGTGACCATCACCATAAGCGGACGGTCGTCGCGAACCTCGAGCCCCAGCTCTTCCTGCAGCTTGGCCTTGCACACGGCCTTGCCGGAACGGTCGTCAACCGTGTAGTTGGCGGCAATGCGCTTGTCGGTTGCCGGGTCAAAGGCCGCCACGTCAATGCCGTTGAGGATGCCCTGCAGCGCGTAGGAGCGCTCGCGCAGCACGCCGTCCAGGCCCTCGCCAAACTCGGGCGTCTGGATCTCGCCCGCATAGGTGGGGCTCACCGTGGTGATGGCATCGGCATAGTGCAGTGCGCCCAGCATGTAGTTGATGCTGCAGGCGTCGCAGCGCAGCTGCGTAGCTGCTGCGGGAATATGTGCCACACCCAGGATGTCCTCCATCACGGTGTCGCTAAACTGGCCCTGGAACGCCACGTTGTGGATCGAGAACACGGTCTTGACGCGGTCGTACAGCGGCAGGCCCTGGTAGAACTCGCGCAGGAACACGGGCGCCAGTGCCGTCTGCCAGTCGTTGCAGTGCAAAATGTCGCACTCAAAGCCCTCGGGCAGGTGCTGCAGGCTCTCGGTGATGGCCTTGGAGAAAAACGCAAAGCGCTCGCCGTCATCAAAGAAGCCGTACGGATAGTCGCGCGCAAAGTAGCGCTCGTTGTCCACGAACATATAGGTGACGCCGTCGCGCTCGAGCTTCTCCAACCCGCAGTACTCGTTGCGCCAGCCCAGGCTCACGTAAAAGTCGGCAAAATGCTCCATCTGCGCCTTGTACTCGTCCTTGATGGTGGCGTACTTGGGCACCATTACGATAACCTCGGCGCCGGCGCGCACGAGTGCTGCAGGCAGCGAGCCCGCCACGTCACCCAGGCCACCGGTCTTAACAAACGGTGCGCACTCGGCCGAAGCAAACACGATCTGCATCTTTTTGCTGGAATCTGCCATATTGTCTCCCATGTTGCAATTCGAGAATAGCCGCCTGGCGCTAACCGGGCGGCTATTCTACATGTTACGAGCGATGTTGCGGTGCCAATGTTAACGTACGATGGTGGTGTCGGAAGTTAACGGAGCCTTGCCCAGCACCAGGATGTTCTCGGGCGTGCCGCGAAGCTCGGTGTTGGTGGGAACCACGTTGTTCTTGTCCAGGATGGCATTCTCGACGCGGGCGCCGCTCTTGATGATGCAGCTCTGGTTGATGATCGAGTTGGTCACCGAAGCGCCTTCCTCGACCACGACGCCGCGCGACAGGATCGAGTTACGCACGGTGCCCTTGATGATGCAGCCGGCCGAGATGATCGAGTTGCACGCGTGGCTGCCGGTCGCATAGCGCGAAGGCGGCACGTCGTGAGCCTTGGTCAGGATCGGACGCTCGGGATCGAAGAGCTGATCGGCCACGGTCTGGTCGAGCAGGTCCATGCTGCGGCGATACAGCGACTTCTCGCTAAACACGCCCACGACCTCGCCCTTGTACTCGTAGCTGCACACGTCGATGTTGCCAAAGTCGCCCTGGAGTGCCTCGAGCAGGTCCAGATAGTCGGCGGCCTGGTAATGGTCGATGATCTCGAGCAGCGTCTCGCGGTTGACGATGCAGCAGTCCATAGAGGCGTTGTCGCCGTACACGACGCCGGCGCTCACGCCCGTCAGGCGGCCGTTCTCGTTAATTTCGAGCTTGGTCTCGTCGTCGACGTTGCGCGTGGCCTTGCAGTACACCACGGTCATCTGGGCACCGGAGTTCTCGTGCGCGTCGATGATGGTGTTGAGGTCCATATTAAAGATGATGTTGGTGCCCATCATCACAACATAGGGCTTGTCCGAGCGCTGGAACAGCGTCTTGTTAGAGATGATGTCGCGCAGCAGGAAGCGCATGCCGCCCTTGGTGGTGCCATACGCGTTGCCGGGCACCATGAACAGACCGCCCTTCTTGCGGTCCAGGCCCCAGTCCTTGCCCGAGCCCACGTGGTCGATCAGCGAGCGGTAGTTGCCCGGCATGACGACGCCGACGGTCTTAATGCCGGCATTCATCATGTTGGACAGCGGGAAGTCGATCAGGCGGTAGCGGCCCAAAAACGGAACGGACGCGATGGGGCGGTCCTTGAGCAGCACGCTGCCGTAGGTCGAAGAGTAGTTAGCGGTGATATAACCGATGGCCTTGCGATTGATCATCGGATCATTCCCCCTTCCCGATAACGACGTCATTTCCAACGACGGCCGTATCCTTGGTGGTATCGACAGAGCCGAGCTTCACGCCCTCTTCGACCGTGGAGTTCTCGCCCAAAATTGCGCGGCAGATGTGCGCGCCGCTCTTAACGTGCGCACCCGGCAGCAGCACGGAGTCCTCGACAACGGCGCGCTCCTCGATGATGACATCGGTCGAAAGAATTGAGTGGCGAGCGGTACCGTAGATCTTGCAGCCGTTGGAGACCAGGCAGTCGTCCAAGCGGCCGTCCGGACCAATGTAGTGCGGCGGACGCGTGGTGATGTTGGACATGATGGGGAAGTGCTTGTCGAACAGATCGAACTCGGGGTTGTTGCCCAGCAGATCCATCGAGGTCTCGTGGAAGCTGGCGATGGTGCCAACGTCCTTCCAAAAGCCGTGGAACTCGTAGCTGTACAGGCGCTTGCCTTCGCCGAGCAGCTTGGGGATGATGTCCTTGCCAAAGTCGTGGCTCGAGCGCTGGTCCAGAGCGTCCTCCTCGAGCGCCTCGATCAGCACGTCGGCCGAGAAGATGTAGATGCCCATGGACGCGAGATTCGAATCGGGCTTATCGGGCTTCTCGGTGAACTTGGTGATGCGGCCGTCCTCGGGGTCGGTGGTCAGGATGCCAAAGCGGCTGGCCTCCTCCCACGGCACGGGCATAACGCTTACCGTGAGGTCGGCGTTGTTCTCAATGTGCGTCTTGAGCATCTTGCGGTAGTCCATGCGATACAGGTGATCGCCCGAAAGAATCAGGACGTACTTGGGGTCGTTGGCCTTGATGTAGTCGAGGTTCTGCGTAATGGCGTCTGCCGTGCCCGCATACCAGGCGCCGCCGGTCTGCGTCTCATACGGCGGCAGGATCGACACGCCGCCGTCGCGGCTGTCCAGATCCCATGCCTCGCCGGAGCCCACGTAGGCATGCAGCAGGTAGGGGCGATACTGCGTCAGAACGCCCACCGTGTCGATGCCCGAGTTGGAGCAGTTGGAGAGCGAGAAGTCGATAATGCGGAACTTGCCACCAAAGCTAACCGCCGGCTTGGCGATCTTTTGGGTAAGTGCCCCCAATCGGCTGCCCTGTCCTCCTGCGAGGAGCATCGCGATGCATTCTTTCTTACTCATCGATTTCTCCTTCTGTCATCGATGTTCCTAAACCCATTAGCAACGGGCGCGGCGCAACGTCACGCCCGTCGAGTAATGCCGTGCTGGCATAGGGGAGTTCGCGCGCCTTTACGCGTGCCAGATCTCGTCGCGGTACTCGCGAATGGTGCGGTCGCTCGAGAACCAGCCCGAGGAGGCGGTGTTGAGCAGGGCCTTGCGGTTCCAGGTCTCCTGGTCGCCGTAGCTGTTCGTGAGCTTTTCCCAGGCGTCGACGTAGCTGCGGAAATCGGCCATGACCAGGTCGGGGTCGTTGTTGTTCATGAGCTCGTTGTAGATGCTCTCGAAGTTGCCCGAAAGACCCGCAAAGGTGTTGTCCTTGAGCTCGTCCATCACGCGGCCCAGGCGCTCACGGTCGCCGTTGAGGGTATCCCACGCAAAGTAGCTGTTGGATGCCCAGAGCTGCTCGACCTCGGGGGCGGTCAGGCCAAAGATGGCCTCGTTCTCGCGACCGGCCAGGTCTGCGATCTCGATGTTGGCGCCGTCGAGGGTGCCCAGCGTAATGGCGCCGTTCATCATGAGCTTCATGTTGGACGTGCCCGAGGCCTCCTTGCCGGCCGTGGAGATCTGCTCCGAGATTTCGGCGGCGGGATAGATGAGCTGGGCGTTGCTCACACGGAAGTTGGGGATAAAGCAGACCTTCATGACCTCGTTCACGCGGGCGTCGTTGTTGATGACGTCGGCCACGGAGTTAATGAGACGGATGGTCTCCTTGGCAAAGGTGTAGCTCGAGGCAGCCTTGCCGCTAAAGATAAAGGTCGTCGGCGTCACATGGAAGTTGGGATCGGCGATGCGGCGGTTGTAGATGTCCATCACCTTCATGATGTTCATGAGCTGGCGCTTGTAGGCGTGGAAGCGCTTCACCTGGACATCGAAGACGGTGTTGGGGTCAATGACCAGACCGGTCTCGGCCTTAACGTAGGCGGCCAGACGCTCCTTGTTGGCGCGCTTGGAGGCACCCACGGCCTTCAGGAACTCGGTGTCGTTCTGGAACTCTTTGAGCTTCTCCAGCTCAAAGGCGTCCTTAAGCCAGCCGTCGCCAATGGCCTCGGTCACGAGCTTGGCATAGGTGGGGTTGGCCTCGGCAAAGAAGCGACGGTGCGAGATGCCGTTGGTCTTGTTGTTGAACTTCTCGGGCGTCAGGGCATAGAAGTCCTTGAGCACGATGTTCTTGATGATGTCAGAGTGGATCTTGGCCACGCCGTTGACGCTGTGGCTGCAGATCACGGACAGGTTGGCCATGCGAATCTCGCCGTCCCACAGGATGGCGGTCTGACGCAGACGCTCCTGCCAGCCCTCCTGCGTGGTGTCGAACGACTCGTGCCAACGACGGCTGATCTCGTCGATGATCTGGTACACGCGGGGGAGGAGCTTGGAGAACGTGCCGATGGGCCACTTCTCCAGAGCCTCGGGCAGGATGGTGTGGTTGGTGTAGGTCACGACCTGCGTCACGATGTTCCAGGCGTCGTCCCACTCGAGCTTCTTCTCGTCGATGAGGATACGCATGAGTTCGGGGCCGCACATGGCGGGGTGGGTGTCGTTGGTATGGATGGCAACAAACTGCGGCAGCAGCTCCCAGTTCTCGCCGTGCTCCTTCTCAAAGGTGTCGAGCAGGCTGTAGATGCCGGCCGAAACAAACAGGTACTCCTGCTTCAGGCGTAGCAGACGGCCGTGCTCGCCGGCGTCGTTGGGGTAGAGGATGGCGCTGATGGCCTCGGCCTCGGCGCGCTCGGCATCGGCCAGGGCGTAGTCGCCGCGGTTGAAGGCCTCCAGATCGAAGTGCTCCTCGACCGGCTCGGCGGCCCAGACGCGCAGCTTGTTGACAGTCTCGCCGGCATAGCCCACCACGGGGATGTCATAAGGGACGGCCAGGATGTCCTGCGTGTCCACCGTGCGGTAGAACGTGCGGCCATTCTCCTCAAAGCCCTCGACGCGTCCACCAAACTTGATGGTCACGGCCTTGTCCTGACGACGGACCTCCCAGGGGTAGCCGTGGGTAAGCCACTCGTCGGTGGCCTCGACCTGGCTGCCGTTGACGATCTCCTGCTTAAACAGGCCGTAGCGGTAGCGCATGCCGTTGCCGTAGCCGGCAATGCCCTCGGCTGCCATGGAATCCAGGAAGCATGCGGCCAGACGGCCCAGGCCACCGTTGCCCAGCGCCGGATCGGGCTCCTGGTTCTCGATGACGGACAGGTCAAAGCCCATGTCGTCGAGTGCCTCGGCGACCATGTCACGCACGCCAAAGTTGAGCAGGTAGTTGTCGAGCAGGCGGCCGATCAAAAACTCGATCGAGAAGTAGTACACGCGCTTTTTGCCCTCGGCGGTGGCGCGGGCGTCACTCTTGGTGGCAACGGTGCGTGCCTTCTCGGCCACGAGCTTGGCCAGGGCGTTAAAGCGGTCGAGGTCGCTAGCGACCTCGATGCTCTTGCCGCTAATGCTCATGACGGCATCGCGATAGAGCTCAGTAAACTCCTGCTTGTTGTCGAAGATCTTATTCATACGTTCCTTTCCCCCGGGGATGTTTCTCCCGGAACGGTTATGACTTGTATCCTACGCCCCCGCGGGGCGGGTAATTACAGTGGTAACACCTTTGTTACGCTTTCTTGGCGGGAGCCTTAACAGCAGCTGCCTTGGCCTTGGGAGCAGCCTTTTTAGTGGCTGCCTTCTTGGTCGTAGTGGACTTGGCCGAAGCCTTGGCAGCGGGCTTTGCGGCGGCCTTCGCCTTAACCGGAGTCTTCTTGGCAGCCGCGGTCTTGGGCTTCACCGAGGACGCACGCTTGCGCGTCGCCTTTTTGGGCTCCTCGACCACGGGCGGCTTGTAGCTGCTGGGACCGCGGCGCTTAAGCACCACGCCAGCCAGGCCGGGCACCTTAATCTCGATGGAGTCCATCTGCCCGTTCCAGGGATAGGGCTCGCTCGAGCAGGTGTAGGGCTCCTCACCCGCATAGCCGCTGCCGCCAAACTCGAGACGATCGGAATCAAAGATGACCTCCCAGTCACCCTCGCGCGGCACGCCCACGCGGAAGCTCTCGTAGCTCGCCGGGTCAAAGTTGATCAGGATCACCAGGTCGTCATCGACGTCCTCGCCCTGGCGCACAAAGCTCACGATGGACTGCTTAGAGTTATCCGCGTCAATCCAGGTAAAGCCGTCGTCGGTGTAGCCGCGCTCGTACAGGGCGGGCTCGGCGGTGTACAAGTGGTTAAGTGCCTTGATAAAAGCCTGATGATGACGGTGGGTCTCGTACTCCTCGGTCAGGAACCACTGGATGGACTCGTAGTAGCGCCATTCAATAAACTGGCCGATCTCGTTGCCCATAAAGTTGAGCTTGGCACCGGGGTGCGTCATCTGGTAGAAGGCCAGCGTACGCAGACCGGCAAACTGGCGCCACCAGTCACCCGGCATGCGGCCGATGAGCGAGCACTTGCCGTGCACGACCTCGTCGTGGCTCAGCGGGCAAATAAAGTTCTCGGTAAAGGCGTACATGATGGAGAACGTGAGTAGCCCGTGGTTGCCGGGGCGCCATGGAAAATCGGTCTGCATGTAGTGCAGGGTGTCGTTCATCCAGCCCATGTCCCACTTGTAGTGGAAGCCCAGGCCGCCGTCCTGCGGCGGGTAGGTCACGAGCGGCCACGCGGTGGACTCCTCGGCCATCATCATCACGTCGGGGTAGTGCGCCTCAACGGCGCAGTTGACCTGGCGGATAAACGCGCTGGCGTCCAGGTCTTCCTCGGTTCCGTACTTGTTGAACTTCTTTTGGCCGGGATCGTCGATGCCAAAGTTGAGGTACAGCATGCTGGACACGCCGTCCATGCGAATGCCGTCCACGTGGAAGTTCTCGAGCCAGTACAGCACGTTGGAGACTAGGAAGGAGCGGACCTCGCCGCGGGCGAAATCGAACTTGTGCGTGCCCCAGTTGGGGTGAATCTCGTGCTCAAACAGCATGTGGCCGTTAAAGGTTGCAAGGCCGTGGGAGTCGGCGCAAAAACCGCCGGGCACCCAGTCCATGATCACGCCGATGCTCGCCTCGTGGCACGCATCGATAAAGTGCATGAGCTGCTGCGGGTTGCCGTAGCGCGACGTGGCGGCGTAGTAGCCGGTCGTCTGGTAGCCCCAGGAGCCATCGAAGGGATGCTCCATAAGCGGCATGACCTCGATATGCGTGTAGCCCATGTCGCGCACGTAGTCCACGAGCTCCACCGACAGGTCGTCGTAGGTGTAGAACTCGCCGCGCTGCGCGGGGAAGGGATCCATGGGTCCGGGGTAGTTGCCGTACTCGTCGGGCTCGCCCTGCGGCGCGTCGCCGTGGCGCTTCCACGAGCCAATATGCACCTCATAGATATTGAGCGGCTGCGACATATGGTTGTGGCCGGCGCGGCGCTTGAGCCACGCGGCGTCGTTCCACTTGTAGCCATCGAGGGTCCACAGCACGCTCGCGGTACCCGGAGGGCACTCGGCCTTAAAGGCATACGGATCGGCCTTGTAAAGCTTTTCGCCCTCGTTGGTTTCGATGAGGTACTTATAGAGCTGGCCCTGCTCGGCGCCAGGAATAAAGCCTTCCCAAATAGCGCTCGTATGCACGGGCACCAGCGGGTTGGCTTCCTCATCCCAGTCGTTAAATTCGCCAATGACATGGACGCTCTTTACGTCGGGGGCCCAAACGCAAAAACGCCAGCCGCGCGTACGGTTCTGCGTGTCGGGGTGCGCGCCCATCTTTTCCCAGCTGCGCTCCCACATTCCAATGCCAAACAGGTAGACATCGTCCTTGGAGAGCTCCGGTGCGTGCGGAGCCGGTTTGCGGATTGCGGGCTTTTTAGCCGTTGGCTTTAGCTTTGTATCGCTCACGTTTGATCCCATCATGACGCGGCAGCGTGTTGCCTTGGTGACTAGATGCGAAAGGTCCAAGGCTGCACGAATCGAAGGGACGGCGAAGTTTCTGTGATTCGTTCCACCTCGCGTGCTCGGTGGAACTTTCGACAAAAACTACGATAACACCTGTACGTTAGTTTCATGGACGAAAGTGGATTTGCGGTGGCGTTTAATCGGTAAGCGCCATGTTTATACCACTGGCAGAATTGCGATGGTAAAACTCTTGACAGCTTTACCAATTAGGGTTTCTAGAATGTTAGGTTTACGTTTGGTAAAACGTTTTTAGCAGGTTGTTTACCATTTGACATCGAAAGGTACGTTTATGTCCCATACCGCCGCTCCCAAGGTTGCTTTTATTTTCGATTGCGACGGCACGCTGGTTAATAGCACCCCCGTTTGGGCTTATGCTCAGCCAGAGTTATTGCACCGCCACGGGATTGACGTGACCGTGGATGACTTTGCCCAATTCGAGCACCTGTCACTGGAAGACGAGTGCCAGGCCTACCACGACACGTGGGGCATTGGCGCGAATGGCGAGGAGCTGTATCGCGAGCTGAGCGACATCCTGATCGATGGATACTCCAAGGTGCCGCCGCGCGACGGCCTGCTTGCATTTTTGGAGCAGGCGAAGGCGGCGGGCATTGCAATGTGCGTTGCCACGTCCACGCCGGCCGAGCTGGTTAAGTCTGCGCTTGCGGGCGCCGGGCTCGACGCTTATATGGAGTTTGTTACCACGACGGGCGAGGCGGGGCGCTCCAAACAGTTCCCCGACGTATACGAGCTGGCGCTGCGCCGCCTAGATGAGCGCCATGGGCAAAAGTTTGAGCGCGCTTGGGTGTTTGAGGACGCAGTCTTTGGCCTTAAGAGCTCTGGCACCGCAGGCTTTAAGCGTGTGGGTATTTATGACCCGCACGGCCGCATGAAGCGCGATGACGTGCGCGCCAATTGCGATATCTTTATCGACAGTTACGAAGAGCTGGATCTGCCCCGCGTGCTTGCATTTGAGGGATAGGCGAGGGCCGTGGCTTGCAAGGTATTAGTGGTCTGCGGCTCACCCGTGGTGGTGAGCGCAGATCTGTTGCGTAGGCTGGCGGGGGAGTGCGACCACGTTGTCGCCGTGGACCGCGGACTCGACGCGCTGCTGGGCGCCGGCCTGGGCTGCGACGTTTATGTGGGGGATGCCGACACGGTGAGCGATGCGGGTCGCGCGCTAGTCGATGCCGCCACCGACTTTGAAGTTGAGCGCCACGACCCGTACAAGGACTATACCGATCTGGCGCTGGCGCTCGATTCCGTCCGTCGTCGCTGGCCGGGTGCCGAAGTAGTTGCGACTTGCGCTACGGGCGGCCGTCCGGACATGGCGCTTTCCGTACTGGGGCTGCTCGCAGGCTACGAGGATGCCCCTATCTGGATTGCCGAAGACGAGACCACGGCCCGCATCTTGCACGCAGGCGAATCGTGGACCATCGAAAGCGCCGAAGGCAAGACGTTCTCCATCATCGCCATAGCCCCCAACACCGAGGTAAGCGAGCACGGCCTAGAGTGGGAACTGGATCACGCCCCGCTGGGCCTGTTAGCCGATACCGGCATTAGCAACATAGTAAGATCAACTGCAAAGATAACCGTCCATGTCGGAACTGCGATAGCGTATTTGTTGCGTGAGGGTTTTATCGGGACGGTGGGTTAATTGACTTATTTTGCCGAAGTCAAAATAAGTCAATTCAGCCCCGTCCCAGGAAAACCCGTAAGAAAAAGTTTCAACAAAAACCTCTTGCATCAAGCAAAACATTCCCCTATAGTATCTCCTCGTCACGGGGGCGTAGCTCAGCTGGGAGAGCGCTTGACTGGCAGTCAAGAGGTCAGGGGTTCGATCCCCCTCGTCTCCACCATCGTGAATGCAAAGGCCTTCGGAATTCCGAAGGCCTTTTTTCATGCCAAAAAACCACGCGCCACAAACCCCACCTACGCCAACAAAAAGTTGCACAATTTATTTCCCATCTCTGTACATAGTTTGTTGGACAAACGCAATTACCAGAACGCCTCGCTGGTCAATTCGGGCTTCAGGAGCATCCATAACCTCCGTTAGCACCCCAATATCCTGCGCCAATGTGAACAACATCCCAAAACAACCCCCTTGAACACGCTAAATGAACGATATGTTGTCCACCACAAGCCAAATCAGTTTCGCTACCAGCTTGTGCTAGGATACCTAACGTTACATGAGTTCAACTGTGCTCGCGGCTCCAGCAAGTCGCAAAACGCAGGGTCGATCAGCATCCGGCCGTAACGGCGGTGTTAGAAAAACCACGAGCTCCAATATTGATTGCCATGCACGTTTTGTTCTTGCTTTTGCGTCTAATTAATTAGTTCGCTTTAGGTAGTGCAATAAGTTGCTTTGGCAAACCACAGCAGTCCAACAGCTGTTTGCGTGCGGTCCAGTTTCGTACCTGCTTGACTGGCTCGCACGCAGCCAACTGGGGCGCGGTCATTTTGCGATATGCGTCCGCTCCTCTAGCAACTGCATTTGTACATACCGTTCACGGTGGGGCAGAGCCACGTGCTTGTCTGACTGGGCTCAGGGTTTGAATATGGAGCGCCTTTGCGCACAAGCGCCCTGGCGAAGCCATACCCAAACCCCGTGAGCCACACGTAAGACAGCAAGGGGGTGGTGCTCGTGTGGTATGTGATCCAAGTCATTAACGGTCGCGAAGACGTAATGCGCGAGCGCATTGAGCGCATGGTGCCGGTTGGTGCCATGCAAGAGCTCTTTTATCCCCAATATCAAACCGAGATCAAGGTACACGGCGAATGGGTCAACACGACCAAGCCTCTGTTCCCCGGTTATCTCATCTGCGATACGTCAGACCCTCGCACCGTGCAACAGTATCTGCTGCGCATGGACGACTTTGCCCGGGTGCTTGCCCAGGACGGTCAGTTTGTGCCGCTGGCAAAAGAAGAGGCCCAACTCATAAGCAGCTTTACGCATAGGGGAGACCGCGTAGTGCCCATGAGTGAGGCCCTAAAAAAACGGCGACCAGGTCGTAGTAACGGCTGGTCCACTGCTGGGCCACGAAGGCCTCATCAAAACCATTAATAGACGCAAGTGCACTGCTTATTTGGAGCTCGACCTGTGCGGCCGGCGCGTAACCACCCGCGTTGGCCTTGCCGTTCTTTCAAACGAGCAGCGCGTCATGCGCAACTTTAAAAAGGCGATCGCCTAGCTGCAGACGGTCGCTACACAGAACAGGGAGGATCCCCGACCCGGGGACGAAGTGTTGGAAGAGAACGTGTCGGATAAAACTGAATATATAACTGATGTTCCTTGTGGTACGTCAATGATCGGTCAAGTCATTGATCGGCAGAATGGCTCTCATGCTCCTGTGGCGACGGAATTTCCGCCTCCCGTCGAGAACCCTGCTCCGGCGCAAGGTTTCGTAGCGACAGGAAGCTATAAGGCACCCGCTGCCGATCCCAATGCTGCTGCTCCCAAGAAAGGTGGGCCAGGCTACTTTGCCTTCAAGCGAGCCTTTGACATCGTGTTCTCTGCTGGCGTCTGTGTGGTATTGGCTATCCCCGTCGTAGCTGCATGCATCGCCATAGAGATTGACTCTCCCGGCAAGCCGTTTTTTCGCCAAAAGCGAGTCGGTAAGGGCGGCAAGCCTATCTATATCTTCAAACTCCGAACCATGGTCTCTGATGCTCACGAGCATCCTGAGAAGTACATGACTCCCGAGCAGTTGGCGCAATGGCAGCGCGAACAGAAGGTTGACGATGATCCCCGAATCACGCGTGTAGGCCGCTTTCTTCGCCGCACTTCGTTGGACGAACTTCCTCAATTCATTAACGTTCTCTCGGGTGATTTATCCGTCATTGGCCCTCGTCCCGTAACACTTGAGGAAACGTATGAATACGGCGATGCACGCGATGAGGTGCTCGCATGTAAGCCTGGCATCACCGGTTGGTGGGCTGCGACTGACCGCAATGAATCCACGTGGAGAAGTGGTCAGAGGCAAGCTCGTGAGCTCTTTTATGTGCGCCATCAGTCGCTCGGGTTGGATACCCGCGTGTTCGTAAAAACGTTCAAGGCGATGAGGAGGGGGAAGTAACGTATGACCGATTCTCCCCTGGTTTCAATCATTATGCCCCTCTACAATGCTGAGCCGTATCTTGTCGAGACCTTCGACTCCGTTCTTTCTCAATCCTATAAGAACTGGGAGCTCATCGTGGTCGAAGATTGCTCTTCGGACGCATCTCTTCGACTTGCGAAGGAATACGAGAATAAGGATCGTCGTATCTCGGTTCATCCCAACGAGCACAACGTTGGTGCGGCTAAGTCGCGCAATACCGGTATCGAACACGTTTCCGGCGATTTCGTCGCGTTCATGGACGCCGATGACGCATGGCTTCCGGATAAACTTGATCACCAGCTTGCGTACATGCGGGATTGTGGTCTGGGGATGTGTTTCACCTCGTATGAGACCATTGAGTCTGACGGACAGCATAGGAATTACGTACACGTACCCAAGAGCATCGACTACGACGGTTTTCTCAAGAACACCGTGACCTGCAGCCATACCATCGCGTTCGACCTCTCGAAAATACCCCTGAGTCTTCTCGTTTGTCCCGATTTCGGGGATTCGTTCGATTTCCCTGAAGACATGGTCGTCTGGCTCCAGGTCCTCAAGAGTGGCGTTCCAGCCGGCGGCCTCGACGAGGTGCTTGCAAAGAACAGGAAACATGGCGGCTCCCGCTCCGCTAATAAATTCCGTGCAGTTTCCCGCACGTGGAACGCCTACCGAAAAGTGGAGAAGATAAACCCAGTCTATTCCGCGTATTGTCTGTTCTGGCAGCTGACGCACGCGGTGCTTAAAAGGATTTAGGATTGAGGCTGAATGAGGATTCTATTTCTCTCGAACCTTGAGTTTGAGGGCTTCGCGGGCCCTACGTACTGTGTGCCTGCACTGATCGGGGCCTTATCCGAACTCGAAGAGGTTGTCTGGTATAACATGAGACCTGTCGAGCGCGAAGAATGGAGGGGTCTTCCTTTCTACAGGAACCCTAACGACTTTGCTTTCAACATTGAAGATTTCACCAGTCGAATCTGGGGCCCTGACCTAATCGTTTTCGAGGGTTTTTATGCGTTTCATCCCAACGCGACCCTCTTGGGCGTGCTGTCTTCGGGTATACCATATGTGATTGAGCCGCACTGCGCCCTCACGAGCGGAGACCAGGGGAAGAAAACCTTTAAGAAACGAATCTGCAACGCCGTTTTCTACAACCGTTTCGCTCAAGGCGCCGCTGCGATCCACTACCTTACCGAGAAGGAACGCGATGAGTCCGGCGAGAAATGGAACCGGAACAGCTTCATCGAGCCGAACGGCATAGAAGTGCCCAAGGAGCGCCCTCATCGGGAGTCGTGGCATGGCGACGTGCCTGAAATTGTGTTCGTTGGCAGAGTGGAGCCCTATCAAAAGGGATTGGACATCCTCCTCGAAGCACTTACTCCGTTGAATGCTCGCGCGGATTCACCGCGCTTCCATCTCTCGATTTACGGCAACTCCGTCAACGGCTTCTCAAATGAGATGGAGAAAAAGCTACAGGCCGCGGGGCTTTCAGACGTTGTTGCCGTTCGCGGCCCTGTATACGGGGATGCGAAGGATGCGGTTCTGCGCGCCGCGGACATCTTTCTCCTCACATCACGCTACGAGGGGATGCCGATGGGTCTGCTCGAGGCGTGCGCCTACGGGTTGCCATGCGTGGTAACCCCGGGTACCAACATGTCTGACGTCATCCTCGCAGAGGGAGCCGGATGGGTCTGCGACCTTTCTCCCGAATCCGTGCGGGAAGCCATCGTCGCCGCCGCCAGCTCTGCTGAGGCCTATGCGGAGATGGCCCTGGCCTCACGTCGCGTTGCGGAGTTGTTTTCGTGGCCCTCGATCGCCAAGTCGATTCGAACCGATTATCTCAAGGTGATTGGGCGCGCATGACGATTTATCTGATGGAAATAGTCGTGATTCTCGTTCTCGGTGTAATCACGGGCGTGTCGCGCGGGGATGCTGAGAGACGATGCTTTATCATCTTGGCCTGCCTGGTCTTGTTCGCGTTCTCCGGCCTGAGAAGCTATGCGGTCGGAGTGGATACGCTCCAGTACTGGAACGCTTACCTGACGGCGTGGATGGCACACTCCTGGTATGAAACCGGGTTCCTGTACCTCCTCCGGGCCTTGAACGTGGTCAGCCCCAATCCGCAGCTCCTTCTTCTCTTCACCAGTGCGGTCATGACCGCCTGCGTCGGGTATGTGGTCTATAAGTCGGACTGCAATCCCGTGCTCGCACTCTTCCTCTATGTGACACTTCTGACGTACGCCTCCTTTATGAACCTCATGCGCCAAGGTATCGCCGCCGCAATCATCATCGCGGCGATACCTTGGCTGGAGTCCGGGAAGAGGATCCGTTTCGCTGCGGCGGTCATTTTCGGCTCCCTGTTTCACTCGACCGCCATCGTCATGCTCGCGCTCATTCCGCTCTCGGCGCTCGCACCGACAAAGAAAGTCATGCTGGGTTATGGCGTCGTCGCGTTGGCTTTGGCCCTTTCCCCCTGATGTCGTGTGGAGCTTCGTTGAGAAGAACTTTGACAAGTACTCGACGTATAGCATGTCCTCGTGGTCGGGGGGGGATGCGCTCGCGGCGCCGATCATGACCGCCATGGACGCTTTGCTGATTGTCGTTTCCCATTTGTTTGGGGTGGGGGCTTCGGATGACGACAGGGAGGAGAGGGTTCTTTTTCATGGATCCATGCTCCAGGTCGTCTTCCAGTTCCTCGCTTGCTTCGTGAACATCTTCCAGAGGCTGACGACGTTTACCTCGTTTTTCCTTGTCTTATACGTGGCGCTGCGATTCCGAAAGATCGATACAAAGCTCAAGTTCCTCCTCGTTTACGGCATATGCGCAGTTACGGCCGTGTTTTTTGTAGTAATTATGGTCTACCGGCCGCAATGGCACGGTGTCGTTCCTTTTTCCTTTTTCTGGCAGCTTGTTTAGATTCATGAGGATTGTTAAATGGGACTAGTGTTGAACAATCTCGGGAGGATCGCCAAGCATTCGGTCCATCCGAAGCCCCTCGCGTACCACACGCGAGGGGCTTCGGATGGACCTCCTGAATCTGCGTGGCCAGGGAGCGCTTACCCGGGTTTCGGCCACCACTTAACGTTCCTCGCCCGAGCTCCACGACTTATGACCTGCAACACTTTTGGTCGACATCACCGTGATTATTCCCCGCTATATCAGCGAGCTCGGGCGGGTCATTTCTGTGGGGACGAAACACTCGAGCGGCGTTGCATGGGGAAGGATCTTCGATCGCGAGACGCGGCAAGGCCTAGAGCTTCTCAAAGATGGGTGGTTTGAGGACACTGTGCGGACATAAATGATCGTGCTGAGGTTCAGGGGTCGACCATCGACGAATTGGACTACTCATACCAAAAGCAAGTTGACTCGTTAACCTCGAACAGCCTGTCGAGCAAGAGGTCTATAGACAGGTACTTCACGATCGAAGCCATGCTTGCTTTGCGCCGGACATTGGCCTTTCCTTTTCACCAGAGGATGTATGACCAGACTCTCTATCAGCTCGGTATCTTGTTTGCAAACCTCACGGTCGCGCTCGTTGACGAAGAATCTCGCTGCGTTTTTGCTTTTGCTACCGAGTTGATGAAGGCGAATGGGCCATCCCGAGAATGTTCTTTTGGAAGTCGATAGCGTCCTCTGGCGGCTGGCGTCGCTTTCGCTTTAAGGGCTCAGGCACCCGCTCTTTATTGCCTTGCGCTTTAGCTCGAATAGAAACGAAAACTGAAATTTGTTTGGGTTGATATAGATATTGAAAAGCAGTAACACACTCGCCAAAAACATAATTTGGCAGTACGGATTACAAGTACTTAAGTACGTATTCCCCCTCATCCTCGTGCCGTACCTCACGCGCGTGCTGGGCACGGGTGGCTACGCCGTCTATGCCTACGTGTTGTCGTTCATGGGAATCGTCCAGACGCTCGCTGACTTCGGTTTCATGCTTTCCGGAACAAAGCAAGTCGTCGACCTGAGGGACAACTGCGAGGTCCTTTCACGCCTGCTCGGCTCCATAGAGCTCGCTCGTCTTCTCCTCGCCGCCGGCCTGTGCGCGGTCGTCGTGGTCGTCGCCCAGTTCATCCCACTGCTCTGGGACAATATGGGGTATGTACTGATTGCCTATGTTTCCACCGTGCTCAGGGCCTTGCTACCGGATTTCATGTTTCAAGGTTTTGAGGACATGGAGCCGCTCACCACGCGTTTCTTCGCGGCAAAGGTGATCACGGTCGGCCTGACTCTTCTGGTGGTCCATGGACCGCAGGATCTTCTGCTCGTCGCAGTTGCGGATGCCCTGGGCGGCTTGGTAGCGCTTATCTGGAGCTTCATGACCGTTCGAACCCGCTACGGCGTGCGGGTTTCCTTCGGTGGCTTCCGAAACGCCTTGGCTGAGCTAAAGAGATCTGCCGTGTATTGCGTGTCGAACATCGGCACCACCCTTGTCTCGGGGTTCACCACTTTCGTCGTGGGAATCGTGCTCACCGACCCGACGGAAATCGCGTACTGGTCGCTCGCCCTCACAACCGTGAGCGCGGTTCAAGCGCTCTATTCTCCAATATCCAGCAGTCTGTATCCCCATGTTGTGGCGCATCGGGATCTGGGCGCTGTTAGGAAGATGGCGATTATGGCAGCTCCCGCCCTATTGGTCGGCACCGTTGCGTATTGCCTGCTGTCCCCGCAGGTGTTTTTTCTACTTGGCGGACAGGGCTACGTTGCGGGTTCTTGGGTCATGGTTGCCCTCAGCCCTGTCCTGCCGCTCTCTTTCTATTCGATCTTGATTGGCTGGCCGGTACTCGGCGCTTTGGGTAAGGTCAACGAACTTACCGCCTCGACTGTTGCCTCAGGTGTTATTAACGCTGCTCTGCTCCTCGCGATGGCGCTTCTCGGCCGGTCATCTTTGCTCGCGATCTGCGTAATCCGCTGCATAGCCGAGGTCGCGCTACTTGGAACCAGGGGGTTTGTGCTGATTGAATGTTTAAGGAAGGGAAAGTTGCATGAGTAACATCACCCCGCTCTCTATCGAAGAGCTACACCAGAAGGAGCTGGAGCTTCTTGAAGCGTTTGATGCCTTTTGCTCCGAACACGGCCTTCGATACTCACTTACAGCCGGCACTTTGCTTGGCGCTATTCGCCACAAGGGATTCATCCCCTGGGATGACGATATCGACGTCTGTATGCCGCGCCCCGATTACGATCGTCTTGCAACGCTTGCTGGCGAGTTGCCGGCTGGACTCAGGCTCGTTGGCCCCGAGAACAGCCCGTTTGTTTACCCCTGGCGCAAGTTCTGCACCGAAAGTATTAGAGCTCAAGAGCCTACCTATGAAGGGGTCATGGATCAAATGCTCTGGATAGATGTTTTCGTTATGGATGGCGTTTCTTCTGACGAGAGCGAGATTGAGCGCATGCAAGTCCGCATGAACAAGGCCTCGCGTGCAAGCGTTTGGTCGAGCGCCAATCATAATTCGGACTCAATGGGAAAACGCTTCATAAAGAACGCAGCCAAAGCGCTTCTTAATCCGGAGCACGCAAAGACGAAGATGATGGCAATGGCTGAGCGCGTTGCAACCGAGCCTGGTTACGACGCGGCAAGCCGCGTCAGCAGCGTACTCGGACTGGCCAAACACGGGTGGTCGCTTCCCAAGGAAGGCTACGAGGACATGGTCGAGGTTGAGTTCGAGGAGCACATGTTCCCCGCCATGGGCTGCTGGGACGAATACCTGACCAAGTGCTACGGGGATTACATGCAGCTGCCGCCGGAGGACAAAAGACAGACGCACTGCCTGAAGGCATGGTGCGTGAACGAAGACACTAAGGAGAATGCAGATGCTTAACTTCACCGTTGGTCCGGTTATGAGTCCCAGCGAGGTGCTGGAAGTTTCAGCCAAGAGCACACCCTATTTCCGCACACCAGAGTTCTCTCAGGTAATGCTAGAGAACGAGCGCATTATGTTGGACTTGTTGTCCGCACCCAAGGATTCACGCTGCGTGTTTCTAACGGCTTCTGGCACAGGCGCTATGGAGGCTGCTGTGATGAGTGTCTTAGCGCCCGCTGAGCGAGTTGCAGTGGTCAATGGCGGCAGTTTCGGGCAGAGGTTCGTCGACTTATGCCAACTTCACGGGCACAACGTCAACGAGATTAAGCTTGAGTTCGGGCGTCAGGTCACGCGGAAAAACCTCGAGGATGCGGTGGAATCCGGCTGCGGTGCGTTGCTCGTGAACATGCATGAGACCTCGTCGGGACTATTGTACGACATGAGGCTCCTATCCGAGTTTTGCCGCGAACGCGAGATGCTCTTGATCGTCGACGCAGTGAGCGCGTTCATCGCCGAAGAGATTGACATGGCGGCTCTCGGCGCCGACGTGGTGCTGACGGGTTCGCAAAAGGCGCTAGCTTGCCACCCGGGCATCTCCCTCATGGCTCTCTCGCCGCGCGGACAGGAAAGGGTAGCGGAGAATCCCGAGGTTTGCTCCTACTTGAGCCTAAAGGAAGCCCTGCGCAACGGCGAGCGTGGGCAGACTCCCTGGACGCCTGCTGTCAACACGCTGCTTGAGATCAATGCGCGTTTGAGGTCGATCGAGGCGCGCGGGATCGACGCGGAGCGCGCCGAGATCGCGTCGCGCGCGAAGGCCGTGCGCGACGCCCTGACGAGCACCACACTCGAGATGGTCCCCGAGAACCCCTCCAATGCAGTGACGGCGCTCCGTTGCCCCGCGAGCAACGCGAAGGCAATCATCGAGCGCGCCAAAACCGGGTACGGCATGTGGCTGTGCCCAAACGGAGGCGCGCTGTGCGACGAGGTGTTCCGCATCGGGCACATCGGTGCCATCACAGAGGAGGACAACGACAGGCTTATCGACTGCCTGACCTCGCTATCGGCCGAGGGTCTGTTCTAGGTGGGGGCGCAGATGAAACAGGTAAAGGTCATAGAAGGAGAGGACTTCCGGCGCATGCAGCTATTGGAGCTCGACATGCTCGTGGAGTTCGACCGCGTGTGTCGCGCTCACGGGATTGCGTACACAATCTGCGGCGGGACGCTCCTTGGCGCAGTGCGCCACAAGGGCTATATCCCCTGGGATGATGATGCTGATATTGCAATGCTTCGTGAGGACTACGAGAGGTTCCGTTCTGTCGCCCATGAGATGGACCCGTCCATCTGTTTCTTCCAGGACCATCTGAGCGATCCTGAATACAGGTGGGGGTACGGCAAGCTCAGGCGCACCGGAACGAAGTACGTGAGGGTCGGACAGGAGCACTTGAAGTGCAAAACAGGAGTCTTTGTCGACGTGTTCCCCATGGACGACGCGCCTCTTGGTGTGGGCGGCCAAATTCTGCAGGACTTCTGGTGCATGTGCCTGCGCAAGGTCCTATGGTCTGAGGTCGGCAGACTCGACCCCCGCGTGTCGGCTCAGCTCAGGGCCTGGTTCTCGCTATTGTCCAAGATACCCGCAAAGGCGGTTTATGCTCTAGCCGCTCCAATGGAGCGCAAGAGCACGGACGACAGCCCCAACCGCGTGAGGACGCTGCTGTTTCCAGCTACCGGTACCCTCTATCGAGAAAATCCGCTCGAAGAGCGTTACGCGATGCCTAAGGAGTGGTTTAAGGACCTGTCGGAGTACGAGTTCGAAGGGAAACGTTTGATGGGGACACGTGACTTCGACGCGATCCTCACTTACATCTATGGCGACTACATGCAGTTGCCGCCCGAGGACCGCCGAGGGCAGCACTCGCCGGTATCGAGCTACGAGTTTTAAGGAAAACGAACGTGAATGTGAAGAAAGTGGCCTGCTGGGACGAGGGCTTGCGGCGTGTTCTGGAAGGTCAGCGCGTTGAAAACCCCTACGCACTTATCGATGCGCTGACCTACGGGTTCGAGGGCGACAACGTTGCGTGCTGGGAGGTCTTCGACGAAAGCCGACTCGAGGCGGTCGTTTACCGATATTATGACGGACTCCAGGTCGTCTTCTGCGGGCAGGCAGGCCACCGCGCAATCCGGGCCGTCGCGACCCTCGTTGAGAAAATGGACCCCTCCATGGTCCAAACCTCTTACAGTGCTGCGGCAGAGCTCGCCACCGTGCTCGCCGACTACAGTTTGTCTGAGGGGTGGGTTATGCGGGCTGACGGAACTCAGGTACCAGACCCCGCGGCGGTCAGGGCGACCGAGGCCGACTATCCTGAGATCGCCAGGCTCATCTGCGGCGACGAGGAGATTGGCAAGCACTACGATGTCAGCGCGCTCGTGGCTCAGTTGTGCGAGAGAGAGCGGCTTCAGGGCTGCAGGAGCATAGTCATTAGGGATAGCGAAGGAATTGCTGCGCATATGGCGACCTATGCCGAGTCCGACGATGTTGCCGTCTGCGCCGGGCTCAAGGCACGCCCTGGTGCGGAGAAGGGTGTCGGGGCGCGGGTGCTCTCATCGCTGGCCGTCGAAGTGGCCGCGCGCGGCCTCATACCTTTGCTGTACTGCTACATAGAGCCACTGTGGCCTTGGTACGAGGCCCATGGGTGGGAGAAAGCCTTCCACGTCGCGAAGCTCGAGCACTGCGGCAATTACTAAACAAGCCACGAAAGGGAAGGTGAGGCCCATGAGGAAAGTGATCACATATGGAACGTACGACCTTCTGCACCGGGGCCATGTGCGCCTGCTGGAACGCGCCAAGGCGCTCGGCGACTACCTGGTCGTGGGCGTAACCGCCGATGGCTTCGACAAGGTGCGCGGGAAGATTAACGTTTCCCAAACCCTCAACGAGCGCATGCGTTCTGTCCAAGAGCTCGGGATTGCTGACGAAGTAATCGTTGAAGAGTACGAGGGCCAGAAGATTGACGACATCAGACGTATGGGAATTGATGTGTTCACCGTAGGCTCTGACTGGGTTGGTAAGTTCGACTATCTCAGGGAATACTGTGAGGTAGTCTACCTTGATCGTACGCAAGGCGTCTCGAGCACCGAGCTTCGCGCCGAAAGTGGACATCTACGAATGGGGTACGTGGGCAAGCGTGTGCTAGTGGAGAAGTATCTGCGTGAAAGTGCCTTCGTGAATGGCGTTGACCCCACCTGCGCGATGATCGACAGTGATGGAAGCCTCGCAGGCTGTGGCTTAGTCGAACAGGTTAATGATTTCGATGAGATAGTCGGTCGATGCGACGCAATCTACCTTGCATCGCATCCCAATCAGCACTATGGACAGATTAAGCGAGCGCTTGAGGCAGGCAAACATGTTCTATGTGAGAGCCCCATTGCCTCAACGCGTGAGGCGTGCCAGGAACTGCAGGCGCTCGCACGCTCAAAGGGCCTCGTTTTGGCCGACGCGATCAAGACGGCGTATTCAACGGCCTACCATCGACTGCTTCTGCTTGCCAAGAGTGGTCACATTGGACGAGTTCTTTCGGTGCGCGCTGTATGCACCAGCCTTGTTGATCTTGGCAGTGAGGACATCTCGAGCGTTGAGGGCAAGTGGTCGAGCTCCAAAGCCTGGGGTCCAGCAGCGTTGCTGCCCATCTTGCAGCTACTCGGAACTAATTATCAATCAGCCGATTTTGTAAGGGCCGACCTTGAAGGTCACGCTGGCTTTGACGCGTTTGGTGAGATCCGACTGGCATTCGAGGATGGCTACGGCGAGGCGGTTTTCGGCAAGGCAGCTAAATCTGAGGGGTCGCTTGTGGTTTCCGGCACGGATGGCTACATTTACGTACCCGCTCCCTGGTGGAAAACAGACTACTTCGAGGTACGCAAAGAGGATCCTTCTCAAAACAAGCGGTATTTCTTCCAGCTTGACGGCGAGGGAATTCGAAACGAGCTCGTCGAGTTCGCGCGAGCAGCTGAGCGTGGAGGCAAATGCGGTCTATACATCGATGATAGTGTATCCGCCGCCATAGCTGGCCTGCTGGGTCAATTCGACACAAGTAAAGACCACATCGAACTGTCGCCTATCAAGCTCGGGAGCGACACCTGTGGTGAAGGCGTAGCGAGATAGCCGCGCTTAGATATACACTCGGCGCATTATTCATGCCGTAATCTGAAGCATGGGGGAGTGGTAACTATCATTCGTCTGGATGATAGCGGCCAGCATCTCAATTGCATTGTTAGCGCCGGAATAATTTAGCCAAATATAGTCGGCCGAGATTGACCAATCCCGGCCGACCCATTTTAGCCAACACGCCCGCATCTATGACTTTCCTATCGCATTCCTACATCCCCTCGGGCTGGATCCCCCTCACCTTCACCGCCTGGGGGACGGCCTCCACCGAGTAGGTGTCAAGCTCCCTGCCGCGGTAGCTCGGGCCCCGCATCACGAACACCGACGCCTTGTCGAACAGCCTGCCGAGGGCGCAGAGGAGCGTGTCGTCGCCCGTGAAGAACTCATCCCACCCGCTCGGGGCGATGTTGCTCGTGAGGACCATCGCGTTCGGCCCCTCCTTCTCGTAGCGCCTGTCGACGACATCGAAGAACAGGTCGGTGCACGGCCTGTCGTAGACGCATCTCCCCACCTCGTCAACGATGAGGCACGACGGCTTGACGAGCGAGGAGACGACCCGCGAGGTGTTTCCCCGCTGGACGGCCTTCTGGAACCTGTCCCTGAGCTCGGTCGCCTTTATGTAGTAGGTCTTGAGCCCCCGCATGCAGCACTCGCGCCCGTAGGCCTGCGCGAGGTGCGTCTTCCCTATGCCGCCGGGCCCGACGAAGGCGACGTTGCGGTGCGCGTAGAGGTCGGCCAGCGACGGGAGCTTGCCCAGCGCGGCCGCGTCCCGGCCCTGGATCCTGGAGAAGTCGAAGCCCTCGAAGGTCTTGGGCTCGCGCCTGGGCAGCCTGCTCAGCCTCAGCAGCGTCTCGATGGAGGCGAGCCTCCTCTTCTCCGCAAGGTAGGAGAAGGTGGCTGCCACGGCGGCCATCTCCCCGTCGCCGAGGTCGAGGTCCGAGGCGAGGGTCGCGAGCTCCTCCGCCCCGACGGCGATCCCGAGCCTCGACGCGGCGTCGCTCGCGAGCTCGTAGGGGCTCGCCCCCGCGCCCGCCATCATTCGGCCCTCCCGAAGTCGAACCTCTCGAAACCGGGTTTCGTCCTGGGCGGGGCGATTTGCTCGACCACGGTCCCCACCGGCTGGGTCGGCAGCTCCTCGGGCTGCGCCGGCGATGTCTCCCACTGCCCCTCGCACCAGCTGTCGGCGCCGGTGCCGACGGCGTGGGCGACGAGCTCGCGGGAGAGGTCGTCGCTGTATATGTGCACTGTTAGCGCTAATCTAAAATTGACCACTTTCGCAAACGCATCTCGCCGAATGCGCTAACGCGCTTTCGCCGACCCCGCTAACGTACTTTCACCAACTGCGCTAACGGAACTATGCTCCGATCGGGTATCCGACCCGGGAGGAGCGGGATATGGAGCGAAACGTAATGGGAGAGCTGAACGTCTACAGGGGGTCCGGCGCGAAGCCGAACTTCAGCGAGATCGCGAGGAGGCACGGCATGGACCGGCACACGGTCGCCAAGTACCGGCGGGAGGGCGAGTCCGCCGCCGACGGGAGGTCCGCGAGGGGCAGCGCCTTCGACCCGCTCGAGGAGGTGATCCGCGCGAAGGCCCAGCTGCCCGGGATGACCAAGATGGCAGTCTACGCGTTCCTGCGCGAGGGCCGCGGGGAGGGGCTGCCCGGGTACGGCGCCTTCACCGCGTGGTGCCGGGCCCGCGACGTGCCCTTCGGGGGCGCGGGCGGCCGCGAGCCGCACCCGCGGTTCGAGACGCCCCCGGGCAGGCAGCTGCAGTTCGACTGGAAGGAGGGCATGAGGCTCGTCGACTCGGAGGGCGAGGTCTTCGAGTTCAGCGTGTTCACCGCGACGCTCGGCTACTCCCGGAAGCACCGCTTCATACCGGTCAGGAGCCGCACGCTCGACGACCTGCTGTCCTGCCTGCTCGCCACCTTCACCCGCCTCGGCGGCGTCCCGGAGGAGTGCATCACGGACAACATGTCGTGCCTGGTGACCGTCTCGGGCCGCAGGAGGACCAGGCAGGAGAGGGCGTGGCGGTTCGCGCGGGAGGCCGGCTTCGAGCTCAGGCTCTGCGCGCCGCGCTCGCCGCAGACCAAGGGCAAGGACGAGTCGGCCAACCGCTTCCTGAACCGCCTGCTCGCCTACGGCGGCGAGTTCACCGGGTGGAGCGGCCTCGCCGAGGCGGTGGCCCGGGTCGAGGCCCAGGCCAACTCGGAGCCGAACCGCACCACCGGCCTGCCGCCCGACGCGCTGTTCATGCGGGAGAAGGAGAGCCTGCGGCCCATCGGGAACCTCCGGCTCCTCGAGTCGATGGTGGGCGACGTGAGCGTCCAGACCGTCCCGCCGACCATGCTCGTCAGGGCCGCCGGCAGGGAGTGGTCCGTGCCCAGGCGCTGCATCGGCCGGCGCGTGAGCGTCATAGCGATGCCCGGCGGCCAGGTCGTTGTGAGGATGGCCGGCGAGGAGGTCGCCGTCCACGACGCCGCGTCCGGGCCGTCGAGGCCCATCAACTACGACCCCGACCACTATGGGCAGGCCCTCGAGGGGAAGCGGGGCCTGGCCGACGCGGACATCGCCGAGGCCGCGCGCGCCAACCTCGCGCTGCTCGACTCGCTCGGAGGGGCGTGATGGGCGCCGTCGCGGAGGGCAGCCCCTCGATCAGGGCGCAGGCGAACCTCTCCGCGCTCGGGCTGCACGAGATGGCGGCGTCCCTGCCCGACTACGTGAGGATGGTCGCCGCGGGCGAGCGGGGCTTCGCCTCCGCCCTCGAGGAGATGACGCGCGTCGAGGTCGCCGCCCGGGAGGTCAGGATCACCAACCAGCGCATACGTTCGTCGGGGTTCCCCTACGTCAAGGGGCTGGCGGACTTCGACTGGGACTTCCAGCCGTCGGTCCCGCGCGCAGAGATCGAGGAGCTCGCGACCCTGAGGTTCGTCGAGCGGGCCGAGAACGTCCTGTTCGTGGGGAGCCCCGGCGTGGGCAAGACGCACCTCGCCGTCGCGCTGGGCATCGAGGCGGTCAGGGCGGGGCGCGAGGTCAGGTTCGTGGACTGCGCCCGGCTCGTCGAGGACCTGGAGGACGCCTCGTCGCGCGGCATCCTCAAGAAGAGGCTCAAGTACTACGCCCACTCGAGGCTGCTGATCATCGACGAGCTCGGCTACCTCGACGTCGGCAGCGCGGGCGCGGACCTGCTGTTCCAGCTGATATCGACGCGCTACGAGCAGCGCTCGACGATCATCACCGCCGACGTGGGGATCGGCGGCTGGGGCAGGGTGTTCGGGGACGACGTGGCGGCGAGCGCGATCGCGGACAGGGTGTGCCACCACTGCCACCACTGCCACCTGGTCAAGATAGCCGGCAGGTCCTACAGGCTGAAGGACCTGCCGAGGGACGGACCCGTCAAGGCGTGACCGGAATCGGTGAAAATACGTTAGCGCAAGCGGTGAAGCCGCCTTTGCGCGAACGGCGCGTTTGATTAGTGAAACTGGTGAAAAATAGATTGACGCTAACATGCACCACGCGCCCCTCCCGGTTCACCCTGCACTCGCGGCGGACGTACCAGTAGGGCACGCCGTAGCGGTGCCCCTCGAAGCTCACGAAGCCGTCGAAGGAGATCTTCCGGCGCGGGCACAGGTACCGCTCGACCTCGGCCGTGACCTCGAGCGGCCTGGTGTTCGCCGAGCACGCCGCCTCGTGCTCGCGCATCGGGACGCATGCCGCCGCGCGCCGCCAGCGGCCTCCCTGCTCGGCGCACCAGAGGGCGGCCTCCCGGTTGAGGGCGTCAAGGTCGGTAAAGGACCTTCCCGCGAGGAAGTTCCCCTTCACGAAGCGGACGAGCCTCTCCACCTTGCCCTTCGTATAGGGGTGGCGCGGCCTGCACAACCTGGTGCGGAAGCCGACGACGCCCATGAACTCGGCGTAGTCGGCCTGCCAGACGGGCCGGCCGTCGGCATCGCGGCGGACGACCACGCTCTTCATGTTGTCGGTGAGCACGGTCGCGGGCACGCCCAGCGCCGAGAACGCGTGCAGCATCCCGATGAGGAGGTTCTCCTGGCGCGCGTTCGGGAAGAACTCGACGTGGGCGCCCCCGCAATGGTGGCAGACCATGGCGAAGCAGGCGATCCGCGCCCGCTCCCCGCCAGGGCGCTCGACCGCGACGAAGCCCCAGTCCATCTGGTAGGCCTCTCCGGGCGCCGTCCTGAAGCGCTGGCCGCGGCAGCCCTGCGGGGCCGCCTGCCGCCTCTTCGCGGGCACGAGGTCCCGGTGCGCGGCGATATAGGTCTTCACCGTGGTGAGGCCGCCGGCGTAGCCCTGGCCGAGCAGCCGCTCGAATATCACCTGCGAGTTGGTGACGCCCTTCCGCAGGAGGTCGTCCACCAGGCCGGTGTGGCCGGCGAGCACGCCCGGCGCGGCCCTCCTCCCGCTGTTCCCGTGGGGCAGGGCCCTGAACCCGTGTGCCCTGACCGTCCTCGCGCGGGAGCGGGTGAGCCCCGTCCTCCTGCAGAACTCCGCGAGGTTGCATGCCTGCGGGTCGAACCCGTCGCCCTCCTCCGCGGCCATCTCCCGGAGCGCCGCGTCTATAATCTCCTGTAGGTCATCGTGTCTCTCGTTCACCTCAATGGTCCTCCTAACGCCGGCGTGTTGGCACCACCAGCGTAGTGGCGGCGGGGAGGCACGGTGGCCATTATTCGGTGACCGGGATTGGTCAAAATAGTTTGACTATTAGCGGCTAAAATCGCCCGGCGCTAACAGCATGCTTATCTTTCATTGATTTAATTACAACGCAAGCAGCAACTTGCGAATAACGGAAGCCGAAATTTAGCTACTTCCACGTAAACTCTCTCCATGAGTTTTGACTTACATTGGTTCAATAATTGACTACGATAACTTGCGATCTAACGTAAACCTACCGTAGGCACTTGAATGCGTCTTCGCTATTTGGTATTTGGTTAAACAAAACAAATGAAGGACCCTTTGCTAGGGTCATAACTACTACATAATTTGATTTAGAGTCAGGCTCACATTAGTTATGTCTATGTGGGCCTGATTTTTAAGCAAGTGCCTGCAAGTCCCTATATGTGGCAGTCATGCAAATAAGAATCTGTATCATTTATTTGCATTTCTAACGGTTTAGATATCGTGCGACGCTGCGCCTGCCCTAAGCTGCGGTAGGTCGCGTGGGCTATCAGGATATGGCGCAACACTCTTGCGGTCGAGTCTCATTTGTCCCGGACCTGGTTGACCCGGAAGAGCTAGACGTACCTGTCGTGAAACACTTAGGGTTTCCGCTGTGAACCCCGTGAAACGCCACGGTCAATGCTTGAGCCGGGAGTACAGGTCGTTCACCATCTCCAACCGCTCCAGGTAAACCGGATCGTTGTCGTCAGCCCTGCGCGCTTCGCTCTCGAGCCCACCGTCCCTGACCAGCACGCCGCGGGCCCGCTCGAAGTCGTGAATGAGCAGCGACCCGGTTGCAATCTTGCCGCCCATGGGCTTTCTGACGCGCACCGTGATGGGCTTCCCTTAGTCGCAGACGATCGCGACGGGGTTCTTGTGGATTGCGACGGCAACGCAGATGCGGAGCTTCTGGCGAAATAGGCCGCCTTTACGGGCCTGCCCTTAGCCCTAGGAGAGATCGGTGCTGTTGATGTAGGTCTCGTCAACCCAGACGGTGGGTGTGGCACGATCCAGTCCAGGTAGCCGAATACCGTAGCGAAGACGCGGTGCCGCTACTTGAAGGCCGTCTTGTGGGTGACGCCGCACTGTTGCTCGCGCACTCGACGGGGACGTTGTGGCGCATAAGCTTGATGAAGGAAAACCGACGAGAAGCAGCTTGCGGCAGCGCTCGAGGACGGTGCCCCTGGGGAAGGTAAACCTTCTGCCGGGCAACAACAGCGCCACCTTGGGACGCCGGCGGCGGAGTCGTCCCTCCAGGTGTCGCAAGCGCCGCGCCTAGGGCATTTCTGGTCCGGTCGTCGCACAGCGAGAATAGGGCGAGCAGGGCCTCGGTCTGGGGCTGAGACCCCGGTCCGGCTGGGATAGAATGTCGCTGTGGGCCATCGTCTTTCCTTTCGTTGAATATCTAGGCACTGACGATTCTAGGCGATGGCCCCCCTTGCTTCTTACACCACGACTGTGCGCGCTACCGGAAGAACGTGGTGCGGAAACGAATATCCCTTTCTGTACAATCCCACTATCCATTGGTTATCGGAGGAGTTAGAAAACTACGGCTCCTTTTACTATTCCGGGGATTGCGCCAACCCTATTTGGAACTGTTATGACCAAGCCCTGGTGAGCCCAGAATTGATGAACTCCATTAATTCCTATAACTATCTAAAGAGGATAGGGGTTAGGGGCTTGATTGCAAAAGTTCGTCCCAACAGCAAAATAAGCGACCATTTGTCGCTATTAGTTGATATCGATTTGAGTTAGGTGGGTTATTTATGTCTCCCAGTGAAAATCCGTAGTTAAATGTGCTTTCTCAACCTCAACACAGATCAACAGAAGAAATCGTTCCATATTTCAATGAACAGGCCAAAATGCTGTCTGTGGCGTCTGGAGACAAAATCAAAGGGTTGTTTTCAAGGACTGCCGATGTAAACAGGATTCTCGACCCAGCTCTTGATTTGGCTGAAAGCGCATCCACGGTAGTTTCAGGAGTTATCTCGAGAAACGCAGCCCTTTGTGCCCCAAAATCCAATCTCAAAGATGCTGACGATCTGTACAGGAAAAATGACTAGTGCTTTGAGATTCGTTCGGATAGATATCGATTCAGGGTATTCACTATCGAATTTGGTCCATCGTATCCTGCCGTTATGGCTGTCGACCGAGGCATATGCGGCGATCTTGTAAAGATCTACGACCGTTATTAGTTCGAAGAGGCCGAGCCGTGCATTGTTACAATACAAGACGATGATGATCTCAACCTTGTGTTCAATCAACTTCTAATTTGCCGTTTGACGCCCCTGCTATTCATCTATGTTGCAGCTTACTATGGATTGTCACTTAACATGAGCCGTAGCAAACGGACCGCTGACAGCTGCGATGTAGCGGGACTTTCATCCAGAACCTAAGAACGAATTTGGACCGATTTTAGAATTAAACTGGACACGGTTAACAAATGGGTCATGCTTTCATTTGAGGAGGGCATTCATTGAGCGACAACTTAGACAATCAAGTTGAGTATGTGCGATCACTTGCAATCGCCTTTCGCATGGCGATTAGCCGTGCCCAAGAGTCCGGAGAACTCTCTCGAACTGTAATCGCGTCCTTTCCAAGAGCTTGTTGCGGATATACAAGCGACTTACTGCAAAGGTATCTTGACAAGCATGGCATAAAAACATGGTATGTATCTGGAACGTATCGCGACCCATCAACAAATGATTCGCAGTCTCATGCTTGGCTTGAACTTGCCGATGGCACCGTAATCGATATAACCGGGGACCAGTTTCGCTTTGAGCCGCATCCCTTAAAGAATGATTGCCCAGTGTACTGTGACAAGCCGAACGAGTTCTTCAATCTTTTTGAACTAGATCTGCCTTGTGAATACGAGGTCTCATTTTCAAAGGATATCTTACGCAAAGAAAAAGAAGCGTACGATATTGTCTGCAAGTTTCTTTAGCCCGTATGCCCGAATCTATATCGCTACAACGTGTGTTTTTAGCAATTGCCGTTGATGCTGAATTGGGGCGAATTAAGCACTAGGTTGTGATTCTATGCCTGTTACTTCTCGAAGGACACTTGTTGCTTATAAACTGACTTGTCATGAAGCTCGCAAGCCCGACAAGCTTTTTGAGCTCGATTCGCTTTATAAAGGTGGATTCACCCGAGCGTTCGTTGATTTTTGCGGATCAGATCAAAGCGCAATACAGCAAAAGGGTCTTGGAAAATACTGTCATCTTGAAAAGCCAAAAGTTCAAGATGAAGGTGTATTGCTTGAACTTCAATCGGGATCAAATGGCGAAAATATTTCCATTCTTGACCCTGGATTAGATTCCATAGTTGGCGAATATGATAGCGAAAAGGCACCCATGGTTCGCTCAAGGGTATATCTTAGAAATCCTGTTGGGAACTATTCGATTTTATGCGTTGAACATGTGAAGGGATCCGCCGGCGACACGTTTCTGAAGACGCCATTTAAGAACTGGTTAAAAGCGGCGGCCCCAGGATGTCTTTTAGATTGGGAACCTGTTGCAGAAGAAGAATCGCTTGATGCCTTTAAAAGCATCGAAGATTTCGAAGTTCGTAAATATCTTAGGTCAAGCGACATGGCGGATTCTTTAATTACTGGCGCTAATTACATTTCTTATAAGTTGGCTCATAAGAGAAGGCAGCCTTTTCCAATCGCCCTACTTAAGGAAGCTCTATCTGATTTCACCAAAGCAAAAACAATCTTTGGCCTTGTTGAGTCTGACATAACTGATAACAAGGTCGATGTATTTGTTCGAGCAAATAGCAAAGATGGCCGAACCGTAAAGTTCGACATTTCATCATCGTTCGATATGAAAATCAGAGAGCTCCTTAACGACCGTGGCGAAGCGGTTCTAAGTGATTCGGCCTTTGTAAAGAGATGCAATGATAAGCGCGAGATCATTGAGCATCGTCTTGGACGGGCTTGATTAATGAATGGCGGTTTCGCATGGGGAAGATTTCGCTTAGGGGTTTATTTGTCCGCTATTTAAGAACGCTTCATTCGGTTGATGACGACTCCCTTTATATCCCAGATGTTTTCGTTCATTTTGCTATTCCTTTTGGATTGTTTATTTGGGCAATCATTGATACCCATAGTGCCGCTGCTGTTCGAGCATATTTTGCAAATGCAATGACTGCTATATCGGTTATTTCGGGCTTCATGTGTGGTCTTGCAATAATGATCTTTGAGCTTAGGATTAACTTGAACCAAAGTAATGGCGAACTGGGAGAAAACGCTCATGAAATCGAGTTGATTGATGAGCTGTTCTCTGACGTGTTGTGGTCAGTCGTTGTCGGCTTTCTGTCGGTTGGTTGTATGGCTATATCCGGCGAGATTAACGATATCGCAGCTGTGAATAACCTATTTACAGCTTTCTCCCTAGCTCTATGCTGCAATTTTATTGTCGTTACCCTCATGTGCCTCAAGCGTATTGACGTGTGCTATCAATTTATTTCTCGGTTTTGGGGTCGGAAGAAGTAAGGGAGCATCTAGTCAGCTTCGACTACGTTAGTAGTCGTCTACTGTGGACACCACAGCTGCTGGGGAACTACAAGGACCTGCCCCAGCAGCAGATCGAGGCCATCTTGGACGTCAACCGCACACACAAGGACTTCGTGGCCGACGAGGTGCTGCAGATGGTGTGGGACTGCGTCTACGAGGGCAAACCAAAGCCGGTCGTGAGCGTGTACCGCCTGACGATGAAGTCCAACTCCGACAACTTCCGCGCGAGCTCCATCCAGGGCGTCATGAAGCGCGTGAAGGCCAAGGGCGTTCCCGTGGTTGTCTACGAGCCCACCCTGGACGCGCCAGAGTTCTTCGGCTCCGAGGTGACCCACGACCTGGAGGCCTTCAAGGCCGGCTGCGACGTGATCGTGGCCAACCGCTGGAGCGACGAGCTCGCGGACGTTGCGGACAAGGTGTACACGAGGGATCTGTTTAAGAGGGACTAGGGGAGAGGTGTACTCCCAGGATCTGGTGATATACAAAAATCGAATCTAGAGGGAGGCCGTATCAGCGTTGGCTGATACGGCCTCCTTTGATGTAACTCTGTTCCTAAAAACAAAACATGTGTTCGATTTGAAACTACATGAAGGAAGATCAATGCAGAATGCAAGCTACAATAGCAAACGAGTATTAGACTCGAGTCTAGCGGAGGATTATGGCGTTCCAAGATATCCTTGCTGCGATTGATATCGTCACGGGGCCTGACCCGGCCCATTCTATCCTGGCGTTTTCGATTGTCGTCGGGCTGTTTTTGCTGTGGTTGCGTAAGCAGGCTTTGGCGCGGTTTTACAAGGCCGGTATCTATGTTGCAGCACTGGCGTCCGATGCATTGTTTGCATCGGTAAAGCTTAGCCTTTTATGGTTGGCGGGTGTGGCATCGCCCTTTCTCGCGTTGAGTCTGTTCGCTCTTCTCGTCAACTATTTTTGGTGTGCGCAGCAGCTCGATGACATAGTGGACAAGGCGGATCCCTCTCTTCC
Organism: Collinsella aerofaciens; assembly: GCF_020181355.1. Classification (NCBI taxonomy): domain Bacteria; kingdom Bacillati; phylum Actinomycetota; class Coriobacteriia; order Coriobacteriales; family Coriobacteriaceae; genus Collinsella; species Collinsella aerofaciens. The sequence goes on from NZ_CP084004.1 coordinate 1,917,455, forward strand.
CGAATGCGACTATGTAGCTGCCTTCAGGCTGATGAACTCGGTTGACCGTGATCGACTGTCCAGAATGCAGCTCACCTGCCTCGACAAGGATAGGTTTTTCTGCAACATCTACTTGGGAAACAACGGCGTTGCGAAAAGGATGCTTGAGAACGAAAACTTAGAGCCGGCTTTCAGGCATTTCGCCCTCCATATTATCGCGGACGCCGCTTGCGATCGTGCTGGGTCGCAAGCGGAGCTCGAAAGCGCCTTGGCCGAGAAAACCGACAAGACAGACCCTTTCATCACGGTCCAGCTTTGGCACAACCGCGCGATTAGCTATGTCGTGAACGGTCAGTTCAAAGTCGCCGACGACGAGTTCAAGAAGACGTATCGCGAAGCTAAGCGTCTGGGCGTTCGGAATAAGTCGTTCCTCTTGCTGCTGTTTGAGAACGCAGCATTGAATAAAACGAAAATCGGCTTGCCTGATGGCGGCGTTAAAGAAGGGTGGGGGTTGATTGAGGAATGCGAAAAGGCGCTTGCTCCGATTGGCCCCAACGATTTTGGGCAGCTCTTCAATCTGCGGCTTCTTTTCATGAGGCAGATAGGGACAAGTATCGAGGACAGGAACAAGCTGTATTTGGTCGAGGTCAAAAACACCCTCAGCAATGCCTCCCTTTCCGAGCAACAGCGCGTCGTCGCTATGGCGAGCCTGGGCAGAATCGCGTGGTCCGACGGGCTCGATCCCGCACCCGTGCTCAATTTCTTCGCTCGATGCGATCGGTTTTTGTGCGTAAGCGACCCCGATGCACGCTACTATGCCCATAAGAACCTGAGTGCGATGCTTTCGGGCTTGGCGGTGAATGACCGCTTCCCAAATACTTTGGCTGAGAGCGTAATGCGGTATTTCAAGGATGGGGACGCGGAGCATGACTTGGATGTGATGGAGGATGGCCTTCCTCCCGAGGCGATTCTGCGGCGCTCCCAAGTGCTGCGAGAACGCGCTGCCCTAGCCTTAATGGTTGGAGAGAGCGTTGAGCGCGCCGTGTCGTACACTGATGAGGCTATAGGCCTCCTTGAGAGAAGCCTGCAGGATATGGCGGCGCTCGAGTGTCGATGGCAGCTTGCCCGGCTGACACTGTACGACAAACCCGAGGTGGCGAAATTGCAGCTCTCGATTGCCGAAGAGCGCCTCGCCGCGCTCAATAAGCAACCGTCCCTCGGATATCCCTATTTCGAGATGAGCCTGTGCTACGCCTTGCTTGGTATGCGTGCGGAGTGCAGGGTCGCATATGAAAGGGCCGCCGGCTTCGAGACTCCGATGGGCCATTACGCGCCCGGCATTCGGATTAACAGGACCGCCGCCGCCTTCTGTGCCAGGTTCTACATACTTACGGAAATGCTTGGAAATCCCGAAGAGGTTTGCCCCTTGCTTAAAACTCGAGAGGGCAGGGCGTGGCTGTCTCGCTATCCGAAGGTCTCTTCCCTGTCGAAAACGCTTCTTTGCGGGATATTTCTTGGGTATGGGGATTTCGTGCCCGCTATGACGAGGCTATTCTTGGATGAGGCGGGGAAGCTATATGCCGAAACATGGCTCGTTGTCCAAGAGATCGGACTCGCGTTTGATCTCGATTCCAGAAAGCCCGGCGAAGAGTATGGGCTGGTTTTCGAAATCCAAAGGCACCCACTGATTGCCGATGGCGATGCCCTTGCAAGGGTGGCCGCGCGGCGCGGGCATACTGTGCTCGATGCGAGGTTGAACCAGTGCAACAAAGACCTTCTCGGGGCCGATGACGCAACCGCCGTATTCGATGTGCTGGATGCCTTGGGCATATTGGCCGAAGGGCGCGTGCCCACATTGGAAGACATCATGAAGAGCTACCTTGAAAGCTGTGTCGACGTTCCCGCCGGCGGTTGAGACGCCTCTGCCGAGGGGTAGCTTCGTCCTGCCGCGCTTCACAAAACGTTTCACAAAGTTCTCTTCGCTGGCCTAGTTTTCAACACGTAGCGCTGTAATGGCCCTGCCTGATTTATCCATCTAGCCCCTTGGAACTGCGGAGGAAATCCTGGACCAAAAGAGGACCGGCAGGATCATACGGATTTACAGCGCAGAACAAAAGGCGAAAGCCATCGAGACGTTCGCCGGTTTCGGATGCAGCACGGCCGACACCATAGCAGAGCTCGGCTAACCCAGCCGTGTCACACCCCACAACCGGCGGAAGGAATACCAGCTCGGCGGCGATGAGTTCCTGGAAGGGGAGCATCGCAGGCCGAGGTATTCCGATGAGGAGAAGCGGAATGCGGTCGATCACTACTCGGGGCACGGGAAAAGTCTGGCGCGCACGATAGGGGCCATGGGATACCCGAGCCGCAAGGTGCTCTCCAGCTGGGTTGATGAGCGCACCCTGGTAATCTGCGCTGTGTGCGAGAAGGAGTGATATGGAGGTTACGCAGACGACTCCTTCAACACCCCGCTCGCGCAACGAGCGCAGAAACGTCAACCATCCGGCATAGGACTCCGTGTCAACGGCATCGAGCCCGAGCGATCGTCACCGCCATCTAAGCAGGCGCCGATGGCGGTGACGATCGCGCACGAGGAGGCGTGGCCCGGATCTCTGCATTTAATGCGGATCGCATCGTGCCAGACGTAGGGAAAGGCCGTATCAGAGAGGCCCCTGGTCTGCATGTCCTCAACGATCGCGTCGGACAACTCGCAGATCCTCGACACTTGGCTCGCGCTCATGCGGTCCACCTCGAGGGCAGAGGCGAGCCATATCCTGCGCGCGGTGTGGCGATGCTTGCGCCACTGCCTCGAGCCCTCGTCTAGCCGTGCGCAAAACACACCCCGGTAGGCGTTGAGCAACCTGTCGCCCCGCCTGCGCACCAGGATGGGTGGCGTGAGGTCGGGCTCTTCAGCTTGGTGTACACCGTGTTACGCGACACGCCCGTTTTTCAGGCATTCTCGGATATCGAGTCGACCCGCTTCCTCATCTGCCGTATAGAATGAACCGTGGACATGCTGATCACACCTTTCCGACCTCCCTGGTTGATATTTCTAGGCAGCAACCAAGGTAGTCGATTGTGATGGTTGGCGTGCCTGCCTTTGTGTCCTAAATGGTCAAGCCGAAGTGTTCAGTTTTCCGCTACCACAGACAGCAAGGCGCTGAATGCTGGCACGCATGTCGGTGGAATGTCGTGACATGAGCACACGGTCGGAGGTGGTGAACGAGTTCACAACGACATCGCCGCACTTGGCAGCCGAGGCTACCGCGCTATCCGAAGCGCTGCTCACCACTGGCACGATGCCCTTTGCATCCGCCAGGCCGTAACTGGCGATCTCGAGCCAATCCATCGTGGCGGCATTCCTGCATGGGAAGCGCCCGGACCCCTCATCCCTGAACTTGGCCAGCCACCTGTAAAGGCAGGGTCTGCTTACGTGGTTGAGCCTACACCAGTCCCACACACATACTGGACGAGAGGCAGCGTTCGATGTGATCTGCCCACATGTTCCTGTGTTCTATGTTTGCCCGCGTCATCGCAACCTCCTGTTGAATAAGGCGTTGCGATAATTTTGCCCAAAGCTTATCAGGGTGTTAAGACGCGGCTGTTTTGGTGTTTACACTAAAATCATAAAAGTCATATCATTTCATTAGTTTATTCATCTTTGGATGGAGGAAGAATGCCAACTAACAGCCAGATTCTGATAGACGGATTCATTTCGGACGAATTCTCTAAGCAGGCTGAGTATAGTTCTAAAGGGGACTACTTTGAACTGTTGGCCTCTTCTCGATACATGGCTCCATACGACCTTGACGACGATGAGATAGCGGAAGGGCTCATTGGAGGGTCGCGAGACGGGGGCTGCGATGCGATCTACATCTTTGCCAACAATAATTTCTTGAGTGAGGACGTCCAGATTAAAGACTACATCAATCGTGGATCAAGGGTTGAAATAGTTATTCTTCAGACCAAGGTTTCAAAATCATTCAAAGAAGACGTGTTCTTGAAGTGGAAGGACACCTGTAATGACCTTCTAACATTCGGTATAAATTTAAATGAATTCAATGATAAATATTCCGAACGTGTTATCGATACTTTTAGAAGAATAAGAGAAGCGATTCAAGCAGCAGCGATGGCCGGAAACGAAATCCGAATGAAGTTCGTGTACATCGCGAATGCGGATTCACCATCGGACGGCGTTAAGATTCAGAAAGAGCAGCTTCCGGCCGCCATTGACGAAATCGTCGGCGTAAGCCGATTTAGCTCTTCGTGCGTTTTAGTTGGAGCAGACGAATTGATGCGCATCTGGTCGCCTCCCGCAGAGAGCGGGCTTGTTATGCGTTTTTCGGGGTCCTATGCGTCGGTTCCTCAGAGAACGGACGTCTTTGGCCTGGTGTCTTTGTCGGATTACTACCGCTTCCTCACTGACGACCAGGGGCAGCTCCGTAGCTATCTTTTCGAGGCGAACGTCAGAGATTACGAGGGAAATGTTTCAGTCAACAAAGGAATCAGGGAAACGTTGGAGCATCCTAGCGAAGACGATTTCTGGTGGCTCAACAACGGAGTAACGATACTGGCTTCTGAAGCCTATCAAATAGCAGGAGCAGAAGTGAAAATGGAAGAGCCTCGCATCGTTAATGGACTTCAAACGTCATATGAAATATACAAATTTATGGAGTCTCGTACGGAAGACGCCGAAGATTCCAGAAATGTGATGGTAAAAATCCTTGTGCCCGGAAGCGATGAGACCAGAAACAGAGTGATACTGGCGACGAACAACCAAACTCAGGTGAAAAAGACATCGCTTCGCGCTACTGATCAAATCCATATTCAAATCGAACTCTACATGAAAAGAAATGGGTTGTATTACGAAAGGCGGAAGAACTATTACAAAAACCAGGGGAGGAAGAGGGAGGAGATCGTAACCCTCTCCTTTCTTGCACAATGCATGATGTCGATACTTCTCGGCAGACCGGATCAGGCAAGAGCAAGACCGTCGACGCTTTTGTCTGACGAGGCTCAGTATAAGAAAATATTTGGGCAGGATGGCAACCTTGAGGCTTACTACAGAGCCGCTAGCCTTGGAAAACAGGTTTGCTTGAGGTTTCCGCAAATTAAGAGAGACTTAGAAGGGTCCCAAATAAGCGACATACGATTTTACGTGATAATGGGCGTTGCTTCCATCTTGTCCAAAAAAGATAACCTGACGTTCGGTGACATAGAGAAACTCGACCTTGACAAGCTGTCAGATGAAATTATTCAAGAAGTTGCGGACATGGTTTTGGATGTTTATCTGGCCCTTGGCGGAACATCCAAAACCGCTAAGTCCTACGCCATGGCAACCAAAGTCAAGGAAAAGATTTCGCTACAGTTACCTTAAGGTAATCCAAGGCTGCTCTCTAGAATGCTTTCAGCAGAGAGGTCCTTTTTGCAAAGGGCCTCTCTTTTTCCATTCGGTTCCGAACAGTTTGACGCTCACTGATCAGCCCGCATAGTCAGCCGCTTCGCTTTCAGCCCCAACCTTGATGCAAGCGTAGACGACGAGCGTGCACAGCCCCATGCCCATTCCAATCAGGTGCAGCAGGAAGGCCATTCTGCTCGCCTTCCTCTTCGCCTTCATGCGGCTTCTCGGGGGCGAACCCGTCCGGGCGGCGCGCCATGAGCGTGGCGCCGGCCGCCGTCAGGGCGGCACCCATGAGGCAACCGAGGGCATGTACAGGGCACAGGGGCAGTAGACCACTGTATGAATCTCACGTACATAGCACAACGGCAGGCCCGTGCATTGCAGCCCGCTGCTGGCTGCAATGCACGGGGCTTTTGCAGGCCAATGGTTTGTAGTTAGTTTGTTGCTCTTTGGCAGCTTTGGCTCATAGCGGCCTTAAAAAAGCCACCATTGTTTTTGCGATTTCCAGCGTGATTCTGCTGTAGACATGTAGGATGCTTCAGTAGTACAGAGTCGAGCTCATTGACGAGTTCCGGCATCTCGCTTGTGGGCAAAACCCTCTCGAGCGAGTGGAGCATATTGCTTAAATCGCGCCCGCGCGGCCTTGCACAGCAAAGCCGATCGTCGCGCGCAAATGTTTCGAAAATCGACAAGAATCTCAATGACTTCAAGGAGGCTTTGAGGCTCCATTCTGTCCTCCTGCTTGCCAGACAGCTCCTGAATCGTACGGATGGAATGAGACCGCAACATCTTGTGCCTAGCAATGGCTCTAAAAACCACATTTTTAAAGCACGGTTGTTATAATGTCAGACACTAGAACATCTGTTTGGAAAGGCGGTTATATGACAAATAGCGCAGACTTTGAATCATTCTTGAAGGACATCAATCCCAGCAAGAGCACCATTGATGAAGCGAGTCGACTTCACCGAAATCTCAGGGACCATCTCAAGGCAAGTGAGACTTATGGGGCTGTATGCAAGGACACATACCTCTCGGGTTCATACGCCAAGCAGACCTTCATACGACCGAAGAAAGATTCTGACAGCTGCGATATTGACATCATCGTTGAGACAAACCGCTCCATTAACGACTCCCCGTATCGCGTTTTGGTCGAGCTCGAGGATGCGATACGCGAGCGCGAGTGCTACAAGAGCGTCAAAATGCAAACGCATTCCATCGGCATTGACATGGCGAACTTCCATCTCGATGTTGTCCCCTTGGTCAAAGATGAAGACGGTCTTCTCTACATCGGTTCGAAAACCGATGGCGAATGGAGGCAGACGAATCCCAAAGAGCATCTCGCTTGGACGACTGAGGTTAACAAAGGGTTCAACGGGGATTACAAACCTCTAGTGAAGATAATGAAGTGGTGGAGAAGGGAGAACTGCCCAAGTTGTGTGAAGTTCCCAAAGGGCATCACTCTTGAGAAGATGATCGCCGACAATCTACCTGAAGCAGGGTTGTCAATCGAGGACTGCGTCATGCAGGTAATGGCGAACCTTGCAGTTGCATACGCCGATGAACTCGACTCGTACAAGGTGCCCTTCATTGAGGATCCAGCCATAGAGGGAAACAACCTTGCCGGAAAGTACTGCTATAACGATTTCGCCCAGTTCGTGGACAAACTCAACGAGCATCTCTCGCTTCTTGCGGATGAAGGAACCGGCAACAGCGTCTGGAAGCAAATACTTGGAAACAACTTTCCTTCGGGAGTCTCTTCGTACGGAACCACGGCATCAGATAAGTCAATAAGCCAACAGTACGCATTGTCTGTTCCGCACAGGCAGCCGTTAGGCTTTCCCATGCAGGCACGTAAGCCAAATGCAACAATTACGGCGACGGTCAAATTGCCTTCAGGAGAAATGCGAGCACTCGAAAACGACGGCGCGCTCATACCGAAGGGCTCCACTATCGTGTACAGAGTGAACTGTGGGCCGGTAAAAGATGGCAGGGTAAAGTGGCAAGTCACGAATACCGGCGATGAAGCTATGAGGGTTTGCCGTAGGGGTGGTTTCGAGATCCCAAACATAGAAAAGACTTCCCGTCGGGAGGAGACAGCGTATACGGGGAAACACTATGTTCAATGTTTTGTAATCCGAAGGGGCTATTGCGTCCGTTGGAGCAACCCATTCTTCATCAACGTAGAGTAGGTGATAATCGATGGATATCAACAACGTAATTTCAGGCATTCTTTCTGTTGGAGGAAACATATCTCTTGTCCTCGAATTCATGGGATTCCTGTCGTTCGTCGCATTGGCTATCGGAGCCTTCACGCGTCTCGGTAAAGCGGCGTGGCGCTTCGGCCTTGCGCTGTACGGCAAGAAGATACTGATTGTCGCGAGTGACGAGGACTACCATGACCTCGAAGAGGATCTTTCCGACTCTGGGCTGATCAAGAGGAAGAACATACAGCGCGTTTCGGACAAACAGATATCCAAGGCAAAGGATGCGCTCCTGTTGATAGTGGTCTACGGATATTTAGACAAAGAAGGCTTTAGGGAGATTATCAACGGTAAGAGCTCCCGATGCGGACTTATCGTTCACTGTCCGCCGGAAAAGGGCCGAATCGACGATGACGAGAAGAAGCTCCTTGGTAAAACCGCATTTACCACGCTTTGCAATTTACGAGGCAGGTTAGTGAACGACGTTCTGCTCATGATGCTATCCACTTCATTCAAAAAGAGCGACCTGAAATAACCTGGACGACGATGACGGCCGGTTGGCGGTGCTGCTGCGTCAACGGCTGGAACCTGAACATCCCACGCTACGTGGACACGTTCGCGGAAGAGGAGCCGGTGGACCTTGCTGCCGTGCGCGACGACATCAAGCGCATCGAGGCCGAAAAGGCGGCGGCCATCGCCAAGGTCGAGGGCATGCTTTCACAGCTGGGACTATGAGAGGAGAAAGACAATTGAAACGAGATTACGACGCAATTCATTATATTCAGCGACAGCTCTCTGGATTTGAAGACAAGAAAATGGTTTTTGCGATGACCAAGGCATTCAATAAAATCCTTGATTCTCATTTTCATTGCAACAGCCTCAGGACTCAGCGCAACGCGTTGCGCTGAGTCCTGAGGCGCGAATCCGGGTAGGCAACCCCAGAGGGGCCGGAATCCCCCGGCCCGCGATGGAGGGAGGCCGGCATGTCCAGACCCAAGCCGTCCGGAAGGTCGTACGGGAGGCTCACGAGGCACGAGAGGAACACGGTCGAGAGGATGCTCGACCGCAACCGCAGCGCCCGCGAGATCGCCGCGGAGCTCGGCAGGTCGCCGTCGACCGTGACCAGGGAGGTGGCGGCGCACCGCTACGTCACCGCGCCGCGCTCGCGCTACGGCGAGCCCGCGCCCGCGGACCTGTCGGGGGCCTGCCCCAGGCTCTCCGCGTGGCCGAGGTGCTGCAACGGCTGCTCGCACAGGAGGGGCTACGGCTGCTCGAGGAGGCCCAGGGTGTTCTACAGCGCCAGGAGGGCGCAGGAGGCGGCCGACGCCGAGCTCTCGGCGAGCAGGTCCGGGATCGACGAGACCGAGGAGGGCGCCGCCGCCAAGCTAGCGGCCATCAGGGACGGGCTCGCGCGCGGGCTCTCCCCGCAGCAGATAGCGGCGACGACCCCCGGGCTCAGCGCCTCCACCGTCTACAGGTGGGTGGACGCCGGCTACGACGGCATGACGAACATGGAGCTCAGGCGCAAGGTCGGCTACAGGCCGAGGTCGCGCCGGGCCCCGAAGAGGGCGACGTCCCACTCGGCGCGCAGGTCGCACGCGTCGTTCCTCGCGCTCGGCGAGGACGCCTGCGCCGCGGCCTGGGAGATGGACACCGTCGAGGGCCCCAGGGGCGACTCCGCCAGGCTCCTCACGCTCCTGCACCGCCCGAGCCGCTTCCAGCTGGCCCTGCCGCTGCCGGACGGCACGTGCGCCTCGGTCCTGGCGGCGCTCTCCTCCCTGCGCGGGGTCCTCGGCGAGGACGGCGCGAGGCGCGCCTTCGGCGCCGTGCTCACCGACAACGGGAGCGAGTTCGCCGACGAGGGCGCCATCGCGGCGCTGTTCGGCGAGCGGGACGGCGAGACCAGGCTCTTCTACTGCGACCCCCGGCAGAGCCAGCAGAAGGGCGCGTGCGAGAAGAACCACGTGGAGATCAGGAAGCTGCTGCCCAAGGGCGCAGGGGCCAGGTTCGACCGGCTGACGGCGGCGGACTGCGCGCTGCTCATGTCGCAGGTGAACTCCGAGCCGAGGGGGGCGCTCGGGTTCCTGACGCCGGCGCGCGTGCTGCGGGCGGCCCTCGGGGAGGACGCCTCCGCCCTCATGGACGCGTTCGGGATAGAGGAGCTGGCGCCCGGCGAGCTCGACCTCACGCCCGGCTGCATCGACAGGGCCAGGGCCGCGAGGGGCGAGGGGCCGCTGGCGGGATAGGCGGCGGGCCGGGACATGGGCCGGAGGGCCCGTTGCGCTGAGTCCGGAACGGCTGCGCGGCGGGCTGGCGGAGCATGCGGCGGCGGCATGGGGGCACCGGCCTCCACAGCCTCTCCACCTGCGGAAACGAGGCGACGAGCAGGTGCCGGGGGCTATTTCCGCGTTGCGCTAGCTGCGGAAACGCGGGGCCCGTTCAGGCTGTTGCGTTGAGATTGAAAATCAACCCATTCAATAAAATGTGCGCGGCCGAAGAGCCGGATGGCTGTCTGTCCACGACGGTCGAGCTGTTTATTGCGCTGAAATATCTTGGTTACAAGCCTCGTATTTGCTACGGGCTGGTCGTGCCTCCAAGCGGCTATGAGTTCTATCATGCGTGGCTCGAGCTGGATGGGAAGATTGTGGACATCGCTATTTACGGCAATGCTAAGTTCTCACCATTTTCGACGTTTGATGTTCGTTTCCCTATCGTGATGGGGTCGTACGAGGCGAACGAACAAGGAATGGAATATCGTCCGTTTACATTTGATGAGGACTGGCGCGACGCTTTGATTAGCAAAGTACAGGGAATGCCGGTAGTCGAATATTGTGATAAATCACCGAAGCGAATCTTGTGGAAGTTCACTTGCGACCTGTTGGATATGAGCCCGTTGAAAGCAAATGTAGACGCGTTGCGCGACACAGTCAAAGATGATGTGATTTAAGGGAGGTGAATGATATGGAACAGCCTTATTTGCGTTTTAAGACCGACGACGGGTCGGAGTATCCGGCGTGGGAGGAGAAGACGCTTGGGGAGTTTTTTACCGAAATAAAAGAGAAGAATCATCCAGACTTGCCCGTGCTTGAGTAATCGTCTTTCTCCGTACCAACTGTATTCGCGGTACGGAAACGTGCAAATTCTCAGCGCTTTCGCATGGGTTCGCACCCGTTCTTTCGATGCCGCGCGGCTGTCGCCACTCGCTAGAAACCCCGGCCCTGTACCTATCGCACATGCTCACTTCAACCATCCCAATCCGTACGGAGTTGTGCACGATTATGTCGAGCCCAGATTCTTCCTTTCACCGACTGGCAAAACGATTTACACCTAATTGTGGACATTGCTCACGCGATTTGTCTTTGCTCACGCATTGATCTCGCTAAACTAATAACTGCTGTTACCAGGGCATTTTCTGGTGCACATTCTATTGGCTCCTGCGAAGATCGGAGCGGGTATGTTTGCTGCCGAGTCCTACACCAGCCGTCATTACATTGAGATCGTTGCCATAGCCTGCCTATGCGTTTTGCTGGGCGGGCCTTCTTATGCCGCGGGCGCGGAGAGCCTCGTCATCGCGGGCGCGACGTACTACGAGCCGGGCGTGTCGGGCCCCGGCTGGGCCTGGACCGATGCCGGCCACCTGGAGCTTAACGGCTACGCGGGAGAGGCCATCGGCGCTGACGGCGACCTGGTGCTGACACTTGCCGGGCAAAACTCCGTGACGGAGTCGCATGCGCCCGATGCGGACATCACGCAGTGCGGCATGGAGGTGTGGGGCGACCTGACGCTTCGCGGCACCGGGTCCCTGGCGGCATCGGGCTCGCAGTGCGCGATCCACGTCTCGCGGGCGCTCGTGGTGGACGTCTGCACCGTCGATGCCCGGGCGGACGGGGCCGACGTCACGGACGAGGCCGTGGCCGGCGTGATCGCCGGCGACATGGCCGTGCGCGGTGGCGGGCGCGTCGTTGCCGCGAGCACCGGGTCCGGAGCGGGCGTGCGCGCTTATGGCGTGTATCTGCAGGACTTAGGCCTTGGCGATGGGGCGGCCGGCTGTCGGCTTTCCGTCGATGCCTCGTGGCTCGATGCGGCAGGTACCGATGGCGGCGTCGCGTGCTTGGGCGGCTCGCTTGTGTCCGCACGGTTTGTGACGCCTGCCGGCGGGGCCTTTGGTGCTGACGGCGTGGTGAATGCTGCCGGTGCGATGGCACCGCATGTGGTGGTTGAGCCCGATGCCGCCACGCCACCGGCAGGGGAGACCGATGGAGACGACGTGCCTGGATTCGGGGAGGGTAAACCAGATGGTAGTGCCGGCCCTGCTGCAGGGCAGCCCGGTGCGGGGCCGACGACGGATCCAACGGTGAAACCTGCGGCCACGTCGCCCAAAACAAACATAACGATCAAGACGACGGTGACCAAGACCACAGTGCCTGCGTCCTCTAAGCCTAAAGCCACCAGCACGACCGCAACGACACTCCCCAAGACCGCCGACAGCGACTGGATTGCCGCTTCCGTAACGCTTTTCCTTCTGGGAACAACGCTCCTGGCTGCCGCATTTCGCTGCTAAGGCCCCGTTTAAGTGAGACCAGAGAGGGATGAATGCAGCTATTGCAGAAGTCTTTAGCCTACTACTAAATCAATTTCTTAGAGATTGGTGCCGTATCAGCCATCGCTGCGACGGCACTATTTTGTTCAGCTCGACTGCCTCTCGATCCATTACCGATGTTGAGCCTTACACCCCATCTGCCAGAGCGATAAGATAATTGCAATCCAAATGCTACCGTTTATAAAGCTTCATTTGGACCCAATTGCCTATATCACTGGAGTCATAACATGAGGAACTACTATCAAATCAAAACCGTCGCATCGGCCCCTCCAAGGAGGCTCATCCCGATCGGAAAAGTCATCAGCGTTACTGGGCTTGTATTGGCAATTGTCAGTTTCTTTTCCGCTCTGCCATCGAGTGCCAACATATATGGCTCGCTTTCTTTTACTTTCTTACTCCTTGGCTTATTCTTTTTTGTGGACGGGCTCTTTCTTGTTATTACTGCATCAAGGCAACAAGAGAATCTACTAGGGCTACGCCAATCGCTCCTAGAAGATGATCCGCAAATCGCCGCGAGCGCCGAAGAGTTTATGTCTCAGCGAAAGGCCCTGACACAGCAAGGCGAAATTACTGGCATCTTCATTGTCCATAATGCAACCAAAGATCTGTACTACGTAGGCCAAAGCGCAAAGGCAATTGATCGAGCGGCCATACAGTTTCTCGGTAGGGGCAATTGCGATGTGTATGCCGATTACAAGTACGGTGACTCATTCAACGTGCGAATAATCCAGCTGTCGGAAAGCGGCTACGAAAGTCTCAATGAGCTAAAACGCGCAGCGATACAAGCGCTCGAGGCTGCTGGCGAGGAGCTTTATTAAGGGCGACTGTTAGGATTAATGCAATGGCAAGCTCAAATAACACAGGCAACAACGAGGAATTAACGCCGTCCGTCGAAGAAACGCTTCTTAACGAATCCGGCTCGATTGCCAGGGTCAAATCGTTCTCATGGATTTGGTTTATCAATAAGGAGCGAATCCACGACATAAATCCTGTCCAATGCGGCAAATGGATGTTCTTCTTCTCTCCATTCAAAACCGCCCTCATGGACGACATTGTCGGAACCGCAGTTCTTGATGGCGTCGTCGTAGAGGCCAAATACTCGAATCCCGAAACGCTCATCGCGGCGGGCTCGAAACAAGGTGTCTGCTGCTTTTACCTAAACGGAAACGATAGAGAAAGCCATAAGAGGGTACTGAGCTACATGCTGGAAAACGGGCTAATCAGGAAGACAAAGACTGGAAAGCTGTATAACATTTCGTTCAAGTTCGACACTGAGACCTACGCAGGAAAGTACAAGGGGAGCGGCTTCTCCGGAAAGATAAAGCTCGCGGACTTCGTTGACCTGGAGACGGGAGAGTTTATTTAAGGGTGCGTGCCGAGTAGAGAAGTTGAACTTACTTCACCTGTGTCCCCTTTGGGGACAGCCGCCAGTGCAATACCTCAGTGCTATACTCGTTGTCCTAAGGAAGTGGTTCATATGTACTTGAGCGATACTAAGATTCAAGAGCTTATCGACAACAAGGTGCTGCTCAATGCCGATGCTTCGAACATCGGTCAGGTTACGTATGACTTGCGCACCGACGGATTCTACATTAATGAAAGCAAGCAATCCGAGGTCGAACTTGGCCCTGGAGACTCAACTTTTGTCTCCTGCGTTGAATGTGTCGCGCTACCCAACAATCTGACCGCTAGCGTACTTCTGCGCAATTCGCGCATTCGCCAGGGGCTTTCTTTGGATGCACCTCTGTATTTCCCCGGCCATGGAACAAGGCTGTTCTACCGTATTACAAATGTAAGCGGCAGCACCATTGCCCTCGATAAGTCTAAGGGCATCGCGCAGGTAGCATTCCAGCACGTCGAAGGCACGGTTGCCCATCCTTACCATGGAGCCTTTTCCGATGAGCTCAACTTTAATGGGCTCGCCGACTATTCCGATGTCTACGCCGGAGAACTCAAAAAGGTCGAAGACAAAAAAGAAGAGGTCGCCAATATCGAATCTCGTATTTACGGTAATGTCCTGGCACTCTTTGCTATCTTCGCCGCGATCTTTACACTCGTAAACGTTAATGCCGGAGGGATTTCTTCCGATATAACGACCGTCCGTTTCGTTGCGCTTGATCTGCTGATTATCGGCGGATTCTTGGTCCTTGCGTCCGCAATTGAGGCCTTTCTTGTTAAGGACAAAGAGAATAAGGCGCCGCTTCCGCTCTGGATAGGCATCATATGTATCTTAGCGGCGGTCGTCCTTGCTTTACGTAAATAGTCAAGAGTTTAAGGGTAAGCAATATGGCTTCCGAGACGGGGTGCCCTGCGTTGGCCGGGGCACCCCTATCTGTTGATCGGACTTTTATTTTTCAAATTAAATGGCCGCCATAGCAGCCCCAACACATCTGCAATTTAAAAAACGCATGTCGCAAAAGCGTAAAACCGGGGTCTGGTCGAAAGATCTAGGTTTTTCCCGCACTACGCCTGTATCTAGGACCTCGTATCCGGAAGCCGCTCCCGCGACGAGCTCGTCAAAGAGCTAAGGCGCAATTGCGTTGTGTGTTTCGACGGCGCGTCGCGCGTATAAAATCTAAGCATCCAAACTCTAACTATGAAATGGAATGGACGCCACATGGAACTCCCTAGCACCCTGTGCAGCAATGTCTACGACTTTGCGTTTTGCCACGAGCCCCGCTACGACCGCCTGGTCGACCTCGCCGACCCCGAGGACTGGGGTCCCGGCAACCGCATTCTCAAAAACTACCTGTCGTTTTCGTTTAGCCGCGCGGTGTTCCTGACCGAGCGCGACGTGGACCAGACCGCCCCGTCCAACTTGCCGCTGGTGTTCGACGACGACCGCTGCCTATTCAACACCGGCCTGTACACGCGCCGCTACGAGACCATCTACGGTCTGTTTGAGCCCAACACCAAGCCCGATGCGCGCCAGCGCTGGTTTTTGAAGGGTTTCTTTAAGGAAAGCGATCCCATGCTGGTCTCGTTTGAATACCTGCCGTGCCGCGTGCGCTTTGCCGAGGACCCCTCCGAGCTGGTCTTTGACTACCGCCTGCCCATCCGTTCCAACATCGACCACATTCTGGGCGACGAGGAGAACCTCACGCGTATTCCCGCCAGCCTGATGGGGGAGGGCAACTCGCTGCTGCTGCGCCGCGCCTTTGAGGGAGCCGTCGTCGAGGCCGCCCGCCGCGCCGCCGCCAATTACACGCTCGCCGTGCCGCAGTTCTACGGCGGTCGGATCCAACTGCTGCTGCCGCTGTGCCTAACCGGCGACAAGCCCGAACTGTCGCTGACCATCCAGCGCGAGGACGGCTTCTACGCCGCGCGCACCTGCCTCACGCTCGACATGGCCTATAACAATGCTCGACTTATCTGCCGTCCCGAGACCTCGTGGATTAAACGATAAAGGGTGGTTAAGCTGCGGGTTTGTTGACTGATCGGGTTGAAACGGTGTGACTTGCTCCCACGAATTTAAAATCGGGGGCAAAAAGTTCTTGGTAAACCACGTGCGGCTATGTTAGTATCTCTTTTGCCGAAAGGCGACGGGCGATTGGCTCAGGGGTAGAGCATATCCTTCACACGGATGGGGTCACAAGTTCGAATCTTGTATCGCCCACCATCTAAAGCGCAGGTCAGAGGTGTTAATCCTCTGGCCTTTTTCTTTTTGAGGCTTATAGGACAAAATGTGTGTCCACGTTGGGGGCATCGGCGCAGGTCGATGCCCCTTTTTCAGCCGTTTAAATTCCGCGCCCGCTTTTAACCGCTCGGACAGAATGTGTGTCCGGTTTCCTATCGTTCCCGCAGGTAGATAACCTTTTCCGGAACCGTTAAATACCATTTCGGAAGAGGTGCCCATGAAGGCCGTTTATTGCCCCTACTGCGGCGGTCGGACCAAGCGCAACGGCAGGACCTCGTCGGGGTCCCAGCGGTGGAGGTGCACGGCCTGCGGCGCGTCGACGACCGTGAGGTACGACGACACGGCGACGAGGCTGGACGAGTTCCTCGGGTGGCTCCTCTCGAGGGACTCGCAGGCCATGATGCCGGGCGGCGGGCGGTCCTTCAGGCGCAGGACGGCCGAGTTCTGGGAGGTCTGGCCGATGCCCGTCCCCGACGGCGAGCTCCACCGCGTGCTCCACGTGGACGGGATCCGGGTCGCGCGCGACCTCGTCGTGCTCATATGCTGCAGCGGCGAGCGGGTGGTCTCCTGGTACATGGCGAGGTCGGAGAACTCGAGGGCGTGGTCGGCCCTCATGTCGCCGATCCCGGCGCCCGAGGTGGTCGTCACCGACGGCGGGAGCGGGTTCGCCAAGGCCGTGCGCGAGACCTGGCCGCGCACCAGGGTCCAGAGGTGCACCTTCCACGCCTTCTCGCAGGTCAAGCGCTACACGACGACGCGGCCGAAGCTCCAGGCGGGGCGCGAGCTCTACCTCATCGCGCGCGACCTCATGGGCATCGAGACGCTGCACCAGGCCGAGCTCTGGGTCGAGCGCTACCTCGACTGGTGCGGGTTCTGGGCCGACTTCCTGGAGGACAGGACCGTGGTGGACGGCAGGAGGGTCTACACCCACGAGAGGCTGAGGCGGGCGCGCTCGTCGCTGTCGTCGCTGGTGTCGGCGGGGACGCTGTTCACCTACCTCGACCCCGCCCTGGCCAAGGCCGGCCCGCTGCCGTCGACCAACAACATGATCGAGGGAGGGGTGAACTCGCAGCTGAGGGCCGTCCTGCGCAACCACCGGGGGCTGACGTCGGTCAAGCGCGTGAAGGCGGTATTCTGGTGGTGCCACGCGCACTCGGGGGACGCGAGGACGGCGCGCGAGAAGCTCGCCACGATGCCGACCGACGCGGACATCGACTTCCTGTTCAGCGTCTACTCCGCCTCGCCGTCGCGTGACGACGGAGGGCCGGAGTGGGGCGACAGGGCAGTGTGGGAGGACCTCCACCACAGGGACCCGTACCCGTTCTGGCTGGATTAATGGATGGAAACGGGTGTTCTATCGGGACACACATTTTGTCCTATAAGCCCTTTTTGACACCAAATCTGACACCAAAACCAAATCGCAGTCGTCTAAGGCGAGATTTTTATTCCACCCTTTTTCTGACGCCATTGCACGTTTTGCATAAAATGCATGCGTATTTTCATTGAACTCCCCATGTGATTCGAGCGCAAATGTGGAGACAGGGACCACATGCCCAGAGCGTCTTCCAGCGGATTTCTATCACACGACGGTTTTCGGCAGAACTCGTCAAGCTTTTGGTCAGCGTTTGGTCAGCTTCCGGTACTTACCCGCATGATGCCCCAGTAGATAATCGTCCACGACCACAACCGCATGGTCTACGGCCGCTACCAGGGGAGGCGCAAATGGACGAAATCGTCTGCGCAAACACCGCATTCCGCTATTGGCGCTGCCCACCGCAGGTGCGCGACCTCTACCCGCGCCTACCCAACTCCGAAGAAGGCTGGCGAGCTCTATCCCAAGCCCCTTTCGTAACCGACGTCCTCAAGACCCCGATTATCGCTGTTGCTTCGCCAGGTTGTTGTAATCAACACTCGGGATTGCGCTCCACTATTCGCTGGGAAGGGGCATCGGATGTCAGCACAACAATCGACACTCATTTAGGCTTTTGTGTCACCAATCCGCTTAACACGTTATTTACTATGACGCGCTTTGTGTCCCAAATAGATCTCGTACTGGCTATGTACGAACTTTGCGGCTGGTTTTCTGTATTCGAGCCGGCTCCCGCTGCCGAAATGCAGCTGAAAATGGCGGTAGAGGAGAATCGCAATTCCAGCACGCAGGATTTGTTCGAACTTGGAGAGGGCGAAGACGAGGTTCCATGGAAACGAGTTTATGCCCGCGCAACCGTAAAGGACCCAGATAATGATGGCCAAACGAGCAAGCGTAAGGATGAAAGAGAGGTTACGAAACTCAAAGGTACTTCTCTTTGGATGAGAAAGCCGCTCATCGAACTAAGCGATCTGCATCGATTCGCCGACAAGGTCAAAAGTCAAATGTGGGGAAAGCAGTTTTATGATGCCACTCAGCAGGTTATCGGCATTGCTGCGTCCCCACTCGAGGTCGCTGGGGTCCTGCTTCTAAGTCGTTCTCGACGTCAAGGTGGTGCAGGATTCAGATACGTGTACCTCAACGATTTAACCCCTCTATCCGTGGCAGCGCAAAGCATCGCAGGTCAAAAGGTTTGCTACGGCGACATCGTGATTGTAAACCCAATCCTAATGAAGGCAGTAATTATAGAGATCCAAGGTGAAGTCATCCATGGATCAGGCGCGGTGCTTGACCACGATGCAGAGCGCATGACTGCGCTCCAGAGTATGGGTTTCGACGTGTTCCTGGTAACCCACGATATGCTTAACGACAAAACGCAGCTAGACACCATAGTTAAAAGTATCTGCAGTCGCTTGGGGATTCGATATAAAGCCAAATCCGAGGCAATGAAGTGCGCCGAGACGCGACTACGAGCAAATGTTTTGTGCAACTGGTTGGAAATCGGAAATTAGCCGCAGCAAGGCGCTAATACGACCTAGTTTGCTTGCTAGCGAATTAGCTTCATTTCAAAACTATGTCGGATTACGGGGCCGGACCCGGACCTGCCGTCCATACCCTGCATTTCACGGAATGCGCAAGTCGTCTACCTGCGGTTTTGATTTTGCCGATTACGGCATGCTCGGGGGTCGCCGGCCTGGCCCCGTAAACCGGCATGGTTTTGAAGTCGCTGGGCGGGCGGGAGCTTGATCGCCCCCGATAGCGGGCCCGACGCCGGCGGGATGGCCGTTGAGCGGATGGCGGACCGCGCTGCGAAAGCGAAAACGGCGTACGGTGGAACTCGAGATGTCATATGGGCGCTGGAAAGTCGGGCGGCGGCAGCGCCCCCCCCGCGCCCCGCCGGGGTTGATTTTCAATCTCAACGCAACAGCCTGAACGGGCCCCGCGTTTCCGCAGCTAGCGCAACGCGGAAATAGCCCCCGGCACCTGCTCGTCGCCTCGTTTCCGCAGGTGGAGAGGCTGTGGAGGCCGGTGCCCCCATGCCGCCGCCGCATGCTCCGCCAGCCCGCCGCGCAGCCGTTCCGGACTCAGCGCAACGGGCCCTCCGGCCCATGTCCCGGCCCGCCGCCTATCCCGCCAGCGGCCCCTCGCCCCTCGCGGCCCTGGCCCTGTCGATGCAGCCGGGCGTGAGGTCGAGCTCGCCGGGCGCCAGCTCCTCTATCCCGAACGCGTCCATGAGGGCGGAGGCGTCCTCCCCGAGGGCCGCCCGCAGCACGCGCGCCGGCGTCAGGAACCCGAGCGCCCCCCTCGGCTCGGAGTTCACCTGCGACATGAGCAGCGCGCAGTCCGCCGCCGTCAGCCGGTCGAACCTGGCCCCTGCGCCCTTGGGCAGCAGCTTCCTGATCTCCACGTGGTTCTTCTCGCACGCGCCCTTCTGCTGGCTCTGCCGGGGGTCGCAGTAGAAGAGCCTGGTCTCGCCGTCCCGCTCGCCGAACAGCGCCGCGATGGCGCCCTCGTCGGCGAACTCGCTCCCGTTGTCGGTGAGCACGGCGCCGAAGGCGCGCCTCGCGCCGTCCTCGCCGAGGACCCCGCGCAGGGAGGAGAGCGCCGCCAGGACCGAGGCGCACGTGCCGTCCGGCAGCGGCAGGGCCAGCTGGAAGCGGCTCGGGCGGTGCAGGAGCGTGAGGAGCCTGGCGGAGTCGCCCCTGGGGCCCTCGACGGTGTCCATCTCCCAGGCCGCGGCGCAGGCGTCCTCGCCGAGCGCGAGGAACGACGCGTGCGACCTGCGCGCCGAGTGGGACGTCGCCCTCTTCGGGGCCCGGCGCGACCTCGGCCTGTAGCCGACCTTGCGCCTGAGCTCCATGTTCGTCATGCCGTCGTAGCCGGCGTCCACCCACCTGTAGACGGTGGAGGCGCTGAGCCCGGGGGTCGTCGCCGCTATCTGCTGCGGGGAGAGCCCGCGCGCGAGCCCGTCCCTGATGGCCGCTAGCTTGGCGGCGGCGCCCTCCTCGGTCTCGTCGATCCCGGACCTGCTCGCCGAGAGCTCGGCGTCGGCCGCCTCCTGCGCCCTCCTGGCGCTGTAGAACACCCTGGGCCTCCTCGAGCAGCCGTAGCCCCTCCTGTGCGAGCAGCCGTTGCAGCACCTCGGCCACGCGGAGAGCCTGGGGCAGGCCCCCGACAGGTCCGCGGGCGCGGGCTCGCCGTAGCGCGAGCGCGGCGCGGTGACGTAGCGGTGCGCCGCCACCTCCCTGGTCACGGTCGACGGCGACCTGCCGAGCTCCGCGGCGATCTCGCGGGCGCTGCGGTTGCGGTCGAGCATCCTCTCGACCGTGTTCCTCTCGTGCCTCGTGAGCCTCCCGTACGACCTTCCGGACGGCTTGGGTCTGGACATGCCGGCCTCCCTCCATCGCGGGCCGGGGGATTCCGGCCCCTCTGGGGTTGCCTACCCGGATTCGCGCCTCAGGACTCAGCGCAACGCGTTGCGCTGAGTCCTGAGGCTGTTGCAATGAAAATGAGAATCAAGGCGCGCCCCGCCGGCGAAAGTTTTTCCAAAATTGCCCTTGCATCGCCGTGAGAGTTCCCGTATAGTACTTCTTCGCACGGGGGCGTAGCTCAGCTGGGAGAGCGCTTGACTGGCAGTCAAGAGGTCAGGGGTTCGATCCCCCTCGTCTCCACCCGAGCATTGAATGAGGCTCCAACGCAAGTTGGGGCCTTTTTTCATATAGGCACACAAGGTCAAAGGCGGCACCATGATCCTCCTGGTCGACAAGATCGTGCGTTGAACGGGCGTCGCGTGCATGGTAGTATTTCACGACGTGGTTCAAAGCGTTGGAGGCTGTTCTGCCACCCCAACTGCAAGTGTCACTTTATAAGGGCTCTTGGCGCAACGGTTAGCGCAGGGGACTCATAATCCCTGGGTTCTGGGTTCGAATCCCGGAGGGCCCACCAGGTTTTTCAACAGGTCAGGCAATAGGTCTGGCCTGTTTTCTTATTCATGGCATTAGTTTTCACTTGCAAATAGCCTGCTTGCTCACTTCCGGGCGATCTCGGTCGGCTGCCCGCGATGCCGGCGATAGTTTTTCCAAAATTGTCCTTGCATCGCCGTCCTAGTTCCCGTATAGTACTTCTTCGCACGGGGGCGTAGCTCAGCTGGGAGAGCGCTTGACTGGCAGTCAAGAGGTCAGGGGTTCGATCCCCCTCGTCTCCACCCGAGCATTGAATGAGGCTCCAACGCAAGTTGGGGCCTTTTTTCATATAGGCACACAAGGTCAAAGGCGGCACCATGATCCTCCTAGTCGACAAGATCGAAAAAAGCTTCGGCGCGCGCGTCCTCTTTAGCGGCGCGTCCTTTCAGATCAACCCCGGCGAGCGCTTCGCGCTCGTGGGCCCCAACGGAGCCGGCAAAACCACCATGCTCAAAATCATCATGGGCATCGACAGCCCCGACGCTGGCCAGGTCCAGTACGCCAAGGACTGCCAGGTAGGCTACCTAGAGCAGGAAACCAACCTGGAGCAAAAGGACACCACCATCCTCGCCGAGGTCATGGCCGCTGCCAAGGAAATCCGCCGCATGGGCGAGCGCGCCAACGAGCTGCAGGCCCAGATCACCGAGCTCTCCGAACAGGGGAAGGACGTCGACGCACTCCTTAACGAGTATGGCCAGGTCCAGGACCGCTTTGAGCATCTGGGCGGCTACGAGCTCGAGAGCAACGCCCGTAAAATCCTGTCCGGCTTGGGCTTTAAGGTCACCGACTTTGAGCGCCCGTGCTCCGAGTTCTCGGGCGGCTGGCAGATGCGCATCGCGCTGGCCAAGCTCTTCCTGCGCCACCCCGACCTGCTGCTTCTGGACGAGCCCACCAACCACCTGGACCTCGAGAGCGTCCAGTGGCTGCGCGGCTTTATCGCCAACTACGACGGTGCCGTCCTCATCGTCAGCCACGACCGCGCTTTCATGGACGCCTGCGTCGACCACGTCGCCGCCCTCGAAAACCGTCGCGTGACCACCTACACCGGCAACTACAGCAGCTACCTCAAGCAACGCGAGGACAACCTGGAGCAGATGCGTGCCAAGCGCGCCGCCCAGGAGCGCGACATCGCCCACATGCAGGTCTTCGTTGACAAGTTCCGCTACAAGCCCACCAAGGCCGCCCAGGCCCAGGTGCGCATCCGCAAGATCGAGCAGATTAAAAAGGAGCTCGTTATCCTGCCCGAGGGCCACAAGCACATCGACTTTAAGTTCCCCGACCCGCCGCGCTCCGGCGATATGGTCGTGAGCCTCGAGGGCGTGTCCAAGTCCTACGGCGACAAGCATATCTACAGCGACATCGACCTTAAACTCTACCGCGGCGAGCACGTGGCGCTTGCCGGCCCCAACGGCGCCGGCAAGTCCACGCTCATGAAGCTCCTCGCTGGCCTTGAGCCGCCCACCACCGGCACCCGCGACCTGGGCACCAACGTGGGCATCGCCTATTACGCCCAGCACGCGCTCGAGGGCATGACCGAGTCCAACACCGTCCTGCAAGAGATCGACACCGTCACGCCCAAGTGGACCGTGCCGCAGCAGCGCAGCCTGCTGGGCGCCTTCCTGTTTAGCGACAACGACGCAATCGAAAAGCAAGTCCGCGTCCTCTCCGGCGGTGAAAAGGCGCGCCTGGCGCTCGCCAAGATGCTCGTGGCCCCCGAGGCACTCCTGTGCCTGGACGAGCCCACTAACCACCTGGACATCGACTCGGTGGACATGCTCGAGAACGCCCTGCAAAACTTCCCCGGCACCATCGTGCTGATTAGCCACGACGAGCACCTGGTACGTGCCGTGGCCAATCGCGTAATCGACATCCGCGATGGTAAGGTCACGGTCTATGACGGCGACTACGACTACTACCTCTACAAGCGCGATGATCTCGCAGCCCGCGCCGCCGCCGAGGCGGCAGGAGAGAGCGTGCCGACCGCAGGGAAGAGCACCAATACCGCCAACGCCGTCCAGGCCAGCAGCCCCGCCGCCCCCAAACCTGCCGAGGGCAAAAAGACCAAGGAGCAAAAGCGCGCCGAGGCCCAGGCCCGCGCTGCGCTCAACAAAAAGCTCAAGGGCGTGCGCATCCAGCTCAAGAAGATCGAGACGGAGCTCGACAAAAAGCGCGCCCGCTATGACGAGCTTATGGAATTGATGGCAAGCGAAGAGCTTTATGCCGATCAGGACAAGTTCAACGCCGCGCTGGGGGAATATAACGACCTTAAGCAAGAGCTACCCAAGCTCGAGGACGAATGGCTGGAGCTTTCCACCCAGATCGAAGAGGAGACCGCGCGTGAACTCTCGTAAGGCCACTGCCGTGGCGATGAGCATCATCGCCATCGCGTGCCGTATCTGCGCCATCTTTATGAGCGCGATGACCGTACTGCTGTGCTTTAGCGGCCTGACCGCCAAGCTGCAGATCGTGGGCTTTGTCGTTGAGCTTTCGCGCGCGCTGCCGAGCGCCATCGCCGGCTACGGCGTCATCACCTCTCCCTTTGGCGGCGTCTTCCGCCTGGATTACGCTATCGTCGCCGTCATCCTGTTTGTAATTGACTACCTGCTCACGCGCGCCTCGCGCCGCGTCCGCTAGGGGAGCGCCATGTCAAGCAGCTACATCATGAACCTGCTCGCCAGCGCGGTCGCCGTCATCCTGGGCATCGTTATCCACGAGAGCGCGCACGCCGCCGCAGCCTGGGCTCTCGGCGACAAGACAGCCCGATCACGCGGTCGTGTCTCGCTCAACCCGCTCAACCATATCGACCCGTTTGGCACCATCATCCTGCCGCTGCTCATGCTCGCAGCCGGTGGCCCGGTGTTTGCCTTCGCCAAGCCCGTGCCCGTCTACCTCAACAACCTCAAGCACCCCAAGCGCGACGAGGTCCTGGTGAGCGTTGCCGGCCCCGCATCGAACATCGCCCTCGCGTGCCTCGCTGCCGCTCTCAT
Organism: Collinsella aerofaciens; assembly: GCF_020181355.1. Classification (NCBI taxonomy): domain Bacteria; kingdom Bacillati; phylum Actinomycetota; class Coriobacteriia; order Coriobacteriales; family Coriobacteriaceae; genus Collinsella; species Collinsella aerofaciens. Next base: position 1,941,591 of record NZ_CP084004.1, read on the forward strand.
GCAAGTAACGTACGGCAACCTCTATGCAAGCATGTCCTTTGCCGTAGCGTCACAGATCATGAACTTCGGCGCCACGTTTATCGTGGTCAACCTGTCGCTCGCGTTCTTTAACCTCATCCCGATTCCGCCGCTCGATGGCTCGTCGATCATCGTGCCCTTCCTCAAGGACAAGGCGCTCGCCAACTACTACCGCCTGCAGCAATACGCCATGCCCATCCTCATCCTGGTGCTGTACCTGCTGCCCATGTGGACCGGCATCGACGTGATCGGTCGCTATTTCGACGTTACCGTGTATCCGTTCGCTGAGCAGCTGCTTAACTTCGCAATCGCCGGCATCTAAGGTAAACTTACAGGTCGACCGTGCAAAGCGGTCGTAACATGCACCCAAACCGCGCCGCGAAGGCGCCGTCAAAGGAGGTCGAATATGTCGTATCGCGTGTCGACGCAGGTCTACAGCGGACCGTTCGACCTGCTGCTGCAGCTGGTAACCCGCCAAAAAGTTGATATCGGCGCCATCTCCATCAGCGAGGTGGCCGAGCAGTACCTTGCCGAGGCCGAGCGCATCGAGGCGCTGGACCTGGACGTGGCGAGCGACTTTTTGCTGGTCGCGGCAACCCTTTTGGACATCAAGGCCGCTTCTCTGGTGCCGCAGGAGGCCCCGCGCAAAGTCGATGACGACGATGACGAGTTCGACGAAGACCTCGAGGAACTCAGCGCGCTCGACGGCGACGCCCTGCGCGAGGTCCTGATCCAGCGCCTGATCGCCTACAAGCAGTTTAAGGGCGCGGCGGCAGCCCTTGGCGCGCGCATGCAGGCCGAGAGCCGCATGCATCCGCGCGTGGCCGGCCCCGACCCCGAGTTCCTAGGCCTTATGCCCGACTACCTGGCCGGCATCACGCTGCGTGGCCTGGCCGTCATCTGCGCCGACCTGGACGGCAAGCGCCAGACCTTCCTGCTGGAGGCCGAGCACGTGGCGCCGCATCGCGTGCCGCTCGACCTGACGGTGGCCTCGGTCGACCGCTTTACCATGGCGCACCAAACCTGCACCTTCCGCGAGCTGCTGGACGGCGACGCCACCACCGAGCAGCTCGTCGTCACCTTCCTGGCTATGCTCGAGCTCGCCAAACGTGGCTCGCTTACCCTGAGCCAGGACGAGATCTTTGGAACCATTCAAATCAACCGCGTCGAGGGCGCCGAGGCATACGTACCCGGCGAGGGCCCCGAGCTCACCGAATAGGAGCGGCAACCATGTCAACCCTTTCCACGCTGGAGGCAAACAGCCTCAAAGGCGCCCTCGAGGCGCTGTTGCTGGTGTCGAGCGACCCCGTGAGCGCACCCGCGCTGGCAGGTGCGCTGGATATCGCCCCCGGCGAGTGCGCGTCGCTGTTGGCCGAGCTCAAGGTTGAATACGAGGAGGCCAACCGCGGCTTTCAGCTACGCGAGGTTGCCGGCGGCTGGCGCCTGTTTACGCATCCCGCCTACCACGACGTGGTCGAGGCCTACGTGCTGAGCTGGGACACGCAAAAGCTGTCGCAGGCGGCGCTCGAAACTCTGGCCGTCATCGCATACCACCAGCCCGTCACGCGCGAGGTGGTCAAGGGCATCCGCGGCGTCAACTCCGACGGCGTCATCGCGTCGCTCGTGGACAAGGGCCTGGTGCGCGAGCTCGGCCGCGACCCCCAGCGCGGTCAAGCCATCATCTATGGCACGACCAACGCCTTCTTGGAAAAGTTCGGTCTGCGCTCCACCCGCGACCTGCCTGACCTGGAGCAGTTTGCCCCCGACGAGCAGTCGCGTCAGTTTATCCGCGAGCGCCTGAGCGGCCGCAGCATTCAGTCCACGCTCGAGGAGCAGGCCGATGACCTGGATGAAGAGCGCGAACTGCTCGATACAGATGTTGAAGATGTTGAGGCAGTCGAGGACTTGGAAAACCTGGTCGTCGACGAGACCTCGGAGGATTTACATGACGAGGACTAACGAAGTAGGGGAGACGCGCGCCGGCGCTGCGGTGCCCAACGCGGATACGCACGAATCCGACGCCCAGCCCGTCTATCCGCACACCATGCGCCTGCAGCGCTTTTTGGCGCGCGCGGGCGTGGCGAGCCGCCGCGGCTCAGAGGACCTGATGACCGCCGGCCGCGTGACCGTCAACGGCGAAGTCGCGACCGAGCTGGGCACCAAGGTCGACGTCGACCGCGACCATATCGAGGTCGACGGCATGCCCGTCAAGCTCAACCAGGGCGCCGTGTACTTGATGCTCTACAAGCCAACAGGCTACCTCACCACCATGAGCGACCCGCAGGAGCGCCCTTGCGTGGCAGACCTGGTTCCTCGCGACCGATTTCCGGGCCTGTTCCCAGTGGGTCGTCTGGACCGCGACACCACGGGCCTCTTGCTCTTCACTACCGACGGCGACCTGTCGCAGGACCTGCTGCACCCGAGCAAGCACGTCTACAAGACCTACCAGGCACTCGTGGATGGCCACCTGACCGATCGAGACTTGGAACCGCTACGTCGTGGCATTGAGCTCGATGACGGCCTATGTCAGCCGGCAATCTGCCGCGTCATCAACGCGCGTGAAGCCGAGGCTGTGGCACCGCAAGGCGTCAAGCCCGGCACTACCGCCGTGGAGGTCATCATCCGCGAAGGCCGCAAGAACCAGGTCAAGCGCATGCTGAGCAAGATCCACCACCCGGTGATTCGCCTGCATCGCTGCAACTTTGCCGGCCTGGAACTCAAGGACGTGGCCAAGGGGTCGTGGCGCGAGCTCACCGACCGCGAGGTACAGATCCTCAAGTCCGGCGGCATCCCGCCTAAGCAGGCCGTCGGCAAGCGCGGCACTGCGCCGGCGACCAACGCCGCCAGACGCACGCGTCACCACGGCAGCCACGGCTCCGCACCCAAGCGCAACACCTACCGCGAGCGCTACACAGACTAGGCAACCCGCCGCGCCCCAGCGCCCGCGAACCATACCAGCACGTCAACCATCGAAAGGAAGCATTGCATGATCGTCGCCATCGACGGCCCCGCCGGTTCCGGCAAGTCCACCATCGCCAAGGAGATCGCCCGCCAGCTGGGCTTTAACAAGCTCGACACGGGCGCCATGTATCGCGCCGTCACCTTCGCCGCGCTCGACCGCGGCATCGATCTGGACGACGAGGCGGCCATCGACGCCCTCGCCGAGCAGATCGAGATTCGCTTTACCAACGGCACCGGCGAAGATACGCGCCTGACCATTGACGGCAAGGACGCTTCGGCCGCCATTCGTACCCCGCAGGTCGACGCAAACGTGTCCAAGGTCTCGGCCTACCCGGGCGTGCGAGCCGCCATGCTCATTCACCAGCGCCGCGCCGCCGAGGACCGCGATATCGTGGCCGAGGGTCGCGACATCGGAACCGTCGTGTTCCCTAACGCACAGGTCAAGGTCTTCCTAACCGCCGACCCGCGCGAGCGCGCCCGCCGCCGCGTGCTGCAGCGTCACCAAAACGACGCCCAGCCGCTCACGCCCGCGCAACTCGAGGCCGAGGTCGACGAGACCCTCGACGCCCTCAAGCAGCGCGACAAGCTTGACAGCAGCCGCGAGGTCGCCCCGCTCGTGCCCGCCGAGGACGCCGTGCACGTCGACTCCACCGCCCATACCATCGACGAGGTCGTCCGCATTATCGAGGACCTCATCAACCAAAGGAGGTAGCCCATGCGCCTCTTTAAGCAGACGCCCGAGGACTATTACAACGCCCCCTATGACGAGTTCCCGGCGCTCATCCGCGGTACCGTCGTCGTAGTCATGGCCATCCTTTGGGCCTTCTCCAAGCTCATGTGGCGTTGGAAGGTCGAGGACGCTGACCTGCTGTTTGAGCGTCAGGAAGGCCGCGGCAGCGTGGTCATCTGCAACCACACCTCGATGGCTGAGCTCTTGGCCGTGGAGACGGCGCTGTTCTTTGGCGGCCGCCGCATTCGCCCCATCTTTAAGTCCGAGTTTGCCAAGAGCAAGATTGTGCGCTGGGCTTTTAGCCGCGTTGGCGGCATCCCCGTGGAGCGCGGTACTGCCGATATGAAGTGCCTGCGCGCCGCCCAGCATGCGCTGCAGCGCGGCGAGGACGTCCTGATCTTCCCCGAGGGCACGCGCATCCGATCGCGCGAGATCAAGCCAGAGGTCCACGGCGGCTTTGCGCTCATCGCTCAGATGGGCAAGGCACCCGTCAACCCGCTCGCCATCTGCGGCTGGTCCGACATCACGCCCGCGGGCAAAAAGCTCATGCGTCCCAAGAAGTGCTGGATTCGTGCCGGCAAGGCCGTCTCGCTTTCGGACGCGCCGGCCGGGCTTAAGCGTACGGAGCGCCTGGCTTGGTTTGAGTCCGAGGCCATGAACCGCGTCTACGCCATGCGAGACGAGCTGTGCGCCGAGCATCCGGGCAGGTTCTAGCCATGAGCGAGAACGTGACGAACACTGCCGTGACCGCGTCCGACCAGGCAACCGCGCCTACCATCGAGATCGCCGCCCACGCCGGCACTTGCTACGGCGTGCAGCGCGCGCTCGATATGGCGCTGGCCGCTGCGCCACAGGCAGGGGAGTGCAATCAGGTCCATACCTTGGGTCCGCTCATCCATAACCCCATCGTGGTGCGCGAGCTTGCTGAGGCAGGCGTCGGTCTGGCAGAGACCCTGGACGACGCCGCATCGGGCACCGTGATCATCCGCGCCCACGGCGTGGTGCCGCAAGTGATCGATGCTGCCCGCGAGCGCGGCCTTACCGTGGTCGACGCCACCTGTCCCTACGTGAAGAAGGTCCATGTGGCCGCCGAGCGCCTGGTACGCGAGGGCTACCGAGTGGTAGTCGTAGGCGAGCCGGGCCATCCCGAGGTTGAGGGCATCTTGGGCCACGCCGGCAATGATGCACAGGTCGTGAGCTGTGCCGCCGACGCCACCGCCTTGTCGCTCAAGGGCAAGGTAGGCCTCGTCGTGCAGACCACCCAGACTGCGCAGAACTTGGCCGAGGTCGTGGCTGCTATCACCCCGCGCGTGCAGGAGCTACGTGTGATCAACACCATCTGCGCCGCCACGACTGAGCGTCAACAGGCAGCAGCCACACTTGCCAACCACTGCGACCGCATGTTCATCGTGGGCGGCAAGAACTCGGGCAACACCCGCCGCCTGGCGCAGATTTGCGCAGACGCCTGCGAGCGCACGTATCACATCGAGGAAGCTTCTGAGCTCCAAGCCGCGTGGTTTACCGAAGCTCACCACATCGGCATCACCGCCGGAGCCTCCACCCCGCAAGAACACATCGAGCGCGCCGTCGAGCGCATCAAGGAGCTTTGCCGCTAACCATGGACCAGACCGTACCCGCATACGCCGCCGAGGTGGCCGATTACGGGCGCAGCCGCGACCCCGAGCCGGGTGAGGGCGCGCTCGTAAAGAACGTGCGTCCCGAATCGCCCGCGTGGGATGTGGGTATCGAGCCGGGCATGCGCGTGCTCACGGTCAACGGTGAGGCGCTCACCGACATGATCGTGTGGCTCTGGGAGGCCGACGATGATACCGTCGACCTCGAGGTTTTCGACCCGCGCGACGGCACCGTCACCCCCGTCGAGCTCGACCGCTTTCCCGGCGAGGACTGGGGCTTGGAGTTCGATGGCCCCATCTTCGACGGCATGCGTACCTGCGTCAACGCCTGCGTATTCTGCTTTATGACGATGCTGCCCAAGGGCGGCCGCTCCACGCTCTACATTCGCGACGACGACTATCGCCTGAGCTTTTTACAGGGCAACTTTGTCACGCTCACGAACCTCTCCGACGAAGATGTTCAAAACGTCATCGAACGCAATATGAGCCCCATGAACGTGTCGGTCCATGCCGTGAGCCCCGACGTCCGCCGTCGTATGATGGGCCGTAACGCCCAGCGAGGCATGGACGTACTCGAGACCATCATGGCCGCCGGCATCGAGATTCACGCGCAGATCGTGTTGTGCCCCGGCATGAACGACGGCGAGGAGCTGGAAAAGACCCTGCGCTTTTGCGAGGAGCACGAGAAAATCACAAGCCTGGGCATTGTGCCGCTCGGTTTTACCAAGCATCAGAACCGTTTTAGCTGGTCCTACAGCGACAAGCCCGAGCTAGCCCGCGAGACCATTGCCATGATCCGTCCCTACCAGGACCGCGCCTATGAGCGCTTTGGCCGCCACACCTTCCAGATGAGCGACGAGTTCTATCTGGACGCCGGCATCGATCCTCCCGAGGCAGACTTTTACGACGGTTACCCGCAGTACTACGACGGCATCGGCATGATCCGCTCGTATCTGGACGAGACCGACGACGTGCTGGCTACCGATGCCGAGCGACTGGCCCGCGTCCGCGAGGCCATCGCCGCCCGCAGCCAGCACCTGCTGTGCCTCTCCGGCGCCAGCGCGCGCGACACCGTGGCGCGCTTTGTGGAGTCGCCGCATGGTCTCGGCGGCACTGTTACGGCCATCAAGAACCGCTACTTCGGCGGCAACGTGGACGTGACCGGCCTCATCGTCGCGTGTGACATTCTGGAGCAGCTGCCCCAAGACCTGTCGGGGGTTATGCTCTTTGTGCCTAAGCTCATGTTCAACGCTGACGGCATGACGCTTGACGAGTATCATCGTGACGATTTACTCGCAAGCCTTACCAGTCGCGGCGCCGAGGTTCATGTGGTGTCGACCATGCCGCATGAGCTGCTCGATACCCTGGAGCATATCCTTGGCATTGTGCCCGCAGACTCTACTAATTCCGCTGACCCTATCCATTAAAGGAGAGCAGATGAAACCTATCGTCGCCGTCGTCGGACGCCCCAACGTGGGCAAGTCCACGCTCGTTAACCGCCTGGCCCAAACCTCGGACGCCATCGTCCATGAGTCCCGCGGCGTCACGCGCGATCGCTCATACCACACGGCCGATTGGAACGGCCGCGAGTTCACCATTGTCGACACGGGCGGCATCGAGCCGCTCAAGAGCGATGACGTCTTTGCCACGTCCATCCGCGACCAGGCCCTCGCCGCCGCCGAGGAAGCCGCCGTCATCCTGTTTGTGGTCGACGGCCGCACCGGCGTCACCGAGGAGGACGAGTCGGTCGCCCGCATGCTCAAGCGCTGCGACAAGCCGGTCTTTCTACTGGTGAACAAGCTCGACAACCCCGATCGCGAAAACGACAGCATCTGGGAGTTCTATTCGCTCGGCGTCGGTGAGCCCACGCCCCTCTCGGCCCTGCATGGCCACGGCACGGGCGACCTGCTCGACGATATCGTGGCCCTGCTTCCGGAGGAAGAGGACGAGGTCGCCGATGAGTTCCCCGACGCGCTGAACGTGGCCATCATCGGCCGCCCCAACGCCGGCAAGTCGTCGCTGTTCAACCGCATCCTGGGCGCCGACCGTTCTATCGTGTCCAACATTGCCGGCACGACGCGCGACGCCATCGACACGGTCGTCGAGCGTAACGGCAAGCACTACCGCATGGTCGACACCGCGGGCATTCGCAAGAAGAGCACCGTGTACGAGAACATCGAGTACTACTCCATGGTCCGCGGCCTGCGCGCCATCGACCGCGCCGACGTGGCGCTGCTCGTCGTCGACGCCTCCGTGGGCGTTACCGAGCAGGACCAGAAGGTCATGGGTCTTGCCATCGAGCGCGGCTGCGCCATCGTTGTGCTGCTCAACAAGTGGGATCTGCTCGACGACGACCGTAAGCGCGAGGCCTGCATGGAGACCATCGACCGCCGTCTGGGCGTCATGGCTCCCTGGGCCCAGTACCTGCGCATCTCTGCTCTCACCGGCCGCAGCGTCGAGAAGATCTGGGCGATGGTAGACGCCGCCGAAAAGACGCGCTCGCAGAAGATTAGCACCTCGCGCCTCAACGCGTTCCTCACCGACCTGCGCGAGTTCGGTCATACCGTGGTGGACGGCAAGCGCCGCCTGCGCATGCACTACGTGACCCAGACGGGCGTCAACCCGCCGACGTTCACGTTCTTCGTCAACCACAGTGACCTGGTCAACGACACCTACCAGCGCTACGTGGAGAACCGCATGCGCTCGACCTTCGACTTTGCCGGCACGCCCATTCGACTCTTCTTTAGGAAGAAGGAGCAAAAGGATGCATAATCCGATTCTGCTGACCGCCATCTGCGCCGTGGTCTCGTTCTTTATCGGAGCGATTCCGTTTGGCCTGATCTTGGGCCGCGTGTTTAACCACACCGACATTCGCAAGGCGGGCTCCGGTAACATCGGCACCACCAACGCCCTGCGCGTAGCCGGCCCCAAGGTGGCCGCGCTCACGCTGCTGCTCGACTGCCTTAAGGGCGCCATCTGCGTTGTCATCGCCCGTCCGTTCATCGCGAGCGTGGGCTATGGATTTCCGCCGAACATCATGGCGCCCGGAGCCCCCGGCGACTGGATGCTCGGTGTCATTTGCCTGGCAGCCGTGTGGGGCCATATCTTCTCGCCCTATCTCAACTTCCACGGCGGCAAGGGTATCGCAGTTGGTCTGGGTGTCATCCTCGCCTGGTACTGGCCTATTGGCCTGTCGCTGCTGGGCATGTTTATCGTAGCCGTCGCCATCACCAAGTATGTGTCAGTGGGTTCGCTTGCCGCGGCCATCGGACTTCCTATCGCTGCTTGCGCGGTCTTTCCGTACAGCAGCCTGGGCCTCAAGTTCTGCATGGCGATGATCGGCATCACCGTGGTGTGGGCCCATCGCTCGAATATCCAAAAGCTCATGGCCGGTAAGGAGTCCAAGCTCTCGTTTACCAAGCGCGTCACCGAGCCCGACGATAAGTAGGAGAGAGTCATGAATGTTGCGCTAATTGGCTCTGGCTCCTGGGGAACCGCCGTCGCCGGCCTCGCCGCCGAGCGAGCCGAGCGCGTGACCATGTGGGCCCACAGTGAGCAGACGGCCACCGGCATCAATGCCGAGCACCGCAATCCCCGGTATCTGGTGGACTACGAGCTGCCCGGCAACGTTGTCGCCGCCACGGACCTGTCGCAGGCGCTCGACGGCGCCGAGGCCATCATCTTTGCCGTGCCCTCCACGCACCTGCGCAGCGTATGCCATCAGGCAGCACCCTTCATCGCCGCCGACACCCCGGCACTCTGCCTCACCAAGGGTATTGAGCCCGAATCCGGCCTGCTTATGAGTGAGGTAATCGCCAGTGAGATCGGCAACGAGTCGCGTGTCGCGGCGCTCTCGGGCCCCAACCATGCCGAGGAGATCTGCCGCGGAGGTCTTTCTGCCGCCGTCATCGCCAGCGAAGATCCACAGATAGGGGAGACCTTTAAGGACCTGCTTCTGTCAACGGCCTTCCGCATCTACCTGTCGCAGGACATGACCGGTGTCGAGGTCTGCGGCGCCATGAAAAACGTAATCGCCATCGTGTGCGGCATCTCCGCCGGCACCGGTGCGGGCGACAACACGCTCGCCCTTATCATGACACGCGGCCTGGCAGAGATCAGCCGTCTGGTGCACGCCCGCGGCGGTCAAGCTATGACCTGCATGGGGCTTGCCGGCATGGGCGACCTCATTGCCACCTGTACCTCGGAGCATTCGCGTAACCGCACCTTTGGCTACGAGTTTGCCCACGGCATCTCGCTCGACGAGTACCAGGCACGTACGCATATGGTGGTCGAGGGCGCCGTCGCGGCCCGCAGCGTCAGTGAGCTTGCCCGTTCACTGGGCGTAGACATTCCGCTCACCTTTGCCGTGGAGCAAACGCTCTACAACGGTGTTACTTTGGATAGGGCGCTCGAGATTCTCACAGATCGCGTCCCTTCTCAAGAGTTCTACGGACTCACCGACTAGCGCAGAAAGGCTTCTACCATGGGTTCCATCAAAATCGCTCCGTCTGTCCTTTCGGCCGACATGGCCAACCTCAAGGGCGAACTCGACAAGATCGCCGGTGCCGACTACGTGCACTTCGACGTTATGGACGGTCACTTTACCGGCAACCTCACCTTTGGCGTTGACATCCTTAAGGCCGTCAAGCGCTCCACCGATGTACCGGTCGACGCGCACCTCATGGTGACGAACCCCGACGAGACGGTCGATTGGTACGCCGACGCCGGTGCCGACATGATCACCGTGCACTACGAGGCTTCCACGCACCTGCACCGCACGCTCACGCATCTGCAGCAGCGCGGCGTCAAGGCCGGCGTGGTGCTCAACCCCGCCACCCCCGTGTGCGTGCTCGAGAGCATCATCGACGTCGTCGATATGGTGCTGCTCATGAGCGTGAACCCGGGCTTTGGCGGCCAGAGCTTTATCCCGGGCACCATCGCAAAGCTTCACGAGCTCAAGGCCATGTGCGAGCGCCACGGCGTGTCGCCCCTGATCGAGGTCGACGGCGGTATCTCTTCCAAGAACATCGCCGAGGTCGTCAAGGCCGGCGCCAACGTGCTCGTGGCCGGCTCCGCCGTATTTAAGTCCGAAGATCCCGCTGCCGAGGTTGCGCTGCTGCAGAAGCTGGGCAACGAGGCCGCACAGGAGGCATAAACCCTTATGACCGCAGGTCAAAACCGCATACCCGTGAATCTTGACTATGCCGCCTCGACGCCAATGCGCGCCGAGGCGCTCCTTGCGCAGCGCAAGTACGACGACAGCGAGCTTGCCGGCGTCAACCCCAACTCGCTGCATTCGCTCGGCCGCAAGGCTGCCGCGCGTCTGGAGGTTGCACGTCGCGAGATCGCCCGCAGCTTTGGCGCGCACGTCCGCCCGTCCGAGATTGTACTGACCAACGGCGGCACCGAAGCCAACCAGCTGGCGCTGCTCGGTCTTGCCGAGGGCGCTCGTCAGCGCGATCGCAAGCGCGGTCGTGTAATCGTTTCGGCCATCGAGCACGATTCGATTCTGGACAACCTGCCGCTGCTGCGTGCCGCCGGCTTTACCGTCGACCTGGTGCAGCCCTGCCGCGCGGGCTACATTGAGCCTGCCGCGCTTGTCGAGCTACTAGGCGACGACGTGGCGCTCGTGAGCATCATGGTTGCCAACAACGAGACCGGCGTGGTGCAGCCCATCCGCGAGCTTGCCGCGGCCACGCATACCGTTGGCGCCCTGTTCCACACCGATGCCATCCAGGGCTACTTGCATATTCCGCTCGATGTCACCGAGCTGGGCGTCGACGCCATGTCCGTCGCAGCCCACAAGATTGGCGGTCCCGTGGCATCTGGCGCACTCTACCTTAAGAGCCGCACGCCGCTGCGCCCGCGCATCTTTGGCGGCGGACAGGAGGCCGGTCGTCGTGCCGGCACGCAAGACCTGCGAACGCAGCTCGCCTTTGCCGCTGCCGCCTCGTCTCTGACGCCCCATGTGGCTCAGGAGCGCGCGAAGCTGCAAGCCCTTTCCGACAAGCTCTACGCCACGCTTACGGCCCACCAGCGCATTCACGCCACCATGGGCGACTACGCACAGGCCGATCGCCTGCCGGGCATGGTGTCGATCTACGTTGATGGCATGGACTCCGAGGAGCTCATCGTCAAGCTCGATGCCGCCGGCTTTGAGGTTTCGGCCGGCTCGGCGTGCTCGAGCGGCAGCATGGACCCGAGCCATGTGCTCAGCGCCATGGGCATTGGTCGCGAGCAGGCACTAGGTGCACTGCGCATTTCCTTTGACGACCGCGTGAATCCGGACGATCTGGACGAGTTTGCCCAGACGCTGCTCTCGATCGCAGGTGCCGCATGATCGTCGCCGAGCTCGAGCGCGCGCTACTGGCACACTATCCCAAGACGGACACCGAGCCCTGGGACCACGTAGGACTCTCCGTTGGCGATCCGGCCGCGGAGATCACCGGCGTTGCCTGCGCACTCGATGCGACTGAGGCTAATGTTCGCCGCGCCCAAGAAGCAAGCGCCAACGTGCTGCTGACGCATCATCCCATATACATCAAGGCACCCGAGGCCTTTTGTCCGGCGGATGCAACACGACCCCAGTGCAGTGCGGCCCTCTACGAGGCTGCCCGCTGCGGGGTGAGCATTATCTCGCTCCACACCAACCTGGACCGCTCGCACGAAGCCCGTGTCTGCCTGAGCAAGCTGCTGGGTGCCGCACCCGTGAGCTCACTGGAGCACGTGGACGACCCCGAGGCCACCGGCCTGGGCGCACTTGCAACGCTCAACGACCCGTGCACGCTGCGCGATCTTGCCACCCGTGCTGCCACGGCCTTTGGCAGCAACCCGCGTGTGTGGGGCAAAGCTGATCGCCCGTGCCGCACCGTCGCCATTTTGGGCGGCTCCCTGGGCGACTTCGGAGAGCTCGCCATCGCCGCGGGCGCAGATGTTGTCGTGACGGGCGAGGCGGGCTACCACGTGGCGCAAGACCTTGCCTTGCGCGGGCTGCCGGTGATCTTGCTCGGCCACGACCGCTCCGAGGAGCCGTTCGTTGATATATTGATGAACTCTGCAGTTGACGCCGGGGTCGACCCCCGTCATGCGATTAAAATACTGAACCCTTGCCAATGGTGGACTGTGACAAAAGGAGAGAACTTATGAGCGCCGGCGCTACGCTACTCAAGCTGCAACAGATCGATTTGGAGCTCGCCCGCAACAAGAGCGAACTTGCCAATATGCCGGAGCTCAAGGAGCTCGCTTCCAAGCGCAAGACCTATGTGAAGCTCAAGTCCGAGATGACCAAGCTCTACGCCCAGCGCAAGGATCTGGACATTGAGCTCGACGATCTCAACACCACCGAGATCCAGACCAATAACGCCATCGAGGCCGCCAAGAAGCGTCACGTTGACGGCTCCGACTATCGCGAGGTTCAGGACCTGGAGAACGAGCTCGCCACCCTGGCCAAGCGCCTGGACAAGATCGAGCACACCCGCAAGGACGTCGTCGTCGCCCACAAGGAGGCGCTCGACCGCGAGGCTCGCGCACAGGCAATCATCGCCAAGTTCGAGGAGGGCGTGAAGGCCGACACCAAGGCCGCCCGCGCCAAGGCCGCCGACCTGCAGGCTCAGATAGAAGCCGCCACGAAGGAGCGCACTGCGCTTGCCGCCACGCTGCCGACCGACGTGCTCACCGACTACGAACGTCTTCTTAAGCAGTTCCGCGGCCTGGCCGTCGAGACCATCAAGGGCAACATCCCCACGGTCTGCCACACCGCGCTGCAGGCGTCGTCCATGAGCGACCTCAACCACGACGGCAGTGAGATTACGCACTGCCCGTACTGCCATCGTCTCCTGGTACTCCCGAGCAAGGAAGCCTAACGATGACGGCGGCACCCAACAATTCAATCCAACTTGAGGGAAAAACGATCCTGCTGGGCATTACCGGCGGGATCGCCGCCTATAAGTCGTGCAATATCGTGCGCCTGCTGCAAAAGCGCGGCGCGCACGTCAAGGTCGTTATGAGCGAGCACGCCACCGAGTTTGTGGGTCCGCTCACGTTCCGCGCGCTCACCAATGAGCCGGTCGCGGTTGGGCTATTCGACGACCCGTCTGACCCCATCCACCATATCTCGCTTGCGCAGGAGCCCGATCTGGTGGTCGTGGCGCCCGCGACGGCCAATATCATCGCCAAGATGGCCAACGGCATCGCCGACGACCTCATCTCCACCACGCTGCTTGCGACGCCGCGGCCCGTCGTGATCGCGCCGGCCATGAACAATGGCATGTGGAAGGCGCCGGCGACGCAGGCCAACATGGCCACGTTGCGCGACCGCGGCGTTCACGTGGTGGGACCCGGCAGCGGCTACCTTGCGTGCGGCGACGTGGACACGGGCCGCATGAGCGAGCCCGAGGACATCGTCGAGGCTGTCTGTGAGGTGCTCAACCCCGTGCCGCAAGACCTGACGGGCAAGCGCATCGTCATCACCGCCGGCCCCACGCACGAGCCGATCGACCCGGTGCGATTCATTGGCAACCGTTCTTCGGGCAAGATGGGTATCGCCCTGGCGGGGGAGGCCGCACGTCGCGGTGCCGCCGTCACGCTCGTGCTGGGACCGACATCGCTCGACGTTCCCCGCGGTGTGGAGTGCGTGCACGTACAGACCGCCTCAGAAATGCTCAAGGCAGCGCTGAGCGCCTTCCAGACGGCCGACGCGGCCATTTGCGCCGCCGCCGTCGCCGACTACACGCCGGCGGCCCCGGCGGACCATAAGCTCAAAAAGGCCAACGAGCGCCTGGATCAAATCGAGCTCGTCGAGACCGTTGACATCTTGGCCGAACTTTCACGCCAAAAGGGGGAACGGTGCGTGATCGGCTTTGCGGCAGAGACCGATAACGTCGTGGAGTACGCGCAGCGCAAGCTTGCGCGCAAGGGTTGCGATGCCATTATCGCCAACGATGTCTCGCGCGCCGATTCGGGCTTTGGAACCGATACCAACAAGGCCTGGATCGTGAGCAAAGCGGGCACGCAAGAACTTCCCGTGCTAACAAAACCCCAGCTCGCAGATACAATTTTGGACTTGCTTCAAAATTTATAAAAAAGTTCTTGCACAAGTCTAAAGTTTCGGGTTAATATACTCCCTGTTGCGAGCGAGAGCAGAGCAACAAACATTAGCTTCGGGACGTGGCGCAGCTTGGTAGCGCACTTGACTGGGGGTCAAGGGGTCGCTGGTTCGAATCCAGTCGTCCCGACCAGAAGTTTGCAGGTCAGGTACTTAGTGCCTGACCTTTTTTGTTTTAAGCAATTGCTTAATTTTGATTAATCAACAGGGTGCCAAAAATCACCCTGCGCGATAATCGCCTTTTGCGGCTACTTGCGCGTTTTGCACACGCTTGGGCCGATTTATTAACGCGATATGAATCTACATACGCGTAGCTGGTATACAGTCGAGTACAGACTGTATTTATCGCGGCGATTTACACAGATATAGCGACTGTAACGAACAAGCGTGTCGCTGTATTTATTCCAGTAGCTCACTTGACCGGTGGACAAGTGAGCGATTGCAACGATATGCCAACCAGGATGGGCTCCATACGAGGACGCCGCAGGGGTAATGGCGGGGGAGTGCAGCAGGCGCTCTGAGAGCCGCCATATGACCCCATTTCTCCTCAACCCGAATACCTGTGCCGCGAACCTAAACCGTTCGTACACTTGCCAAAAGATAGGCCCGCGCGCGGAGTCGCGCGGGCCTTGCACTAGAAAATCTAGAAGCACCAAGCGGGAAACACGTTGCCGGCACTGTTGGCACTACCGCTGCTCCAGCGACCGAAAGGGTCAACATAGATAAAGTCCGTTGAGTCACTCGGAGACACGGAACGAGTGCTGAAATAGCACACAATCTCAGGTCCAGAATACCTCGACGTCGCATAGTACTCGTACAGGGCGCCGTCAGACTGGAGGTCTCCGTAAATCTCGGTCGTCGAGAGGATAAAGACCTTGTCATTCGTTGCCGTCGGAGTGCCGGCGCTACCGCCGCCCTCGTTGTCCGTCATCTTCGTGACGGCCTTCGCCTTGGACTGGAGCTCGGCCGGCAGGAGCGCCCAGAGGTCACCGGAGTTCAGGCGGGCGCGGAGCTTAGAGGACCTCCAACCGCCGACATTGGTCTTTGTGTCGTTCAAGATGTGTTTGTATAGGACATCGTTGGTCGTCTCAAACGTCAGCCCCGCCTTGCCGCTACCGTCGGCGAGGTCGTCATGGTTGATACCGATGATGCGGTATCCGGGCATCGTGGTGTCCGCACTGCGAATCTCTCATAGAGGATATGCCACAACTTGATAATTTCGCAGCCATAAGGAAGAACCTTTTCAATGTTTCTGAGGACAGCACGATTGAAGAAGCCTCGGTCCATGAAGGAGACTTTCCCATTTACATAGATTAAGATAAGGTCGTGAATGACCAATATGAACTTGAGCATATTCCGTCCGTATTCATACTGGATGACCAAGGAAACATCATCGGCTCATCCGAAGGAGAGGAAGAACCTCTTGCCTTATTAAAGAAATACGCCGAATACAACGGATATAAAGCGGAAGGAGGCGACATCGAGTAACTATCAAAGGCCAGTTTAAGGAGCCAGCCATGAAGAAATGCCTGCCCTCCATCGTCTCAGCAGCGCTTTGCCACTCCCTTGTCATGACACCATTTGTGCCCGTTGCGGCAGCCTATGCCGACGAGGGATCTCCCGCCGAGAGCAGCGAGATCTACGTCGGAGACAATTACGACGATAATTACGATATATACCTTTTTTGAGCGCGGGCGCTACACGGATTCATATTCCAAGGCGTGGTGCGATTCTCACGGATCTGCAAATAACCGCACCGTCCCTCACAAGGTCAAGCTGAACGCGAAGGAGGAGGCTTGCCTGCGCGATCTCTAGCTTGTTGGCACCGCTGAAGTTATCGCCGGTCTCGTGACAACCGGTCCTAGCGGCGGCTTTTTTGCAACCGCAATGACATCGTACCGACTTTTCATTTGCATGTTCTGAAAGGAAGTTGCCATGTTGTCGCAAAATCAATCGAGATACTTGAACACAATCGGCTTTGCCCTGCTTGCATTACTCTTTGCTAGCGACCTTTTGCTGAAACCGCCCAAGGAACTCGTTTCGCTTGCCATAGTCTGCATTTCCGCCCTTTACTTTACGGCAACCCTGTTCGTCGGACTAAAGGAGAGGAAAAAAGGCGCAGTCGTTGCATCTGCCGTAGGCGTGATCATAGCCATTGCCTCATTCTTTATCTGACACATTGATGATCTAGGGGCGATATCGTAGGAATACGACCGGGAGAGCCGGGACCAGATTGCCCGGATTGCCCGGTCGGCTCGCGCGACGGCGCGGCGGTTCGACAGAAAGCTCTCCGGACTTCACGCCGTTTCTGATCGCATTGTAGACAGCCATCTCGTCTTCGCAGTCGGCGAGCACGCGGTGTGCGTCGTCGTTTTGGATGTCCAGTAAATCTCGAAGGTCCTCCATGTACCAGCGTCCGAGATTTGGCCATGCGCGTTGCGCGAGCTGATAAGTGTCGATTGCGATGTTGTAGTTAAAGTCCAAGCCAAAGCCGTCCCAGGCAGAACGGCATTGTTTCCTTGATTATCAACTTCATCCGGACACTTCCCGCATTCATCCGTGTGTGTACGGATGAATGCGGGGTTCAATACCCCGGCGGCCTGATCGGCAGACCGCCGGGAATTCTCACTCCTCGAAAAAAGCCGGCACTCGGTTAGTCCTGCGCATCTTGAAATCGCCAGACTCGTGGGAGACGTAGAGAATGCCGTCCATCCCATCTCGTGATGCATACGACAGGTGAACTGAACCGCAATCCGATCCATCATTGTCGAGAAGATCGAACGAATTCGGGTCGCTCGTTGCGGCCAAACGACCACTCAGACAAGAGCCATCGTCATTACAGATTTGCCATTCCATGTCTTCGCCTGCAAGAATCGCCATAGACGGCCTGGTCGCGCCATCGTTGACATACATCCCGTCTATGCCAAACCCATTTTCAGCGCCATCGATGAACGACTGCTCGGACCTATACCTCGCAAATGATGCACATAGCACCATTGCAAGACAAAGTACAAAGCCAACAATCGCTATCTTTGCATAGCTCTTGCCTATCATGTCATTCACCTCCCTCGTATGTATCGAGGTATTCCTGCTTGAGCGTCTGCGAGGACGACTTGATCTTTTCCACGAGCGTGCCGGCCTCGATGAAGTAGAACGAGTTGGTGAGGTCTGCCAGGTCGTCGAGCAGATGGCTTGAAATGAGCACGCTTCGTCCCCGCGCCACCTCGCTGCGCATCGCGTCGCAGGAGGTTTTCCGCTTTCCCGGATCGAGGCCGTTCAGCGGTTCATCGAGGATGAGGTACGGGCAATCGGTCGCTATCGCCATGGCAAGCTTTACCTGCTGCTTCATTCCTGTCGAGAGTTTACGGGTCGGCTTGTCGAGATATGGGGAGATTCCGAGGGAGTCGCAGAGCGAGTCGATGTCGGCGGCCGATTTCCACGCCTCCCTAACGAAAGCAAGGTGCTCGATGGCCGATAGCGTGGGGTAGAGATCCGTGCCGCCCGAAGAGCTCAGGTAGACGAGTTCTGCAAATTCGGCTGATCGACGTTGGCTGATTCCGTCTGCCGCCAGGCTTCCCGAGTGGATGCGGGTGGGAAATTGGCCCGACAGCGCTTCTAGAAGGGTGGTTTTCCCCGAGCCGTTGGGAGCAACGAGGCCCGCCGCCGTTCCCGGGCTCAGGAAAAGCGATCCGATTGAAAGTATCGTCGTGCTCCCGTATCCCACGCTCGCGTCCAGAAGCTCGAGCCCATGGTGCTTTTTCGCGGGTCCAGGCTGTTTGGGCGAACGTGTCGCAACGGCGCCGACCGCAAAAAAGACCGCGACGTATGCCAGGGCCACGGCAAGCATCGATGCGCTGCCTGAACCGGAGCCAATGAATTCTGTCGGGAAGCATCCTACGTAGCCCGTGGCCTCGATAGGCGAGAACACGGCCAGCGGCAGGAGCCCGAGCACGGCATTATGCTCCAGCGCCGAATCGGACAGCAACGGGAATGCCGGGGCCGCGACAAGCAGCGCGGAGGTAAGGGGGCCCGCGAGGACGCGCCTCGTTGCGGTCGATAGGACGGCGGAGCAAACGGATATCAAGGTTCCGCCCGCAAGCAGCGCGAGAAGCAGGGTCGTGAAGACGTTTCCCGCGGTCGTGGTGGCAAGCGCGCCGTCATGGAAGAAGGCGATCGGGTACCCAATTTGCCCGAAGCCGTTTAGGGCCAAGGCGTAAATGCCCCCGGGTGCGAGGCCGGCGAGGAGCATCGCGGTCCCCGCGGCGATTATCGAAAACACGATCTGGATAAGGCGCCGGAATTTGGGCGCGGGCGCCTTCGCCGCCAGGGTCGCAGGCCTTGTGGCGCCGAGCACGAGTATCGACGAGAGAAGGAAGGGGATGAAGGGAAGGAAAGACGGCGCCGTGGCAATGGCGTAAGGCAGGAAGGAAAGGAATGGCAGGTCGCTTGCGGAGGCCGGGATATCCGTGATGCCGGAGCTGCTCAGGGCACGGCAATACGCGAGCTCCGCGTCATTGGTCTCTCGGTCTCCCACGATGGACCCGGATTGGAAGCCTTCGCCCATGAGCGCGTAGTAGCTCTCGGCAGAATCGAGAAAGGCGGCGTCGGTTTGAGCGGCGAGGGCGGCGTTCGCGTATCTTGCAAGCTCCGCGTCAGCTTGCTGCTCTGGAGATAGGTCTGTGCCGCTGGCCTGGGGCGCGCGCGTATTGAATGCGTCGACAAAGCCCTGCATGCCCTGTTTCATAAAGAAGGGCCCGTAGATGGGTGAATTGAACGCAATGGGGACGGAGAAGGCTGCAGCGAGAACGAGCGTACAAATCCATACGGCCCTGTCTCTTAGGATCAGTTTGAGAAGAAGTCGACAGTACATTTGGAAGCACCTACGTTCCTCAAAGCATCGTTAGATTAAAAGTAACAGACCGGATGAAGATACGTGCGACGGGGGCGAGGCGAATGGCTGAGCGGTATCGATATGCGGGTTCAACGGTATCACATTGGCCACATAGATTTTTAACTTGCATTTCTAACAGTTAAGGAGACGGGTGCTTTCCAGCACACTCCTTCGATGATGCCTTCCGCTAGTTGCTATGCCGGATTCAGCCAACAAAGAATGTGCCCGGGCGCTCAGGTTCACCGTTAGCGTTGGCAACATATGAGATGGGCCAGACCCTTGCCGCGCGCCGATTGCGCGAGAGGTGTCGGGCACCATGTTTATTCCACCTGCTTGTTATCAACCAGCTTCGTTCGACGTCAGACATTCAAGATGTCAGACGTCGAACCTGCGCTAAAGACGCAGCTGGGGCTACTAGTTGCCTACAATCGCTCGCGAAGCTCACCTGTTCGTGCGTGAATGTCTGACAGCTCCGTCAGACATTGTCGGACATTTGATTGTTCGACAAATGCGCACGTGGTCGCGTTCGCAAAGATAACTGAACGGTCGATGGGTGCGTTGAGACCGGAGCAAACGGCGGATGCCAGAAAAATGGCCTCACAGAATCGCACCCATGGTTGATAAAATTGACCGCCCGGGCGCAAATACCCGGGCGGTCAATTCATCCCCTCGTTCGCGATCCTGTTGGGTTTGGGGCTTTGACATGTTGTTGACGGATGGATCAGCCGTACAGCTTGATCTCCCGGGGTTCCATGTGGTCGTCCCCCAATAAGACGTCCCTGATGTAGCCCTGCGGCAGGAACTCGACGGGCAGCACTGGGTCGTCGACGTAGCCGGGCACTGGGAGTAGGCGTGGCCTTTGGACATAGCGTGGCCGCCTGCCGGCGGTCGGACTGCCACTTCAGCCAAAAGCTCAGGCGCGCGCATTAAAATAATGAATATATCGCTTGATGGGCTTTTGACCAAGCATGAACATCGCAGGTAAATCCGTGTACCAATTTTTGGTACACGGATTTACCAGCGGTTTGTTGAAAGCTCTGACATGCGCTGTCGACTTCATTAAAATCGATTGCCGATCAAGTCTTCCTATATATGCGAGCCCCAAGAAACTGCGCTGTGAACCTGAGTCCTCTATCGATCGGCCCGGTGCACCGGGCCGCTGTCCTCGAGCCGGCAACAGCTTGCCGGTCTCAAAACGTATGCCGTCCGGCACGACCGACAGCCGAGCCTTGTGCCCCACTCGAGCAGTGCCAGAACCCCGTGCCGGAACCCACGCAGACGATGGCAGGGAAATTCAGCCGCGGCCATCGAGGAGCCGACCTAGGGACGGCGCCCTCATTCCTCAATGGATTTCCACCGCCCCTTATAGGTCTGGATTGATTTAATGCTTGATTTAATCCGGCTGAATAAGCCGACCATGGGCCGGTTGACATAATGTAAGGTAAAAGAGCAGATGCGGCCGTACGCCGGTGCGGGTGATGTGACAGAATGTAATACACGTATTGCATCTAACCGGGAGGTGCATCATGGCAACCGCCACCGCAGTCCTGAGAATCCCCGAGGACCTCTCGAACAGGTACAACCACCTGGCGAAGTCGACGGGCCGCACGAAAACCTTCTACATGACGGAGGCCCTCGCCGCGGAGATATACAGGCTCGAATACGAGTACGGCCTCATGAATTATCCGGGAGGCGTTTGGTTGCGAGGCATGCCAGTGTGAGGGCCTGATTCGTCAGATCCCGCACAGGGAGACCGCGATGGTGACCACCGCGCCGCCCGAGGGGCTGTTGGCGAGCGAGACGGAGCCCCCGTGGGCGCTCGCGGCCTCGGAGGCGACGTGGAGGCCGAGCCCGTAGTGGCGGCCTCCGTCGCGCGAGGAGCGGGACGAGTCGTCTGTGAAGAGGCGCTCGCAGCCGCGTTCGAGGGCGGCGGGAGAAAAGCCCGGTCCGTCGTCGGCCACCTCGATGACGAGGTGTCCGCCCGCGACGTCGCAGGAGACCGCCACGCGCGAGTGCGCGTGCTCGGCGGCGTTGGCCACGAGGTTCGCGGCGGCTCGCGCCAGGGCGGTTCGGTCGAGCGGGGCCTCGGGCGCGCCCGCGACAGCGGGGCCCGTGGCCGCGTCGAGCGTCACGCCTCGCGCCCGGGCGATCTGGGCGGCCTCGGCGAGGACCTGTTCGCAGAGCTCGGCCGGCCGCATGGGGGCCCTCTCCGCCCCGCCGGACCCGCGCGAGGCCTCGATGAGCAGGCGCACGTAGCCGTCGAGCCTTTCGACACCGCCGGCTATGTCGCGCGCGGCGGCCGAGAGGTCGCTGTCATTCTCGTCTTCCAGCTCCTCCGCCACGAAGTCGGCGTTGGCGCGCAGCACGGTGAGCGGCGTCTTGAGGTCGTGGGCGAGCGACGCCATCTGCTCGCGCTGCCCCCGCTCCGCGGCCCAGCGGGCCTCGAGCGACTCGGCGAGGGAGGCCCGCATGGCGTCCATCGCGGCGAGGACGTCGTTCACCTCACGCACGTTGGTGCTGCCGACCGCGAAGTCGAGCTCCCCCGCGCCGACGCGCCCCGCCGCCTCCGCGAGCGGCGCCATCTTGCGCGAGATCACGCGGCTCGCACGGCGCGCCACGAGCGCAAGCGCGAGCGCGCTTCCCACAGCGGCGCCGACGAGCATGAGGTTCTGCGGGTTGGGAAGCAGGCCGGCGAGGTCGCGCGAGACCCACTGCGGCAGGTACTCGCTGACGAGTGCGCAGGCCCCGCCGCCCTTGAGCGGGAACGCGGCGTAGGTGAGGCCCGAACCACCGCCCTCGATCTCCACTGTGCCCGGATCCGCGGCGAGTGCCGTACGGGCCATTTCCGTCGCGTCCTCGAGCCGCGTGCCCTCGAGGTCTGTCATCAGCACGTATCCGTCCTTGTTCAGGATGAGGTAGCGGTACGCCGTCGGCACGTCCTGCTGCCCACAGACGCCGTCGCGTGCCAGGCCCCCCGCGACCTCGCGCGCATTGGCCGGCCCCCAGCTTGCCTCGTAGACGAGGCCCGCGTTGATCGCCGCGGAGAGCACCATGAACGAGGCGAGCCACGCCGTGGCGACCGCCGCGAACGCGTAGGCGAAGTAGCGCGCGATGACGAAGGAGAGCGGCATGCCCCCGCGACCTCGCGCCCCGATCCTCAGAGCTGCCACTTGTACCCCATCCCCCAGACGGTCGCGATCGGATCGGCGCCGGCCTCGGAGAGTTTCCTCCGGGCGCGGCTGACCTGCATGGATATGGCCGCGTCGTCGGCGTCGCTCTCCCAGCCGAGCACCGCCACGCGTATCTGCGCGCGGCTCATGACCTGCCCGGGGTGGCGGGCGAGGTACTCGCAGATGGCGTACTCGGTGGGCGTGAGCGGCACGGCCTTGTCGCCCACGGCGAGGCCGCGCGCCCCGAGGTCGATCCGCACCTCCCCGAAGGAGAGGGCGTGCGAGCGCGGCCGGCGCTCACGGCGTAGATGGGCCGCAACCTTGGCGCGCAGCTCCGCGGCCCCGAAGGGCTTGCGGACGTAGTCGTCGGCGCCCAGGCCGTAGGCGGCCACGGCATCCTCCTCGGCCACGCGCGCGGTCAGGAAGACGATGGGGCCGTCGAAGTCCGGGCGGATCTGCCGCACGAGCTCGAAGCCGTCGAGCCCCGGCATCATGACGTCGCAGAGCACGAGGTCGAAGCGCGAGAGGTCCATCCCCGGGACCGCCGTCGGGTCCGCCGCCCTGACGACCTCATGGCCGTCGCGGCCGAGGACGCGCGCGAGCGCGTCGAGGATCGCCCGTTCATCATCCACTGCCAGTATCCTCGCCATGTTCGACCTCCTGAAACTCCCGTCGGCATTGTACTTGCGCCGCGCTCAGCGGTCCAGAGCCCCGCGCGCAGCCGCGGGCGCGGGCGCCCACATGGCGATCTCAGGGTTGGGCAGCACGCGGTCGGCGATCGAGCGCGGCGCCGACCCCCAGCCGGCGTCGAGCAGGGCATTCCCGCCCAGGACGAGCGCTGCGGAGAGGAGGGCGAGCACGGCGGCGAGCGGCTTCCTACGCATCTGCCCTCCCGTCCTCGAAGCGGCAGAACCAGGCGAGAAGGACGGCGGCGGCTGCCAGGGTGAGCACGAGGCCAGCGAGCGCAGTCGTGAGGAGAGGGCCCGCCGCGCGTGCGGCGTCGATGAAGGCCTCCACCCCGAGCGACCCCAGGCGCGCGGGCCAGGCGAGCGGCACCCAGCTCAGGGGCGTCGCCAGGGCACCGGTGAGCTCGCCGGTCATGAGGCCGTGCGCAAGTCCGCCCACCGAGAAGAACGCGAGGAGCATCCCCGCCGCGCCGGCGCCGATGGCGGCGTTGCGGCCGAGGCGCAGGGCCACGCCGAGCCCCAGCGCGTAGAGGGGCAGGCTGCCCAGCACGATGCCCGCCCAGGCGGCCGCAAGCGGAGCGGGCCCGAGCGGCAGGCGCCCGGCGACGGCGAGCACGGCCCCGAACACGCCGAGCGCCACGGCCAGCGCGCCTGCGCCGAGCGCCGCAAGGGCGAGCAGCTTCGCCGCGACGGCGCGCCCGCGCGAGGGGACCGCCGTGAGGTTGGCGAGGCGCCCGGCAGCGCGCTCCTCGTCCACGGCGAGCCCGCAGACGATGGCGGACATGAGCGGCATGAGGGCGCCGAGGAACTGGGCGTAGGCGTCCGCGCCCAGCGCCGGGTCCCATCGGGTTACGGAGAAGTACTCGCCGCAGGCAAGACCGGCTGCCAGGCCGCAGACGAGATGCACCGCCGTGAGCGGGGAGCGCGCCAGGCGCAGGGCCTCGGAGAGCAGGGCCCGCGAGAGAGTCATGCGCGGCATCGGGTCGGAGAGTCGTGTCATGGCCATCACCTCTCCTCGGAGCGCGCGAACCAGGCCGCGCCCGCCGCCGTGAGCGCGGCGAACGCGAGCGCGCAGACCGCAAGGCCCGCCAGCGTGAGCATGCCGTCCGACGCGAGCGCCCCGCCGAGCGCCATGTCCGCCGCGAGTGGCTCGCCGCTCGGCAGCACGGGGATGAA
Organism: Collinsella aerofaciens; assembly: GCF_020181355.1. Classification (NCBI taxonomy): domain Bacteria; kingdom Bacillati; phylum Actinomycetota; class Coriobacteriia; order Coriobacteriales; family Coriobacteriaceae; genus Collinsella; species Collinsella aerofaciens. Next base: position 1,965,960 of record NZ_CP084004.1, read on the forward strand.
GCTCGTGGGGATGACCATGTTCGCCGACGGCGGAAAGAGCTGCGGTAGCGGCACCAACGACCAGGCGAACCCACCTACGAGTTGCGCGGCGAGCGGGCAGAAGATGCCCGCGAGCATGCCGAGCCGCGCCGTGAGGAAGAGCCCTGCGGGGATCATCCACGCCGCGGTCACCGTGTTGACGAGCGCGCAGAGGAGCATCGTGAGCGTGCCCGCGGCCGTGAGGCCCTGCGAGGAGAACGCCGATCCCGCGAGGTAGATGCCGAAAACCACGAGGTTCGAGAGCGTGCAGAGCGCGAGGCACCAGAGCGCCTTGGCCCACCAGGCGCGCCCGAGCGGGAAGCCCAGGCCCAGAAGCCCCCGCATCCGCGTGCGAGCATCAGCCCGCGCGACGCACGCCACCACGAGCGAGAGGCACACGGGCAGGAAGAGCGCGTACCAGTAGTTCCATGCGCTGAAGATCTGCACGCCCCGGTAGGGCATCGCGCCGAGCAGCGGCATCGGCAGCGCCATGAGCACGGCCAGGCGAACCGGTGCCGCGTGGCGCGACTTCAGGGCCTCGGCGCGCAGGGCCGCGAGCAGGCCGCCTTTCTCACCCGTCATGCCGCCACCTCCCCGCGCGCTCGTCGCCCTTCCCGACAGAAGCTCATGAAGAGTTCCTCGAGGTCCTGCCCGGGACGAAGCGCATCCTCGTAGGCGAGGCGCCCCCCGCAGATGATGCCGATGGTGTCCGCCATCTGCTGCACCTCGGAGAGGATGTGGCTCGAGACGATCACCGTCGTACCCGCCGCCGCGAAGCCGCGGATCTGGTCGCGCAGCTCCTCGATGCCGATGGGGTCGAGGCCGTTGGTGGGCTCGTCGAGCACGAGCAGGCGTGGCCGGGCGATCAGCGCCAGCGCGAGCCCCAGGCGCTGCCGCATGCCCATCGAGAAGCGCCCGGCGCGCTTCTTCCCGGTGTCCGCGAGGTCCACGGCGGCGAGCACCTCATCTATGCGGCTCTCGGAAAGGCCCAGCAGCGTGGTGCGCACGCGCAGGTTCTCGCGCGCGGTGAGGTTGGGGTAGAGCGGCGCCTCCTCGATGAGGCTGCCGATTGCGTAGAGGTCCTCGCGGCGCCAGGCGTGCCCGGCAAAGAGGATCTCCCCGGCCGTCGGCCGCAGCATCCCGCAGATCATCTTGAGCGTTGTCGACTTGCCGGCGCCGTTGGGACCGAGCAGCCCGTACACCTCGCCCTCGCGGATATGAAGGCTCACATCGGCCACGGCGTCCTGCGCCTGGTCGCCGCGGCCGAAGCGCTTGGTGAGCCCACGCGTCTCGAGCATGTAACCCATGGGTTTATCCTTTCTCTTCCGGGAGCGCGGGCCGAGTCACCGTGCCCGCGCGCCTTACCTTTCGGGTTCACCATCCATGGTGGGGCGCGTTTCTAACGAAGCCATAACGGCCGTTGGGTTCTTTTGGCGCCAACCCTTCTCGACCCGCACATCATGATTAATTTGCTTAAGGCAACAACTTTCCCGATCGATGTAATCACCGAATCAAAACGTGTACATCACCCTCCAAAACCGACATTTTTCGGCATGTTTGGAGGCTGATGTACACGAATGTGAAATCCACCGCCGCCCAAAAGCGCCTTCCTCATGTCTGGACTCTCTATGCTTACGCTGGATAGACATCGCCGGAACGGGTATAGTAGCGAAAGTTTTGTCGTTAACCAGCGGGGGAGTCCTGTGGGCATCAAAAAGAAGATCAAAAAGGAGCTTATCGGCACTTCCGATTACCCGTCGAATAAGATCTTTACGATCTCCAATTTCATCACCTTTACGCGCCTGATCCTCACCCTGGTATTTCTGTACCTGTTTGTGACGGATAACAACCGCGTCATCGCCATCGTTATCTACGCCGTTGCCGCCTCCACCGACTGGATGGACGGTCAGATCGCTCGCATGACTAAGACGGTCTCGTGGCTCGGCAAGGTCATGGATCCCATTTGTGACCGTGCGCTGCTGTTCACTGGCGTACTTGGGCTGGTGGTCCGCGGAGAGCTGCCCATCTGGGTCTGCGTGCTCATTATTGGCCGCGACATCTATCTGGGCATCGGCACGCTTATCGTGCGTCATTATCACCGTCGCCCCATCGATGTCGTCTTTCCCGGAAAGATTGCCACTGCACTGCTCATGACCGGCTTCTCGCTCATGCTGCTCGGGTTCCCCGTTATTGACGGCCTGCATCTTTTACCTTCAACCCTCACGGCCTTCCCGGGCCTCAACGGAAGCTCGGTGCCCCTCGGCATCTTCTTTGTGTACGGCGGCGTGATCTTCTCCATGCTCACGGCTATCATCTATTCCATTAAGGGCGGAGTGGCCATTAAACAGGCTCTCGCGCATCCCGAGGACGAGGACATCGACTTTCTGAACCCTGAAATCGAAGACTGATTCGTTGGGGTATGATTACGTACGGTTCATTATTTGCGGCACGTCCGCGATAAGTTAGGGGTTGTCATGGACAACATGGTTAACAATATGCCTCAGAATGATAAGACTGCTGACGCTACCTGCGTATTCCGGGTGCCTTCAAGCGACGTCACCGTTCCCGACCTCATGGCCAACGTGCGCATCACCGCCCCCGTTCTGTCCATCGTCAAGGGTCCGCAAACTGGTGCCGCCTTTGAGCTCGAGGACGAGGTGACCACCATCGGCCGCGATCCTGCGAACGGCATATTCCTCAATGACATGACCGTTTCGCGCAGCCACGCGCGCATTATCCGCGAGGGTCTCGGCGCTCGCATCGAGGACCTGGGCTCGCTCAATGGCACCTGGGTCGACGGTGCCATCGTCAATGCAGCCCCGCTGCACGACGGTTCTTCCGTCCAGATCGGTACGTTTACGCTCATCTACCACGAGAGCACGCCGGAGCGCATCGAAACCGGTGAGTAGGGCATGGCCGAACGCAACTATCTGAGTATCGGCCAAGTCGTCAACCTACTTCGAGGCGCATACCCCGATCTTTCGAACTCAAAAATTAGATTTCTAGAAGATGAGGGGCTCATTACCCCTCATCGTACGCCTAAGGGATACCGTCAGTACTCTAAGGAGGACGTTGATCGCCTGGAGGTCATCCTGCACTTGCAGAAGACCCGCTACATGCCGCTCAACGTGATTAAGCAGCGCTTGGAAAACGCCACGGACCTGTCAACGCTCGCTTACGAGGTGGGCTTGCTGTCCGATGTTCCGCTCAAGACGGAGCCCAAGGAGACTAAGCAAAAGCTGCATCCCATCGAGACCATTCCCGATATGCTGGGCGTCGAGATTTCGTTTATCCGCTCGCTCGCCGAGAACGACCTCATTCGCATCATCAAGAGTCCGCAGAATCGTGAGCTCGTCGATGGTCGCGATTTTCCAATCATCCGCTACTGCTCCGAGCTGTCACGCTTCCATATCGAGCCCCGCAACCTGCGTCAGTACGTGTCTTCCGCCAACCGCGAGTCCTCAATGTTTGAGCAGGTGCTCGTGAGCATGCTCGGAATGGATACCTCCGATGACGAGCGCGATGCCAAGCTCGAGCGTGCGTTTAAGAAGCTTCACGACCTGACGGAGGGCGTGCACACCGCGCTGCTCAAGAACCGCGTTTTTGAGTCGCTCAACGCCGTGGTCGAGGACGCCGACATCGATGCACTCGATGAGGAAATTGCTCGCTCCGAGTCCACCAAGGCCAAAAACGAAGAAACTACCGCGCCGGCTTCGAACGAGGATTCTCTCGTAAAGCCGCTCAAGGTCGTCGCCCCTTCGCAATCCGGCACCGTCACCGCGGGAAAATAACCGCTGCTGATATTTCGGCAACCCATTGAAAGGTCATGCAATGTACGACTTCGAATCTCAAATCGTCGACATCCCCGACTATCCCGAGCCCGGAGTCATCTTCAAAGACATCACGCCGCTCTTTGGCAACCCCGAGGCGCTCAAAGCCATGACCGATGCCCTCGCCGAGCACTTTGCCGGCATGGGAATCACCAAGGTCGTGGGTCCCGAGGCTCGCGGCTTTATGGTGGGCGTTCCCGTGGCTGTCGCTCTGGGCGCCGGCTTTGTTCCCGCCCGTAAACCGGGCAAGCTGCCCCGCAAGACGGTGAGCCAGAGCTATGAGCTCGAATACGGCACCGACTCTATCGAGATCCATGCCGATGCCATTACCTCTAAAGATACCGTGTTGATTCTGGACGACTTGGTCGCGACGGGCGGAACCGTCGAGGCAACAGGTAAACTTGTGCGAGATATGGGCGCAAAGCTTGTGGGCTACGGGTGTATCCTTGAGCTTGCGTTTCTCAACCCGCGCGAGAAGCTCACGCCGTCTGATGACGATGTGGAGCTCTTTAGCCTGGTGACGGTAGACTAGCCATTACCCTTAGTTACTGGAAAGGAAGCCACATGCGCACAGCAAACACGCACAAAAACATGGCACGCTGCGCTGCTACGGCAACCCTCGCTTGTGTTTTGGGCTTGGGCCTCGCGGCTCCTGCCTACGCCGATACTGCATCCGACCTTGCCGCTGCTCGTACGAAACTCGAGCAGATCGGCACCCAAACCCAGCAGATTTACGATGAGCTTGCCACGCAGACGCAGGCGCTCGATCAGACTGCCGGCGAGATCACGCAAAAGCAGCAGGAGATCGCCGATGGTCAGGCCAAGCTCTCGACCTATGTCGCCGGCGAGTACAAAACCGGCGGTCTGAGTCTCCTTCAGGTTCTGACGGGCGTCGACGATCTGGGCGACATGCTCAACCGTCTCTTCTACTACGGCAAGGTGTCCGACAAGCAGGCCCAGACCATTCAGGAGGTCAAGGACCTTAAGCAGCAGCTCACCGATAAGCAGACCGAGCAGGAGAAGAACGTCGCCGCGACGCAGAAGAAGGTCGACGAGCTCAATGCCCAGCAGGCTGAGGCCCAGAGTGTCGTGAACTCCCTGGATTCACAGTTGCAGGCCGAGCTTGCTGCCGAGGCCGAGGCCAACGCCGCGCTGCAGGCTGGCATTAATGCTAGCACCGCCGAAAAGGCCACGGTGAGCAACGACACCGCCGGTACGACCGAGAACACCAACAATGGCGGCCAGACCAACAATAACAACAACCAGGGCGGCAACACGCCGGCTCCCGCACCGAAGCCTGCCCCCACGCCCGCTCCGGCTCCCACGCCTTCAGCACCGAGTCAGTCTGTTGATGGTGGCTCCGTTGTTTCGCGCGCCTACAGCAAGCTCGGCTATGCGTATTCTTGGGGCGGCATTGGACCGAACAGCTTTGACTGCTCCGGTTTTGTAAGCTATTGCCTCACGGGACGCTACTGCCGTCTGGGCACCACGGTCGACTTCATGGGTTGGACCCGTGTGTCCGATCCGCAACCCGGCGATGTTGTGGTTAACTCCTACCATACCGGCATTTATATCGGTAATGGTCAGATGATCCATGCTTCCGACTACAAAACGGGCGTCATCATCAGCTCCGTTGCCGCTGGCATGAACAACAATTACATTTTCGTGCGCTACTAATTTCTTACTGCAGCGAACGAACGTGGGCCTCGCGATCTTAAGTCACGAGGCCCATTCTTTTTGCCCCTACCGTTTGCCTTAAGATCAGGGTTGATTTTCAATCTCAACGCAACAGCCTGAACGGGCCCCGCGTTTCCGCAGCTAGCGCAACGCGGAAATAGCCCCCGGCACCTGCTCGTCGCCTCGTTTCCGCAGGTGGAGAGGCTGTGGAGGCCGGTGCCCCCATGCCGCCGCCGCATGCTCCGCCAGCCCGCCGCGCAGCCGTTCCGGACTCAGCGCAACGGGCCCTCCGGCCCATGTCCCGGCCCGCCGCCTATCCCGCCAGCGGCCCCTCGCCCCTCGCGGCCCTGGCCCTGTCGATGCAGCCGGGCGTGAGGTCGAGCTCGCCGGGCGCCAGCTCCTCTATCCCGAACGCGTCCATGAGGGCGGAGGCGTCCTCCCCGAGGGCCGCCCGCAGCACGCGCGCCGGCGTCAGGAACCCGAGCGCCCCCCTCGGCTCGGAGTTCACCTGCGACATGAGCAGCGCGCAGTCCGCCGCCGTCAGCCGGTCGAACCTGGCCCCTGCGCCCTTGGGCAGCAGCTTCCTGATCTCCACGTGGTTCTTCTCGCACGCGCCCTTCTGCTGGCTCTGCCGGGGGTCGCAGTAGAAGAGCCTGGTCTCGCCGTCCCGCTCGCCGAACAGCGCCGCGATGGCGCCCTCGTCGGCGAACTCGCTCCCGTTGTCGGTGAGCACGGCGCCGAAGGCGCGCCTCGCGCCGTCCTCGCCGAGGACCCCGCGCAGGGAGGAGAGCGCCGCCAGGACCGAGGCGCACGTGCCGTCCGGCAGCGGCAGGGCCAGCTGGAAGCGGCTCGGGCGGTGCAGGAGCGTGAGGAGCCTGGCGGAGTCGCCCCTGGGGCCCTCGACGGTGTCCATCTCCCAGGCCGCGGCGCAGGCGTCCTCGCCGAGCGCGAGGAACGACGCGTGCGACCTGCGCGCCGAGTGGGACGTCGCCCTCTTCGGGGCCCGGCGCGACCTCGGCCTGTAGCCGACCTTGCGCCTGAGCTCCATGTTCGTCATGCCGTCGTAGCCGGCGTCCACCCACCTGTAGACGGTGGAGGCGCTGAGCCCGGGGGTCGTCGCCGCTATCTGCTGCGGGGAGAGCCCGCGCGCGAGCCCGTCCCTGATGGCCGCTAGCTTGGCGGCGGCGCCCTCCTCGGTCTCGTCGATCCCGGACCTGCTCGCCGAGAGCTCGGCGTCGGCCGCCTCCTGCGCCCTCCTGGCGCTGTAGAACACCCTGGGCCTCCTCGAGCAGCCGTAGCCCCTCCTGTGCGAGCAGCCGTTGCAGCACCTCGGCCACGCGGAGAGCCTGGGGCAGGCCCCCGACAGGTCCGCGGGCGCGGGCTCGCCGTAGCGCGAGCGCGGCGCGGTGACGTAGCGGTGCGCCGCCACCTCCCTGGTCACGGTCGACGGCGACCTGCCGAGCTCCGCGGCGATCTCGCGGGCGCTGCGGTTGCGGTCGAGCATCCTCTCGACCGTGTTCCTCTCGTGCCTCGTGAGCCTCCCGTACGACCTTCCGGACGGCTTGGGTCTGGACATGCCGGCCTCCCTCCATCGCGGGCCGGGGGATTCCGGCCCCTCTGGGGTTGCCTACCCGGATTCGCGCCTCAGGACTCAGCGCAACGCGTTGCGCTGAGTCCTGAGGCTGTTGCAATGAAAATGAGAATCAAGGGCCTTAAGATCAGTACGGCTATCTAGTATTCAAAACTAGATAGCCGTCCAATTGATGAGAAAGACGGCTATAATTGTTGAGGAACAAATAGAAAGGACCCTCAATGAGCTGGGCGCTTATCTCCGATTCGAGCTGCAATCTTCGCGATTGGCAGCCAACCGCACCTCATACCACCTTTGCATTTGCACCCCTTAAGATCCGAGTGGGGGAGCGTGAATTCGTTGACGACCTCTCGCTCGATGTTCACGAGCTTAATGTTGCCATTCAATCGGAAGCCGGCGCATCATCGAGCGCCTGCCCAAGCGTAGGGGAGTGGGCTGAGCTCTTTAAGCTCGCTGACAAGACGATTTGCATGCCCATCTCCGATGGCGTCTCGGGAAGCTACAATGCCGCGGCCACCGCGCGTGACATGGTGCTTGCCGAAGAGCCCAACCGTCAGATTCATTTGGTTAACTCGCGAGCCGCAGGTGGCAAAATGGATCTGATCTTCTTGCTGTTCGACCGCTATCTTACGAGCAACCCGGATGCCTCCTTTGAGGACGCCTGCGCTTACTTCGATAGCTTGGAGCAGAACAGCAAGATCCTCTTTAGTTTGTGCAACTACGAAAACCTTGCGAAGGCCGGACGTATCCCTAAGGCGGCCGGCGTTATTGCTAACAAGCTCAATATCCGCATTTTGGGCACGGCGAGCGAAGCGGGCAAAATTGAACTCGTTGGGCACACCCGTGGCGAAAAGAAGATGCTTGGCAAGATTGTCGATACCATGGAGGCCGAAGGCTTTACCGGCGGTGAGGTCGTTATCGACCATGTTGAGAATGAGGCGGGCGCCCAGGCACTTGCCAGCCGCATTGTGGAGCATTGGCCCGGCTCCAAGACGATTATCATGCCCTGTAACGGGCTAGATTCATACTATGCCGAGATGCATGGGCTCATTATCGGCTACGGCATGGGCGTGGCTTCGGGCCAATAAAGTCCAACCAATCAAAAGCACGGGCGGGACAAAGTGACAGATGGCTCTTTGTCCCGCCCGTACTATACGTCAACTAGCTATTAAACCCATTGAACTTGAGATAGCTCATCAGATACGCCTTCGAAACAAAGGACGATACCGCACTGCGCACGAGCAGCGATTCGCGCGTAACCTGATGTGCGGTATCGGGCACGGGAGTCTGCTCAACAGAAAACGCCGCACGAATCGATGCCTCGAGCTGATCGACAACATAATCGAAAGCCGTCGGAGCGTCGTAGCTCAAGCGCTGAATATTAAAGAGCGCCTGAACCGCAGCGATGGGCAGCACCTGCTTAAAGATGCAGATAGCGATCAGGCGGGCAATCTGCTCGCGGCCATATTGCTTTTTGACCGGAGCAGGCACCAGGCCGACCTTCACGTAGTTATTGATCATCGATGGCGTGATAACGGGTTGCTCTACGCAAATCGAAAGCGGCTCCATCCACAGCGCAACATATTCAATAACCTGATCGCGATAGAGCGTTACGTTGGGCAGCTGGTCATAGCGTGGCAGGCTCAACGCGTTGAGTTTACCCACCATATCGGACTGAATAAATGCATCCGGCAGAACCGTCGGCTGAATATCCTCCGGCTTAATGCTGACCGACGAATCGGACATCGGAATAACGTATTTAGCGTGGTTCATAAGAGGCCTCCGTTCGTTTTCTATATTGTATTCTAGGTTATCTAGTTTTGCATACCACATAGTCGCCAAGTAAAAGTGGTTGGACAGCACATTGATGCACCGTCCAACCACTTTGTGTAAAGATAGCAACCTTACATAAGATATATTATCGTACTTATCCACGGAGAAACGCGTATACGCTCGTTGCCGCTATGGCTCCATCAGAAACGGCAGTCACAACCTGGCGTAAACGCTTGGAACGGATGTCGCCAGCGGCAAATAGACCTGGCGTGCGGGTCGCCATGGAATCATCAGTAACAATACCGCCGTCCGGCGCCAGATCGACTAGATGCTCAACGAGCTCGGAATGGGGCTGCGTTCCGGTAAAGACAAAGATACCAAACGAGCCAGGGACAAATGACTCGGTGTGAGTTTCCCCGGATGCATTGTCCTTAAAGGTAATCGTCGTTGGCATGGCTTCGCCCGAGAGCTCGACAATACTAGTTTGGTACCTAACTGAAATATTATCTTTTGCAAGAACTTTTTGAACCACACCATCGGGGGCACGGAACTGATCGCGGCGCAAAACGATGGTCACGCTGCTGGCGATTTCTGACAAGAACAGAGCTTCCTCGCAGGCAGCATTGCCGCCGCCGATGACAAAAACCTGCTTGCCGCGAAAGAACATGCCGTCGCACGTCGCGCAATACGAAACGCCGCGACCGCGATACGCATCCTCGCCAACAAAACCAGCAGATCGCGGCGTGGCACCCATGCAAGCGATAACGCTCGAGGCCGACGTATCGCCCAAATCGTGATGCACCGTAAACAGCGCTGCATCGGCATCGTAATCGATACCCGTAACCATGCTCCATGTAACCTGTGCTCCCAGGCCCTCTGCATGCTGCTGAAAACGCTCACCGAGTTCGGCGCCACTCAAGAGCGGAATGCCCGGATAGTTCTCGACTTCATTGGTCGTGGCGATCTGCCCTCCCGACATGCCCTGTTCAATCACGGTCGTCGTTAGGTTGGAGCGCGCCGCATAAATGGCCGCAGCATAGCCCGCAGGGCCGCCACCGATAATCGCAACATCGATCGGCTGATGGGTAGTCATGAAGAGACCTCCTGTCGAAAGATTGGCGTTCTTTGCGCTCATACCCAAATTTACGTGAACATGACACTCATGCACTACAATGATAAATCGCGTAACAAAGCTGAAGGGGAGTTATCGATGGATCAAACGCAGATGAGCAATAGCGCTCCCCTGCCCATGCAAGCCACTCCCCAACCGGAGCAAATGACCGTTTCACCTGCACAAAAACCCCTAGTAACCATTGTGCACGCATCGGTTGGATCGGGCCACAAAGCCGCCGCCAACGCGATTGCACAAGCATTTGAACTTATCCGCGGCACCAAGGGAATCCCTGAGGATATTGAAATTGAAGTGCTCGATATCCTTGATTTTGGACGTATTAAATTCGACGGCAATAAGACCGCGGCTTCTTTTACGGGAGCCACACGCCCCATTTACGACCTGACCTGGCGATATACGCTTACGGGACATCTTCTCTGGGGTGGCGGCACGGCATGGTCGCGTATTATGTTCCCCGCCTTCAACGAATATATTCGTCGCCGCAGGCCTATAGCCGTGGTCGCAACGCACATCACAGCAGCCAATGTTGCCGTGGGCGCCCGCGTAATTACGGGTATCGATTACCCGGTCATCTGTGTGCCGACCGATTACGAAGTCGAAGGCTTTTGGCCCCACAAGGACACCGACCTATTCTGTGTAGCCAACGAGTTTATGGCCGAAACGCTGCGCCCGCGCAAGGTTCCCGAGTCAAAGATCCGCATAACGGGCATCCCCATCCGAGCCGGTTTCGATTCAGATTACAAACGCGAAGATGAGCTCAGCAAGTTCAATCTCCCCATAGACAAAACCGTCGTATTGGTGATGGCCGGTGCCAGTTTACCCCAACCATACGTGCGTTTCCGCGCCGCGATGGACCACACGCTCCCCTTCTTACGCAGCTTTGAGGACATGCACTTTGTCTTTTTACCGGGCAAGGATAAAGAATACGCCACCCGACTCAAGACGCTCTTCGACGCCATGAAGCTCGAAAACGTCACGGTTCTAGACTACGTGGACGACATGGCGGCCCTCATGCACGGCTGCGACCTGGCAATTCTCAAATCGGGCGGACTCACCGTCACCGAGTGCCTATGCGCACATCTGCCGATGATCCTGCTGGGCAAATCATACGGCCAGGAAAAGGCCAACACCACGATGCTCACCGGCATGGGCGCCAGCATGCACGTCACCACGGCACGAGAGCTCATCGTGACGTTGCGCCACCTGCACGACCATCCCGAATCACTCAAAGCCCTACTCATCAATGGCGAAGTACTACGCCGCCCCCGCGCAGCCGAAGACATCGCCATCGCCACGATGGAGCTCGTAGGCAAACCCCAAAAGCGCAAACGAGCCTTCTGCCGCTTCTACTGGGGCGGAAAACCCGCGCACATCCGCTAGCGTCTTAATTTCCGCTTGCCTGTGGGAGGCCCCTATATATCATCCCGTGCTCAAACATTCTCGCTTCGCTGCGAAACTGCGCGCGGGACGATATATAGGGGCCTCCCACAGGTAAGCTGCGTTTACGTACTAGCAGCTTTACCAGATTCCCCGCCACTAGAACCTGCAAAGGCGAAATCAGAAAATATGAATATAGTAAGCCGATGCGAGAAAGGAGGTGTCCCTTTATCGCATCGGCTTACTAGAAAGAAAGGCTTTTATTTTTCAAGCGAGTAACCGCCCGCCCGCCTCTCACACATATCGTTCCACGCGCAGTTTCGCAGCAAGCGAAGCGACGCGAGAATGTTTGAGCATGGAATGATATGTGTGAGAGGCGGGCGGGAGGGATACGAGCGCCCTAGGCGATGCCGCTGGAGCCGAAGCCTCCGTTGCCTCGGTCGGTTTTGTCTAGTTCTTCTACTTCTATGAGATTGACCGTGGGGACTTCTTGGATGACGAGTTGGGCTATGCGGTCGCCTTTGTTGATTTGGATGTCGTTGGTGGGATCCAGGTTGATGAGGATAACCTTAAGTTCTCCTCGGTAGTGGGCGTCGATGAGGCCCGGCGTATTGACTATAGACAGGCCCTGCTTGATGGCCAAACCGCTTCGGGGCTGGACGAAGCCGGCGTAGCCATCGGGCAGGGCGATGGCCAGCCCAGTAGAGACCAGACGGCGTTCGAAGGGCTTCAGAATGCAGTCCTCGTTGGAGCGCAAATCCAAGCCGGCATCGGTGGGATGGGCGTATTTGGGAAGCTCGACGGTGGGGTCGAGACGCTTTATGTTGACGGTAATGTTGGACATGGAATCACCTTAGCTTGTCGAGCTCTTGCAGAAACTCATCGACGTCTTTGAAATCGCGGTAGACCGAGGCAAAGCGGATGTACGCCACCTTGTCGATCTTGGCCAAGCGCTTGAGTACCATGTCACCCAACTCATGGGACGTAACGGCCGTCAGCGTGCGAGAGCGCAGCTCGACCTCGATGTCATCGATAATCTCATTGAGCTTCTTAGTGTCGATATCGCGCTTGATAGTGGCGCGCATCAAGCCGACGAGCAGCTTATTGCGATCGAACCGCTGCTTGGTTCCGTCCGACTTAATGACCTCGATTGGGTCTTCGCATCGTTCGAACGTTGTAAAGCGATAGTTACACGAGCAACATTCGCGGCGACGCTTAATGGTGTTATTTGACTCCTGCATACGGGAATCAACGACGCGGGTATGTGCCTTGCCGCATTTGGGACAGCGCATGGTACCTCCTCTTAAACGATAACAAGGGTACCATGCGCAGCGCGATAATGATTACGAACGAGCAGGAACCTTAAGATGCGCACCGGCGGCGAGCGAACCATGCTCCAGATGATTGACGTTACGGATCATGTCGGAAGTCTCTTGCGTGGAAAGGCCTTCGCTTGGATATTCCTCGGCAAGCGACCAAAGAGAATCACCAGACTGAACGCGAATGGTCTCATAGGTAACGTTGGAAACGGACTCGGCATACGCGGCGTGACGAGCGCTAAAGACCGACGTAGCGAGGACAAAGAAGAGCGTAAGCGCAACGGCAACGGCGACAATCGTCGGAACCTTCAGGGCAACGCGGCCCGGCGCGGCTACAGCCTGCTGATTGCGAGCAGGCTTTACGGTCAAAGGCTGAAAGCCGGAGCAGCCACCCTGAACAACCGTAAAAGTGTATTCTGCAGACGTCTCGAGCTTAAGGGCGAGGTTTCCCTGGACCATATTCGTTGCGTTCATCATGTTCTCCTCTCGCGTGTTTTGCTGAGAACAGTTTTATCAAGCCGCGCGGACAAAAATGTCTAGCGCGAGAACGAATGTTCGGTTATTATTATCTTCGAACAGTTGTTCCTGTCAACCAAAATTCGAACATTTGTTTGACATGGGTAGAGAGGATGCCCTGATGGCTCGCAAAATTACCAAGCGTCAGCAGCAAATTTACGACTTCATCAAGGAATATCAGCAGGAGAAGGGTTATCCGCCCAGCGTGCGCGAGATGGCTTCTGCCGTGGGCCTTTCCTCCCCCAGCACCGTGCACGCCCATCTATCTGCCCTGGAGGCGCGCGGGCTACTCAAGCGCGATGCCACCAAACCGCGCGCTCTGGAACTCTTTAACGAGGACGGTTCCTCTGTCTCAATTTCTAAATCTGACGAGACCACCGCACCTCGCGGAACGGTCTCACTACCGCTCGTTGGTCGCGTCGCGGCTGGGATTCCCATTCTGGCCGAGCAGAATATCGAAGACACATTTACTATCCCGACCGAAATCGCCACTGATCAGGGTTCCTTTATCCTTGAGGTGCATGGGAGCTCAATGATCAATGTCGGTATCTTCAATGGCGATTACATCATCGTCCGTGAACAAAAGAGTGCCATGAACGGCGAAATTGTCGTGGCTATGATTGATGGTTCAGCGACCGTCAAGACGTTCTACAAGGAGCAGGGACGCGTACGCCTGCAGCCTGAGAATGACACCATGGAGCCTATCTATGCAACGAATCCCGTTATCTTGGGCAAAGTCGTCGGCTTGATGCGCCGGTTCTCGTAATGCAAAAACGCATCACCATCTTTGATACCGTCCGCGGGCTTACGATGATTTCAATGGCAGGTTTTCACGCTTGCTACGATCTTGCCTACCTGTACGACTGGGATATGCCCTGGTTTACCCAGACTGTCTTTCAAGACATCTGGCGCGCCAGCATCAGCTGGGTATTTTTGTTTATCGCGGGTTGGATGTGCACCCTTTCGCGCAACAATATCAAACGTGCCGCCAAATACGCCTTAGCAGCACTCGTCGTCTGGTTGGCAACAACACTTGTCTCAGTTGACGATTCTGTTAATTTTGGCATCATCTACTGCATGGCCGCATGTACCGGCATCGTGGCGTTGACCGATCCCGTCCTTAAGAAGATATCGGCGAGATGGGGCATGTCCCTATGCCTTTTGTTGTTTGCCCTCACCTGGAGCATCCCCAAAACGATCTACCCTGTCCCCTACCTGGCGTGGCTGGGATTTCCGAGCCCTGGGTTTGTCTCAGGTGATTACTACCCCATCATCCCGTTTTTCTTTATGTATCTTGCAGGATACTTCGCCGCACACATAGCGAAGGGAATCGATAAGACCGTCCCTAGCTGGGCCTACGCCAATCCCATCCCGGAGCTCGCCAGCCTTGGACGTCACGCACTCCCCTTTTATCTACTGCATCAGCCCATTATTCTGGGCTTTTTGGAGCTCGTCTACTCGGTGCGATAACGCTTGAGCCGCGGCGCGATACGAGCCGGCAGCTTCGCAACAATACGAACGCCGCCCTCAAGATATTCCTCGTGCAAAAGGGTTCCCTGTTCATGCACCAGCGTGATGAGGGCGCCCTCGCGATACGGGATTTCAGCGGAGAGCAACACATCGGTGGCAGCCGCCTCGCGAGCAATACGGTCGACGAGATCGTCGAGTCCCTCGCCCGTCTGGGCCGAGAACAGCACGGCCTCGGGATAGCGACGACGGAAACTCAATCGATCAACGCTATCGAGAAGATCGATTTTATTGAACACCGTAAGCGTCAAACGCTCGCCGGCACCGATCTCGTCAAGAACGCGATCGACTGCCTCGAGCTGGCGCTCGTAGTCCTCGTCAGAGGCATCCACAACTTTAAGGATCAGATCGGCACCAAGAACCTCAGACAGCGTGGACTTAAAGGCATCAACGAGACCATGCGGTAGCTTTTGAATAAAGCCAACAGTATCGGTAATCGTCATGCCACGACCGCCGGGCAGGCGATACGAACGCGTCGTCGGGTCGAGCGTAGCAAACAGCTTGTCCTGCGAAAGCACCGTAGATCCGGTCAGACGATTGAGCAACGACGATTTACCCGCATTGGTATAACCGGCTAACGCGACGCGAAACGCCGGTGACTCAATGCGGCTCTTGGATTGAACATCGCGACGCTGTTCAACCTGCTTGAGCTCACGACGAAGCGCAGCGATCTTATTACGAATGAGGCGACGGTCGACCTCGAGCTGACTTTCGCCCTGACCAAAGCGTGAGCCGATGCCGCCGCGCGTCTGTTCCTTGGCGAGATGGCTCCACATGCCACGCAGACGAGGCAACAGATATTGAAGCTGTGCCAGCTGTACCTGTAGGCGTCCCTCACGCGTCTGAGCATGCAGGCCAAAAATATCCAAGATCAGTGCCGTACGATCGATAATCTTTACCGGCTCGCCCACGGCTTTCTCCAAATAGGATTGCTGCGAGGGCGTCAGGTCGTCGTCAAAAATAACGACATCGGCATCCATGCGATGCACCAGGCCGCACAGCTCTTCAACCTTACCGGAACCGATAAACGATTTAGGATACGGCTTTACCAAACGCTGTGACAAGCGTGCCACGCACTGGGCACCAGCCGTGTGGGTAAGACGCTCCAGCTCATCAAGCGAGCGATCGAGCGGCCATGCATTGTCGCGCCACTCAACACCAACTAATATGGCACGCTCGGGCTCGGGTGCCGTGGGAACAAGGGGGAAACGGGCCATTAGGCAGCCTCAATACGATGCAGGATGTCCTCAACGACCTCATCGATCGTAAACTCGTCCATATCAAACCACACGATACGGTCATCGCGCTTAAACCACGAAAGCTGACGTTTGGCATAGCGACGCGAACGCATCTTGATGAGTTCGCGAGCCTCATCCATAGAAATCACGCCATTGAAAGCATCAATGATCTCTTTATAGCCAATTGCCTGCATCGAAGTCAGGGCATCTCCCAGCCCCTGGTCCATAAGACCGCGAACCTCATCGACAAGACCCTGCTCAAACATCAGATCGACGCGCAGGTTAATGCGCTCGTAGAGCACCTCGCGATTGCGCGTCAGACCAAACCATAGAGCATGATAATGCTCGCGCGGAACACTAAACTGACTTTTTTGCTGTGCATAGGAAATACCATCATCATGCATCTCGAGCGCACGAATCACACGGCGCACATTATGGGGATGAATAACAGCAGCCGATTCTGGGTCGCGCTCGGCAAGCAGGGCATGCAGCTCTTCCTCGCCAATACGCTCGGCAAGCTCCTGATAGCCCATACGACGATCGTCCTCAAGTTCACCCGAGGGAAAGTCCATCTCATCGAGGGCGGCCTTGAGATACAGCCCCGTACCTCCGCAAAAAACCGGCAGGCAACCCGAACCAAGGAGACGTTCAACATGCGCGCGAGCGTCAGCCTGATAAAGCGCAGCAGAATATGCCACACCCGGCTCTACAATGTCGACGAGACGCAGCGGCACCGTACACTCATCGGGCGCCATCTTTGCGGTACCGATGTCCATGCCGCGATAGATTTGCATCGCATCGCACGACAGCACTTCGGACGAAAGACGAGCTGCCAAACGGTCGGCAACATCACTCTTACCAACCGCCGTCGGACCGACGATCGCAACGGCGGAAAGTCCTGCCCTGGGAGAAACCATTAGCGCGGCTCGCCCACAACGGAGCCGGACAAATACCAGGTCTTGGCAACGTCAACGTCAACATCAACGATCTTGCCAACAAGCTGATCGATGCTGTAACCCTCGGGGATAGGCGCATGCACGGTCTGATTCTTGGGACTCTTGCCCAGCAGGACCGCGTCGTTCTTTTTACTCGTTCCCTCAATGAGCGCCGGCACCACAGTATGAAGCTCACCCTGGTTATACTCGTGTGCCGTAGTCTCGATAACCTTAACCAGGCGGTTGAAACGCTCGAGAATAACCTCATGCGGCGTAGGATCGTCAATCTCTGCGGCCGGGGTACCGGCGCGCTTGGAATAGATGAAGGTATAGGCCTGAGCATAGCGGACCGTCTCGGCAAGTGAGAGCGTCTGCTCAAAGTCCTCTTCAGTCTCGCCCGGGAAGCCAACGATAATATCGGTCGAGAGCGCGATATCGGGCATGCGGTTGCGAATGCGATCGACCAGGCCCAGATAGTCCTCGCGTGTATAACGGCGATTCATCTCTTTGAGGATACGCGTGGAGCCCGACTGAACGGCCAAGTGAAGCTGCGGCATGACGGCGGGCGTCTCGGCCATGGCGTCGATGGTCTCGGGCAGCAGATCCTTAGGATGAGAAGAGGTAAAGAAGATGCGCTCCACACCCGTATCACCCACGGCACGCAGCAGATCGGCAAAACGCGGCTTGCCAAACAGATCGCGACCATATGAGTTAACGTTTTGGCCCAGCAGCGTAATCTCGCACACGCCCTGGCGCACCAAACCGGTCACCTCGTCGACAATTTCCTCGAAGGGGCGGCTCTTTTCGCGACCGCGCACGTACGGCACGATGCAATAGGTACAGAAATTATTGCAGCCCGTCATAATGGGCACCCAGGCGTGATACTGGGTCTCGCGATGCCACGGCATGCTCATGGCATCCGTATCCTCATGCTCATTGGTGCGGATATGACGCTTGCCATCAAGGAACGCCTCGGCAATGAGCTCTGCCACATGTGCGATGGAATGCGTACCAAAGATGACATTGACGTTATCGACGTTGGTGAGCAGGCCCTCGCCATCGCGCTGCGCGATGCAACCACCAACGGCAACCACACGCTTGCCCGAAGGCGAAGGCGGCAGGCTTTTACAGGAATTGCACTGGCCGTACAGGCGAGTATCGGCGGCCTCGCGCACGCAGCATGTCATGAAGACAACAATATCGGCATGCTCGGGATCGAGCGCCATGAGGCAACCATACGAATCGAGCAGACCGCTCACGCGCTCGGAGTCGTGCTGATTCATCTGGCAGCCAAAGGTGCGGATAAAGTAGGTTTTACCGGCAAGAATATCGCGTACGGAACGCTGGTCCATGTGCATAAGTCCTAACGATGGAGAGGGGGGGGCGAATCGAGGCAAGCAGAAGCTATGCCACAGGCTTAACATCATCCATGACGACGTTATCCATAGCAGCTCGATTGATCTGGTGAACGTAGATAGAAAGGCGAATGGCCGTGCGCGACTCCCCGTTAATGAGGATGTCGGAGAACACGGGCGCGCAGGAAATATCAAAACCGGTTGGAATCAAAAAACCGCGCGCGATAGCCACGGCCTTAATGGCCTGGTTGACAGCACCAGCGCCGACACACTGGATGTTGACGGGTACACCATCCTTGACCATGCCGGCGATGGCGCCGGCAACGGACGCGGGCGATGATTTGCTTGATACCTTCAGGCAATCCATGAAGAAACTCCTGCGTTTAAAAGTACGTTTTAACTGCAATAACTGTATCGTACCGAGTGGACTCGGTAAAGGCACTATTCCTCTTTGGCAAGATCGAAGGTCACAGTGATTCGATCACGCGAAACACGAATCTTTGGGTCGCCACAAAGGTTGAGATAGTACCGGGCGGCAAGGTCATTAAAGTCACGCTCCACAGCACGCGAAAACTGTGCCATGTCATCCTTGGCAATACGTAGCCCGCGACGATCCTTCGCAAGATCGACAGGAGCCGGCGCATGCGAGGACGAATCACGCTCGCGCAGCAGACGCGCGGTCACACCGCGAACGGGCTTAATCTGCCCTGCCAAAATGCGATGAGCAGTGCGCTCGGACATCTCAAGACCCAAACCCGAACAGATACGGATAAAGTCCTCGGCATCAGAGGCAAGGCCTAAACGATCGACAACCGGAAGCTCACTCTCGTCATCAATGAACAGGAGACGCGACGTATCGAGCCGACTTGACGCCTGAGCATAAAGGGTCGCGGCAATCTCAGACGGAGAACCAAGATAGACATCGCAACCACACAACTCCTCGAGCGCAAACTCACAAGCAGCGCGAATAATATTATGCGGGCCGCGAGCACAGACATAACGTCCGTCCTCATCCCTGACGGCCTGGGGCCAGCTGGACTGATCGGCACGCTCACTGAGGCGGTCGGCCGCAACGCTCACCTTAAAGGCCGAGCCAAGGTCGACACCAGACGTGACCACACGGGCCTCGTCAGTGTTCTGCTTGATCGAAAACAATGCCATGCCACGACCGTGAACGCCCCAACGGTCCATCTTCATGCTCTCGAGCTTGGAGGTAACGCGGGCATCGAAGATTCGCTCTTGCATATCCTGTGGAACGCCCGAACCGTTATCCAGAAAGACAAGCGTGCGGACGCCATCTTCCTTGGTCGTGGCGAGATAGACCTTGTCGGCACCAGCATCGCGAGCATTACGGAGCATTTCGATGACGATATCCTCGACATGCTGAATGTCGTGCTTTGCCTGGCGCCGCTCGGCCTCCGAAACGCGGAGGCGGACATACCCCTCGCCAAGGTTTTCCTCGACGCGAAGGTTGCCCTCCCCCGACATCGACGCGATAAATGAGATGAGCTCGTTCGCGTCGTTCATGTTATTTAGCGATATCGACGGCACGGCTCTCGCGAATCACGACGACGCGCACCTGACCGGGATACTCCATCTCTTCCTCGATCTGATGGGCGATATCGTGCGCAAGCACCGTGGACTGAGCATCGGAGATCTTGTCCGGCTGAACCATGACATGAACCTCGCGACCGGCCTGCATGGCATAGGTACGCTCGACGCCGTCGTGAGAGTTGGCAATCTCCTCGAGCTTCTCAAGGCGCTTGATGTAGTTCTCGGCCGACTCGCGACGGGCGCCGGGACGAGAAGCGGAAACGGCATCGGCAGCCTGGACCAGAACGTCGAGCACCGTGTTGGGGTCGACATCGGCATGATGGGCCTCGATCGCGTGGACGATAACGGGCTTCTCGCCATAACGGCGGGCAAGCTCGGCGCCAATGACAGCATGCGGGCCCTCAACATCGTGGTCGATGGCCTTGCCCAGGTCGTGCAGAAGGCCGGCGCGCTTGGCGGTCACAACATCCAGACCAAGCTCGGAGGCCATAACGCCGCACAGGTCGGAGACCTCAAGCGAGTGTTGCAGCACGTTCTGACCAAACGAGGTGCGGTAGCGCAGTGCGCCCAGGGTCTTGACGATCTCGGGATGCAGGTCGTGGATACCGGTATCGAAGGCGGCCTGCTCGCCGGCCTCGCGCACACGCTGCTGAACCAAGTCGGCGGCCTTGTGGTACATCTCCTCGATGCGAGCGGGGTGAATGCGGCCATCGGCAATGAGGTTCTCGAGCGCCACACGGGCAGTCTCACGACGGACCGGATCGAAGCTCGAAAGCACAACGGTCTCGGGGGTGTCGTCAATCACGAGGTTGACGCCAGACACCTGCTCAAAGGTGCGGATGTTGCGACCCTCGCGACCGATGATGCGACCCTTAAGGTCATCGGAGGGAATATGCACGGAAGTGACGGTGACCTCGGCGGTATGGTCTGCGGCGCAGCGCTGAATCGCCAGAGAGAGAATCTCCTGAGCGGTCTTGTGGCACTCGGCGCGGACCTGCTGCTCGGACTCGCGGATGATGGTGGCTGCCTCGTGGGTAACCTCGCCGCGGACCTTGTCGAGCAGCTCCTTGTGAGCGTCCTCGCGCGTAAGGTCGGCAATACGCTCAAGCTCGGAAGTCTGCTTGGCGCAGAGCTCCTCAAGCTCGCGAGAGCGCTTCTCGACCTGACCGGCCTGGCTGGACAGCTGATGCTCACGCTTGTCGAGCGCATCGTTGCGACGATCGAGCGATTCCTCGCGCTGCATCACGCGATTTTCGAGCGTGCGAATCTCGCTCTTACGCTGCTTGTCCTCGGCCTCGGCGGCCTGCTTGTTCTTGATGATCTCTTCCTTAGCCTCGAGCAGAGCCTCTTTTTTGAGGGTCTCGGCCTGACGCTTAGCATCACCGATCAGGGACTCTGCCTGCGCGTGTGCCGACTGGATCTTTTCGTCGGCCTCGTGAAGACTACCCTGCTTGGCGGTGCGCATGTAGGCAATGGCGGCGATGGCACCCAATACGATGCCAACGAGCGCTGCAATGATAGGCATGCTCACTCCTTTTTATGGATTCGTTACACAGCAAAGCGAACCGTCCTTACGAACGGCTCGCGACATTTGAGTAATATGGGCGCAGCTTATGCGGGTCGGATACAGATAAACATATAAACAAACTCATCACAGATGAGCACATATCACAAAGCAAATGACAGTAATTATCCTACGTTGAACCGCAACAACTGTCAAATAAACGCACCCGGCACGGCGCCTATCAAGCGGTGAACGGCAGGGGCGTACCATGCGCACGCTTACACGGCGCATTCCTCGCTTGAGGCATCGAGGCGCGCCTTAACGGCATCGGCGGCGATGTGATACGAGAAGCCCTTACCCATCAAAAATCTGACGAGCTTTTCGAATGCACGCGCTTCGGGAACGCGACGTTTAGCGAGCAAGGCCGACGCACGAGCCAAGTCGTCATCCACGGCAAAATAATCCTCTGGATACCCGGGGATATCGTCAAGTACGACATGACGGCGCTTGAGTTCAGCCTCGATCTTACGCTGACCCCAGCCGCGACGTTTGCGCTCTTCGATAAAGTACGAACAAAAGCGGTTCTCATCCAAAAAACGATACTCGGTCGCACGAGCAACTGCAAAATCGATCGCAGGCTGTCGAAAGCCATAGCGCGCCAACTTATCGCACACCTCGCCCGTGGCATGATCGCGGCGCGAAAGCATCTCAGTCACCATGGTGAGCGCACATTTACGTTCGATAAGCTGCACCGCCTCGCGAAAGTCATCCCAATCACAGGGAAGATCGGGGCGGTTCTTAACGTACAGGCGCGCCACGCGCACGGGAATCCAAATGGAACGTTCAAAACCGCCCTCGAGATCGCAATCGATATGCGCGCAGGGCTTTTTAGACGCATAACCGCTCGAGAACGAGGAGGCCGCCTTCTTATCGGGAAAGACGACCGTGGCCTCGGTCACCGTATACGACATGTCGGCATCCGCTACTCGTCGTCATCGTCGAGCATCGCGGAGCCATCGATGGCGTACAGCTCATCAAGCTCCTCGGGGGCGGGCTGGTCGGTCAACTCAACCTCGGAGGGGGCATCATCGTCATACTCAAGGCCGCAGGCAAGGCGAACCTTGTGCTCGATCTCGTCGGCGCAATCGGGATGCTCCCGCAGGAATGTCTTGGCGGCCTCGCGACCGTTGCCGAGCTTATCCTCGCCATAGGCAAACCAGGACCCCATCTTTTTGCAGATGCCGCACTCGACGGCCATATCCAGAATCGAGCCCTCTTTAGAGATGCCGGTGCCGTACATGATGTCAAACTCGGCCGAACGGAACGGAGCCGCCACCTTGTTCTTAACGACCTTGGCACGCACGCGATTACCGATAACCTCGTCCTTGAGCTTGATGGTATCGATTTTGCGAATATCGATTCGCACGGAAGAGAAGAACTTAAGAGCGCGGCCGCCCGTGGTGGTCTCGGGATTGCCGAACATGACGCCGATCTTCTCGCGCAGCTGGTTAATGAAGATGCAGGTTGTATTGGACTTGGAAAGTGAGCCGGCGAGCTTGCGGAGCGCTTGGCTCATCAAACGAGCCTGCAGACCCACCGTCGTGTCACCGATCTCGCCCTCGATCTCGGCACGCGGAGTCAAGGCGGCAACAGAGTCGACGACGATGGCGTCGATGGCACCGGAGCGCACAAGCATATCGACGATCTCGAGCGCCTGCTCGCCCGTATCGGGCTGGGAAATCAGGACCTCGTCGATATCGACGCCAATGCGCGCGGCATAGGTGGGATCAAGCGCATGCTCGGCATCGATAAATGCAACAACGCCGCCCATGGCCTGCGCCTCTGCAAGAATCTCGAGCGAAAGCGTCGTCTTACCGGAGGACTCGGGGCCATAAATCTCGACGATACGGCCGCGCGGCACGCCGCCGATACCCAAGGCGGCATCGAGCGCCAGAGAGCCCGTCGGAATAGCCTCGACCTCGAGCTCGGGACCACCGTCGCCGTACCTCATGATGGAACCCTGGCCGAATTTCTTCTCGATCTCGGCCTTGGTGGTGGCGATCATCTCATCGCGCTCTTTACCCGTCGTGCGAGCATGAACGGTACGTACGGGACCTGAATTCTTGGCCATGAATAGCCCTCCTCTTAACAACCTGCATCGATAATAAACGAACGGCTGTTCGTGGTCAACCGTTCAGATTCATCATATGTACCCGACCATTCCAAAACCCGACCAAACGCCGACCAATCACCGACCAAACGCTTGACCACGCCAATCACAAATAGAGGTGCACGAATAAATTTAGGCCTTATACCAGCGCAAACACCAATTCCGTCAAAGGTCCCTATCTCCACAATTAAGGGGCCCTAAGGCCCCTTAAACCATGTCTATTCCATAGAATTGAGCACGCGAACAATGCGCTCCAAAGCCTCCGCGACCGCATGAGCACGAACGCACGACCGATCGCCCTCGTAATGACAGCGCGCAGACTCGACAACCGGCGCTCCCCCATCGGCCGCGCGATACGCCCACCCAATATAGAACGTACCGGCGGGGTCTTGCTCGGTGCCACCACCGGGCCCAGCGTAGCCCGTTGCGCTTACGGCTATATCGCTCTGATAAAGCTCCAGCGAGCCTGCGGCCATCTCGCGAGCCGTCTGGTGCGACACGGCGCTAAACCGATCGAGCGTTTCCTGTTTAACGCCGAGCACGCGATGTTTGATCTCATCGCAGTAGGTCACCGCGCCACCACGAAGCACCGCCGAGGCACCCGGGATATCGGCAATCGTCGAGGCAATCATACCCGCCGTCAGCGACTCCGCCGTCGAGACCGTCACACCAAGGGCACTCGCGCGCTCGACAATATCGCGCGCCAGTTCCTCGTTGTTTGCGGCGATTAGCAAATAAGACTCCGTCATACCCACCAGGACCTAGACCGAAAAGACGATCTTGCGACAGTTCCAGAAGTACTGGGCGCCCGAGACAATGGTCAAAATCACGGCGATGACGTACAGGAAGCGCGACACCGAATAGACACCGAGCAGCAGCGACACCGGCCCCAGCTGGAGACCGGCCATCGCAAAGACGCACAGATAGCCGCAGATGGAAACCATCGTCGTCGCCGTCTTGTACTTGCCAAGCTTATCGGCGGCAACGACCACACCGGCCGCACTCGCGACCATGCGCAGGGCGCTCACCAGCAGCTCGCGGAACAAGATAATGAACACCGACCACACGGTTACGGTACCAAAATCCAAGAACAGAAGCAGAGCCGAGAACACGAGCAACTTATCGGCGATGGGATCCAGGAACTTACCGAAGTCGGTGATCTCGTTGCGCGAACGAGCCAGGTAGCCATCAACCTTATCGGTGCACGACAGGATGACGTACAGAACAAAGGCGGCAGCGGCGAGCGGGCCGTCGAAGGTGCTCAAATCCGTACCGGCAACGCTTGTGTGAGACAGCGCCGACACGATCATGAACACCGGAATGAAGACGATGCGCACGCACGTCACGATGTTGGCGGGCGTCCAAACACTCGTCAGTTCCTTATTGCTCTCGTTAGCCACGACGCTCTCCTACTCCACAACATGACCGATAAGCTCGTAGCAGAAGCTATCGGTAAACTCGACCGTCAGAATATCGCCCACAGATGCCTCGCTGGCATCCAGATGCACCGCGCCATCGGAATCGGGCGCCTGGAACCAGGCATGTCCGATGAGCTCGGCACCGTCTTCGGTCTCCTCGATACCGTCGACGATCACCTGGGCGCGTTCGCCCACATGTGCGGCAGTTGCAGCAAAACCGAGCGACTCGGCCAGGTCCATGGCCTCCTGGGCGCGCTCGAGCTTAACCTCTTCGTCAACCTGACCTTCCATCTTAGCAGCCAGGCTGCCCTCCTCCTGCGAGTAGGCAAAGACGCTCGTGTAGTCAAAGCCGACGGTGTCCATAAAGTCAATGAGATCGCGGAACTCGTCGTCGGTCTCGGTCGGGAACCCTACCATGGCCGTGGAGCGGATCACGATACCGGGGATGCGCTCGCGCAGGTCGCGGAACAGGTCCTCGAGCTCCTGGCGCGAACCGGAGCGGCGCATGGCCTTGAGGATGCGCGCGTCGCAGTGCTGCACGGGGATATCGATATAGGGCAGCACCTCGGGCGTATCGCGAATGGTTTCGATAAGCTCGTCGGTCATGCCCTCGGGCTGCAGGTAGAGTACGCGGACCCACACGTTATGAGGACGCACCGCCTCAGCAACGGCCTGCAGCAGCTGCGCCAGATTGCGCGGCGCGCCCTCAGCGAGGTCCTCGTCGGCAAAGTCGGTACCCCAGATGCCCGTGTCCTGACCGATCAGAACGATCTCGCGCACGCCACCGGCGACCAGGTCGCGCACCTCGGAGATAATGCTCTCGGCATTGCGCGAGTGATAACGACCGCGGATATACGGGATCATGCAGAAGCTACAGAAGCGGTTGCAGCCATCGGAGATCTTGACATAGGCGACAGCGCCCTCGACGGTGCGCTTGACCTGCGGAATATAGGCGGCAATCTCGCGCTCAACACCCAGCACGTCATCGATAACCGCCACGATGCCGTCTTCCTCGTCGGCCTTCACAAAGGCCGCGACCTCGGGCAGCTCGTCGGGTAGGTCGTCGCCGTAGCGTGACGGCACGCAGCCGCACATGACGATCGGGCAGGAACGAACGCCGTCCTGCACCTCGTTGGCAAGCTCGAGCGTGGTCTCGATGCTCTCGGACGTTGCAGAGGCAAGGAACGAGCACGTATTGACGATGGCGATATCGGCATCCTGTGGATCGAATGCCTCCTCGTAGCCTGCGGCAGTCAGCAGCGAACGCATACGGTCGGTATCGACCTCGTTCTTGGCGCACCCGAGGGTGATATAGAGCACGGAGCCCAACGGAGTATCCATGTTGGAGAGCGGTCCTTTCGAAAGAATTAGCGGTAGTTGGTGAACTGCAGCGGCTGACCGTAGTCCTGGTCGCGCAGGAACTGGATCACGGTCTGCAGCGCATCCTTGGAAGCAGAGGAAACACGCAGTTTGTCGGCCTCAATCGTCACCTTGACCTTGAGCTTCTGATCCTTGATGTCCTTATTGATCTTCTTGGCAGTCGTCTGGTCGATACCCTCGACGATGTGACCGAGCACGCGCACGGTACCGCCCGATGCAGCCTGGGGCGCATCCCAGGACACGGCCTTAAGATCGATGCCGCGCTTGATGAGCTTGGAGCTCAGGACGTCGATGATCTGCTTGGAGACAAAGTCGGCCGGGGCGTTGATCGAAAAGAGCTTGTCGCCCTTCGAAAGCTCGATGGTGGCGCCGGAGTCCTTCAGGTCATAGCGCTGGGAAATCTCGCGCGTGGTCTGCTGGAAGGCATTGTCGACCTCCTGCATATTGACCTCGGACACGACGTCGAAGCTGGAATCTTTAGCCATGGTTAATCCTTTCGCTTACGAGCGGCTTAGTAGCTGTCGTACGAATAATCGGTGGAATCGGTCATCGTTTGACCGTCGGTGGCGGTATCGGTGCCGTCCGTGGACTGGGCGTCGGTTCCATCCGCACTGTTAGCATCATCGTTACCGTCAGTGGTCTCGCCGTCCTCGGCGTCGGTCGTCTCCTTCTTGGGAACGGTGATCGTCACGCGTGCCACGCCCGATGTCTTGGTGTCATAGCGGACCTTTTCGCCGTTCTTGGTAACGGTGACATCGGAAGGCTTGGACGTGGTGATCTCGATCGAGGACTCGGGCGTGTATTCCTGCTCAAAGGGGCCGGTCGCCTGGGCGCCATAGACCGACTTGCCATCAACCTTGACCTCAATCCAAGCAGTCTTGCCCTTGGCAACGGAGATCTTGACCTTTGTGACCTCGTTCTCCTCCTTCTTGGCCGTCGTCTTAGCGGCATCCGAATCGGTGGACTCGTCCGTCGTCTCATCGGTATCTTCATCCTCATCGACGGATTCGGTCGTCTTGGAAGACTTCTTAGTCGATGTCTTGGTGGCAACGGGCGTCTCGGGCGTCGACTCGGGCGCCGAGGAGTCGCAGCCACGCAGGAGCACCACGATGAGCACGATCAGCAGCAGCGCCACGGCACCAATACCGGCGTAAACGATACGTGGATCGAGACCGTTGTTCTGGGGAGCACGCCCACCGCCGCGTCCACGATTGGAACCACCGCGACCAGTGCCTTGGGGCATACGACCGCGGTTATTGTCGGAACGTCCGCGATAGCTACCTTGGCGCTGCATGTTGCGCTGGCCCGAGCGGGGGGCGAGCTCGCCGCGACCCTGGTAGTTGCGCTGGCCCGAACGAGGCGCCGAGGAGCGCTGGCTATAAGGTTGCGACTGAGATCGAAGGCGAGGCGTCACCTGCGTAGTATCGGCGTCTGCATAGCCGCCGAGCGGACGACCGGAAGAAACGCCACGGTACCCGCGATCGGAATAACCACCATCGCCGTAGCCGGCACGAGGGTCACGTGCGACACCGCGGGCAGCGGGGAGTGCGCGCTCCTCGGGCGCCGGCGTGCTGCGAAAACGATCGCGCTGGGAACGAATCTCCTCGCTCGAGCCCGTTTCGGTAACATAGCCAGCCTGCTGAGGGCGCTGGCCATAACGCGTCGAACGCCCGCCCTGAACCATCAGGAAGCGGCCGTTGTCGACCGAGGAACGCGAATTGACGTAGCCGGCGGCGTCCTGAAAACGACCGCCCTGCTGCGACGTCTCACGCTCATATGCCATCAGATCGTCAAAATAAGCGTTGACGACCTCCCGCGGATTGAGGCCCAAAAAGCGCGCATAGCTCGAAATCATGCCCTGCGCATAGCCGCGCGGAGGCATCGATGCAAAATTGCCATTCTCGAAAAACTCGATGATCTGCGGCCTGATTTTGATGGTGTTGGCGACCTGCTGAATGGAAAGGCCCATTCGGCGACGCTGCTCGAGCAGCATGTCACCAAAGCGTGCAGCCATCAGAATCCTCCAAACTCACGATCTTCACGTGCCATCTCGGCGTCGACGGATTCCAGCGCGGCAAGGCCTTCTTCATCCAGCAGAACCTCGCGCGGCTTGGAACCGTCGGGCGGTCCGACGACACCCTTTTCTTCCAGCATGTCCATAATACGCCCGGCGCGCGCATAGCCAACCTTCAGGCGGCGTTGCAGGCCAGATGTGGAGCCCAGCTGCGATTCCACCACAATATGAGCGGCTTCCCAGATAAGCGGATCGTCGTCCTGAGGCTCGGCAACGCCGGTTCGCACGATGCCGCCGCCACCTGCCATGGACATGGAGGCAGGTGCCACAGCCGACAGGATCTCCTCATGGTAGTCGGGCTCGCTTTGCGACTTAACGAACTCGACAATCTCGTTGATCTCGTCATCCGAAACAAAGCAGCCCTGGATGCGGCGGGGCTTGCCCCAGTCGACCTTTGAGAACAGCATGTCACCCAAGCCGGTGAGCTTTTCGGCACCCATCTGGTCAATGATGACGCGGGAGTCGATGCCCGTTGCGACGTTGAAGGCGATACGGTTGGTAATGTTTGCCTTGATGAGACCCGTCACCACGTTAGAGCTCGGACGCTGGGTCGCCACGATAAGGTGGATACCGGCGGCACGGCCCAGCTGGGCGATACGCACAATCGAGGCCTCGACGTCCTTGCCGGCGACCATCATCAGGTCCGAAAGCTCGTCGATGATGATGACCAGATAGGGCATCTTTTGCGGCGGGTTATCGTAATGCTCAAACTCGCCGGCGGCCTGCTTTTCGTTATAGGTCGAGATCTTGCGCACGTTCAGGCGCTCGAAGACCTTCAGGCGGCGCTCCATTTCGGACACCGCCCACTGCAAGGCGCTCGCGGCCTGCTTGGGCTCGGTCACTACGGGCACGTAAAGATGCGGCAGGCCGTTATAGCCTGCGAGCTCGACGCGCTTGGGGTCGACCATGATCAAGCGAACGTCCTCGGGGAGCGCGCGCATGAGCAGGGTCGTGATGATGGAGTTGATCATGACCGACTTACCGGAACCCGTGGTACCGGCGATCAGCAGGTGGGGCATCTTGGCGAGGTCGGCGACGACCGGCGTGCCCTCGGCGTCGCGGCCGATGGCAAGCTCAAGCGGACCGCCCTTAACATAGGGCAGCACGTCGCCCAAGTTGACGTTCTGACGCTTGCGATTGGGGATCTCGATGCCCACGAGCGAGGTGCCGGGAATCGGCGCGAAAATGCGCACCGACTGGGCGGCAAGCGAAAGCGCGATATCGTCCTCGAGGCTCGAGATCTTGCTCACGCGCTCGCCCTCGCCGGGCTGCAGCTTAAAGGTCGTGACCGTGGGGCCGGCAATCCAGCCGACGACGCGAGCGCTACGGCCAAACTCGAGCAGGGTAGACTGCAACGACTCGGCAGTCTGTTCCAGTTCCTTATCAGAAGACGCGGAGGACGCCGACTGCGGATTGGCGTGCAGGATTTCGAGCGGCGGGAGCTTGAGGCCGTCCTCTTGTTCGCCCTCGACACCGGCAGCAGTACCGTCCGCTCCCCCATCGCTCGAAGTAGACGCCTCGACAGCGCCCGCGACAGCCGTATCGGCAACCTTGGGATGCTTGAGGAAATCAGGAATTTGAGGGGCGGCCGAGACGGGATTCACGGCGAACGGCGGCTCGGACTCGTCGACCTTGTCCAGATCGTCCTCCATCGAAAGCTGACCGGTCACTTGGCCGCGCTTGGCATGGCGGCGCGGCAGCAAGGTGGTTTTAGCAGTCTCGAGCGGGGACTCGTCATCATCGTCATCACCCTCGGTAAGCTCAATCTCGCTCTCGGACCAAGACGGGTCGGGCTCACTCGTATTGAGCTTGGGAGCCGTCTTACCTTTCTTAGCGTGACGACGCGGCAGCAGCGTCGTCTTGGCGCGCTCGGCCTCCACGGCATCGGACACGTCGACAAACGGATCCTCGTCCTCGTCGTCATCGTCCAGAACCTGGTCCGCATCGTTGCCCATGACCGTGGTCACAGCAGCATCGGAGCCCTTTTGACGAAGAATGCTCAGGTGCGGACGGGCAACGCCGGGCACCGACAGGGCTTCGTCGTCACCCCACGGGCTGGCGTTGACATCGGCACGACGGCGCTCGGCAAAATCGGCCGCACGGTCGCGGGCAGAGCGCAAAACGCCGCCCACCGAAAAGCCGATGATGACAAAGCCAACGACGGCCAGACCCAACAGGACCACCATCGCGATAGGCTTACCCAGGGCATTCTGCAGCGCACTCGCAATAAACGCACCGATGTAGCCACCCGAGGCGGACAGGTTTTGCGGCGTGAACATAAGGTCGCACGAGTCGCTCGTACCCGACACCATCAGCGAAAGAATGGAGACGACGGCGATAAAGACCACAGCGCCGCCCGCAACAGAGCGCACGTTGAGCGGCGAATCCTCGCCTAAAAAGAGCGTGGCGGCAAACAGCAAAATGACGATCGGCAGCACGTAGGCGCCCAGACCAAAGCCCAGGTGGTAGAAACCGGCAACCGCAGCCGTAACGGGTGCGGTCGCTGGCGAAATCACGGCAATGAAGGACGCAATCGCCAAAACGGCAATGACCACGCCGGCGATATCGCGGTTGGCCGAAGGCTCGACCAGGGGCTCAAAATCGTCGAACTCGGCCTCGTGGCCCTTATTGGCACGAAGATGGGAACCGGCACCCTTAGCAGATGCCGGTTGGTTGTTGGCTTTATTGCCTTTGGCGTTTTGTGCAGATCCGCGCGCCAAACTAAACCTCCATGACGACCGGGATGATCATCGGACGAGTGCGCGTACGGCTCCAGATAAAGTTAGAGAGCGAGTCACGCACGGCCTTACGAATGGCATCGGAACCGCTGCTCGTAAAGCTGAACTTGCCCTTCTCGATCGTCTTCATGATGGATGCTGAGGCGTCCTCGGAAAACTGGTCGTCGATGGCAAAGGAGACGCCGCGGCCCGAGAACTCGATGGCCTCGATCTTCTTGTGCTTGAGCGAAACGATAGCGACAGCCGTGACCATACCGTCGTTGGCAAGCTTCTGACGATCGCGCAGGACGATGGGGTCGGTATCGCCGATGCGCAGTCCGTCGACGTAGACGACGCCAGACTCGACGGGCGTACCGCGCTTGACGATACCGCCACGCATCTCGAGTGTGTCACCGTTATCGAGAATAAAGATATGATCTTCCTTGAGGCCCATCTTGCGTGCAAGTTGAGCATGGGCGCGCAGATGCACGGCCTCGCCGTGAACCGGCATAAAGTAGGTGGGCTTGGCCATGGCCATGAGGAGCTTGAGTTCCTCCTGGCTGCCGTGCCCCGAGACGTGAACGAGGGCGCGGGACTTATCCCAGACGTCGCAGCCAAGCTTGGCCAGGCTGTTGACGACCTGCTGAACGGCCTTCTCGTTGCCGGGAACGGGAGTTGCCGAGAGAATGACGGTATCGCCTTCGTGGATAGAAAGCGTCTTGTGCTCGCCGTTGGCCATGCGGGACAGGGCCGACAGCGGCTCGCCCTGCGAACCGGTGCACATGACGACGATCTTGTCGTCGGGCAGGTTATCGATATCGAAGGCATCGATGATATCGGCATCGTCGATGTTGAGGTAGCCCAACTCGCGCGCCACGCGGGTGTTGGTGAGCATGGAACGACCGGTCACGACGACCTTGCGGCCGCACTTGCGGGCGGCGTCGCAGATCTGCTGCAGACGATGAATGTGGCTCGAGAACGACGCGACGAACACGCGACCCGGCGCGTTCTTGATGGCGTGCAGCAGGTTGGGACCAACCTCGGCCTCGGACTTGGTAAAGCCGGGAACCGTGGCGTTGGTGGAGTCAGAAAGCAGCAGGTCGATACCCTGCTTGGCAAAGCGGCTGATAGCGGCATAGTCGGGCGTGACGCCGTCGATGGGCGTCTGGTCGAGCTTAAAGTCGCCGGTGTGCATAACGGTACCCTGGTTGGTGCGGATGAACACGCCCAGAGCGCCGGGAATGGAGTGCGTCATCGAGAAGAAGTCGAGCGAGATGCCGCCGAGGTTGACATGGCTGCCGCCCTTGACCTCGCGGAACTTGGGTGCGCGGATGCGGAACTCAGAAAGCTTGCCCTCGATAAAGCCAAGCGTCAGCTTGCTCGAAAAGATGGGCACCTTATTGTTGAGGTCCTGCAGCAGGTACGGAAGCGAACCGGTGTGGTCCTCGTGGCCGTGGGTGACGACGATACCGCGGAGCTTTTCCTCGTTCTCCAAAACATAGGTGTAGTCGGGAAGCACCAGGTCGATACCGGGCTGGGAGTCATCCGGGAACATGAGGCCGGCGTCGACGAGCACCATGTCGTCGCCGCACTCGAAGACCGTCATGTTCTTGCCGATGCCGTCAAGGCCGCCGAGCGGGATGATCTTCAAGGGAGATGATTTTTTAGCTGCCATAGGTTAGTGTTGTTTCCTTTCTTCGAAACGGGTCTGAAACAACCGACGGGGCGCTTCTGGCAAACCGACCGTCGGGAACGTACAAACATGCATCATAGAGTCGACGCAGTAACCACAGTATGATACCCATTTGCCCACCAACAGACCACCCATGCATCAAAGCCCCATCTGAACCGGTCTATCCCGCCGGTTTCCCGTGGGGCGGGCACTGATGAAGTTTCCTGCTCTACAGTCCTGCTCACGACGGAGGCCACATTAAGTGGCCTCCTGTTCGTGCGGAACTCGCGATAAACTTCATCAGTGCCCGCCCCACGGGAAACCTGCCAAAACAAGACAGGATTATTTTGGTCGGTTTTATCTGGAAGATGCTGCTGCGGCTATCTACAGATCTGAAATCTGACTACTGAATAGACCGTCTAACTAAATAGCAAGCGGCATTAACCAGCCCTTTTGCTTGCGCCCGGGAGGGCCGTATATGAAGTTTATCGCGAGTTCCGCACGCAAAGGAAAGCACTTAATGTGCTTTCCGTCTTGCGCAGGACTGTAGAGCAGGAAACTTCATATGCGTCCCTCCCGGGCGCAAGCAAAAGGGCGACCCCATTGCGGAGTCGCCCTTGTTGAACTGCTTATGTGGAGCTGTTACTCGGCGTCGTGGTGACGGCGGGGCTTGCGGCCTCCGTTGTCGCCGGGACGGCGCGGACGGTCGCTGCGCTCGGAGCGCTCGCGACGCGGACGCTCACGGCGCTGGAAGTGCTCGCCGTCGCCCTCTGAGGCACCCTCGGCGCGAGCCGGGGCCTCGGGCTTATCCAGACGATCGAGCGAAATCTTGCCGCGGTCATCGACTTCGATGACGACGACCTTGACCTCGTCGCCCACATTGAGGACGTCCTCGACCTTCTCCACGCGGCCCTTGGCGACGCGGGAGATGTGCAGCAGGCCGTCCTTACCGGGCAGCAGGTTGACGAAGGCGCCGAAGGGCTGGATGGAGACCACGCGACCGGTGTACTCCTCGCCCGGCTCGGGAACCTTGATGATGAGCTTGATACGCTCGACGGCCTGGTCGACGGACTCGCCGGTGCCGCCGACAAAGACGGTGCCGTCCTCCTGGATGTCGACCGAGGCGCCGGTCTCGTCCTGGATACCGCGGATGACCTTACCGCCGGAACCGATGACGTCGCGGATCTTGTCGGTCGGAACCTGGATGGAAACGATGCGCGGAGCGGTGCTGCGCGTGGTGTGGCGCGGCTCGGGGATCACATCGAGCATCTTCTGCAGGATGAAGGCGCGACCCTCCTTGGCCTGCTGCAGAGCGCGGGCCAGGATGTCGAAGGTGAGGCCGGTGGCCTTGTTGTCCATCTGCAGGGCGGTGATGCCCTCGGTGGTGCCGGTGACCTTAAAGTCCATGTCGCCCAGGAAGTCCTCGAGACCCTGGATGTCGGACAGCACCACGGTCTTGCCCTCCTCCTGGATCAGGCCCATGGCGATACCGGAGACCGGGCGCTTAATGGGCACGCCGCCGTCCATAAGGGCGAGCGTGGAGCCGCAGGTCGAAGCCATCGAAGAGGAGCCGTTGGACTCCATGACCTCGGAGACGACGCGGATGGCGTAGGGGAACTCGTTCTCGTCGGGAAGCACCGGAAGCAGAGCGCGCTCGGCCAGATTGCCATGGCCGATCTCGCGGCGCTTGGGGCTGCCCATGCGGCCGGTCTCGCCGGTGCAGAAAGGCGGGAAGTTGTAGTGGTGCATGTAGCGCTTGCCCTCGGTGGGCTCGATGGTATCCAGACGCTGGCCCTCGTTGAGCATGCCGAGCGAAAGAACCGAGAGCACCTGGGTCTGGCCACGCTGGAACAAACCGGAGCCGTGAACGAGCGGCAGGTAGTTGTCCTTCACCATGATGGGACGGATCTCGTCGGCGGCACGACCGTCGACGCGCTCACCGGTCTCGACGACCATGGTGCGCATGGCCTTCTTCTCGAGCTTCTTGAGCGCCACGGGGATCTCGCGCTCCCAAGCGGCCTGCTCCTCCTCGGTGAACTCGGCACGGATGGACTCCTTCAGAGCCTCAACCTTGCCGATACGGGAGAGCTTGTCGGCGTCACGAAGGGCGGCTGCCATCTCGTCGTAGTGGGCGAAGATGCGCTCCTGGACCTCCTCGACGGGCTGGTCGAGCGGGTACTCCTTCTTGACGATGGGGCCGTTGACCTGCTCCCACTCGGCGACGAACTCGTCCTGAGCCTGGCAGAAAGCGGCAAGGGCCTCCTGGCCAAACTTCATGGCGGCGAGCATGTCGTCCTCGGAGATCTCCTCGGCGCCGGCCTCGACCATCGAGATGAAGTCGGCGGATCCGCCCAGCTCCAGGTCCAGATCGGAGTTCTCGCGCTCCTCGTAGGTGGGGTTGACGATAAACTCGCCGGTCTCCACGTTGCGGCCGATGCGCACGCAGGCAAGCGGGCCCTCGAAGGGCACGCCGCCGAGCGTCATGGCCAGGGAAGCACCCATGACGTTGATGACGTCAAAGGGGTTGACTTGGTCGGCAACAAGCGAGGTGGCGACGATGTGCACCTCGTTGCGGAAGCCGTCCGGGAAGCTCGGGCGAATCGGACGGTCGATCATGCGCGCGGTGAGCGTGGCCTTCTCGCTGGGACGGCCCTCACGCTTGAGGTAGCCACCCGGGATGCGGCCGGCAGCGTACATCTTCTCGTTGAAGTCGACGGTCAGCGGGAAGAAGTCATAGTTCTTGCGCTCCTTGGAGACGACCACGGTATCGAGCATCGTGGTGTCGCCCTGCTTGACCAGGCAGGCGCCGGTGGCCTGCTTGGCAAGCTCGCCCGACTCAAAGGTGTAGGTCTTGCCGTACAGCTCAAAGGTCTTGGATACGAGTGTCATTGTTCTCCTTTACCCCACAGGCCCCTTGCCTGCGGGCTTCTCATGTGACGCGGACCCCCTGCCCCCGCCACGCTTCAGAGCGTGATTGTTCGCGCCCTTACACAAAAAGAGCGCCCCGCTGCGCAGGACGCTCTTAGCATGTACAAATCCTACTGGATGTTGTCGCGGATGCCCAGAGCCTTGATGAGCTCACGGTACTCGACGATGTCGTTCTTCTTGATGTAGGAGAGAAGACGACGACGACGACCGACGAGCATGAGCAGACCACGACGGGTGTGGAAGTCCTTCTGATGGGACTTCATGTGCTCGGTCAGCTCCTTGATGCGCTCGGACAGGATGGCGACCTGAACCTTGGGGTTGCCGGTGTCGACCGGGGTGTTACCGAACTGGGCAGTCAGCTCCGCCTTGCGCTCTTTGGAAACAGTCATTGTTTCACCTTTCTTTTTGCGTCGCCATCGGGCGACTCGATTCGCCTCGGACTGGGAAGCCGCCGGTGGAGCGAGCAACCAAGGTCGAGGTACCAACAGGTCGGTATGTTACCACAAGCAGCCCGCGCCTGCGCATCATCACCGACCCAACATGAATTCCATCGCACGGAGGCGCTGATCGGTGTGCGTCGCAGCCCAAACATGCGAAAGCCCCAGCAAAAAGGCTGCGGTATGCGGGTCGATTCGCTCGGCCAAAAGCGCATCGAAGGTCATGGACATGAGGGCGCGCAGCCATGCGGCCTCACCGGTCGACACCAGTTCGGCACCTGGAACGCTCGACGCGCACGACCCGCACATGAGGCCGCCCGCCTGAGGCGAAAAATACGACAGCATGGGGTCTCCGCACAGCACGCAGGCCGAAAAATCGGGTCGATAGCCAACGTGCGACAGCAGCTTAAAGACATATGCCGCCACAAGTAGATCCATATGCGCCGTGTCGAGCCCGCTGCCCACCAGGGCAAGCGCTCGCTGCGTGATGGCAAAGGTAAACGGGTCCTCGGCGTCCTCGAACGAGCACACGCGCGCGACCTCGGCGATCGCGCTTGCGGCGCAGGTCGTCTCGTAATCGGGCGCAACGCCGAGCGGCGCCTCCATAAGCTCGGCCTGGGAAACCACGTCGAGTGACCGTCCATGTGCGAGCAGCATATCTACCGTACAGAACAGCTCGCAGCGCGCAGCCAGGCGTCCGCCGGGTTTGCGGGCGCCCTTTGCCACGGCACGAACCTGCCGCCCCCGCTCGTCAAGCATCGTCAAGATCAGGTCGGTCTCTTTGAGCTTAGTCTTATCGAGCACGAGCACTTTCGTGCGATATGTCCGGGAGCCTGCCATGCGCGCCGCGCGTCCTTAGTCCTCGGCGTTATAGCCAAAGCGGCGAATCTGGGCCTCGTCGTCACGCCAGCCGGCCTTGATCTTCACGTCCAACTCCAAAAAGACCTGCGTGCCAAAAATGCGCTCAAGATCGCGACGGGCGTCGATACCGATATGCTTGATCATCTCGCCGCCCTTGCCGATGATGATGCCCTTTTGGCCCTCGCGCTCGACGTAAATGGTGGCGTGCACGCGCAGCACCTTCTTGGTCTGCTCGAGCGCATCGCAGATCACGCCAACGGAGTGCGGGATCTCATCACGGGTGCGGCGCAAGACCTTCTCGCGCACAAACTCGGCAACGAGCGTCTCATCGGAAGCGTCGGTACCCATGTCCTCGGGGAACCAACGCGGACCCTCGGGCAAAAAGTGCGCAACGGTCTCGATAAAGGCATCGACGTTGAAGTTCTTAACCGACGACGTCACAATCTCGTCGTCATATTCCATAAGCTCGTGGGCAGCCTTAAGCTGCTCCATGACCTGTGCGGGGTCGGCCTCATCGGCCTTGGTGAGCACCAGGACCTTCTTGCAACGAGCGCATCTGACGCGCTCGGCAACCCAGGCGTCTCCCCTGCCGATCGGCTTGGTGGCATCAATCAAAAACGCGACGACGTCGACATCGTTCAACTCGAACAGTGCGCTCTTGTTGAGCTCGGACCCCAGGCCGTCCTTGGGCTTATGAATACCCGGGGTATCGACAAAGACCAGCTGGTAGCCGGGACGGTTGACGACGGCGCGCATGCGGCGGCGGGTCGTCTGTGCCACCGGCGAGGTGATGGCGACCTTTTTGCCATAGCAGGCATTAAGCAGCGTGGACTTGCCGGCGTTGGGACGACCGACCAGGGCCACGAAGCCGCTGCGGAAACCGGGTTCCACGTCACCAAAGCCCATAGGACCGTCGTCCTCGTCGCACAGGGAGTCGAGTTCCTCGTCGCTCATGCCCTCAAACGGGTCGAACTCCTCGACATCCTCGAGCTCCTCGGTATCCACCGCGTCAAGGACCTCGTCATCCAAAACTTCATCGGTAGGCTGCATATTGTCGGACATGGGAATCCCTTTCTAAATAAAGCCGAGCGCGTGGGCAAATACCAGCACGCCCACAATCGCGGCGGTGATGGAAAGTATGTATACGGAAGCGGCGGCGATGTCCTTCGCACGCTTGGCCAGCGGATGGAGCTCCTGGGTCGCCAGGTCGACGATGGCCTCCATAGCGGTGTTGCACAGCTCGCCGTGAATCACCAGGCCGCAACAGATGATAATCGTGGCCCACTCGGCAATGTCGAGCCCCACGACGCAGCCGGCAATGACGGTGCACACGCCCGCAACGAGCATGATCTTAATGTTGCGCTCGGTCTTGACGGCGGTGACGAAGCCCTCCATGGCGTAGGAAAACGACTTTAAAAAGGACGGATGGTCCTTGTTCGATCCGGGAATCATAGACGGCTCCTAGTCGTGGGCGTGGTTGGTGATGGGGCCGACGTGGACTAGCTTAGGGTCCTCGCCGCGCTCGAGCGCCAGATCGCGCAGGATGGCGTCCTCGCGGGCCTCCATGACCTCGGCCTCGTCGTCCTCGATGTGGTCATAGCCCAGCAGGTGCAGCATTCCGTGTACGAGCATCAGACGGCACTCGTCAGCGGGGCTATTGCCAAAACCGGGGGCCTGACGG
Source organism: Collinsella aerofaciens (assembly GCF_020181355.1). Classification (NCBI taxonomy): domain Bacteria; kingdom Bacillati; phylum Actinomycetota; class Coriobacteriia; order Coriobacteriales; family Coriobacteriaceae; genus Collinsella; species Collinsella aerofaciens. The sequence goes on from NZ_CP084004.1 coordinate 2,004,644, forward strand.
GCAATAACCTGCGGGGCCAAGATAATATCGCCGAGCTCGAGCGTCTCATCGGCGGGAATGTCATCGTCAAAGGCCGAATCGCACTCAAACGAGAGCACATCGGTGGTGCGGTCGATACCGCGCCACTCGTGGTTGAGCTCGTGCATCTCGTCCTCGTCGACATACGAAAGGGAAATCTCGACTCCACGTTCAACGCCCTCGGCGGCAAGCACAACCTCGCAGATGTGCTCCACCTCCTGCGCGTCGAGCAGCGTATCGAGCTCGGCATCGTTGCTGATCAATACACTCAACGGGACTCCTTTCGGTCGCGCGGGCGCTGCTCGCGCACGTCATCATAAGCTTCATATGCCTCGACGATACGACCCACCAGGGCATGGCGCACCACGTCGGCACGCTCGAGGTGAGAAAATGCGACATCGTCGACACGGCCCAAAATCTGCTCAACGTCAGCAAGACCGCCACGACGACCCACCAGGTCGCGCTGGCTCAGGTCGCCGGTAATCACGAACTTGGAGTTGAACCCAAGGCGTGTCAGGAACATCTTCATCTGCTCGGGCGTGGTATTTTGCGCCTCGTCGAGCACCACGAAGGCATCACTCAGCGTGCGGCCGCGCATGTAGGCAAGCGGGGCGATCTCGATCACGCCACGCTCCATAAGCTCATCGGTGCGCTCGCGATCCATCATGTCAAAAAGGGCGTCGTAGAGCGGACGCATGTAGGGGTCGATCTTTTCCTCAAGGGTACCGGGCAAAAAGCCCAGATTCTCCCCCGCCTCGACAACCGGACGCGTCAAGATCAAACGGCCCACCTCGTGACGCTTGAGCGCGGCAACGGCGAGCGCCATGGCCAGATAGGTCTTACCGGTACCGGCTGGACCCAAGCCAAAGGTGATGGTATGCGAGCGAATGGCATCCACGTAGCGCTTTTGCCCGAGCGTCTTGGGACGAATGACGCGGCCGCGATACGAAAGCAGCACGTCATCGCGAAGCGACGTAGCCTCGTGCTCACCGTCGCGCAAGACGGCCAGGCAGCGAGAGACATCGTCGGCAGACAGCGTGCGCCCGGCGGCCGCCTCGCGAAAAGCATGTTCGAAAAAACGCGCCACGAGTTCGACCTCATCCGGGTCACCGCTCACGGCGATGCTATCGCCACGGGCGACCACATGGGCGCGAACCAAGCTCTCGAGCGCACGAAGGACGCCGTCGCCGGCGCCCAAAACGCACGAGGGATCAATTCCCTCGGGAACGGTAAGTCTAATCTTCGAGGCTTCCATGAACCTCCCTGCGCGCATGGACCAAGCCGGAATCATCGACTCCGATGATAGCAACATCGAGCAGGCACGGGGCTGTAAGTCCACAGGTATCGTCAAGACGGGCATGATGGAACGAACCGAGCGTCAGGTTGTCGCCGTACTCGAGGACGGCACGCTCGACGGTGCCCACGCGACGACGAGCGTCGGCAATGGCGAGTTCCTGCGCCGCGGCTCGCATACGACGGCTGCGCTCGGCCATAACCTCGGGCGGCACCTGGTCGGGCATATCGGCAGCAAGGGTACCGGGACGCTTGCTATAGCGGAACACGTGCATACGCGAGAAACCCACACGACGGCACAGCGCCAGCGACTCCTCGAACTCCTCGTCCGTCTCACCAGGAAAACCGACGATGACATCGCACGAAAGAGACGCCTGGGGCAAGTTGGCGCGAATCATACGCACCGTGTCCTCAAAGGTCTCGGCGCTATAGGGGCGGCCCATGCGATGCAGGGTCGCCGTGCAGCCGGACTGCACGGGCAGGTGCAAAAACGGGGCGATACGCTGCGGATAGCGCGCCATCACCTTAAGCAGGCGCTCAGAGATATCCATGGGCTCGACCGAGGAAATGCGCACATGCGGAATAGACGTGCGCTCCATGATGGCCTCAAGCAGCTCATCGATTTCGACATGCTCGTCGGTCGCGCTCTTGCCATCGTAGGCACCCAGGTTCACACCGGTCAGCACCACCTCGGGCACGCCGGCCTCCTGGGCCTCACGAACTTGCTCGAGCACGGACTCGACGGGCACGGAGCGCTCGGGGCCGCGTGCCTTCCACACAATGCAATAGGTGCAGCGATGGTTGCAGCCGTCCTGAATCTTCACGCCCAGGCGAGAGCGACCGAGCGCATCGACCACCTCGCCATCGCTGCAGGCGGGAACGCTATCGGATTCGACACCCAGTACCTCGCAGACGCGCTCGGCGACGTCAATCTTGGACGGCTCGGCGATCACGCGATCGGAGAGCTCCAGCAACTCCTCGGGATGCAGGTTGACGACGCAGCCGGTTACGACCACGTAAGGGTCGTTAGGATGGGCCAGCGCATGACGGACGGCCTTACGGGTCTTGGCCTCGGCCTCGCCCGTAACGGCACAGGTGTTAATGACGATCAGATCGGCATCCTGGGGATCCACAATAGCAAAGCCCAGGCGCATAAGATCGGCAGTGATACGGTCAGACTCAACCCGGTTGACGCGGCAGCCGAGGTTGACGACGGAAATATGGGGTGCGAGCACGCGGGCTCCTTAATCGAGGATATCGTCGAGGGCACTCTTGATACGGTCGGTCACCGACTTCTTACCGGAAGCGACGTCATCGCCCATCTCATCGGCAAAAGCACGGAGCAGCTCGTGTTGCTTATTGGAAAGATTGGTGGGAACGACCACGCGCAGTTGCACGATCAGGCGACCACGCGAACCGCCACCGCCAATGCGCGGCATGCCGTAATTATTGACGCTCACGGTGTCGCCGTACTGTGTACCAGCAGGGACCGTCACCTTGACGACCTCATCGGGCATAATGCCCTCGACCTCGATCTCGCAGCCGAGCGCTGCCTGCGCAATCGAAATATCGCTCACGAGGTACAGGTCGTCACCGTTGCGCTTAAAACGCTCGTGGTCGGCGACGCGCACGTTGACGATCAGGTCGCCCGAGGGCTCGCCGCGAAGGCCAGCCTCGCCAAAGCCGCTCACGCGCAGCTGGCGACCGGTCGAAACGCCGGCGGGGATATCGATGTCGATCTTTTCATGCGAAGGCGTGCGGCCCTGACCGTCGCAGGTCTCGCAGGGATGATCGATGACCGTGCCCTCGCCGTGGCAGTCGGGACAAGGCGAAGAGGACTGAACCTGGCCCAGGAACGAACGCTGGACCGTCGTGACATAGCCCGTGCCGTGGCAGCGGCTGCACTGTTTTTCCTGCGCGCCCTCGGCCCTACCGGTGCCATTGCAATCCTCACAGGGAGCAAGGCGGTCATAGCTGATCGTCTTTTTGCACCCGAGTGCCGCCTCCTCGAGCGTCACCGAAAGGGAGATGGCCATGTCGCGGCCGCGACGACGCTCACAGCGATTTCGGGCGCCACCGCCGGCACCGCCGCCAAAGAACGACGAGAAGAGGTCGTCCATGCCCATGCCGCCAAAGATATCGTTAATGTCGACGTAGCCCGAACCACCAGGGCCGTCGGCAGTGCCGTAACGGTCGTAGTTAGCACGCTTCTGCTCATCGGAAAGAACGGAATATGCCTCGTTGAGCTCTTTGAACTTAGCCTCGGCCTCGGGGTCGTCCGAAACGTCCGGGTGTACGGTACGGGCCTTCTTTAGAAACGCGCGCTTAATCGTCCGCGCGTCGGCATCCTTGTCGACGCCAAGCACCTCGTAGTAATCCCTATTTTCCGACACGACCGAATCCTTCCGACTTTCATTATTGTCACAGTGCGTCCTATACCCAAGCTGGGCCGGCCGCAAACAGAGGGTTTGATGTTATTGCATTGCGTAGGGCGAAAGCATGGCACGTTGCGAGCAGCTCGCAAACCAAACCGACACGAGCGCAAACATAAATCCGTTGGCAAAACCGTTGGCAAACTGCATCGCGCCGCGCTTCCACCACAGCAGGCTGCGGTGCAGCACGCCGTCCGAGAGCACCATGAACAGGCCCATGGCAAACGGAATAAAGCACATCACGGCAAAGGCCGAGAACACGCCCGAGATGGCCGATAGCACCAAAAACGGCGCCACGATGCCCATCAGGTAAAAACCGGTACGGGCCTTGCCTTCCAGGCGCTCGGCCTCAACATGGGCCCGACCGACCAGATCACCGCCAGAGGCGCCGTTGGTGCCGGCGTGACCCATGCCGCCAATACGGACCTCGTCGCCATCGTGCGTGCCGGCGGGAAACTCAATCGTCTGCTCGGAGGTCACACGGGTTCGCCCGCTGCCGCCGCAATCGGGACAGGGGTCGGCGACGACCTTACCGGAGCCACCGCACTCAGGGCAGACAGACTGGAACGTGCCGGCACCAAACAGAAAGGACAGGTCGACATCGATGTGGCCGCGACCGCCGCAGCTCGGACAGGTATGTGCATGCTCGGACGAAACAGAGCCCGAACCGCCGCAGTGACCACAGGTATCGAAGCGCGTATAGCGGACGGTCTTGCGGGCACCGCCCTTGGCCTCCTTGGCGTCGAGCTTAATATCGACGACCACGTTGGCGCCGTTCTCGGGATTATAGGCAGCCTGCCCGCGACGCGGCTGACCCCAGGCGCCACCAAAGGGAAAGCCGCCCTCAAAGGGATTGCCGTAGCCCGCGCTGCCGGCGTAACCGCCGCCATAGGGCGAAGCCGTGGGAGCGCCGGCAAAGGGATTGCCCGAGCGCATGGCGTCGTAGCGCGCACGCTTCTGCTCGTCCGAAAGCACAGCATAGGCCTCGGAAACCTCTTTGAACTTTTCCTCGGCATCCGGTTCTTTGTTGACGTCCGGATGGAGCTTGCGGGCCTTTTGCTGGAAGGCTTTCTGTATATCACGCGAGGTGGCGTCCTTGGAGACACCCAAAATCTCGTAGTAATCTTTTTCGTTCATCGTCGCCATGCGCGGCAACCTCCTGCTCACAGCAGCGTATATATTGCGGTAATTCTACCCGAGCGGCCTAGGCTAGACCCCAAAACAGCTCGAACAGCACATTTCCATCGAGCCAGCCCAAGTGAGTGGGCGCTAAACGAGCACGGACGCGACCTGCGATAACGTCTTTCGAGGTGACGCGCCCCGCATGTCCTTCAATATGATCGGGCACCCAGGTGGCAAGGCCCAACTCGACCGCACGGTCGCAGGCCGCCGCCAACTCATCTGCAGCGATCACGCTTGCCGAGCGAACCAACAGATCGGGCCCAATGCCACGCGTCATGCGACAGGCAAGCATCAAATCCTCGGCCGCCGCCTCGCGCTGCGACAGATACTCGGCATCAAACGTCGTCGCGGCATCGTCGCGTTGCACCAAGCGCACGCGATACGCATCGCCGCGAGCAAGCACGTCGGGAAACAGCCCGGCCAAGCGATCGAAATCCTCGGCGTCGAGCATACCGGCGGCAGAGCGGCCCAAACCCAGATAGCCCTGTCCGGTCCAATAGGCAATGTTGTGGGCGCACTCATGGCCGTCGAGCGCGTAGCTTGCCACCTCATACGGGTGATAGCCGGCCGCACTCAGGCGCTCACGCGCCGCATCCATGCATGCAGCCTGAAAATCCTCGTCGGGCTCGAGCGACTCGTCGCGACACGCCACGCGATAGAGCGGCGTGCCCTCCTCGAGCGTGAGCGGGTACACCGACACATGATGCGGCGCCGCCGCCAACACGCCATCGAGTGTGCGCTGCCAGCTTAGGTCGGTCTGCCCGGGAAGGCCGCACATCAGGTCGCACGACACGACAAGCCCAGCGTCCTTGACCGTCGTGATGGCAGCGAGCGCCCGATCGGCATCGTGAATGCGGCCGATGGCGGTAAGTTCGACGTTATCGAGCGTTTGCACGCCCAGAGAGACGCGCGTGACACCCACCCCGGCAAGCGCAGTGGCAAGCTCTGCGGTCAGCGATTCGGGATTGGCCTCGCAGGTAAACTCAACAGGCTTGCACCACGCAGAGATACGCCGGGCAAATTCTACCAAACGCTCCCCCGCCAGCGACGGCGTGCCGCCGCCAACATAGACGGTGCGGATCTGTGCAAGCGCGCCTGCGTCGCCAAAAGCATCGAGGCGCGCATACAACTGCTCAAAATAGGTATCGAGCGCAACGCTCATGTTGCACGGAGCAAAACTGCGTGAGTCAAAGTCACAGTACCGGCATTTTTGGGCGCAAAACGGCACATGCACGTACAGCGCGGTAACGGCCACCGTTAGGCCTCCAACGGATGAGCGGGCACCGACTCGCCGGCGGCAAGTGCGGCCTCACAGGCCACCACATCGTGCTCGATATCATCGACCAGTGCCATGAACTCCTCGTATGTGGAGCAACGCACCACCTGAGCGCGCCAGGCGGCAGCATGGGGCATGCCCTTTAGATACCAGCTTGCGTACGTGCGGGCACGCGACATGAGCGGCAACAGCTCGTGCGTGAGCGTCAGGTGCTCGCGCAGGGCATCCAGGCGCTCAACCGAGGAGCGAGAAGGAACCGGCGTGCCATCGAGTGCAAGGGCTCGGGCATCGCCGAACACCCATGGATTGCCGTAGATGCCGCGCGCGATAAACACCGCGCTGGCACCCGAGCTTTGCAGATGCTCAGCAGCGTCCTCTGCCGAGAACACATCGCCCGAACCGATAACGGGAATCTCGACGGCGTCGGCCACCTCATCGACGACCGACCAATCGGCCTGGCCCGTATAGAGCTGCGTGGCGCAGCGACCATGTACCGCCACCGCGGCGGCCCCTGCTCCCTCAAGCATCTGGGCAAACGTCGCGGCGTTGCGGTCTTCGGCGTAAAAGCCCTTACGGATTTTTACGGTCACGGGCACATGCGCCGCGCCCACCGCCGCCTCGACGATCTGCTCGGCCAGATCGGGAGTGCGCATAAGCGCCGAGCCCTCGCCCTTGGTGACGACCTTGCGAGCCGGGCAGGCCATGTTGATATCGATCAGCGACAGGCGATCGCCCACACGCTCCTCGACGGCAGCAACAGCGCTCGCAAACTGATCGGGCTTGGAGCCAAAGAGCTGCACGCAGATCTGCTGCTCCTCATCGGCCGGCAGTACCAGGCGCCACGTCTTATTGCTGGCATAGGCAAGGCCCGCCACGCTCACCATCTCGCTATAGGCAAGATGGGCACCGCGACGGCGGCACATGATGCGATAGGCGGGATCGGTCACGCCCGCCATGGGAGCCATAAGGAACGGTTGCTCGGCATAGGCGCCAAGCAACCGCTTGCTGTATTCAGAAAGTGCCATGGACCTACTCGGCCACCTTGAGAATCGCCATAAAGGCCTCCTGCGGAACCTCGACCGAGCCGATGGCCTTCATGCGCTTTTTGCCCTCTTTCTGCTTCTCGAGCAGCTTGCGCTTTCGCGAGATATCGCCGCCATAACACTTGGCCAGCACGTCCTTGCGGCGCGCTTTGACGGTAGAGCGGGCAATGATCTTGTTGCCGATGGCGCCCTGGATAGGCACCTCGAACAGCTGGCGCGGAATGATTTCCTTGAGCTTGTCGCACAGACCGCGGGCCAGGCCATAAGCCTTATCCTTGTGCACGATAAACGACAGCGCGTCCACCTCGTCGCCCGAAAGCAGGATGTCGAGCTTGACGAGCTCGGAGGGGCGATATTCGTTGAACTCGTAGTCGAGCGAGGCGTAACCCTTGGTGCGGCTCTTGAGCTGGTCAAAAAAGTCCAGAATGAGCTCGGCAAGCGGCATGTCGAAACGCATCTCGACCGATTTGCTCGTGAGATGGATCATGTCGGTTGTAATGCCGCGATGCTCGATAGCGAGCTGCATGACGGCACCCGTATACTCGGGCGGACAGATAATCTTGGCCTTGAGGTAGGGCTCCTCGATGCGCTCGATGCGCGTAGCCTCGGGCAGATCCTGCGGGCTGCGAACATCAATCATCTCGCCGTCGGTCTTGTAGACGTGATAGTCCACCGAAGGGCTCGTGGCAATCAGGTCCAGGTTGAACTCGCGCTCCAGGCGCTCCTTGACGACCTCCATATGCAGCAGGCCCAAGAAGCCAACGCGGAAACCAAAGCCGAGCGCCACCGAAGTCTCGGGCTCCCACACCAACGACGGGTCGTTGACATGCAGCTTATCGAGCGCGTCACGCAGGTTCTCGTAGTCCTTGTTATCGATCGGGAACAGGCCCGTATAGACCATGGGCTTAGCCTCGCGGTAACCGGGAAGCGGCTCGGGGCAGGGGTTCGACGCCCAGGTAAGGGTGTCGCCCACGCGAACGGCCTCGGGGTCCTTCAGGCCCGTGACCACGTATCCGACCTCGCCGACCGTCAGCGCGTCGACCGGCGTCTCGGCGGGACGCTTGACGCCCACGCCATCGACCAAAAAGTCGCCCTTTGCCTGCATCATGCGCAAGGTATCGCCCTTTTTGATGGAGCCGTCAAAGATGCGCACCGTGGCGACGACGCCACGATACTCGTCGAAGTATGAATCCAGAATGAGTGCCTTGAGCGGCGCATTCGCATCGCCCTTGGGCGGAGAGATCAGAAAGACAATGGACTCCAGCAGATCGTGGATGCCCTCGCCGGTCTTGCCCGAGACACACACGGCATCATCGGCAGGGATCGCCAGGTCATCCTCGATCTCGGTCTTAACCTCGTCGGGATGAGCCGAGGGCAGGTCGATCTTGTTGATGGCCGGCACAATGTCCAGATTGGCGTTCATGGCAAGCGTCGCGTTGGAGACGGTCTGTGCCTCGACGCCCTGTGTGGCGTCGACAACGAGCACCGCGCCCTCACAGGCTGCCAGCGAGCGCGAGACCTCATAGGTAAAGTCCACGTGGCCCGGCGTATCGATCAGATTGAACTGATACGTCTCGCCATCGTCGGCGTCATAGGACACGCGAACGGCATTGGACTTGATCGTGATGCCGCGCTCGCGCTCGATATCCATGGTGTCGAGCAGCTGCGACTCCATGTCGCGCTCGTCGACGGTATGGGTGAGCTCGAGAATGCGGTCACTGATCGTGGACTTGCCATGGTCGATGTGAGCAACAATCGAGAAGTTGCGGATGTGGGAAATGTCAATTGAAGTATTCATGCGGACTATCTTACCCGAGCGGTACAAAAAATGGAGCCTGTTCCATAAAACAGGCTCCATTTATGCGCGTAATCTGTGTGGTGTGAAATTTACAACTTAAGCGTTGATGCTGTTCACGAGCTTGGCAAGACCGGACTTGCGGTTGGAAGCCTGGTTCTTGTGGATAACATGCTTGGCGGCAGCCATGTCGAGACGCTTGGTGACGGTCTTGAGGGCAGCCTGGGCCTTCTCGGCGTCGCCCTCGGCGACGGCGGACTGGACGTGCTTGGTCAGCGTCTTGAGCTCGGACTTGACAGCCTTGTTACGCATGCGAGCTGCCTCATTGGTGCGGATACGCTTCTTCTGAGACTTGATGTTTGCCACTTCTGGAGTTCCTTTCGAGTTCCTTGCAAAAAATGTATGACACCTCTGAGACACGGTGAGGTCATGCAAGCGCCTACTATAGCACGCTCCCCCTCAAAGGGATAGAACGAATTTGTCAAATAGGCAGGTATCATCACGATTTTCTCAAGATGTTCGTAATCCAGAGCAAAAGCGCGGCCTCAGAATCGGCCGAACCCTTGAGCGCGAGCTCTACATCGACCGCCCCCTCGAGCGCCGCGACGAGCTCTGCCATCGAAAAGCGACGTGCCCAGGTCAAGTGATTCTTGACCTGCCAGGACTGGAGCTTGAGCGTTGCGGCCAGCTCACGACCCTGTCCGCGCGCATCGAGCGCCTTGGCGACGATAAGCTCGCGGATGCGGCCGCACAGCAACGTGTAAGTCCACACGTAGCTCTTGGCGGGCAATAGATTGAAAAGCTCGAGCGAGCGTCGCATGTCACGTGCCGAGACCGCATTGAGAAAGTCCCAGGGTTGGACCTCTGCCGTACGTACAATCCAGCGCTCAACGTCGGCAAGCTCAATCTGGGGCGCCTCGACCATCTGGGCAAGCTTAGCCAAGTCGTTATCGAGCATGCGGGTGTTCTCGCCCGAGCGCGAAACGAGCTCTTCGGCGGCCGCCGTCGAGATCGACTTGCCGTGCTGCGTCGCCATCTGCTGCACGCGGCGCGGTAGCTCCCAGCGCTTGGTACCGGAGCAATCGATCACCGCCTTCTTGTCGATCTTGGCGATCGCCTTATACAGGCGCGTGTTCTTGGCAAGCGAGTCGGCGATGATGAGACAAACCGTCGTGGGGCTGGGACTCGCCAGATAGTCGACAAGCGGCTCGGAGATCGCTTTGGCGAGTTTTGAGCAGCCGTCAAGGATTACCAGGCGAAACTCGCTGCCCATGGGAAAGGCGTTGAGCGATCCGATAATCGACTCGATATCGGGGTCTTTGGTCATATCGCGCTCGTCGAGGTTGAACTCGACCATACCCGACTTTTCCAGACGCGCTTTCATACGCGAGACGGCGTGATCGCGCTTGACGCCGTCGGTACCGACGATCAGATATGCCGGCAACAGACTGGTTTCGGACATTGCGCTCCCCTCCCGCAGGCCTTCGTATTCGTTCCGTGCCATTCTAGCCCAGGGGCCCACCACACGCCAACGACGTCGTCACGGTCGCTGGCATCGCATCGCAAAGCCATTCGCAGTTGGCGTGACGGTAATGTCGCCGTGTTCGATAGTGCACGCGAACACACCGCCCGCTTCCTTAACGGCATCGATGCAGGCATCGGACGGATGGCCGTATCGATTCCCCTCGCCCGCACTCGCAAGGGAAAGCTCAGGCTTCAAGACGTCCAGCAACTCACCATCGACTGAAACCTTAGAGCCGTGATGCCCAAGTTTAAGTACATCGATTTCCCCCACCTCCTGCACGAATTCCCGTTCTTGGTCGAGCTCGGCATCACCGGTGAGGAGCATACGCAGGCCCCTGCCTTCCTGAACATAGGAGAGCAGCAGGACAAGCGAGTCCTCATTTCCCTCGCCATCCACGGACTCGAATGGCCACATCACGCGGGCGCAAAATGAGCCGATATCGACCGTATCCCCACGGCGCACCTGCCGATACTCAACGCCAGGTCGGTTCAATACCTCGGCAGGAGCATCCTCCAGCGCATCCGCCGCCACGGCAATCGTTCCAACCGAAAACTGTTCGAGCACGGCAGGCAGACCACCCCAGTGGTCCTCATCCCAATGCGTCACAAAGACGGCATCGATATGGTGCACGTTATTGCGAACCAACGCCGCCACCATGCGCTCGTCGAGCCCGCAGTCGACGAGTGCTACTGCGCCGCCCTGGCGGATAAGAATCGCATCGGCCTGGCCCACATCGAGCACCGTCACCGAAGGCGGAGCGAATCGATCCCAGTAGACGTACGGAATCGCAGCCAGGAGTACCAAGCATGCAAGCCCCACCGCCATAGGACGTGCACGGGGACGCGGCCACCAGACCAGCAGAACCGCCAGCAAACACGGCACTAGGTAAATCCACATGCTATCGGGCGGCAAACTCACGGATGCACCCGGCACGGCGGCAAACAGCTGCTCGAAGAACAGTGCGCAACGGGCGGCAATCATGGGCACAATGAGCGCCCAAGTCCGCAAAGGTGCCACGAGCGAAAAGGGAACCAGCACAATCGACACAGCAAGCAGTACGCTCACCACCGGACCGATGACCGCATTTGCCAGCGGAGCAATGAGCGATAACGTACCAAAGGCGGGAATGGTAATGGGAAGTGTCGCCAATTGCGAGCACAGCGTGGCGGAAAGCATGCTGGCGACGCCCGATGGCACACCCAGCTCACCCAAAGCGTAGGTCGCATAGGGGCAAAAGCACAGAATGGCTAAGACGCTGGCACATGAAAGCTGAAAGCCCATCTCGAACAGCACCGTCGGCCGCAGTAGCACAAAGATGGACATGGTTACGAAGAGTGCCGATTCGCCGTGCCGGCGACGCCCCGCGCCGTTTACGACAAGCGTCGCGAACACCATGCAGCACGCGCGCACGGCCGAAGGAGACGCGCCCGTAAAGGCAGCGTAGCCAACAAGCGATATCGCCAATATCGCCCGCTGAAGACCACGTGAGCACCGAGTCTTTTGCAATGCGCCCTCGATTACAAACCCCACGATAGCCAAATGGCTGCCCGAGACGGCGATAAGATGCGCCGTCCCCGTCACCGAAAACCAATCGCCCGCCGGCTGGGCGCGCAGCTCGGCCGAACGACCGCAGGCGACACCGGCTATGAGCGCACGCGCCGGGTCGGTCGCAGGCGCAATGGACGCAAGCAGCCCATTTCGCAGCCGAAGCAGCGGCCCCGGAGAGCCCTCATCGACCGGCACAATCCGAACGGCTTGAACCTTGCGTACCTCGCCTCGGAGCGCGCGCGATCGTCCAAACGCATCGTTCTCAAAACGTGAAACGCGACCGATAACACGCACGTGCGCCCCGACCTTGAGCTCGCGGTCACACGATAGGCGAACCGCTGCCAAGTTCTTACCGTCCGCGCGTGCCTCGCAGGTATAGGAATACACGTCGTCGTTTATGGATGGATCACCCTGCACGACAAACTCGAGGCTGCTTGCCGCTCGACCGTCGAGCGCCTTCGAGGCGCCTAGCGTGCCCACAGCCCACCACGCCGAGACGACCGCTCCCGCCACGAGACCGACGGACGCGGCATACAGCCACCGCTTCAAAGGGGCAAGCCGCGCACAAGATTGAGCCAGCACAACGAAGACCGCCGCCGCAACGGGAATGGCCCATAGCGGCCCGACCGCCGGCACCCGCTCCCTCAGCAGCGCATCAGCGGCCACGTTAAGCACCAAAGCGCAGCTCACGCACATGCCGGCACACAGGGCCATCGTCCACGGCATCAAGGGCCGCGGAGGCATCACATGCTCGCGCTCGGTCGCACTCATACGCAGATGCAATCTTTGATTTTGGCAAGCTTCTTCTCGCCGATTCCCGACACACGCATCAGATCGTCAACCGAGGCAAAAGCACCGTTCTTTGTACGCTCATCGATAATCGACTGTGCCATGGAGGGACCGATGCCCGAGAGCGTCTGCAGCTCTGCCGTGCTTGCCGTATTGATGTTGACTAGGCCCGTTGCGCCACTCACGCCCAATGATGCGGAAGCCCCACCATCAACACCGGCTTCCGCAATGGACGCCTGCTGCTCCCCTACCGTTGGAACGTGGATTTTTTGTCCATCAGTGACCTTAGATGCCCGATTGAGCCCCGTAACGTCTGCCTCGGGCGCCAGCCCGCCGGCGGCATCAATCGCCTGAGCCACCCGCGCGCCGTCCTTGAGGCGATATACACCGGGCGACACAACGGCGCCATCGACATCGACATAGACCTCTGCCGTGGCAGAAGCCTTAGTCGAAGAACCTTCGGATGTCTTTCCGCTCGAGGCATCACCGGATCCCGGCTCCATCAACGAGCCCGTACCGTCAGTGCGCTCAAACGACACACCGCCGGCACCGCCGCCAAGGTTCGCCATCGCCAAGCCGCTCGCCATCGCAATGACGACCAGTATCGCCATCACCACTGCCTTATGACCGAGCAGCTTGTCCGCCAAGCGGTCCATCCGTTTGACCCGTTCGTGTTGTTCGCGCTGCGCCATAGCAAAACCTCCCAACACCATCGTGTCAGGAAAGGAGCCCTGCAACAGCCACGCTCCAAAACCGGTTTTAGCGGTCAAACCAAAAACCGACCAAAACCTTGCACAAATCTGTCCATTTATTCAGGCACACGTCAGCAAATGAACACTTAGCCGCAAAATGCCCAGATAGCAAAAGGCCGACGATGCAGGCGCATCGTCGGTCTATGCACAAAATTACTCGTGATCTTGGTAAATCTCACGCGGAGCAAGCTCCGAATGTTTGCGTTTTAAGGTCTTAGGGGCCTTATACGTATTGCTCTCGAAGTCGATATACTCGGTCTGCTTGAGCAGGCGCTCGATCATCTCCTCGTGATCGAACAACTCCCAGGCCTCATGCACGGCATCGAGTTTGGCGTGCGTCTCGGGACGGCGCGGCATAAACAGCGTGCAGCAGTCGGGAGCGGCCTCAGTCGAGATATCAAACGTACCGATCTCCTCGGCGCGCGCGATGATCTCCTGCTTGTCCGAACCGATGAGAGGACGGAACACGGGGATCTTCACGGCCTCGTTGACGGCCATGATATTCTCAAGCGTTTGGGAGGCAACCTGCCCAAGCGATTCGCCCGTCACGATGGCCTTGGCGCCCTCGATGTGCGCAATGCGCTCGGCAACCGAATACATAATGCGGCGATACATGATCACGCGCAGGTTGCTGGGACAGGTGACCGAAATCTCACGCTGGCAGTCACCAAACGGCACCACGTACAGGCGGCCGATCTGGACACCCGGCTCAAGCGCACGGATGATGTCCTGCACCAAATACTCGCTCGTATCGGGCGTCTGCGGACGACCGGAGAAATGTACCGGCACGCACACCGCGCCGCGACGCGCGAGCATCCAGGTCGCCACCGGAGAATCGATACCCGACGACAGCAGCGTCACGACCTTGCCGGCAGAACCAACCGGCAGACCGCCCACGCCGCGCTCGGAGCGCGCGTACACATAAACGCTACCCTGGACCACCAGTACGTGCACCATCGCATCGGGGTCGTGCATTTGAACCTTTTTATCGGGGAAGGCCTCACACAGCACCTCGCCCACCTGACGATTGATGTCAATCGAGGTGAGCTCATAGTCGGTATTGGAGCGCTTGGCGTGCACCTTAAACGAATCGAAGGAACCAAACTCGCGCAGCGCCTTCACGGCGGCGGCACAGTACTCCTGAGGGTCGCGATTGGTGTGATACGCCAAAGACACGCGAGCAACGCCGGGAACGGTGCGAATGACACGCGCCGCCTCGTCGGCCTGATGCTCGTTAAAGGTCACGAGGATATAACCGGAAATTCGAGACACGGCATTCACGGAAAAGGCGGCCAAGGCCGCCTTGATGTTATCCATGAGGATATGCTCAAAATGTGCGCGGTTCTTACCCTTCAGTCCAACCTCGTGATAGTGGACCAGGCAGACGCGAGCCGCCATTTAGGCTTCAGCAACCTTGTGGCCGAGCGCCTTCTCGTAACGGGCCTCGTCGTAAGAGATGTCGCCGTCGACAATCTCGTCCATAGCCATCGAGATGGTATCGGCACCGGAAAGCCCGATGGTGATGTCATCGACATCCTGGACGGCAAGCACGCGATTGTGCTGGCCACGCAGCATGCTATTGATGTCGCAGGCGCGCTTGGAGGCAAGCGAAGCGAGCAGGAAGCGGTTGTGATCGGTCTTCTCCAGAAGATCGTCAATGCAAGGCTTTACAACGGACACGGACCTCAGATCCTTTCATGCATATCGAGAACGCGAACGAGCTCATCGGTCGCGCGGTCGAGATCGTCATTCACCACGACGTCGTCGTAGCGGTCGGCAAGGGCAAGCTCATCGGCGGCGTTTGCCATACGCAGCTCAATCGTCTCGGGCGTCTCGGTACCGCGACCGACTAGACGCTCGCGAAGCACCTCGAGCGAAGGTGGCTTGATAAAGATCAGCACGGCCTCGGGGAAACGCTCCTTCACCTGCAGGGCGCCCTGGACATCGATCTCCAAAATCAGAGATGCGCCAGAGGCGAGCTTGGATGTGACCTCGCTCACCAACGTGCCGTAGCAGTTACCGTGAACCTCGGCCCACTCAACAAACTCACCGTTTGCCACGCGGCGGTCGAACTCCTCGCGCGTCAGAAAAAAGTAGTTGACGCCGTCGACCTCACCTTTGCGTGGTGCTCGCGTGGTAGCCGAAACCGTCAGGCCCAGGTTCGAGCGGCGCTCGCGCACACGAGTGACGAGCGTACCCTTGCCTGCTCCTGACGGTCCAGAAATCACAAAGAGCTTGGAATCCTGAGCGCTCACTTATTTGGTCAGCTGCTCGAGGAGCTGCTCGCGCTGACGGACGCCGAGGCCCTGGACGCGACGGGTAGCGGAGATACCGAGCTCCTCCATGATCTTGGCGGCCTTGGCCTTGCCATAACCAGGGAGAGACTCGATGAGGGTGGAAACCTTCATGCGGGAAGCGATGGGGTCATCGGAGTTGAGCACGGACTCGAGGGACTTCTCGCCCTTCTTGATCTGCTCGCGAAGCTCAGCGCGGGCGTGACGTGCGGCAGCAGCCTTCTCAAGAGCCTGCTTGCGCTGCTCATCGGTAAGCTGAGGGAGTGCCATTCGTACCTCCAAATAGTTGGGTTATATCTGATTCAATAATTGGCATTTTAGCACGTAGAACGTACAAAATGCCCAATCGCGGCTCCATAGGTTAGACGATACCCGCAAAAAGTGCAATATACTGCGCCCAAAGTTAAGCCCCTGACCTGCGATTCCACACAAAGGATGGGAAAGTTTACGCAGGTACAGGGGCTATTTTGTGCTAATGAGACCCAAAAGTGGTGACTTAGGGGAATCTTTTACGCGACGTTTTCGACCAGCTCGGCGACAATGGCGTCAAAGGTGGCAACCGGATCGTCGGCGCCGGTGATGGGTCGGCCCACCACAATGTGGCTTGCGCCACGCTCGATAGCCTGGGAAGGCGTCGCCACGCGGGACTGGTCGCCTAAGGCGGCACCCACCGGACGCACACCCGGAGTCACGATCAGGGCATCGGGACCCAGCAGCTCACGCATGTCGTGAGCCTCCATCGGCGAGCACACGATGCCATCGATGCCGTTGGCCTGAGCGAGCTTTGCCAGGCGGGCGGCCTCCTCGGCCACGGGCGACTCGACGCCAATCTCGCTCAAGGCATCCTGATTCATGCTCGTGAGCACGGTGATGGCGACGAGCTTGGCGCGGTCCTCGCGCGCCTCCTCGGCACCCTCGCGGCAGGCAGCGAGCATGGCGCCCGAACCCAAGCCGTGAACCGAGAGCAGGTCGGCACCGGCAAGCGAGGCCGAACGGGCGGCACCGCGAACCTGATGCGGAATATCATGGAACTTAAGGTCAAGGAAGACCTTAAAGCCCAGGTCCTTAAAGGTCTTGACGATCTCGGGGCCCTCAGCGTAATAGAGCGTCATGCCAACCTTGAGCCAGGCGGCATGGCCCGAAAGCTCGTGGGCAAGCTCGAGCGCACGCTCACGGTCGCAGTCGAGGGCGACGATTACGCGGTCGCGGGCATCGGTCTCTAGCATTCGAAAGCACCTACCAGTTCGTTGATGTCCTTTACGCCCTGGGACTCGGCCCAGGCCTCGAGCTCATGCGCGATCTTGAGCGAAGCGCACGGATCGACGAAGTTGGCCATACCGACCGACACGCAGGTGGCGCCGGCCAGGATAAACTCGGCCGCATCTTCTCCGGTCATGACACCGCCGACACCGTTGATGGGGATATCGACGGCCTGGGCAACCTCCCAGACCATGCGCACGGCGATGTGGTGGCACAGCGGGCCCGAAAGGCCGCCCTTGGGCTTGGCCACGCGGGACTTGCGGGTATGGACGTCGATGGCCATGCCCTGGATAGAGTTGATGACTGAAAGGCCGTCGGCACCGGCAGCCTCGAGGGCCCTGGCGATCTCGGCGACGTTGACCGGCGCCATCTTCACGAACAGCGGCTTATCGGTCACCTTACGGCAGGCAGCCATAACGGAAGAGGCGCCCTCGGGCGTGGAGCCCATGGCGGCACCGCCGGCGGCGATATTAGGGCAGCTCACGTTGATCTCGTAGCCGGCAGCCCAGGGACACAGCTCGACATACATCTCGAGCGCGCGGACAAACTCCTCGACGGAGTGACCGGCGACCTGGCAGATGACCTGGCAACCGTCCTTGGAGAGCTGCTCGAGCCACGGACCGGACTCGCGAGCAAAGGCAGCCACACCAGGGTTCTGAAGGCCCACGGAGTTGATCATGCCGCCCGGGATCTCGGCCATGCGGGGCGCGGGGTTGCCGGGCCAGGGCTCGGCAGCGCAACCCTTGGTGGTGATGGCGCCCAGCTGGGAAACATCAAAGAAGTTCTGGAACTGCCAACCGTAGCCAAAGGTACCGGCTGCGGTGTTGATGGGGTTCTGCATCTTGACGCCGCCGAAATCGACGGCCATGTTCACGGTACCCACTAGAAGACCACCACCTTGGAAGCATCGAACACGGGGCCGCACATGCAAGCACCCTTCATACCGTCGACCGTCTCGACATTGCAGGTGTTGCAGGCGCCAAAGCCACAGCTCATCATGCGCTCGAGCGACACCTCGCAGTAGGCACCGGCCTCGGCGGCAGCGGCGGCGACCTTCTTCATCATGACGGCGGGACCGCAGCTGGCGACATAGTCGTAGCCGCCCTCGCCGAGCAGCTCGGCGGCAGGATCGGTGCAAAAACCGTGCGTGCCGAGCGAACCGTCGTCAGTGCAAACGTTGACCGTGTCGCACAGAGCGCGGAACTCATCGATGCCCACGGCCTTGGACGCGGTGCCAAAGCCCAGGCACACGTCGACGGCCACACCCTGCTCGGCAAGCATGCCGGCGAGGCACAGCACGGGCGGAACGCCGATGCCGCCGGCGACGAGCAGGGCCTTCCTGGTGCCCTCGGGTACCATCCAGCCACGGCCACCGGGGCCCAGCAGGTTAGAGGTGGAGCCGGGGGCCATCTGCGACAGACGACGGGTGTCGTCACCCACGACGGCGTACCACAGCTCGACGGTACCGGCCTGGGCGTCGGCGCGATAGAAGCTCAGGGGCACGCGAAGCAGCGAGGACGCATCGCCGGGCACGGCAATGTTCACAAACTGACCGGGCTTGAGCGCACTTGCAAGCTTGGGGGCCGAGATGACGAGCGAGAAGATGCCGTCGGCGATCTCCTGGTTCGAGACGACCTCGAAGTCGTGCATGCGTGCAGTGGAAGGTGTGGGCATAGACGCTCCAATCCCCCATGCGATTGCATGGTCAAAACGAACAGAAAGCGCGGCACCGCAAGGGCACCGCGCACAAAAGCGATAAGGCTATGCTAGCAGATGCAGCCGTCGGCGAGCGTCTGCTTACCGCCGACAAACACATCGGTGGCACGACCGGTAAGCGTGCGGCCGGCAAAACCGGAGTTCTCGGCGCGCGACTCGTAACCGTCCTCGCCGACCGTCCAGGTGGCAGAGGGGTCGAACACGGTCAGGTCGGCAACGGAGCCCGCCTTGACCTGAACCTGGTCGAGGCCCAGGATCTCACGCGGCTTGATGGCCATGAGCTCGACCATACGGCCCACGCTCATCTTGCCCGTGTTGACCAGCTCGGTGAGCACGAGCGACAGCGAGGTCTCGAGACCGATCATGCCAAAGGGCGCAAGCTCGAACTCGCGGGCCTTCTCCCACGGGGTGTGGGGAGCGTGATCGGTGACGATAACGTCGACGGTGCCGTCGATGACGCCCTGACGGATGGCCTCGGCATCCTCCTCGGTACGCAGCGGCGGATTGACCTTGAGCGAGGTGTTGTAGGTCTCGTCCAGGTCGTTCTCGGTCAGGAACATGTGATGCGGGGTGGCCTCGCAGGTAACCTGAACGCCAGCGGCCTTACCGGCACGCACGATCTCCAGGCCATGGGCGGTGGAGATGTGCTGGATGTGCAGCTTGGCACCGGTCAGCTTGGCGATCTCGATGTCGCGGGCGATCTGGAGCTCCTCGCCGGCAGCCGGCCAGCCCTCGAGAGCCAGGCGGGTCGAGACCTTGCCCTCATTGATCTGGCCGTGGCCGACCAGGTCCTCGTCCTGGCAGTGGCTCATAAAGACCTTGCCGAACATCTTGCCGTAGTCCATGCAGCGACGGAGCATGCCTGCGCCCTGCACGCCGCGACCGTCGTCGGTGAAGGCGACGGCGCCGTGGGCGACCATATCGCCCATTTCGGACATGGCCTCGCCCTTAAGACCGCGGGTCATGGCGCCCGACGGATAGACGCGGCAGTGGCCGACCTCGGCAGCGCGGGACTTGACAAACTCAACGACGGTACCGTTGTCGGTAACGGGGTCGGTGTTGGGCATGGCGCACACGCCGGTAAAGCCGCCCTTGGCAGCTGCGCGGGTGCCGCTCTCAATGTCCTCTTTGACCTCGTAGCCGGGCTCGCGCAGGTGGACGTGCATGTCCACCAGGCCGGGGACGAGGTACTTGCCGGAAAGGTCGCGGACCTCGGCTCCCTCGACGGCGAGATTCTCGCCGACCTCGGCGATCTTATCGCCGTCAATCAGGACGTCAACGACACCGTCAAGCTCGACGGACGGGTCGACGACGTGGGCATTCTTAAGAAGCAAGGCCATTATCGGCACCTCCAAGCAGCAGATACAGGATAGCCATACGCACGCAGATACCGGCGTAGACCTGCTCCAGGATGACGGAGCGTTGCGGGTGGTCGGCCATATAGGAGTCGAACTCGACGCCGCGGTTGATGGGGCCCGGGTGGCAGATAATCGCATCGGGCTTCATGAGCTTCTCGCGGTCCTTGGTCAGACCGAAGAGCTTGTGGTACTCACGAATGGTCGGGAACGGGGCACCCTCGAGGCGCTCCTGCTGCACGCGCAGCATGTAGACGACGTCCAGCTCGGGCAGGACGGAATCGAGGTCGCTCGTCACGTGGTCGCAGCCCAGGACCTCGGGCGCCGGCGGCAGCAGCGTGCCGGGGGCGACGGCGTAGGTCTCGCAGCCCATGATCTTAAGGGCGGGGATCAGCGAACCGCAAACACGGGAGTGCGCGATATCGCCGACGATGGCGACCTTCAGACCGTGGAAGTCGCCCTTGTGCTCCCAGATGGTGTACAGGTCGAGCAGGGCCTGCGTGGGATGGTTGTGCTTGCCGTCGCCGGCGCAGATGACGCTCGCGGGCGAGTTCTGCGTGACGATGTAGGGAGCACCGGCGTGCTTATCTCGCACGACGATGCAGTCGATCTTATAGGCGTTAAGGGTCTCGACGGTGTCGACGAGGCTCTCGCCCTTGACCGTGGAGGTCGAGGAGCCGCCAAAGTTGAGGCTGTCGGCCGAAAGACGCTTCTCGGCGAGCTCGAAGGAGCTGCGGGTGCGCGTCGAGGGCTCGTTGAACATGTTGACGATGGTCTTGCCCTTGAGCGTGGGGACCTTCTTGATCGCACGCTCGTTGACCTCGGAGAACGCCTTGGCGGTCTCGAGGATGAGCTTGATGTCCTCTTCGGAGTACTCGGTAATGTCGATCAGGTGCTTATGGTTGAACGCCACGGTACTACTCACCTCCCAGCGGCGCGGAGCCCACGTGGGAACCCGGCGCGACGTCGTTAATCTCGACAGCGGTGTGGCCGTCGACTTCCTTCATATATAGGTGCACGTTCTCCTCATGCGACGAGGGAACGTTCTTGCCGACAAAGTCCGGCGAGATGGGGAGCTCGCGGTGGCCGCGGTCAACGAGGACTGCCAGCTCGATGCGGCTCGGACGGCCCAGGTCCATGACGGCGTCGAGAGCGGCGCGAATGGTACGGCCCGTATACAGGATGTCGTCCACCAGCACGACGCGCTTGCCGTCGACGCTAAAGGGAATGTTGGTGGCGTGGATCGCGGGAGCGAAATTGGTAGCGTAGTCATCGCGGTAGAAGCTGATGTCGAGGCTGCCGAGCGGAACGTCGACGCCCTCGATCTCCTTGATCTCCTCGGCGAGCTTCTTTGCCAGAAGGTCGCCGCGCGTGACGATGCCGACCAGAGCGAGGTCTTCACAGCCCTCGTTGCGCTCGAGAATCTCGTGCGCGATGCGGGTCATCGCTCGATTGACGGCGGTCTCGTCCATGATGACCGCCTTGGGGGAAGTCGTGCCCATCGATCTCCTTCCTCACATGTCTTGACTGCTGACACAGTCAAAAAAATAGATGCCCGACCGCTCAAAGCGGACCAGACACCCACAGGAAGGGCTGCTCTTTGGCAGCTATGTAATTCCATGTGGGTATCTCGTACCCCTTTAATGGTCAAGGGATAGTGTAGCCAACCTCGAGCTTAATTGCGAGCATAAATACAGGGCAATCCGTAAACGGAGCCCAATGCTCAATAAACCTATATATATTTGTGGGACGAGCTTGAAAACGTACGCACGAGCTGGCATAATCCCCTCTGCTGCACGCAAATCGGATCTACGTCCAGGGCCGTGGCGTGAGCACTATCGCCAAAAGAGAAATATCTCTGTGTAGATTACGCACAGGGAACTGCTTCTGTGCTATAGTTCAGGCTTGTTTGTTAACGCGACATGTTCGTTTGTCGCCCAAGGAGGGTCAGTTATGTCCAAAGTTTGCGAAGTTTGCGGTAAGCACCCCGTTGCCGGTCGCTCCATCAGCCACTCTCACCGCGTCACCAACCGTAAGTTCCGCCCCAACATCCAGCGCGTCTACGTTGTCGTCGATGGTCACCGTCGCAAGATGAACGTTTGCTCCACCTGCCTCAAGTCCGGCAAGGTTGCGCGCTCCTAAATAAGGTCTTACCAACAAGTACCTCGGACTCTCCGGGTCAAAGACCTCGCGTTCACATAGAACTTACCAAAGGCGCCCTCCCCTACGGAGGGCGCCTTTTTGCACTCATTGGGGACAGACTTACATGAGTGTTTTCACGCATTGGGGACAGACATGACGCATGCCAGCGGCACACCGACTGGCTCCGGCCCCTATCTCACGCTGCATCCTTCCAGCCTGCAGTAGCCTTGGTCACGCTTGTGGCGCCAATACCGGTGATACGGGCAATTTGCTTGACCGTGAGATGTGCCCGCCTGAGCCTCAGCAGGCAGGCATCGCGTTCGGGGCGTGGCAGGGCCTTGAGCAGCGCAGGATCTATGCTCGGCAGGACTTCGCGCGCAACGGAAAGAGCCTCCTCATCGGGGATCCTCCGGCGCGGAAGAACCTCCACTGACCAGATGCGCCCGCCAACTTTCTTGAGATGCTCGCAATAGCGACGGGAGCCTCCGACAACATCGAGCATAGGGGCCGCATCACAGATGTCAAAGGGATCATAGCCCAGCTGATATGCCTTATAGCTTGACCAGCGGTACGCCTCGAGCGAGTCAAGCGCACCCTTCACGGGATTGAGATGAATATAGTCGAGCAGCTGCACCGCCTGCGTGTCCGACTCAACCGCGACCCGCGAATAGCGATTGTCAAACAGATGTCCCGTTCTCCCCGTTTTCCCATTGAAATACTTAGCATATGCCGTCAGCGCGCACTGCATTGCCTTTGAAAGGTTGTCAAATGGGTCATCAACCATCAAATGGAAGTGGTTGTCCATAAGGCACCAAGCCAACACCGCCACGTCATGGCGCGCAAACCTGTCCGAGATATCCGATAAGAAACGATAACGGTCGGAGTCATCTTCAAAAATAATCTGTTTGGAGTTGCCGCGGTCAAAGACGTGGTAATAGCCGGTGATCGAAACGGGGCGGGCGCATCGGGGCATAATCTCTCCTTTCAAAGCTGTACAGGCAACACCTAAAAGGAGAGAAGAAACGCAAAATGCTGAGCCTGTAACCTATTTATATCCAATGAGTGGCAACAACAGGCCCAGAACGGCAAAATGACAAATCGATGTCTGTCCCAAATGAGTGAAAGCACTCATGTAAGCCCGTCCCCAATGAGTGGGGCGATGCCCAATAAGCGAGGGGATGCAGCAGGCGGATTGTTTAGTTAAAACGTTTCAGTTTATTGAAGCGTTTTAGTGTGCCTTTTAGAGGAATCTGACCGTTCGCCGAATAATTTCTTGCTATCATGCAAGTCGTAGGGTAAATCTCCGATCGCAAGGAGACACAAATGGTGAAAAAGTCACCGGAAAACACTACTCCCGCAATTGTGGACAACGTAGAGGCGCTTGAGGCTAAGCTCGCTCAGATGCGAGAGGCCCAGGCGCTTTTTGCTACGTACACGCAGGAGCAGGTCGACAAGATCTTCTATGAGGCCGCCATGGCCGCCAACAAGGCTCGTATCCCGTTGGCGAAAATGGCCATCGAGGAGACCGGCCGCGGCGTTCTTGAGGACAAGGTCATCAAGAACCACTACGCCGCAGAGTACATCTACAACGCTTACAAGAACACCAAGACCTGTGGTGTCCTGGAGCGCGACGAGGCTTACGGCATCACCAAGATCGCCGAGCCCATCGGCATCGTGGGCGCCGTCATCCCGACGACCAACCCCACCTCCACCGCAATCTTCAAGACGCTGATCAGCCTGAAGACCCGCAACGCCATCATCATCTCCCCGCACCCGGCTGCCGCCAAGTGCACCATCGCCGCCGCCAAGCTCGTGCTTGACGCCGCCGTCAAGGCTGGTGCCCCCGAGGGCATCATCGGCTGGGTCGATGTCCCCTCCATCGAGCTGACCAACATGGTCATGCGCGACGTCGACATCATCCTCGCCACCGGTGGCCCGGGCATGGTCAAGGCCGCCTACTCCTCGGGCAAGCCCGCCCTGGGCGTTGGCGCCGGTAACACCCCGGTCGTCATCGACGACACCGCCGACGTTCTGCTCGCAGTCAACTCCATCATCCACTCCAAGACCTTCGACAACGGCATGATCTGCGCTTCCGAGCAGTCCGTGACCGTCATCGACACCATCTACGACCAGGTCAAGGCCGAGTTCCAGAAGCGCGGCTGCTACTTCGTCAAGCAGGGTGCCGAGATGGAGGCCCTGCGTGCCGCCATGTTCAAGAACGGCGCCCTCGATCACCGCATCCCCGGCATGGCTGCCGCCAAGATCGCCGAGCTCGCCGGCATCGAGGTTCCCGCCAAGACTAAGATCCTGATCGCCGAGGTCACCTCCACCGACCCCGCCAAGGAGGAGTTCTCCCACGAGAAGCTCTCCCCGGTCCTGGCCATGTACCACGCCAAGGACTTCCAGGAGGCCGTCGACAAGGCCGAGCACCTGGTGCTCGCCGGTGGCCCGGGCCACACCGCCTCTCTGTACGTGCACCCCGCCCAGGCCGAGAAGATCAGCCTGTTCGAGCACGTCATGAAGGCCTGCCGCATCGTCATCAACACCCCGTCCTCGCACGGTGGCATCGGTGACCTGTACAACTTTGGCATGAAGCCGTCTCTGACCCTGGGCTGCGGCTCCTGGGGCGGCAACTCCGTCTCCGAGAACGTTGGGGTGAAGCACTTGATCAACGTTAAGACTGTGGCCGAGCGCCGTGAGAACATGCTGTGGTTCCGCGCTCCCGAGAAGGTCTACTTCAAGAAGGGTTCCACGCCCGTCGCCCTCGACGAGCTGGGCAACGTCATGGGCAAGAAGCGCGCCTTCATCGTTACCGACCAGTTCCTCTTCAAGAATGGCAACACCCGCGCCATCGAGGCCAAGCTCGACGAGATGGGCATCGCCCACGACTGCTTCTACGACGTCGAGCCCGATCCGTCGCTGCAGTGCGCACGTCGCGGCGCCAAGCAGATGGCTCTCTTTGAGCCGGACGTCATCATCGCCGTCGGCGGTGGCTCAGCTATGGACGCCGGCAAGATCATGTGGATGATGTACGAGCACCCCGAGTGCAAGTTTGAGGACATGGCCATGGACTTCATGGACATCCGCAAGCGTATCTTCACCTTCCCCGAGATGGGCAAGAAGGCCTACTTCGTCGCCGTCCCGACCTCCTCGGGTACCGGCTCCGAGTGCACGCCGTTCGCCATCATCACCGACAAGGAGACCGGCATCAAGTGGCCGCTCGCCGACTACGCGCTGCTCCCCAACATGGCTATCGTCGACGCCGACAACTGCATGACCGCCCCGCGCGGCCTGACCGCTGCCTCCGGCATCGACGTCATGACCCACGCCATCGAGTCCTACGTCTCCATCATGGCTTCCGACTACACCAAGGGCCTCTCCGAGCGCGCTGCCAAGCTCGTCTTTGAGAACCTGCCCTCCAGCTTCACGAACGGCGCCAAGGACCCGCACGCCCGCGAGGAGATGCACAACGCCTCCTGCATGGCCGGTATGGCCTTCGCCAACGCCTTCCTGGGCCTCAACCACTCCATGGCTCACAAGCTCGGCGCTTTCCATCACCTGCCCCACGGCATCGCTAACGCCGTCATCCTGACCCGCGTCATGCGCTACAACGCCGCCGAGGCTCCCGTCAAGATGGGTACCTTCTCCCAGTATCCTTACCCCAACGCGCTGCACAACTACGCCGAGATGGCCAAGTACTGCGGTATCGAGGGCAAGGACGACAAGGAGGTCTTCGAGAACTTCATCACGAAGCTCGAGGAGCTCAAGGACTTCATCGGTGTCAAGAAGACCATCGCCGACTACGGTGTTGACGAGCAGTACTTCCTCGACACCCTCGACGAGATGACCGAGCAGGCATTCAACGACCAGTGCACCGGCGCTAACCCGCGCTACCCGCTCATGAGCGAGATCAAGGAGCTCTACCTGGACGCCTACTACGGCCGCGAGCCCCAGGACTACGCCGTCTGCTAGTTTTTTAGCACGGTTTTTTGCGGCGGGGGTGCACGGGTGTTTCACACACCCCCGCCGTCGCTTCTATCGCATCGTTGAAAGGATGCAACCATGCTGCTACCCGATTCCAAGACCGAGCTCGTCCGCCGTGGCAACAAGGTCGTTTACGACCTGGGCGACAAGATCGTCAAGGTCTTTAACGAGACCAAGCCTGTCTCCGACGTGTTCAACGAGGCTTTGAATCTTGCCCGCATCAATGAGTGCGGCATCCGCAGCCCCAAGGCTCTCGAGGTTTCCCAGCTCGAGAACGCCAACGGCTGGGCGCTCGTGACCGAGAAGGTTCCGGGCACCACCCTTGCCGAGAAGATGACTGCCGAGCCCCAGCGCTTCGGTGAGTACCTCGAGATGTTCGTCGACCTCCAGATCGAGATCCACGGCTACACCTCCCCGCTGCTCAACCGTCAGCGCGACAAGTTCGCCCGCATGATCGACAGCCTTGATCAGCTCAATGCCACCACGCGTTACAACCTTCAGGAGCGTCTGGACGGTATGACCAAGGAGTTCAAGGTCTGCCACGGCGACTTCAACCCCTCCAACGTCATCGTCGGCGACGACGGCCAGCTCTATGTGTGCGACTGGGCACACGCTACCCAGGGCTCCCCTGCTGCCGACGTTGCCACCACCTACCTGCTCTTTGCCCTCAACAGCAAGGACCAGGCCGAGGCTTATCTGGAGCTCTACTGCGACCGCGCCGACATGCCCATGCAGGTCGTGCGTCAGTGGACGAGCATCGTCGCCGCCTCCGAGCTCGCTCGTAAGCGCAACGTGAACGATGAGTTCCTGAAGAACTGGATCGACGTCGTCGATTATCAGTAATATCTGAGCGATTTATTTCGCATCGGAGGCACAAAGGAAACCCCGCAGCTCGCATGGGCTGTGGGGTTTCCTTTTAGCGATTGAGTACGCCGACAAGATAAAAGGACGGCCCCGCATCTCCCCTATCTGGAGAAATGCGGGGCCGTCCCGTATATCGAACTACAAGCGAAATCGCCGATTAACGGCGTGCCGCCTTCACAAGCTCGGCGACCTTGGCGACGACCTCGTCGATCGCCACGTCCTCGCGCTCACCCGTAGCACGGTCCTTGAGCTCGACGGTGCCGTTCTTGAGGCCACGCTTACCCAGAACGACCTGATACGGGAAGCCCATAAGGTCGTTGTCGGCAAATTTAAAGCCGGGACGCTCGTCACGGTCATCGACGACGACCTCGATACCCTCGGCGCACAGGCCATCAACGATCTGCTCGCAGACGGTAGCGCACTCCTCCTTCTTGGGGTCGAGCGGAATCACAGCAACCTCGTACGGGGCAACGGAGACCGGCCAGACGATGCCGTGCTCGTCGTTGTGCTGCTCCACGACGGCAGCGAGCGAGCGAGACACGCCAACGCCATAGCAACCCATGATAAGCGGCTTCTCCTTACCGTCCTCGTCCATAAAGGTGGCACCCATGGCCTTGGAGTACTTGGTGCCCAGCTGGAAGACCTGGGAGACCTCGATACCGCGAGCAGCAGACAGCGGCTTGCCGCAGTGCGGGCAGGGATCGCCGGCGACGACGGTAACCAGGTCGGCCCACTCGTCGACGGTAAAGTCGCGCTCGGGGCAGGCGCCGGTAAAGTGATAGTCGACCTCGTTGGCACCGCAGGCCCACTGTTTGGACTCGCGCAGACTCTCGTCGCAGACCAGACGAATGCCCTCGGGCAGGTTAACCGGTCCGATAAAGCCCTTATGCAGCCCGTAGGTCTGGAGCTCCTCGTCGGTCATCATGCGATAGCCCTTGCCAAAGACGTGCTCGGCCTTACAGTCGTTGAGCTCGTGGTCGCCCGGAACAATGGCCACGACCGGCTTGCCCTCGGAGTCAATCAACGCCAGCGACTTGCGCGTGCCGTTCTCGGGGAAGCCGAAGAACTTGGCGACGGCCTCGATGGTGCCCATACCCGGAGTCTCGACCTTGGTGAGCGTGCCGTCGCCGGGACCCTCGGTCACAACGACCTTGGTGCTTGCGGCCTCGTCATCGGCAGCAAAGCCGCAATCGTCGCAGTACACGAGCGAGGCCTCGCCGGCGTCGGCCAGGGCCATGTACTCGACGGAAGTGTCGCCGCCGATTTCGCCGGAGTCGGCGACAACGGGCAGAGCCTTGATGTAACAGCGCTCGCAGATGTTGGCGTAAGCCTGCTTCATCTTGTCGTACTCCTCCTGCAGGCTCTCCTGCGTGGCAGAGAAGCTGTAGGCGTCCTTCATGATGAACTCGCGGCCGCGCATCAGGCCAAAGCGGGGACGGAACTCATCGCGGAACTTGTCCTGAATGTGGTACAGGTTGACGGGCAGCTGCTTATACGAGCGCAGCTCGTTGCGCACCAGGGCCGTGACGGTCTCCTCGTGCGTGGGGCCCAGCACAAACTCGCGGCCATGACGGTCGTCAAAGCGCACGAGCTCCTTGCCATAGGCATCGATGCGGCCGGACTCACGCCACAGCTCCGCATCGACCATAATGGGCATCATGAGCTCCTGGGCGCCGGCGGCGTCCATCTCGTCGCGCACGATGTTCTCGATCTTACGAATCGAGCGCCAAGCGAGCGGCAGATAGGAATACAGGCCGGCGGCCTCCTTGCGGATCATACCGGCACGAAGCAGTAGACGATGGCTTGCAAGCTCGGCGTCGGCCGGATCCTCTTTGAGCGTCGGCGCATAGAGCTTAGACATATACATTGCTCGGGTCATTTATTTCTCCTCAATAAGCTTGTCGACCTCGGCCATAAGCGCGTCGACAATTTGGTCCTCAGCTACTTTACCAATGATCTGGCCATGCGAAAAGAGCAGGGCCTGACCACGTCCGCAAGCAACGCCCAGGTCGGCATCAGAAGCCTCACCGGGGCCATTAACGGCACATCCCATCACGGCGATGGAAAGCGGCGCGGAATAGTTCTTCAGTCGCTCGGTAACCTCCTCGGCGATGGGAATGAGGTTGACCTGGCAACGAGCGCACGTGGGACACGAGACGATCTCGGGACCACGGCGGCGCAGGCCCAGCGACTGCAGGATACCCCAGGCGACCGGCGGCTCCTCGACCGGATCGGCCGTGAGCGAGACGCGCATGGTGTCACCGATACCCTCAGACAGCAGAATACCAAGGCCCACCGAGCTCTTAATGGTGCCCTGAAGCTTGGTACCCGCCTCGGTTACGCCCAGGTGAAGCGGAACGTGGGGAATCTCACGCGACAGGGCTCGATAGGTATCAAGCGTCGTTTGCACGCTATGGGCCTTAGCCGAAAGCACGATGTTCGTAAAGCCGCGGTCTTCAAAATGCTTGACGAAACGCTCGCTCGACATCACGAGCTTTTCGGGCTGCGAAAGATTGTCGCGCTCGGCAATATCCTGCTCGAGCGAGCCGGCGTTCACACCGATACGGATCGCGCACCCGGCAGCGCCCGCAGCATCGATCACTGCATCGACCTTGGCCCAATCGCCGATGTTGCCGGGATTAATGCGGAGCTTGGCGGCACCCGCCTCAACGGCGCCAATGGCGAGCTTATGGTTAAAGTGGATATCGGCAACGATCGGCACCGGCGACTCGGCACAGATGGTGCGAAAACCCTCAAGCGCGGCCTCGGTGGGCACACTCACGCGCACGATATCGCAACCGGCTTGCGCCAACGCGCGCACTTGCGCAAGCGTTGCCTGGACATCAGCGGTATCGGTGCAGGTCATGGATTGGACCACCACCGGCGCGCCGCCACCGATCTGCACGCCGCCCACATGCACGGGGCGCGTCAGCTCGCGCGGCAAAGGATGGGATAAAGACAATCCAAGCACTCCCCTACAGAATAAATCGAAGGATGTCGGAACGAAGCATGTAGATAAACAGCAGCGCAAAGAGCGCGATGCCCACATAGCTCACGATCGTCTGGACCTTGAGCGGAAGCTCGCGGCCCGCAATCTTTTGAATGATCTCGATGACCAGCTTGCCGCCATCGAGCGGTGGGATGGGCAGCAGGTTCATAAAGCCAAGCGAGAACGAAATGAGGGCGGCAAACGAGAGGAACGTGGCAGGGCCGGCAGCAGCGGCCTGTGAGGACATAACGCTAATACCCACAATCGAAGAAGACTGATCGAGAATCTCCATCGTATGCTGCGGCTGGAGCAGGCGCATCACGCCCTCCGCTGTCTGCACGACATAGGAGAACGACAGGCGAGCCGACGTGATGGGATCCAAATGGACCACCTGCGTAGAGGCGTACACACCTAGGCGCTCGTCCTCCTTGAGCGCGACCGAGGTCGAAAGATTCTTGCCGTCGCGCTGATACTCAATGGCGATATCGTCCTTGCCGGCGGCCGCTCCGATCGCATCGTACACGTCCATCCAGGAAGAGCACGACATGCCATCGACACTAAGAATCGCGTCGCCGGCCTCGATGCCCGCCTTGGCAGCAATGGAGCCCTCGTCGACCTGACCGATCACATTGCTATCGACCGGCACCGAAACACCGGCGATAGAGTAGATGCTCATCAACAGCAAAAAGCCCGTCAGGATATTGACGACAATGCCCGCGAGCAACATAAAGGCGCGCTTGAGAAAACCCTGGCCAAGATAGGTGTGCGAGCGCTCTTGCGCAAGGAACTCGGCCTCGCCGCACGGCAGCTCCCACACATCGCCCTCGGCAGTTGAATATTCGCGATCGAAACGGCGGCCGTCAAAGGTGGTGTAACCCGCCGCGTCTCGCGGCAGCGTCTGATACTTGGTGGGATAGTAGCTCGGCGAGGGCTTCTCCCCTTCCTCATACCAAGGCGCGATAGAGCCCCAACCCAAGAGCAAGGCGCATGCCTCGAGCACAACCTCCTCGGATAGCTCGAGCTCGGCGGCAAGGTCGGCCACGGTCACGCGACCATGACGATAGATAGCCGCGAGCACGCGATCGGCACACGAGACGTCGGTCGGATCCATACCGCAGATGGCAGCGTAGCCGCCCAGCAGCAGCGGGGTCACGCCAAACTTGGTTCCAATGCGACGCGACGTGTAATGGATGTCAAAGCGGCACGGCAGGCCCAAAAAGAACTCGGTCACGCGGACGCCGCAGGCACGCGCCGCCAAAAAGTGGCCGCCCTCGTGCAAAAACACAAGGACGGAAAGCATCAGCAGGCCCCAAAAGACCGATGAGAGAACGCTCAGAACAGTATCCATAAATCGAAAAAGCAATCCTTATGATTAGGAATGGGTTGCGGCAAGCACCAGCGAGGCCTTTTCGCGCGCCCAGGCATCGATGTCGTGAAGCTGCTCAAACGAGGTAACCGCCTGCGCGTCATGCGCATCCATGCAGGATTCCACAACGCGGTCGATATCGGTAAAGCTGCAGCCGTCGTGTAAGAACGCATCGACCGCGACCTCATTGGCCGCATTAAGCACGCACGGCATGGTGCCGCCCGTCTTGCCGGCACGCTCGGCCAGCGCCAGGCAGCGGAACGTGTCCATATCGGCGGCATCAAAGGTAAGCTGCCCCAGCTCACGAAAATCGAGACGAGGCGCCGGCGTATCCCAACGCTCGGGATACGAGAAGGCAAACTGGATGGGAATGCGCATATCGGAGGCGCCAAGGTGTGCCATCACGGAGCCGTCGGCATACTCGACCATCGAGTGAATCTTTGACTGGCGCTGCACGACCACGTTGATAAAGTCAAGGTCGCAACCGAACAGGTGCATCGCCTCGATACGCTCCAGGCCCTTGTTCATGAGGGTGGCGGAGTCGATCGTGATCTTAGCGCCCATGGCCCACGTGGGATGTGCCAGCGCATCGGCGCGTGTCACGCAATCGAGCTCATCGCGCGTACGGCCAAAGAACGGACCACCCGAGCAGGTGAGCCAAATGCAGTGGGCCTCGCGCGGATTCTCCCCCAGATAACACTGGTAGATGGCGGAGTGCTCGGAGTCGACCGGAATGAGCTGACCCGGCTGCGCCAGCGGCATCAGCAGGTCGCCACCGACAACGAGGGACTCCTTGTTAGCAAGTGCAAGACGCTTGTTCGAGGTCAGGGCCGCATGGCTCGCTTCGAGCCCGGCAGCGCCCACAATGGCAACAAGCACACAGTCGACATCATCGCGACGTGCGAGCTCACAAACCGCCTGCGCACCAACACCGAGCTCCGTGCCCTCGGGCAGCTCCTGCAGCACAGCGTCCGCACCGTGGGCGGCGTCGGCAACGGCAACGGCCGGAACCGAGAACTCGCGGGCGGCGGCAACGAGCTCCGAGGTGCTGGAATTGACGGACAGCGCCGTTACCCGCAGTCGATCGGCATGCTGGCGACACACATCGAGTGCCTGGGTGCCGATAGATCCCGTACAGCCCAGAATGGCAACACGAAGGCGTCCATCGGAGCCATACGTCGTCTGGAATGACATTACAGCACGCCTCCGATCATCAAAAGCAGCTGCGCGGTAATGCAGCCAAAGATAAGCGAATCGCTACGATCGAGCATGCCGCCATGGCCCGGAATAAGGTTTCCGGAATCCTTGACGCCCACGCCACGCTTGATGCGCGACTCGATGAGGTCGCCGATAACGCCCAGGATGGACACGACTACGCCGCACAGCAGCGCATAGGGCAAGCTCAGCTTATAGAAATGCGTCGCCCACAAAATGAGCCAGATGAGCACCGATCCCAAGATGCCGCCGAAAAAGCCTTCCCAGCTCTTTTTGGGAGAAATCTTGGGGACCATCTTGTGCTTGCCGATACGACTACCCACGATATAGGCGAACGAATCGGAGACCCAGAGAGACGCGCAAACACCCACCGAAAGCAGGGCGCCGGCAAAACCGGGCACGGCATCGCGCAGCAACACGATGGCCGACAGCATAAAACCGGTGTAGATGGGACCCATGAGCGTCACGGCTACATCGGATATGCGGGTACGCGGCGACCAGACATACCAAATGCCCACCGCAAGCATCAGAGCAAAAAGCAGGGCATTCAAAAGCATCGAGTCGCCCAGTGCCGAGAGCGGAAAGAGCACGGCGGCAGCGATACCCAGGCGCTCGTTGGCCATTTTGCCATCGAGTTTCGTCATGCGGAAGAACTCATAGCAGCACAAGCCGCTCATGACGGACACAAAAATAGCCGTAGGCACGATACCCAAAACCAGACACAGGATAAAGACGACGGCATAGACGATACCGGCAGCAGCACGGGTAATAAAACCAGCCAGCCATGAGCCGCTGCCGCCCTTCGCAGCCGGTGCCTTGGAAGCAGCGGCCCTGCGCACAGGTGTCGAAGAGGCAGGCGCCTTGGGAGCAGTTGCCTTAGGACGATCAGACACGATTAAGCCTCCTCGGTCTTACTCAATCCACCAAACCTACGGTCGCGGCCCTGATAAGCCAAGATAGCCTCAACAAGACCCCAGCGATCAAAGTCGGGCCAATAGGTATCGGTGACATAAAACTCGGCATAAGCGACCTGCCACAGCAGATAGTTCGAAAGGCGCAGCTCGCCCGAGGTACGAATAACGAGCTCGGGATCGGGAAGACCGGCGGTGTACAGGTGCGACGCCACCATATCGTCATCAATTGCGGCAGGGTCAATCTTACCGGCGGCCGCATCGAAGGCGAGCTGACGGGCAGCGCGCGTGATCTCGGCACGGGCACCATAGTTAACGGCGAGCGCCAGGGTCATACCGGTATGGTCTGCACACTCGGCAAGACCGCGCTCAAAGACATCACGGGTCTTCTTGGGCAACGCAGAAATGTCACCCAAAAACACAACGCGCACGTTTTCGCGCTTCAGCAACGGCAGTTCGTCGATAAACGTCTTGGCAAACAAATGCATGAGAACGTTGACCTCGTGCTGCGGGCGATTCCAGTTTTCGGTAGAAAACGCATAGGCCGAAAGCACGTCGACGCCCAGGCGCACGCAGGCGGTAATAATCTCGCGCAGAGAGACGATACCGGCCTTGTGACCCTCGGTGCGGGCAAGACCGCGCGCCGTGGCCCAACGGCCGTTGCCGTCCATGATGCACGAGATATGGCGCGGAATGTTATTGAGGTCTAGGTCGGAAAAACCGACGCCCGCAGGGGCGTCGGCAAAGTACTCGACCAGTTTATGCTCGTCGTATTGCACCTTAGATCTCCATGACCTCGGCTTCTTTTTCCTTCAGAAGCTCCTCGACCTTGGCAACATACTCGTCGGTATGCTTCTGAACCTTGGCCTGCTCGCGACGAACATCGTCCTCGGTAAGCTCCTCGTCGCGCTCGAGTTTGTTGTTAAAGTCGCGACGGATGTTGCGGATAGAGACCTTGGCCTGCTCGGCGTACTCGCGGCACTCCTTAACGAGCTCGCGACGACGCTCCTCGGTGGGAGCCGGGAACGGCAGACGCACGACGGTACCATCAGAGTTGGGGGTAATGCCCAGGTCGGAGGCACTGATGGCCTTAACGATGGCGTTGATGAGCGCCTTGTCCCACGGCTCGATGAGCAGCATGTGGGCCTCGGGGGTCTTGACGGCGGCAACCTGCGTGACCGGCGTGGGAACACCGTAGTAATCGACGGTGATGTCGGACAGAATGTTGGCGCTGGCGCGGCCGGTGCGAACCTTGGAGAAGTTATGCTTGAGGGACTCGAGCGACTTGTCCATGTGGGCGGTGATGTTCTCTGCCATGCTTAATCCTCCTGATAGACGAGCGTGCCGACGGGCTCACCCGCGAGCGCGCGCTTGACGGTGTCCTCGCCATCGATGTTGAGGACCAAAATGGGCATACGGTTGTCCTGGCACAAGGCCGTTGCCGTGGAATCCATAACCTGCAGGCCGCGGACGAGCACCTCGTGATAGGTGATCTTGTCAAAGCGGACGGCATCGGCGCACTTGACGGGATCCTTGTCGTAGATACCGTCGACCTTGGTGGCCTTGATCAGAATCTCCGCACCGATCTCGCAGGCGCGAAGGGCCGCGGCAGTGTCGGTCGTAAAGTACGGATTGCCCGAGCCGGCAGCGAAGATAACGACATTGCCCTTGGACAGGTGGTTGATGGCGCGGCGGCGAATATAGGGCTCGCAAATCTCGTTCATCTGGATGGCGCTCATAACGCGGCAAGGAACATCGTTATGCTCGAAGGCATCCTGCAGGGCAAGTGCGTTCATAACGGTTGCCAGCATACCCATGTAATCGGCCTGAGCACGCTCCATGCCACCGGCAGCGCCGGCCATACCACGGAAAATATTGCCGCCGCCGACAACGACGCCGACCTCATGGCCAACGGCGAGCAGCTCCTTGACCTGCTTGGCAAGATGGTCGGTAACCTTGGGGTCGATGCCATAGTGGCCATCGCCCATCAGTGCTTCGCCGGAAAGCTTAAGAAGCACGCGTTTATATCGGATGTCGGACAAAGCGATCCTCCTTTAATTAGACTCTCAATATGATATCAAAGGCTCTGCTCAGAGCCATGAAAAAGCAGGCTGTGAGTAAAACCCACAGCCTGCTCATTACCAGCTACAAGAGCTTATTTACTCGCCACGGACCAGACGGTCGAAGGCAACGACGGTAATGGTATCGCCGAGCTCTTTGGAAACCTGCTCAGCGTACTTCTTGATGGTGAGGGAGCTGTCCTTGATGAACTCCTGCTCGGAGAGCACGGACTGCTTGTAGAACTTCTCCAGACGGCCAACAGCCATCTTCTCCTGGATGGCCTCGGGCTTGCCGGACTCGGCAGCCTGAGCCATGTAGATCTGCTTCTCGTGCTCAACGGTCTCAGCCGGAACCTGATCGCGGGTAGCGCAGATCGGGGCGACAGCGGCAACCTGAAGGGCAACGTCGTGGGCAAAGGTCTTGAAGGACTCAGCCTGAGCGGTCTCGGCCTTCTCGAAAGCAAACTCGACGAGGACGCCGATCTTACCACCCATGTGGATGTAAGAAGCGAGGGCACCGTTCTCGGCCTTGCGGGCAGCGAAACGGGAAATCTTCATGTTCTCGCCCATGATGTGAATCATCTCGGTGAGCTCGGAGGAAACGGTCTCCTCGCCCATCGGCTTCTCGAGCAGAGCGTCGACATCGGCCGGCTCGGTGGTGGCGACAACCTCGGCGACCTTGGAAGCAAAGCCGGTGAACTTGGCGTTGGAGCCAACGAAGTCGGTCTCGCAGGAGAGCTCGAGCAGAGCGCCGGTCTTGCCATCCTCGGAGACGAACGCGGCGACAGCGCCCTCGTTGGTCTCGCGGCCAGCCTTCTTGGCAGCCTTGGCGAGGCCGTTCTTACGCAGAACGTCAACAGCGGCGTCCATGTCGCCGTCAGCCTCGACGAGAGCCTTCTTGCACTCCATCATCGGGGAGTCGGTCATCTCGCGGAGCTGCTTGACCATAGCGGCGGTAATCTGGGCCATTGTGGTTCCTTTCAAAGAGATGAAAAAGACTTAAATAGGACTGATTTACTCGGCCTTGGGCTCAGCGGCCATCTCGGCCTCGGAGACCTGCTCCTTGCCGGAGCCGGCGAGGCAGGCGTCAGCCATGAGCTCGCACATAAGGGTGACAGCGGAGATAGCGTCATCGTTGCAGGGGATGCCGTACTCGACCTCGTCGGGATCGGAGTTGGTGTCGATCAGAGCGACGACGGGGATGTTCAGGCGCTGGGCCTCCTTGATGGCGTTCTCCTCGCGCTTGGTGTCGATGACGAACAGAGCCTGGGGCAGACCCTTCATGTCGCGGGCGCCACCGAGGTTGGTCTGGAGCTTAGTGAGCTCCTTGCCCAGAACAGCCTGCTCCTTCTTGGGCAGCACTGCCATACGGCCGTCCTCGACCATGGCCTCGAGCTCCTCCATGCGGTTGATGCGGGAGCGGATGGTGACGAAGTTGGTCAGCATACCGCCGAGCCAACGCTGGTTGATGTAAGGCATGTTGGCGCGCTCAGCGGCGTTCTTGACGGCCTCCTGAGCCTGCTTCTTGGTGCCGACGAACAGCACGTTGCCACCCTTGGCAACGTTCTTGACGAAGGTATAGGCCTGGTCGGCGTCAAGGATGGTCTGCTTGAGGTCGAGGATGTAGATGCCGTTGCGCTCACCGAAGATGAACGGCTTCATCTTGGGGTTCCAGCGACGGGTCTGGTGACCGAAGTGGCAGCCGGCCTCGAGCAGGGTGCGGATATTAATCTTGGTAGCCATGTTAAACCTCCTGTGGTTTGCCTCCGCGCGGGGTCATCCTCCAAAACCAACCCGGACATGTGCTACCAAAGCCCGGGCACCACGGTATGAAGTAGCCGCGCGTGCGTGATAAAAACCTGTTGCCGTGAAGCAACCCGATGAATGATAGCAGGATTGCCTCTTCCTGCCAACCCGCAATCAAAACCACACACCTGAGCGCGGCGTGGGACGTCCCAGCCACTATTCGCCGCGGGGATGGGCTTGAGCCACAGCCCGCTTAAGCCGATCGGGTGTGAGATGCGTGTAGATCTGCGTCGTGGACAGGCTCGCATGGCCCAGCAGCTCTTGAACCGAGCGCAGGTCCGCACCGCCCTCGAGCAAGTCGGTCGCAAAGGTATGGCGCATCGCATGCGGGGCGATGTCGGCCGGAATGCCGGCGAGCGTCGCCAGCGTATGGAACCGCCGCCGGAGCATCGCGGCGCTCATGCGATTGCCGCGCGCCGATATAAGCAGCGGATGCGGCCCGGTAGCGAGGTCGCGGCGCTTTGCCCGAGCGAGCAACTCCGGCCTCCCCTCTTCAATATAGAGACGCGTCACATCGAGCGCACGACGATACAGAGGGACGATACGCTCCTTGCTCCCCTTGCCCCACAGGCGCAGCGTGCGCTCGGACCATGAGATGGATTCCACATTGAGCGCCGCAAGCTCTGAGATGCGGGCACCCGAGGCATAGAGCAACTCGAGCATCGCCGCATCGCGCAGTCCCGCGGGTGTTGAGGTATCAGGCGTCTTGAGCAGCGCCTCGACCTGCTGGGTCGTAAGGACGCCCGGCAGGTCACGCGGCAGCTTGGGCGACGCGATCGCCGAGACCGCATCGCCCTCGACAATCCCCTCGGCAGCCATCCAGCGATAGAGAGATCGGATAGCCGACAGGTGCGCCGCAAGCGTTCGGGGAGCCACCTGCTCACGCGAAAGCTCAGCAAGATAGCGACGAATGGTGCGCACGTCGGCAGCGAAAGCATCAATATCCTCGCGCTCGCACCAGGCAGCAAAGCGCTCCAGTCTCGAGCCATAGGCCGTCACCGTGTTGGGAGAAAGCCCCTCAACGCGTGCGATATAGGCGATAAAAGAGTCGACGGTGTCGTACAGGTCAAAGGCTATGACCGGTCGCCTCCAAACAAGTCGGAACGCGTGGCCAAGTAGGCATCGAGGGCCTCGAGCGCACGGTCCGCATAGGCCTGATAGCGGTCGCGCTTGCTGCGGCGCTTACCGTCCTCGAGCGGCGGCACCAGGCCAAAGTTGACATGCATGGGCTGATAGCCCACGGTGGCAGGATCGGTCGCATAGCCCACGAGCGCACCCAGGGCGCCCACGCGGGGCAACTCGACGGAATCGGCGCCGATAGCCTCTGCATAGGTGTTGAGCGCCGCGAGCAGACCGGTCGCCACGGCTTCCATGTACCCCTCGGTGCCGGTGATCTGACCGGCCAGGCGCACGCCGGTACCGGGCACGGCAAAGGTGCCATCGAGCACGTGCGGGGCGTCGACAAAGGTATTGCGGTGCATGACACCGTAGCGGAAGAACTCAGCGTTCTCCAGGCCCGGCACCATATGGAAGACGCGCTTCTGCTCGCCAAAGGTCAGGTTGGTCTGGAAGCCCACCAGGTTATAGGCGGTCTTCTCCTTGTTCTCGGCACGCAGCTGAATCGCCGCCCAAGGGCGACGTCCGGTACGCGGGTCGGTGAGGCCGACGGGCTTCATGGCGCCAAAGCGAATGGCGTCCTTGCCGGTGCGCGCAACCTCCTCGGCAGGCTGGCAGGCCTGGAACAGATCGCCGCCCTCAAAGTCCTTGAGCACCACGCGGTCGGCCGTGGTGAGCGCCTCGATAAAGGCCTCGTACTCCTCCTTGTTGAGCGGAGCGTTGAGATAGTCGCCGCTCCCCTGCTCCTCGTAGCGCGACTGCGAAAACAGCACGTCCATATCGAGCGTGGAGGCATCGACGATCGGCGCCGCGGCATCGAAGAACGCAAGGGCGTCGCCACCGACGAGCTTCATGACCTCTTCGCTCAGCGCCGGTGAACACAGCGGGCCCGCGGCAATGACCACGTGGCCCTCGGGGATCTGGGTGACCTCGCCGTGAACGACCTCGATATTGGGGCGGGCGGCAACCTCAGCCTCGACGAGCTCGGAGAATGTAACACGGTCGACCGCCAGGGCGCCACCAGCGGGAACAGCAGCGCGATGAGCGCAGTCGAGCAGCACCGAGCCCATACGCTCAAGCTCGGCCTTCAGCAAACCAGCCGCGGAATCCGGACGGGTCGACTTAAACGAATTGGAGCAGACGAGCTCTGCCAGGTGATCGGTATGGTGGGCCGGGGAGCTCACCTGGGGGCGCATCTCGCACAGCTTTACGGCAAACCCGCGGTCTGCCAGCTGGATCGCGCATTCCGAACCCGCCAGACCGCCACCGATAACCGTCACCTGATCGAACTGCATCTGCAAACACCTTTCTAATTGACACGTTTTCCATTGTGACCGAAGGGCGTCTGGGCGTGAAGGGCAAACTTGGAGGGCGCATACCTTCCATCCATCATGCGCTCGATAAGGCCCTCGAGTTCAAGCGAACCCAAGAGTTTGAGTACGCCGACAGCATCGAGTGAGACGAGCGCCGCGATGTCGTCGACCTTGAGCGGAGAGGCGATGAGCGCATGCATCACGGTCTGCTGTGTTGGATTCAGGTCGGCAATGCCGGGAGCATCGGGGCGCGAGTAGCGCAGGGTGCCGTATATGCGAGAGATAGCCATCTCGATGGACTCCTCGTCGACAATGCAGCAGGCACCGTTCGCAATGAGGTAATTCGTGCCACGCGACTCGGGCGATAGGATCGACCCCGGCACGGCAAGAAGTTCGCGCCCCAAATCCATAGCAGCCTCGGCTGTAGAAAACGTCCCGGAAGGCATACCCGCCTCGGATACAAAGAGGGCTTGCGACAGGGCCGCGATCACGCGATTGCGACGCGGAAAGGCAAACTTGCGCGGACCCATGCCCCACGGAGAGATCGACACGACCGCGCCGCCCGTATCGAGCGTGCGCGTAATAAGCCCCGCGCTCGAACGCGGGTAGACCACGTCGGCGCCCGTCCCCAGCACCACGACGTGTTTGCCGCCGGCGTTGACCGCAGCCCAACCCGAGGCCTGGTCACAACCGACCGCACCGCCCGAAACTACCGTCACTCCCGCCTCAACCGCCACCTTCGCCGCAAGCTCTGCCACGGCAAGACCATACGGCGAGGCCTTTCGCGCAC
The DNA here is from genome assembly GCF_020181355.1 of Collinsella aerofaciens. Taxonomy (NCBI): domain Bacteria; kingdom Bacillati; phylum Actinomycetota; class Coriobacteriia; order Coriobacteriales; family Coriobacteriaceae; genus Collinsella; species Collinsella aerofaciens. The sequence continues at coordinate 2,045,478 of NZ_CP084004.1, forward strand.
CGATGATGGAGAGCGCGGGCGTCGAAAGCGCCTCGGGGTTGCCGCGCACATAGAGCGTCTGAGGTACATCAGAAAGCTCCAAAACGGTCTCGGGATACAACGCGTCACCTGGATGCAGCTCGAAGGTCCCCTCAGCCATCATTGGTCCCTCCTTCCCTGGTACATCGCCGCCTCGAGCACGTGGTCCTGCGTCACCTGCTCGCTCTCGGCGACATCTGCGATCGTGCGCGCAATGCGAACAAGGCGCACGATGCCACGCCCTGTGAGATGCGTGCGCTTCGACAGGCCGAGCACACACTTCTCCGCCGCATCATCGAGCTCAAAGGTCGAAACGACGCCGTCAATGGACCGAGTATCGTCATCCTCGGCCTCGGCATCCGCATCGTCCATGCGGGATTCGCGCCAAGCGCGAAAGGCGCGACCGCGCACAACGTAGTCACGTAACTCGGCCGACGACATGCCCTCCGCACCCTCGATAATCACTTGAGGGTCGGGACGGGTCACATCGATCATCATGTCGATACGGTCGGCCAAAGGACCGCGCAGTTTAGACCGATAGCGCTCGACCATCGCCGCCGAGCAGCGACACGGCACCTCGCGATCGCCCAAAAAGCCGCAGGGGCAGGGATTGCTCGCAGCCAGCAGCTGAAAGCGCGACGGGAAGGTAAAGGCCCCGTCGACGCGTACGATCCTCACGTAGCCGCGCTCGATGGGCTGACGCAGCGTCTGCAGCACGCCAGTGGGAAACTCGGCAAGCTCGTCCAAAAAGAGCACGCCGCCATGAGCAAGGCTGATCTCACCCGGGTGCACCGGGCGCCCGCCGCCGATAAGGCCTGCGGTCGAAATACTGTGGTGGGGACTGCGGAAGGGGCGGTGCCCCGCCAACAAGCCATCAATGTTCTCACCCAAAACCGAATGGATGCACAGTGCCTCCTGCTGATCCTCAACGGAAAGCTCGGGCAGGATGCCGGTCATACGGCGTGCGAGCATCGTCTTGCCCGATCCCGGAGACCCGATCATGAGCAAGCCGAGTTCTCCTGCCGCCGCAAGCGCCATGCCGCGTTTAGCGACTTCCTGCCCCAGCACGTCTGCATAGTCGAGCTCGGGCTCAAAGGTCGCCTCGACGCCCTCGGAATCCAAGTAGTGCCGCGCGGCATCGCCCATGCCATGGGCAAGCTGAGACAAATGATCGATGAATCCACAATCCACGCCCGCGAGTGGCACATGCTGGTCGGACCTGCCGGCGATAAAAGACAGCCCCATGTCGCGAGCCAATAGCTGAAACGCTACCTCGCCCTTGACAGGAAGCACCGTACCGTCCAAGCCGAGCTCGCCGGCGATAAGGCAGCGATCGAGGTTATCACGGGGAATCTGCCCATCGGCCGCCAGAACCGCGATGGCGATGGGCAGATCAAAGCCGCTACCGGTCTTGCGAATATCGCCGGGCGCCAGGTTGACCGTAATGCCCGAGCGTGGGATCTCGAACCCGGCGGAGCGCATCGCGCAGCGAATACGACCGCGTGACTCCATCACCTCCATACTCGGAATACCGAGCATCTGAATGCCTGGGATGCCACCGGCAAGCGAGACCTCGACCGTGACGGGAATCGCCTCGACGCCGCGGATGCAGGCCGCGTGAACGGCAAACGTCTCGAACGCCATCACGACACCTGCCAATCGAACGCGTTGTACTGGTGCTCGATCTCGGCGATATGCCCGTCGCGGATGGTGACACCCACGGCATCGAAGCGAATCGCCTTGAGCGGATAATGCTCCATGAGATAGCAACTTGCGATGCGGCGGTAGCGGCGTTGCTTTTGGGCGTCCACGGCCTCCTCGGGAAAGACCCGCGTGCTGCAATCCAGCGCAACGCGTCTGGTCTTGACTTCGGCCATCACCACGACATCGTCGAGCTCATCGAGCAGCACCAGGTCGGCCTCGCCCTCGGTGCAACGATAACCCTGCTCCAGCAAGGTGTAGCCGCGCTCGTTAAAGTAGTCGATGGTGATCAGCTCGCCCAGCATGCCCAGCTCGCGAGGACTGAGTCCCTTGATAAACTCGGGCGTCATCGCCCCGCAGTCGAGCTTGCCGTTTTCCCAACACTCCTTGAGCTGCTGCGTCTTACTCTTTTTGCTTGCGGCACTCATGGGGTCTCCTTTCCCGCACACTGCATTGCCCCGATGATGAGAGCACCTTTCATGCGGGTAAGTACCGGAAGCAAACCAAAAGCTGACCAAATGCCGTCAAAAAACGGGCCGTACGCAGCAATGGTGTTGCATACGGCCCGCTACCAGCAGGTTTATAAAACCCCAGAGGTCCCTGTCTCCACAATTGACCTAGAAAAGGCGCTCAGTCTGCAGAAAGTTTCCGCAAAAGCTCACGCGGTGCAGCGGACAAAGTCCATGTTTGCGAATGGCCTCGATGTGCTCGGGGCTCGCATAGCCCTTCGACTCGGCCAGATGGTACTCGGGGTACTCGGCGTCGTACTCGACCATCATCTCGTCACGCGTGACCTTGGCCATGATGGACGCCGCGGCGATACAGGCGATCTTGGCATCGCCCTTCACCACGTCGCGCTCATTGGGAACGGCGCCCAAGGGGTTGCCATCCATGAGGACGCAGTCGGGTTCAAGTCCCGTATCGGCCACGGCGCCCGCGACGGCAACGCGGATGGCGCGGGCCATACCCATCTCATCGATATCCTTAGGCGCGATATGGCAAAAACCAATCGCCGTCGCCACCTCGGCAATCTTCACAGAGAGCAGCTCGCGGCGCGCCGGCGTGAGCTTTTTGGAATCGTTGATGCCCCAGACGCGCGGCTCCATGGGAAGGCACACGGCACACACGGTTAAGGGACCCGCTACCGAGCCACGGCCCACCTCGTCGACACCAACGACCACCCCATCGCCGCCAAGCTCATGCATAAGCTCGTACATGCCATTGACGCGCTCGCGCTCGGCAACCTCTTTGGAATGGCGTTTGAGGGCGCGTTCACAAGCCTTGATCACCTGCTGGCGCGGGTCCTCGCGATAATGCTCCACGAGGGCGGGGATCTCCTCAAACGTTGCGCTCGCCAGCTCTCCGGCAACCTGCGATGCCGAAACCGAGCTCGTCATATTGGCCATACCAGGCCCTCCTTGCATGCAAATCAGATAAAAAGAAGGGCCACCCGAAGGTGACCCTTACGTCCAAACGAGTGGACAGACGCTGCGATCTTCTTAGCGCTTCTCGGGGATGCGAGCAGCCTTGCCCACCTTGTCGCGGAGGTAGTACAGCTTGGCGCGACGGACGCGACCATGACGAACGACCTCGAGCTTGGCGATCTTGGGGCTGTGAAGCGGGAAGGTACGCTCAACACCGACACCGAAGGACATCTTGCGGACGGTGAAGGTCTCGCGGGCACCGGCGCCGGCCATGCGGATGACGTCGCCCTGGAAGACCTGGATGCGCTCGCGGTCGCCTTCCTTAATGCGGTAGTGAACCTTGACGTTGTCGGCGACGCGAACCTGAGGAATGTCCTCGCGGATCTGCTGACGCTCGATTGCGCGGATGTAATCCATGTGCAATTCCTTACTCTTCTAGAGGTGCCGTACCACTCTGGCCGGCACGTAGTTGAACAAACGTATTCGAGTATACACGCGCGGGTTTCTGCTGCAAGAACAATTTTTTACGCAGACAAAAAGACAAAACCCGCACATGATAACCGTCCGCCTCACGAATGAGACGGACGGCATGAAGGGGGGGCTACGTTAGGCGTCTGAACCCAAAACGTTAGGCGGAGCGCTTCGCCTCGAGCTTGGCCTGGGCGGCAGCCATGCGTGCGAGGGGCACGCGGTAGGGCGAGCAGGACACGTAGTCCACGTCGGCCACATTAAACAGACCCTTGATGGACTTGGGGTCGCCGCCGTGCTCGCCGCACACGCCAAAGTGCATGTCGGGGTTGGTGGCGCGGCCCTTCTCGACGGCCATGCGCACCAGCTCGAGCACCGCCGTGTCAATGGTCTCGAAGGGGTTGTCCTTCAAGATCTTCTTGTGCATGTACAGCGGGATGAACTTAGCCTCGGCATCGTCACGAGAGAAGCCGAAGGTGGTCTGGGTGAGGTCGTTGGTGCCAAAGCAGAAGAAGTCGGCATGATGCGCGATCTCGTCAGCGACCATGCAGGCGCGTGGCAGCTCGAGCATCGTGCCCACGGGAATATTGAGCTCGACGCCCTCCTCGGCAGAAACCTCGGCGATTACCCGCTCGATGACCTCGCGGGTCTGGACATGCTCCGCCGTGATGGAGACGAGCGGAACCATGATCTCGGGTCGCGGGTCGACGCCCTCCTTGATAAGGCGGGCAGCAGCCGTGGCGACGGCGCGAACCTGCATGAGTGGCAGATCGCTAAAGACGACGGACAGGCGAACGCCGCGCAGGCCGAGCATGGGGTTCGACTCGACCATGCCGTCGATACGACGCAGGCGGGCGCGCAGGGCTGCAAGCTCTTCCTCGCTGGCGCCGGCGGCTTCCTTCTTGGTGATGGCGACCTCGAGCTCGCGAGGATTATCCAGGAACTCATGAAGCGGCGGATCGAGCAGGCGGACGACCACATCGCGACCGGACATGGTCTTGAACATCGCCAGGAAGTCCTCGGTCTGAACCTTGAGCAGGTCGGCCAGGGCCTGCTGCTTCACGGCCTCATCGTCAGACAGGATAAAGCTCTGGATGATGTTCTTGCGGTCGCCCAGGAACATGTGCTCGGTGCGGCACAGGCCGATGGCCTCGGCGCCAAACTCGAGCGCGAGCGCGGCATCCTCGGGGTTGTCGGCGTTGACGCGCACATGGTTGGCGTGGCCGCCGGTCTCGTCCAGGCGAATCTCGTCGGCCCAGGACAGGATGGTGTCCAGGTCGCCGGTGAGCTCGGCCGAAACCAGATCAACGGCGCCGTCGACGACGATACCCTGGGTGCCGTCGATGGAGATGACATCGCCCTCATGCAGCACGCGGTCGCTGCCCTCGATGCGCACGACCTTCTCGGCGGCGTCGATATGGAAGCGCTCAACGCCGCAGACGCAGGGCGTACCCATGCCGCGGGCGATAACGGCGGCATGGCTCGTCTTGCCACCGTGGCTGGTCAGAATGCCCTCGGCGGCGACCATGCCCTTCAGGTCGTCGGGGTTGGTCTCCCAACGAACCAGAATGACCTTGTGGCCCTCGTTGGCGCGCGCGACGGCGTCGTCGCTCGAGAACATGACCTCGCCCACGGCGGCACCGGGGCTGGCATTAAGACCGCTGGCGAGAGCCTCGTACTTCTTGGAGGCGTCGAACTGTGGGTGCAGGAGCTGGTCGAGCTGCGCGGGATCGATGCGGCTCACAGCCTCATCGCGGGTGATCAGACCCTCCTCGACCATCTCGATGGCGATGCGCAGGGCGGCGGTGGCAGTTCGCTTGCCCACGCGGGTCTGGAGCATCCAGAGCTTGCCCTGCTCGATGGTGAACTCAATGTCGCACATGTCGCGATAGTGATCCTCGAGCGTCAGGAAGACGCGCTCGAGCTCCTTGCCTGCGGACTCGAGGCCCGGGGTGGCCTTGAGGTCGGCGATGGGCTCGGTGTTGCGGATACCGGCGACGACGTCCTCGCCTTGGGCATTAACCAAAAAATCACCGTAGAACTCCTTGGTGCCGTCGGCCGGATTGCGCGTGAAGGCAACGCCGGTCGCAGATGTCTCGCCCTTGTTGCCAAAGGCCATGGCCTGTACGTTGACGGCGGTGCCGAGTTCGTCGGAAATGCCATGCTGCTTGCGGTAGATGCAGGCACGCTCGTTCATCCAGCTGCCAAAGACGGCCTGAATTGCAAGGCGTAGCTGAAGCTCCGGGTCGTGCGGGAAAACGGGCTTGCCGTCAGCGACCTCGAGCTCGGGATACAGGGAGGCATCGACGTTCTCGGAGAAGATGCCCTTAAAGGTCTCGACGAGCTCCTGCAGATCCTCGGCCGAAAGCTCGGAGTCGACGCGGACGCCGGCGACCAGGCGTGCCTGGGTCAGCGCGTTCTCGAACAGGTCGGCGTCAACGCCCATAACGACGTTGGAGAACATCTGAATAAAGCGGCGGTAGCTATCCCAAGCAAAACGCGGATTTTGCGTCTGGGCGATGAGCCCCTGAACGGAGTCGTCGTTGAGGCCTAAGTTGAGGACCGTGTCCATCATGCCGGGCATGGAGAACGGAGCGCCCGAACGAACCGACACGAGCAGCGGATCGGAGGCGTCGCCGAGCTTCTTGCCGCAGCGGGCCTCGAGGTCCGCCTCGGCAGCAACGATCTCATCGAGTGCACCCTCGGGCCACACGTTGCCGGCACCGGAGTACTCGACGCAAGTCTGGCAGGTAATAGTAAAGCCACCGGGAACCGGCAGGCCGATACGGCTCATCTCGGCAAGGTTAGCGCCTTTGCCGCCAAGCGCGAAGTTCATGGACTTGTCGCCCTCGGTGACACAGGTGCCCTGGGCGTCGGTTCCAAAACGGTAAACCCTCTTGCAATCGCTCACGACACTTCCCCTTCCATGCGCTCTCGCGCACGACCGTGGTAACGAATCGACCCGCCGAATGCGGGCCGTGAGGGAACTATACGGCGGGTTTTGGGCAGGCTTGAGCAGAGGGTGCGCGGTTTGGTAAACGTGCTAAAACTGGCGGTAAACGGTAGGTAAAGGTGGTTACCTTATGAAGATACCACTGCAATAAAAAAGCAGGTCAAGTGCGATGTTTTTGCTAAATCGCTTTATCAAAATGCTACTACTATTAGGTGCGACGGGCGGCGCGGCGGGCACGGGCTTCTTGGATTTCCTCCAAGTGGCTAATGATCTCGGCAGCGCTTTCCTCGATGGCCTTGCCGTCGGTACGCACCACAAAGCAGCCTAGGCGTTTCATGAGGGCACGAGCTTCCTCAAGCTCGCTGCGCACGCTCTCGGGCTCGGCATAGGAGCCGGCAACGGCACGAGCGTAGTCATCGCCCAAGCGGCTATCGCGAATTTCGGAAATCACATCGACGGTCGAAATCAGGCCGAACAGGCGCATCGGGTCGACCTCGTAAATCGACTTCGGCGGCTCCATGCCATGGGCCAACGGAACATTGGCAACCTTGTAGCCCTGATAAGCCAGATACATCGACAGCGGCGTCTTGGACGTGCGCGATACGCCCAGCAGCACGATATCGGCACCCGACAAATCGTCGCAACCGCGCCCGTCATCGTGCTCAACGAAATATTCCATGGCCTCGATACGATGGAAATAGCGGTCATCGGTCCTGTGAATCACGCCCGCGACGCCTTTGGGCGGCACACCGATGAGCGACGATAGCACGGCGAGCGTCGGACCGATCAGGTCGACCGAACGGATATGCAGCATGCCCAGGTAATCGAGCACGCGGGCGCGAAGCGCCGGATCGACAATGGTGTGAAACACGGCAATATCGCGATGGTCGGCATCGACGCGCGGGCCCACAAACGACTCCACCTGCTCCACCGAGGTCACCTTGGGCAGGCGCAACAAACGAAAAGCCCCTTCATCAAATTGCCCGGACGCCGCAAGCACCACCTCACAAGCGGTATCACCGAGCGAGTCGGAGATAACGATAACGGTGGGACGAGCGGTGACCGGGCAATCCATGCGGGGCTCCTTTTGCGCTTACGCGCAGGCTGGCTTACTTTTTACGAGCAAGCTCACCGATGTTGGCGATGCCGGAGAAAACGGCCTCGAAGCGGTTGAGCAGCTTAAGGCGATTATCGCGGAGCTGCTCGTCCTTGTCCATGACCATGACCTCGTCGAAGAAACGGTCGATGGGCGCGCGCAGGGCGGCGAGGGCAGCAAATGCGGCCGGATAATCCTCGGTAGCAAGGGCGGCATCGACAGCGGTCTGAGCAGCCTCGGAGGCGTCGGCGAGCGCAAGCTCGACCTCGCCCATCAGTCTGCGGTCGTACTCCACGCCCAGCTCGGGCTTGGAGATATGCGCGGCGCGAGCATAGGCGGTCGCAAGGTTGTCGAACGTCTCGGCGTCGTTCTTGCGGGCCTCGTCGAGGGCGGCGCAGCGGGCGAAGAAGACGGACGGAGCGATGATGTGCACCGCGGAGACGGCGGCAACGGTATCGGCCGGGATCTTTTCGTCGCGGGCCATGCTCACCAGGCGGCCATGGAAGAAGTCACGAACCTGCTGGGCGACCTCGGCGGCGTCGAACTCAATGCCCTGCTCGCTATAGAGCTCGAGGGCGAAGTCGATGAGCGACGTGGGGTCGATCGGCAGGCGGTCGCGCAGGATGTTGATGATGCCGATAGCGGCACGACGCAGCGCGTAGGGGTCCGAAGAGCCGGTCGGGGGCTCGCCGATGGCAAAGATACCGGCGATGGTATCGAGCTTGTCGGCACAGGCCACGATGCAGCCAGCGGTGCCCTCGGGCAGCTCGTCACCGGCAAAGCGAGGACGATAGTGATCGCGAATAGCATGAGCGACCTCGTCGTTCTCCCCCATCGCGATGGCGTAGTAACCGCCCATCACGCCCTGCTGGCTCGTGAACTCGACGACGGCGTTAGACACCAGGTCGGCCTTGCACAGGTGCGCGGCGCGAGCAGCGTCGGCGGCCAGGTGGGCGCCCAGATGGGCCTCGCGAGCGATGGCAAGCGCGAGTTGCTCAATGCGCTCGGACTTGGCGAGCACGCTACCGAGCTTCTCCTGGAAGGCGACCTTGGCCAGACGCTCGCGGAACTCGTCGAGGGAGATCTTCAGGTCCTCCTCGTAGAAGAACTTGGCGTCGTCCAGACGGGCGCGCACGACGCGCTCGTTGCCGTCAATCACGCGCTCGGCATTCTCGGGCTTGCTGTTGGAAACGACCACGAACTCACGCGTGAGCTTGCCCTCGCCGTCATAGATCGGGAAGTAGCGCTGGTTGGTGAGCATGGACTCGCAGATAATCTCGTGCGGGACCTTGAGGAACTCCTCATCGAAGGTACCGACGAGCACCGTCGGCCACTCGCAGAGGTTAATAACCTCCTCGAAGACCTTCTTGGGCGTATCGACATGGCAGCCGGGACGGGCGGCCTCGACCTCGGCGATACCGGCGAGGATGGCCTCACGACGGCGCTCGGCAGAAAGCACGCCGGCGTCCTCGAGCACCTGCTCGTAAACGGCGGGGCTGGCAACCACATGGTCACCAGGGCCAAGTACGCGATGACCGCGCGTGGTGTTGCCACTCGTCACGTCGGCAAACGACACGGGCACAACATCCTCGCCCAGAAGGCAGCAGATCCAACGGACCGGACGCACGAACGTCGCGTGCTCGTGGCCCCAGCGCTGGCTGCGGTAGTTGGGCCACTGCAGGCCGGCGATGGTCTTCTCGCACAGAGCAGTCAGAATCGGCGTAGCCGGTGCGGAGGGAATATTCTTCTCGGCGAACACATACTCGCGACCGTCGGTGTCCTCGCGACGGACCAGGTCCTCGGCAGCCACACCGCACTTGCGGGCAAAGCCCTGGGCGGCCTTGGTGGCGTTACCGTCAGCGTCGAAGGCAATGTTGGCCGCGGGGCCACGCTTGACCTCGTGAACCTCATCGGTCGCGGTGGCGACGTTAGCCACGAGCGCAGCCAGGCGACGCGGGCTCGAGATCACGCGGACCTCGCCGTGGGCCAGACCGGCCTCGTCGAGACCCTTGGCGATCATGGTGCCAAGCTGCTTGACGGCATTGTTCAGCGGCGCGGAGGGCATCTCCTCCGTACCGATCTCAAACAGGAAATCCTTAGCGTCTGCCATGGCTTACGCCACCTCGCCTTCCTGATCGGCATTCTCGTTGACTTCGGCGACCTCGGCCATATAGGCCTCGCAGCACGCCTTAGCGACAGCGCGGACGCGCAGGATGTAGTTAGCGCGCTCGACCGCGGACAGGGCGCCACGGGCATCGAGCAGGTTGAAGGCGTGGCTGCACTTCATGACGCAGTCATATGCCGGCAGCGGCAGCTTGCGCTCCAGGCAGGAGTGGCACTCGGCCTCGTAGTCGTCAAACTTCTGACGCATCATCTCGACGTTGGCGACCTCAAAGTTATAGGCACTGAACTCGCGCTCGTTCTCGAGGAACACGTCGCCATAGGTCATGGGCGTTCCGTCGGGCAGGTAGCTCCACACCAGGTCGTAGACGGAGTTGACGCCCTGAGCGTACATGGCAATGCGCTCCAGGCCATAGGTGATCTCGACGGGCACGGGATCGACCTCGATGCCGCCCACCTGCTGGAAGTACGTAAACTGCGTGACCTCCATGCCGTTGAGCCAGACCTCCCAGCCAAGGCCCCAGGCGCCGAGCGTCGGGCTCTCCCAGTCGTCCTCGACAAAGCGGACGTCATGGTCGTTGGGATCCAGGCCAATGGCGGCCAGCGAACCTAGGTAGAGCTCCTGGGCGTTGACCGGCGACGGCTTGATGAGCACCTGGAACTGATAGTAGTGCTGCATGCGGTTGGGGTTCTCGCCGTAGCGGCCGTCGGCGGGACGGCGGCAGGGCTGCGCATAGCAGGTGCGCCACTCGGCGGGACCGAGCGAGCGCAGCGTGGTCGCGGTATGGAAGGTACCGGCACCGACCTCGGAGTCATAGGGCTGCATAATGACGCAGCCCTGCTCGCCCCAGTACTGCTGGAGGCGCAGGATGATGTCTTGGAAGGAAAGCGATGAAGCGTTCATGCCTCTAATATCCCCTCGTCGAAACGATTACACGGTTAGGTACTGTACTATAGCGGTTTTTAGTCGATAGCGCCGATGCGGTTGAGCGGCCAGTAGCGCACAAGCGCCACAGCGATCAAATCAGAGCGATCGACGGGACCAAAGTAGCGTGAGTCGGCAGAGTTTTCGCGGTTGTCGCCCATCACCCACACGCACCCGTCGGGAACGGTGAAGGGATAGCTTACCTGAGCGCCGGGCGCTTGGACCGAAAGTGGCCAGCTCATGCCCGTCGTATAGTCCTCGTCGAGCGCTTGGCCGTCAACGACCACCTTGCCATCCTGCAGGTCGACCGTCTGGCCGGCCGTGGCAATAACGCGCTTGACAAGAACATCATGCTCGGAGGTGCCATCGGGGTTGTGAAACACCACGATATCGCCCTGCTTGACGGGCTGACCGAGCTCGAGGCTCACCTTTTGCGCCAGGATCTGGTCGCCAATCTCGATTGTGTCCTCCATAGAGCCGGTGGGCACCACAAAGGGCTCGACCACAAACGAGCGAATCAAGAAGGTGGCGACCAGTGCGATCGCGATGACCGCGATCCACTCAAAAGCACCCCTCAACGCGGAATGTTGCGTAGGAACCATTCTCACTCCTCGCTCTGCGAATACGAAGCGTCCAAAATCTCCTGCGCGTAAGCGCGCTCCTCGGGCGTGAGCCGCGCTGTCTCGATCAGATCGGGACGCCAGCGGCAGGTGCGCTCGATGGCGTTCTTACGACGCCAGGCATCGACCTTGGCGTGATCGCCGCTCACAAGCACCGGCGGCACGCCCTCGCCGTTGAACTCGGCGGGGCGGGTGTACTGCGCGTACTCGAGCAGTCCTCCGTCCTCGGCGGTCGAGAATGACTCGTCCACATTGCTCATCTCGTCGCCCAGGGCGCCGGGAATCAGGCGTACGACGGCATCGGCAACGACCATAGCGGGAAGCTCGCCGCCCGTGAGCACGTAGTCGCCGATCGACAGACGCTCATAGGCATACGCATACGCGCGCTCGTCGACGCCCTCGTAGCGGCTGCACACAAACAGCAGGCGCTCACTTTTGAGCAGGCGCTCGGCCACATGCTGCGTAAAGGGCTCGCCACAGGGGGTGAAGAACACAACCGTGGGCTTGGGACCCTCTGCGCCAATGGCCTCGATGGCCTCTGCGATAGGCTCGACCTTCATGAGCATGCCCTGCCCGCCGCCGTACGGCTCGTCATCGACGGTACGATGGCGGTCGTGCGTCCAGTCGCGCAGGTTATACGCCTTGAAATCAAAAAGGCCGGCCTTGCGGGCGCGGCCCAAGATCGATGTGGACATGACGGGCTCAAACATCTCGGGAAAGACCGAAAGGGTCTCGATCAGCATGTTGTCCTCCCTACTTGTCCATATCGATCAGGCCGTCCATAACGTGGACGGAAATTGTTCCTGTGTCGGGAAGATCGAGCACGACCTGCTCGATCACGGGAATCAGTACCTCGCCGTACCGATCGCCCTCGACAACCCAAACATCGTTAGCGAGCGTCGACATGATCTCGACGATCGTGCCGAGCGAACCGAAGCGCTCGTCGACCACCTCGCGACCCATCAGGTCGGTATAGGCAGCGTCGAGCGAATCGAGCTCAAAGTCGTCACGATTTGCCAGCACGTAGCATCCCGTGATGCCCTCGGCGGCCGTCAAGTCGTCAATGCCCTCAAACGAGACCAGATCGCCATCGCCCGTATCGGTGACGGACACGACCGTGCAAAAGCGGTCGCGCTTGAGCGCCGGCGGCGTCAGGGCGACGCGCATACCAGGCTCTAATACAGAAGGAAGCCCCCGCAGCGGCTGCGCGAGGACCTCCCCCTTCCTTCCGTGCGGCTTGACCACACGGGCGATGTTTTTGTACTGGGACCTCAAGGTCCTAGCCCAGAACCTCTACCTCGACAGCAGTGTCGAGGCGAGCGGCCAGTGCACGGGCGAGCGTGCGAATGGCCTTGATGGTACGGCCACGACGGCCGATGACCTTAGCGACGTCATCCTCGGCGACCGAAACCTCAATCGTAGAGGCGTCGTCACCATCGATGACCTCAAGGCTCACGGAATCCGGGTCGTCGACGATCTGAACAACGAGATATTCGACGAGATCGGCGATGCGATCTGAGAGCATTGCCTCACCCTCGAGCTGTGCAGCGTCAACCTCAGGCACGATTTACTCCTCGGCGCCCTCAGCGGCCTCAGCGGCAGCCTTAGCGGCCTCGGCCTCTTTGGCGAGCTGCTTCTTGGACTTCTTGACGACGGTCTCGGTCTTCTCGCCCTCGTTGGCGGCCTTGACCAGAGCGGCGACGGCGTCGGTGAGCTGAGCGCCCTTGGACTGCCAGTCGGCGATCTTCTCGAGGTCGAGGTTGATGGTCTTGGGGGCGGTCATCGGGTTGTAGCGGCCAACCTCCTCGATGATACGACCGTCACGCGGGGCGCGGGAATCGGCGACGACGACACGGTAGTACGGACGCTTCTTAGCGCCGTGACGAGCAAGGCGAATCTTGACTGCCAAAGGAAACTCCTCCAACCAAGCAGCTTTAGGCTGCAACTACAAACAAACAGTTGAACATAATACGCCATCGACGCGGGCAGGTGAAGTCCGTGAGACCAACTTCTTCGGTGTAGTCGAGGGCAAATCCATATCTTAGACAAGAATTCGGGATTTGCAAGCACATACACGCACCCCACATGAGCTGCGCGGTATACTCATGACATGGAAAGACGCGAACATACATACGGTTATGAGGATGCCACAGGCGTCACGCCGCCTCCCTGGACGGGTCCGGCGGTGGGCCTGATGGACCTCGATGCGTTTTTTGCGAGCGTGGAGATGCTCGATCATCCCGAATGGCGCGGCAAGCCGCTCATCGTGGGCGGAGACGCCGATTCGCGTGGCGTCGTGTCCACGTGTTCGTATGAGGCACGTCGCTTTGGCGTGCACTCTGCCATGGCCTCGGCCGAAGCGCGGCACTTGTGCCCGCAAGCCATTTGGACGCACGGGCATTTTAATCGCTACCGCGAGGTCAGCGCGCAGGTCATGGCGATTCTCGCCGACGAGACCCCGCGCGTTGAGCGCGTATCCATCGACGAAGCCTTTATCGATATCACACCGGGTCGCTTTGCGCCCGAAGACCCGCTGCTGGTTGCGCGGCGTATAAGCGACCGCGTGGCAGGGCTGGGAGTGACCTGCTCCATTGGCGTGGGCTGCAACAAGACGGTCGCAAAGATCGCAAGCGAGCGGGATAAGCCGTTTGGGCTGACCATCGTGCGCCCCGGAACCGAGCAGCGCTTTTTGGCCGCGCTGCCGGTATCTGCCATGAGCGGCATCGGGCGCTCGGCCGAGGAGCGACTGCGCCGCATGCGCATCTACACCCTCGGCGAGCTATCACGTGCACCGGAATCCACCTTGTCCTCTATTTTTGGCGTCAACGGCGAACGCATGCGCCAGCGTGCGCTGGGACTCGAAATCTCCGAAGTCACGAGTCTCGATGAAGAGCGCGAGGTCAAGTCGGTCAGCAATGAACGCACCTTTGCGAAAGATTTGACTGAGCGTGGGGATATTGAGGCGGCGATTGCGCTGTTGGGAGAGTCAGTGGGACGCCGCCTGCGCCGTCAGGGGCTGACGGGTGCCACGGTAACGCTCAAGCTTAAGTATTCGTATGGCAGCGGGCGTACGGCACAGCGCCGGCTGCCTCATCCGACCGACGATGAGAACATCTTCGTGGCGGTTGCACTCGAACTGCTCGACAACATCTGGCAGGATGGCATGCATGTTCGCTTAGCGGGCATCGGCATGAGCGACTTCGACCACCAAGGCGGCATCCAGACTGACCTGTTCTGCGAGATCGATGACCGCGGAGCCCAATCCAGCGACCGCCGCGACCTCTCCGTCGCCATCGACGCCGTCCGAGACAAATTCGGCGACACCGCCCTTTCCTTCGGCCGCCAATCCCGCTTCAATAACTAGTCTTTTTTGGACGGGGGGGTTGCTGCCTTCCGTCCGACACGGCATTGGTAGTCAATTTGGGACGGGGCTATTTTAGCTACCCCTATATATCGGTTGAGATTCATTCGGCCTAATTCATTCACCGTCAGCCAAAGGGTAGCTAAAATAGCCCCGTCCCAAATTGACTACCCCGGATGTCCGGTTTGCCCGCCGCAACAAAACTCTGTCCCAAATAGCTACTGATCGAGCTTGACCTTCTGAATCGTGCAGTGACCGATGCCCGTGAGGCGCACGATCTGCTTTATCGAAAAGCCCTCGTTTTTGAGCGTACGGATGTAGTTGTCGCGCACGGCTTTAGGCAAATCTTTAAGGTGGTGAGGCTCATACGGTTTAAGGAGAGCCTGTGCAAACTCCAGTGCATCTATGTCGCTCACATGAGCGCCGTCACGGAAGCAATATCGATTCGGTTCTCCCGAGGTACTGAAAGCAAAAAATCTATGAGAATCTCCGAGCAAACCTAGCACACATTCAGTCATACAAATACCCGGGTATCCCATATATTCGCTAAAACTGCTCCAACGATATAGTGAAGCAGTCCCAATCCTGGCTTTCGCAGGATTATCGTGAATATATCTCACACAGTTGAGCAGCTGATCATCGTTAAGAATCGGCACGCTCTTAAATCGATCCTGAAAAACTGGTCCCTTCCGTCCGGTTTTCGCGTTGAAATACATCGCATATGCAGTCGTAACAGAGTGCATGCAATCGCTCAGGTGAACATGTTCATCATCTAGCAACAAGTGAATATGGTTGTCCATAAGGCACCAAGCAATGATATTGACGTCGTATTTTCGGCATTTCGAGGCAAGCAACCGAATCAAATATATCCGATCATCGGCATCCTCAAATATCAGCTGACCACCACAGCCCTTTTGGACGACATGGTAATAGCCGTAAACAGAGATTTCCCGCGCGGTCCGAGTCATACGCATCTCCTCCTCTACAGATAACAAATACGTTACCCGAGTCGGAAAGCTAAATATCACGCAATGAACCGCAACTCGCTTCTATCGGCGAACGGTAGGTAGTAGCTAAAAAAGCCCCGTCCCAAATTAGCTACTTTGGGCAAAAAGAAAGGCGGGCAGCTGCGGAAAACCGCAACTGCCCGGCGATATGCGTGAGGGTAGCTAAACCCCGTCTCAAATGAGCTACTAGAGGAGATTGAGGGGGAGCTGGGGGGCGTCTCCCCAGAGTTTCTCGAGGCGGTAGAAGTCGCGGGCTTCGGGAGTGAAGACGTGGACGACAACCGAACCGTAGTCCATGAGCATCCAAGTCTTCTGCTCGCGGCCCTCGATGGAGAACGGATGCTCGCCGCAAGCCTCGGCGACCTTCTCCTCAATCTCGTCGACGATCGAATCAACCTGGCGGTTGTTGGTGCCGGTAGCAAGGACAAAGTAGTCGCACACATCGGAAAGCTCAGTCAGGTCGAGCACCTGAACGTCCTCGCCCTTCTTGTCGTAGGCGGCCTGCGCGGCGGCGCGGGCGACATCCTCGGCGGCGACACCGCTCGCGGACAGCGAGGCGGCGGTGCGGTCGGACGTGGCGGCGAAGCTCTTGTGCTCCACATCCTTGAGAATCTGCTCGTCAGTCATGGTCTCGTCGGCCATGGAATACCTCTTTCTAGACGCACCCGAGCTAGCGTAGCTGGGCGTAATGGTTGTAAATCGTAATAGCCGTGGGATAAAGATAACGCCCGGACTGGATCACATAGACCAAACCCTGCGCAAAACAGGAGAAGAACAACTCATCGAGCGTCGACTCCCCCACCATCTTGCGCAGCGCATGCGCATAGTCGCCGTGGCGGTTGGGCTCGATGGCATCGGCCACAAAGACCACCATATCGAGCGGCGTCATGTCGCAAGCTCCCACGGTGTGACGGTCGACAGCCTGAAAGACCGCCGGCGACAGCCCGGGAAAAAGCTGCGGAAGCTCATAGGCGGCAACTGGGCCATGCAGCAGCGGTGTCGCGGCCGAAGGAGAGCCGGCAACCTTGATGCCATAGTGAAGCGCGCGGGCCACGAGCTCGTCATCGGAAAGCACCTTGTCCCAGTCGTGGATCAAGCCGGCGGCAGCGGCATCAAAGCGGTCAACGCCGTAGACCTCGGCCAGATGAAGTGCGGTCTCGGCAACACCCAGCGAATGCACATAGCGCTTGCGCTTATCCTTCATGCGAACATCGAGCAGCTCTTGAATGCGCTTGAGCAGTGCGCGCTCATCGCCCTCAAACTGATCCTCTACCGACAACGTAGACCCCCATCACTCAAAATCTTCTTGGCCCAAATCGGCATATAGCCTGCGTTTGCGAATGTAGCCGAGCACGGACTCGCTCGTAAGATAGCGCACGCTCATGCCGCGGGCAACTCGCTTACGAATGTTCGTCGAGCTGATCGCCAGCGCCGGAATCTGAATATAGCGCACGTCGAACGGCAGCCCCGACTCTTTGATTCGGGCACGCGCTGTATCGATATCAAAGCCCGGTCGTGTCGCCGCAATAAAGGTAGCAAGCTCAGCGATTCGTTCGGCATCATGCCAGGTCACGATATCGATAATCGCATCGGCGCCCGTAATAAAGTAGAGCTTTACCTGCGGCGGGTAAAAGTCGCGAAGGGCATGAAGCGTATCAGCCGTATAGGTTACGCCCGGGCGGTCGATCTCGAACCGGCTCGCCAAAAAGGCCGGGTTCGCGGCGGTGGCGAGGACCGTCATGGCATAACGATCCTCGGCAGGCGTCACCGGCTTGTCAAGCTTAAAGGCAGGCGTGCCCGCCGGCATAAAGAGCACGGCATCCAAGTCGAGGGACTCACGCGCCTGCTCAGCGGTCACCAGGTGCCCGTAATGGATGGGATCAAAGGTGCCACCCATAATGCCGAGCCTAAACTCCTGCCCGTCCTCTAGAGGAAGCTCGGGCAGACCGATTCCACCGCGCAGCGACATGGCTTACTCGCCCTCCGAGGTCTCGGCATCGTCCTCGGCATCCGCCGCATCGACAACCTCGACGCCCTCATCCGCAGCATCGGCCACGTCAATGGCCTCGACGGCAACGTCCTCGCCAGCATCCTCGAGCTCTTCGTACTCCGAGAAGTCCTCGGCGCCCTCAAAGTCAAAAGCGCGCTGGCAAATGCGGACCTCGTCGCCCGCACGGCAACCGGCCTTCTCGAGCGCGTCGTCAACACCCATACGCGCAAACTTATGCTGCAGGTAAATGACGGCTTCCTCGTTTTCCCAGTCGGTCTGGATGACCATGCGCTCGATGGCACGACCGACCACGCGGAAGGCACCGGGCTCTTCCTGGACAATGCGGAAACGCTTCTCGCGCTGCAGGCGGCGACGCTCCCACTCCTCGTCGCGCAGATCGACCGGCTCATCAGAGACCGCCAGCTCGGCGCGAAGCTTAGCCACCTGCTCGCCCACGGCAAGCATCAGCGTGTTGAGGCCGGCGCCCGTAACAGCAGACACGGCAAAGAACATATGGCCATCGTCGAGCGCCGCACGCTTAAGGTCGGCAATCTTGTCGGCCGTGCCCGGCGCATCACACTTGTTGGCAACGACGATCTGCGGACGCTCCGAAAGCTCGGCGCCATACTGCTCGAGCTCGCGGTTGATGATGCGATAGTCCTCGACCGGATCGCGATCCTCAAAACCACCCGTCATATCGACGACGTGCATGATGAGTGCCGTACGCTCAATGTGGCGCAGGAACTGGTGACCCAGGCCACGGCCCTCGCTCGCGCCCTCGATGAGACCGGGGACGTCAGCAACGACGTAAGAATATTCGCCGGCACGCACCATGCCGAGGTTCGGCACGAGCGTGGTAAACGGGTAGTCAGCAATCTTGGGGCGGGCGGCACTCATGCGCGCAATGAGCGATGACTTACCCACCGAGGGAAAGCCCACAAGCGCGGCATCGGCCATAAGCTTCATCTCGAGCTCGATCCAGTGTTCCTCGGCAGGCTCGCCGAGCTGGGCAAAGGCCGGAGCGCGACGCACCGACGTCACAAAGTGTGTGTTGCCCAGACCGCCGGCACCGCCGGGCGCCACGACGACGCGCTCGCCGTCGTGCACCAGGTCGGCAATCTCGAACATCGGGGTCTGCGTCTCGGGATCGAGCTCGCGCACCACGGTACCCATAGGGACCTTGAGAATCAGGTCCTCGCCGCTCTTACCGTTACGACGGGCACCCTGCCCGTGCGTGCCGCGCTCGGCGCGGAAGTGATGCTTAAAGCGGTAATCGATCAGCGAAGACAGCTGAGCATCGGCCTGGATGACGACATTGCCGCCACGACCGCCGTCGCCGCCATCGGGGCCGCCCTTGGGGACAAATGCCTCGCGCCTAAACGACATGCATCCGGCTCCGCCGTCGCCGCCGCACACGTTAATGCGGCTGATATCGGTGAACTGTGACAACAGAATCGCCTCCTACAAAAAAGAGGGAGACCCTTGAATCCTAAAACTCAAGTGCCTCCCACATATGTGCTCTATGAAGGGTGAATTACGCGTTCGCGAGCGGGCGTACGCTGACCCTGTGCTTGATACCCTTGTGGAACTCAACGGTACCGTCGACCAGCGCGAACAGCGTGTCGTCCTTACCACGGCCAACGTTCTCACCCGGGTGGATGTGCGTGCCGTGCTGACGGACGAGAATCGTGCCCGTGGTTACCGTCTGGCCGGCATAGCGCTTCGTGCCAAGGCGCTGACCGCGGGAGTCACGGCCATTACGGGAGGAACCGAGTCCTTTTTTGTGTGCCATTGTGTATACCTACTCTTTCGTTACGAGTGTAATCTACTCGGCGACGGGAGCCTCGGCAACAGCCTCGGCCTCTGCCTTGACAGCCTTCTTGGCGCGGGACGTAGCCTGGACCTTCACGATCTTCAGCTTGGTGAGCTGCTGACGGTGACCCTTCAGACGACGATAGCGCTTACGCTTGTGGAACTTGAAGACCAGCTGCTTCTCGCCCTTGAACTGCTCAACGATCTGAGCGGTAACCTTGGCCTTGGCCAGCTTGTCGGGATCGGTGACGATCTTCTTACCATCGTTGAGGAAGATAACCGGCAGGGTGACCTTGTCGCCCTCATTGCCCTCGATCTTCTCGACGGTGATGACATCGTCGGTGGCGACCTTGTACTGCTTGCCGCCCGTGTTAACGATTGCGTACATGTTTACTTGCCCTTCATGCATCAGTTAGTGCAACAGCCGAATATAGTAGCAGGCGAAAATACCCCCGTCAACGAGTATGTGGAGCAAATCCACAAGTTCGCACAGGTATGGGGCTGACGAGTCGGCCCTCGTCGTCCTCGCATGCTTGATTCTGACGCTCGACATCGTAGGAGCAGATGGTCACGAGGTCTTGCATACCGGTGGAAACAATAGGTGCATCCACGCCCGGGGTCAAGCCCTGCAACAAAACATCAGCAGCAGAAAGCAAAATTTCCGGACGCATAGAGCCCTCGTTGTCGGCATGGGTGTCGAGCATGAGAACCAAATGGTCCGGGCGCTCCCCCGCCGTGAGCTCATAGCCAACGAGCGTGTGATCCAAATCCAAGCGCTTGCTCTTTTTGCCGCGCGCGTAGTCGATGCCATGATCCGCGCGCAGCGTGTCGATCGCACGACGCACCTCGTCGGCGCTTACGGGCGCCTCGGGATCCAGGTGTAAGTCGATGCGATACGACAGGCGCGTGAGCTGCGCCGTCAATGCCGGCGTGCGCACGTCGATGTACGCCGCCTCGATGGGCGCCAGATCGGCCGGAGACGCCGCAGCCAGGCGCTCAAACGCCTCGTCGAGCGCCACGAACTCGGTCATAAACAGGTCATACCACTCGCAGGTCGACGACGTACCAACCGGTAGCGCCGAAGAGAAGCCCACGCGCATGTGCGGAGAGAAGCCCTGCGTGACGGCATAGGGAAGTCCCGCACGGCGCACGATGCGCTCAATGGTATGGATCACTTCGAGATGG
This sequence comes from Collinsella aerofaciens, assembly GCF_020181355.1. Classification (NCBI taxonomy): domain Bacteria; kingdom Bacillati; phylum Actinomycetota; class Coriobacteriia; order Coriobacteriales; family Coriobacteriaceae; genus Collinsella; species Collinsella aerofaciens. The sequence goes on from NZ_CP084004.1 coordinate 2,066,159, forward strand.
CCCAGGTACTTAAGGCGATCGCGCTTGCCATAGCGAACACGAAGTCTAAAGAGCGTGGGGTTGTCGGTCAGGCGCTCACTCATGCGCGATCACCCATCAATACATTCTTGGCGTGGAGCGTGGGGCAGATCCCGCAGCCGGTGCACGACGTGCGGGTGCAGTCGGGAGTCGTGACGCCCTCGAGCGAGCGACGGTACTCGCGCTCGAGGAAGCCGCGCGTGCAGCCGGGGCTCACGTGCTCCCACGGCAGGCGCCAGTCCAACTCGTAGGGCAGGTGCACGAGCTCATTGAGGTCGATGCCGTTTTTGGCAGCAGCTTCCTTCCAGTTATCGAGCGAGAAATGCTCTACCCAGGCGTCAAAGCGAGAGCCCGAGCGCCAAGCGTCGATGATGACGGGCGTCATGTCACGACCGGCGCGGGACAGCGCAGCCTCGATGAGCGAGGTCTCGGCATCGTGGTAATGAACGCGGACGGCACGGTTGCGAACGCTCGTGATGAGCAGCTTCTGGCGACGCTTGACGTCGTCGTAGTCGAGCTGCGGGCACCACTGGAACGGCGTGGCAGCCTTGGGGATAAAGACCGAAACCGAGATCGACACCGAGATCGAGCCGCGACGAGCCTTGGGCACCACGGAACGACCGAGCTCCAGCACGTGATCGGCCAGATTGGCGATGGCCACGATGTCCTCGTCGCGCTCGCCGGGAAGGCCCATCATAAAGTAGAGCTTCATGCGGTTCCAACCGGCCTCGAAGGCCGCCTTGGCCGCACGGTCCAGGTCCTCCTCGGTCACGTTCTTGTTAATGATGTCGCGCATGCGCTGGCTGCCGGCCTCGGGCGCGAACGTCAGTCCGCCCTTCTTTTCGCCGGCGACCGACTCGGCCATATCCACGCCAAACGAATCCAGGCGCTGCGACGGAATAGACACGCGAATACCCGTATCCTCCAGGCGATGGTTGAGCCTGCCGAGCACATCGCGAATGCAGGAGTGGTCGGTCGTGGAGAGCGAGGTCAGCGACACCTCGTCATAGCCGGTCTTTTCCAGACCCTGAATCACCGACGAGACGATCTGGTCGGCCGAGCGCTCACGCACCGGGCGATACGTCATGCCGGCCTGGCAAAAACGACAGCCGCGGGCGCAGCCGCGCAGGATCTCGATAGACAGGCGGTCGTGGACCAGCTGCGCATAGGGCACGCACGACTGCGACAGCGGATTCGTGGCGCCGAAATCCTCGACGACGCGCTTGTAGACCACGGTCGGCGCATCCTTGCCCTCACGCGGCACGGTGTAGCCATGCGGCGAGCAGGGCTCGTCGTGACAAACCTCATAGAGCGACGGCACGTAGTTGCCGGCAATGGATGCAAGCTGCTCGACAATCTGCGCGCGCGGGACTCCTTCGTCACGCAGACGGCGATGCAACTGGCAGGTCTCGAGCAGCGATTCCTCGCCCTCGCCGATGAGGATAACATCGAAGAAGGCCGCGTACGGCTCGGGGTTGTACACCGAGGGGCCGCCGGCGATGATAATGGGGTCGTCCTCGGTGCGGTCAGCCGCTAACAGTGGAATGCCAGCGAGGTCGAGTGCCTCGAGGAAGTTCGTCACCGCCATCTCGTGCGGCACATGCAGACCGACGATATCAAACGAAGCGACCGGCGCTGCACCCTCGAGCGAGAGCAGTGGAATGCCCGCCTCGCGCATGGCGTCGCCCATATCGGGCCACGGCACATAGCCACGCTCGCAGGAGATGCCCTCGGCCTGGTTAAGGATGTTGTAGAGGATGGCGATACCCTGGTTGGGCAGACCGACCTCGTACACATCCGGATAGATCAGGCAGCAACGGTAGTCGGCATCGGCCTTGGAAAGCGTGCCCCACTCGTGATCGATATAGCGACTCGGCTTCTCGACCTTGGCGAGCAACGGCTCAATTAAATGAAAACAGTCTTGGTATGCAACGCGCAACGGAAAACCCCTAAGCAGCGAGATCTGATGCGTCCTGATAGGACGCCATAGGACGGGTAGCGCCCGCGACCGTGGTCACCAGATCGCGAACGCGGGAGAACGTGGCAGTGACCACCTCGTTGGCACGGCTGTAGTCGACATCGCGCTCGTAGAGCGAAACGAGCGCACGGCCCATGCCATAGGTGCCCGCGGCGGCAGTGAGCGCCTTGACGGCAAACCCAATATGCGGCGTCTGCTTGACAAGTGCGCGGGTGACCGCTCGGATCACAAGACCGCCGGCAAGCACGCCCGCGACCTCGTAGCCGCGCTCAGGCTTAATGCCGCGTCCAAAGACGGCAGCGAGCTCAAAGAGCATACCCACCTGCGCCAGCGCCATAACGGGATAATCGGCGCCCGGCAAAAACACCAGCGCACCGGTCGCCATATTGGTGAGCGCGCACGAGGTGATGATACGATTGGCCGCCGCGATACGCATGAAGGCAAAGTTCGCCGCAAAAGCCGTTTCCTTGTCGGTGCGATCGAGAATCCAGCGGGCAAGCGTCTCGAGCAGATACGTCTTATCGGTTGCCGCTACCACGCCGAGCATGGGCGTGGACTCCTCGATAAACGGCACCTCCACAGCAGACTCGGCAAGCACGCACACGGGCGCGCCGGCGATCACGAGCTCCTGCACGGCACTCTCCAAGCGGTCGGAACCACACGAGAGCACCAGCACCACATCGGTATCGGTCTTTGGAGCAATTCGCTCCTCCCCCAGACGCTCGACGCGCACAATGCCCGAGGTCGTCTGCGGCACAAAGGCGTCACGCACCGTCTCGGCCAGAAAGCGCGAGGCGGACGAATCCAGATAGACCGAGACGCGCACCGGCGTATCGGAATCCTTCTTAACGGACGCGCCCATCTTAAAAGCGCGGGTCAGCTTATCTACGGGAATTTTCATAGCAAACCCCTCCAGCGGTTACGCGGCGCCCGAACGATGCCGCCATATGGATTGTACGATACCCACCGTCAGCAGCTGAATCATCATCGAAGACGAACCGAAGCTAATAAACGGTAGCGGAATACCGGTAATCGGCATCATGCCGATGCACATGCCGATGTTCTCGAAGGTCTGGAACGCCCACATGCCAACGATGCCAACACACGAAAGACGCAAAAACAGAGACTCGCACTTAAAGGCAACGCGGATCGTCGAGAAGATGAGCAGCACGTACAAGCACAGCAGCAAAAAGGAGCCGCAGAAGCCAAAGGTCTCGGACAAAAAGGCGAAGACGAAGTCGGTGTGGAACTCAGGCAGAAAGCCGCCGGCCGACTGCGTCGCATGGCCCAGGCCCTTACCAAAGAAACCGCCCGAGCCGACCGCGATCAACGACTGCTGCAGATTGTACGCATCGTCCGAATCGGCATTATCGGGGTCGATAAAGACCGTCAGACGGTTCATCTGATACTGCTTGATGAGCACATCGTGGCCGAGCAGCGAATCAAAGACCGAATCGAGCGCCAGGACGAGGGCCACCAGGCCCACGAGCAGGGCCAGGGTCGACAGCACCCATTCGCGGCGTGCACCGCTCATACAAATGACGATGGCGCCCGAAACCAGCACGACCAGGCCCGAGCCCAGGTCGCCCATGGCAACGACGGCCAAAAACGGAATGGACAGCATGCCGCAGAGCTTGACGTAGTCGCGAACGGTATCGATGCGACCGTTATACTGCGAGCCAAGCGTAGCAATAAAGAAGATGGTGATGAGCTTGGCAAGCTCAACGGGCTGGAATGTCAAGCCGATACCGGGAATCTTGATCCAGCCCGTCATGCCCAGACCGCCCGTATAGGACAGACCCGGAATCTTGGGCGAGAGGATCACGATCAGGTCGATGACGAGCAACGCCGTCGAGAAATTGGAAATACCGCGCAGGTCGGTACGCCAGACCAGCACCGCCAGCACCGCCCCGATGCCAATTCCCAGAAGATGGCGTGAAAACGATGCATCGGCCTTAAACTGCGAAGCCGACCAGATAATGATGGCACCGTAGGCGACGAGCGCCACAGTAGCCACGAGCACACCGATATGCACCTTTTGGCGAAACGTGCCGCGCGAGGCCGAAAGATGCTTGTTGACGCGGTCCAGGCTGCTGCGAGAGCCGGTCTTGGTTGAACGGAACAGATCCGCCGGAGAAAAATCCATCGCAACCTCCTATCGAACCGAAGAATCGCCCGAGGCCGAAGAGGTATCGGGCTCGTCATAAATCACGCCGAGCACGTCGCGCACGACATGCATCGCGGTATCTGAGCCGCCGCCGCCCTGCTCCAGGACAGTAGCGATAACATACTTGGGATCATCGGCCGGTGCATAGGCGCAGAACCACGCGTATTCGTCCTCGCCACTTTTCTCGCCCGTGCCCGACTTGCCGTATACCTGCGGCGTCAGGGTGCCAAAGTGCGCCGCCAGGGACGTCGATGCCGTGTAAATCACGTCGTGCATGCCGTTGCGAACAAGAGCCAAATCCGAATCGCTGTTGATCTTGGCCTCCAGGCGCTTCTTCTTGCCCTTGCCATTGTACTTATAGGCATCGCCGTCGCCATCGCGCGACACGGCAGACAAAAATACGTGAGGCACGTACTGTTTGCCGCCGTTGGCAAGACCCATATAGGCGCACGCCATCTGCAGGGGCGTCACCAGGATGTCGCCCTGGCCGATAGCAATGTTGGTCATATCGCCGGCATTCCACTTGCGGTCCTCGGCAGAGGCGTCGGTGAAGTATGACTCTTTCCACTCGGCATCGGGAATACGACCCGCGCCCTCACTCGGCAGATCGATACCGCAGGTCTTGCCTAGGCCCCAGCGACGAAAGACCTCCTGCAGGCCCTCGGGATGTTGCTCGTCATAAAAGAACGCCTTACCCATGTCGTAGAAGACGGGGTCGCACGAGTTGGCGATACCCGACTGCAGCGTCATGGTGCCGTGGCCAGACGTCAGCCAGCAGCGCTTGCCCCAAGCCTTGCCCAGACCCGTCCAATAACCCGTGCAGTTGGTTGTCTGCGTTGAAGTGTAGGTTCCAAACTCAAGACCGGCCAGTGCCGAGAGCGGCTTGATGGTCGAGGCCGACATGTACTGTCCGCTAATGGCGCGGTTGAGCAGCGGGTGCGAACCCTTGTCATCATTGAGCTCGGTCCACACGTCATTTGAGACGCCGCCGATAAAGACGGATGGATCGAACTTGGGCTGGCTCGCCATGCCCAGGATCTCGCCATTGTTGGGATCGAGACACACCACAGCGCCGTTGCCGGCATTGCTGTAGCCAGTGGTCTTGGCAAGCTCGATAGCGCTCGCCAGCGCCGTCTCACAGGCCTGTTGGATCTTAAGGTCGAGCGTGAGCTTAATGTCGGAGCCGGCCTTCGCGGGCACGGCGCCGGCCTGACCGGTCACATTGCCCGAGGCATCGACCTTGACGGTCTGCTCGCCACGAATACCCTGCAGCAGGTTTTCGTAGTAGCTCTCAACGCCCGCCTGGCCCACGATATCGCCCGACTGGTACGTAATCTTGCCAGCAGAAGCATCATCATCGCCAGAGGTTTTCTTATTCTGGGCCTCGAGCTGCTCGGAGGTAATGGTGCCGGTATAGCCCAAGATATGGCATGCCGTCTCGCCGTATGGATACTGGCGCTCGGTACGCTCGGCAATCTTGACGCCCGGGAACTCGCCGGCGTGTTCCTTGATATAGGCAACCGTGGAGCGACGGACGTCCGTCGCGATGGTATGCAGGCTCTGAGCGCCCTCTGTATTGTCCTGAATATTGCGAAGGACCGCCACATAAGGCATTCCAAGCACGTTGGCAAGATGGCGAACCAGAACCTCATCCTCGGCAAGGTCGCGGTAGGCCACGACAGCAAGTGAGGGACGGTTCTGGACAAGCGCCACGCCATTGCGGTCGAGGATGCGGCCGCGCACAGCGGGTGTGGTAACGGTGCGAGTCTGATTACTATTGGCCTGCTTCTCGTAATAGTCCGATGAGACCATCTGCATGCCCCACAGCTTGACGGCAAGTGCCGCAAACATCGCGCCCACACCCGTGGTGAGGATGGAAAAGCGGCCCTTAAAGGCGGTCGCCGCGGTATTGCCCTCGCCCTCGGTGGCGCGCGGGGCCGTTCCATGCTGTGTATCGTAGGTAAAACGGGAATCGCCACGACGCATGATGACCAGCGCGACCACGATGGCCACAACCAGCACGATACCGGCGATAATAACCGTCATCTGGGAAGACATCTACGGGCCTCCCCTATTTGAGCTTGCGGGTCTTGGGCTTAAAGCGCATACCCGTCTGGCGTCCGCCACGTGCGGAGAATCCATAGCCGGACTGCGGCACGACGCCGGACATCAAAAACGGAATGGCAACCAGACCCGTCAGGATCGAGGACGGCAGCGCATGGCCGAAGATCGCCACGACAAAGCTCGTCTCCAAACCCATAAACAGCAAGATGATGCTGTAGATCACATTAATGACGAGCGCAAAGGCGCCCACGGTGACGCCGCGCGCACTCGGGGTACCGCCCGTCTGACCGACGGCGCTGTGCACCAGGGCAAAAGAACCCACGGTCAGCAGGAGCGACATAACGCCCACCGGCACGGCAGCGGACAGGTCATAAAACAAGCCGCTGCAAAAACCGCACACGACGGCACGGGTCGGGTCGCCCGAGAACACGCTTAGGCACACCAGGATAATCATGAAGTTGACGCGACCTCCCGCAATGGAGATCTGCGGTGCCAGGCCTGCCTGCAGCAGCACACACACAATGGCGGCGATTACAAACGTGCGGGAGCTCATCCCCTGCTCGTGTAGATCCATGGACATGCCCCCTATTCGCTCGAGCCAGAATCGGTCGTCTCGGACGTGTCGGAACTGTCATCCGAGCTCTCGTCCTTCGTCTTGGTCACAGCATCGCGCGACGTTCCCTGCGGCGTGCTGTTGGCCGTGCTCACGTCCTCATCCGAGGCCGACTGTTCGTCGGTCAGCGAGGTGATGACCAGCACTTCCTCGTTGTTCTCGGCCGTGGTCTGAGCGCGCACCACAATGGTGTAGTACACGTCGTTTGCCGATTTCTCAACCGACGAGACGGTGCCAAGCGGAAGGCCCTTGGGGAACACGCCACCGATGCCAGAGGTCACGATGATATCGCCAACCTTAACATCGGAGTCGACGCTCACGTACTCAAGACGCAGCGTGCCGTCAGCCTGACCCTGCAGCATACCCTGGGCGCGCGTGTCCTGCACCATGGCGGACACGCCCGAGTTCTCGTCGCCAATCAGGCGCACGGTAGAGGTCTTGGCCGATACCTCGATAATCTGGCCGATAACACCGGCAGAACTCGTCACGGGCATGTTGATGGTAAGGCCGTCGGCAGAGCCCTTGTCGATGGTAACGGTCGAGGTCCAGGCATCGCCGGAGGCACCAACGATACGAGCTGCGGTCGATTTGAGATTGTAGGTCGATTGCAGCCCGACCAGGCCCTCCAGGCGCTCGGCAGTCTTTTGAGCCTCAGAAAGCTCGGCGACCTTAGAGGTCAGCTCCTCATTTTGCTTCTTGAGCTCGTCGAGCGTGTCCTGCGACGCCGTTAGGTTAGAGAACACGTTGCCAATCGCATTGAAGGGAGCCGCCACAGCCGAGCCCACAAAGCGCACCGGAGAGGTAATCGTCGTTACGCCCGAACGCACGGCATGAATCGGCCCTGCCTCGCCCTCGCGGATGTAAAACGTGAGCAGCAACACCGAAATCAGGCTGAAAACAATCAACGGGCGCATACCCGTTGATTGTCGCTTGGTATTCAGATTTGTGGAGAAACCCGAAGATCGTGCCAAATGGAATCCACCTTTTGGAAATTAAGCATTGGTCTGGACGAAGCCGCCATCAAACGCATTGGCCTCGAGCACGCGGGCACAGCCGTTAACGACGTTATCGAGCGCCGTGGGGCTGACGTTGACCGAAACACCGGTCTCATCGCGCAGGCGCACGTCGAGACCGCGCAGCAGCGCGCCGCCACCAGTCAGCAAAATGCCGTAGTACATAAGGTCCGAGGCAAGATCGGGCGGCGTGGCATCGAGGGCGTCCTTGACGGCCTTGGCCATCTCGTCGAGCGGCTTGTTGAGCGCGCGACGAATCTCCTCGCTCTCGATGCGCACGGTCTTGGGCAGACCGGTGATCACGTCGCGGCCGTTGACCTCGACGTCGAGCTCGTCCTTGAGCGGCACGGCGGAACCGACCTTGATCTTGATGTCCTCTGCCGTACGCTCGCCGATGGCAAGGTTGTAGGCATCGCGAACGTGCGTGAGGATGGCCTGATCGAACTCGTCGCCGGCAATACGGATGGACTGCGAGACGACGATGCCGCCCATAGCGATAACGGCAACCTCGGTGGTACCGCCACCGATGTCGATGACCATGGAGCCGGTGGGTTCCTCGACGGGCAGGTCGGCGCCGATAGCGGCGGCCATAGGCTCTTCGATCAGATAGGCCTGGCGAGCGCCGGCTTGGATCGTAGCCTCAAAGACGGCACGCTTCTCGACAGACGTGACACCGGAGGGAACGCAGACGACAACGCGCGGACGCGGGGTCCACGGATAGCGCTTCTCAGACGCCTTGTCGATAAAGTAGCGGAGCATGGCCTCGGTAACATCGAAGTCGGCGATGACGCCGTCCTTCAGGGGACGAACGGCCACGATGTTGCCGGGCGTACGGCCGAGCATGCGCTTTGCCTCGATACCGACCGCGAGGATGCGCTCGTCGTTCTTGTCGATGGCGACAACAGAGGGCTCGCGAATGACGATGCCCTTGCCACGCACGGAGACAAGCGTATTTGCGGTGCCGAGGTCGATGGCAAGATCGCCCGCATAGCTACCGAAGAACATATCCATCAAAGAAAACAACGCAACTCCTGATGTGTTGGATGATTGCTGGAAAACTACTAGCTCATCATACTAGCGCAAGCCCGGCACCTCACTTGCGGTGAAGCGCCGGGCAAAGCTAAATCCCATAAGGTCACTACTGGTTGTCAGCAGCCGAGAAATCCATATCGAGCGAGGAAACGGCCCAGCCGATATGGTTGTCGGAGCGCACGAATTTGACGGTGTACTCCTGCTCGCCGCCCTTGGACAGCGAAGCCTTAACCTTGGCGGTCGTCTCGGTCATGGACTGATCCATACCCTCGACGGACACGGTGGCACCCTGCGGAATCGAGGAGATGATCATCGACTTGGCGTCCTCGGACAGGCTCGAGGCCAGGCAAGACTCGGCCTTTGCGGTGTCACCGTCGCCGGCAGCCTGGAACAGATCGGTAACGACAGACTCCTGAGACGGGAAGCCAAAGCCGCGCGTGTAGGCAAAGCCCAGACCGCCCGCGGCGATCAAAATGAGCAGAAGCAGCACGATGAAGACTTTGAGGCCCGTGTGGCGATGGCGACGACGGACCTTGGCCTGCTTACGATCCTGACGGTCCTGCTGGACCATCTCGGACTCGGACAGCGTAAAGAAGCCGGTGTCCGAGGGATCGGGCATAAACTGGCCGGTCGCGCCCGTAGGATCGAGCGGATCAACGGCAGGAGCGTCCATCGCGGGCGCCGGAGCCGTGGCCATAGCCGTCTGGGCAGACAGCGCGGCAAGCGAATCGTGCACGCGGGCAAGCTCATCGGCCTGCTCGGAGGTGAGCTGGTAGATGCCATCGGCAGTAGCGGCGTTAAAGGCGTCGAGTGCGTCGGAGGGGCGGCCGGCGGCAGAAAGCGCCTGACCCATGCCGGCGTTGAGCGCACGCGTGTCGTCGCGGGGACCGGCAAAGTCGATAGCCGTGCGGTAGGTCTCCACGGCATCCGCCGGACGGCCAAGCTTAATGAAGCAACGACCGAGCTCGCCGAGTGCGGCGGCAGGAGCCGGATTGGCGCCGTCGATGGCGGCCTGACGAAAGGCAGTACCCGCGTTGGCATAGTCGCCCGACTGGAACAGCGCATTGCCCAGGCCCAGATAGGCCTTGAACGGCGTGGCATAGGAAGCATCCTGCGTAGCAGCAGAGAACGCCTGGGCGGCCGTCGTGTAGTCGCCCACGGCGGCGAGTGCCTTGCCGCGGTTGGTGAGCAGCGCGCCGCGCTTGCCGTAGGTGCCGTCATTGAGGGCAGCGGCGTAGGCCTCGGCGGCCTCGGCATACATGCCCAGGTGCATCAAGGCGTTACCACGAAGGTGATCGGCCTCGCCCATAATCTCATCGGGAGTTTTTGCCGCCCCAAGCATCTGGGCTGCAGCGGAAAAATCACCCGCGCGGTAAGCGGCGCGGCCCTGTTGGATCAGCTGGCTATTCAAGGAAGTCCCCTTTACTCGTGAACGATCTCGACATGGACGATCTCGTCGCCGGCACGCAGCTGTGAAATCACATCGAGACCCTCGACCGTGGTACCAAAGACGGTGTAACCGGAATCGAGGTTATGCTGGGCACCCAGGCAGAAGTAGAACTGCGAACCCGCGGAATCGGGGTCCATGGAGCGCGCCATGGCAAGGGCACCATCGACATGGCTGTTGCGCGGATTGGTGGCAAACTCGCCCTTGATGCAGTAGCCGGGACCACCGGTACCGGGCATGCCGTCAGGGCCCTCAAGACCGGCAGCGACGTCGGCGCCGGACATATCGCGGGTATTGGGGTCGCCGCCCTGAATGACAAAGCCGGGCACATAGCGATGGAACTTAAGGCCATCATAGAAACCCATCGTGGAAAGCTCGCAGAAGTTCGCGACATGAATGGGAGCGCCCTCACCGTCAAACTTGACCTTGATGGTACCCTTCGACGTCTCGATAACGGCGCACTCGTCGCCGGCAAGCTGATACTCGGGCGTGTAGAGCTCTTTCTTAAAACCAAACATGTGGTTCCTTCCTCGTGCGTTTAAAGCATATTTGTACGAATTGTAGCAATAAGCATGCGCTTACATCAATTGCGCACGTAGGTTATGCCGACTATGGCGAACTAATTATAGGAACGCTGCTGCGGCTTCCAGGAGCCCACATTGGCGTCGTACTGGTTCAGCGCGCTGTTGCCGCCCTGCGCGATGGGCGCCAGGATCTCGCTTTGGTGGGAACTCATCGACTCACCATCAGGAATGGCCAGCGAGATATCCCAGCTCTGGCAGATCACGTCGACACGTTCGTACATCCACTCGGCAAGCTGCTTTAAGTGGGCGATGTCGTCCGCATAGACCGTATCGTCCTGATACTTAAGGTTGTTGAGCTCATCTTGCGTCTTTTTGATCTGGTCGCGCAGGGCGTAGGCACTCTGCGACAGCTCCTGACGGGTGGACAGCGGCGTTCGGAGATAACCGTTGTTAAAGGAATCGATGACCTCGCCAATCTGGTCCTCGTCACCGTAGGACACGATGGTCTGATACAGACCGTCGAGCCTGGTATAGAGTTGATCATCGGTCAGCACGGTTTCTTCCTGGACCACCTCGGCAGAATCGTCTTGCTTGGTATCGTCCTCAGTCGCCTCGCCCTTTTGGCGCGTGGGGAAGGTCGTCTGCGCAGCCTGACCAAACTGGTCGTAGAAGGCAGGCATGACACCCATGGGATCGGCCGTCACGAACCAATAGGCACCGCCGCAAACGACGGCAAGGACCGCGATGACGATGAGCGGCTTGGGGATATGACGCTTGTGCTTGTGATAGGCGTCCTCGTCGGGATGCACCTTGCGCTTGGGTTTTTGAGCATCGTCATGCAGGGAAACGGGCGTGGGAATATCGACCTTGGGGATACCGAAATCCTTATCGAAGGCCGGCAGCACGCAGGTCTCGTTGGGGTCGGCGGCATCCGAAAGCACCGCAGCGGCAGAGGCCGGCGCATGAGGCACCTCGGTATCGATCTGCTCTTGCGTTAGGCGCGGAAAGCCCGCCGTGCGGCCCGCTGCCAGGTCGGATGCGGCCGCGTCCTCGGAGAGGATACCCGGAGCAGGGCGTCCGCATTTGGGGCACGTGCGATCATGCGGAGAAAGACGGGCACCGCAGCCCTCACAGAACACGAACTCGGTGTGTTCGGGACCATCGCCCGGACCCACATAGGCGTTGCAGTAGGGGCAGAACGAGGCGCCGTCCTCGATAGTCTTAAGGCAATGCGGGCAGATCACGGCATCCTCTTTTCGAAGCAATTCAAACAATCGAGGTTAGAGCATAACATCGCCACGGCCCCACAGGAACAAGGCACCAATTCAACATCGCCAGGGCGCGTAGCTACTTCTTCTTTTTGCTTGGCATCGAGACTTTGATGCCTTGGGCGGACTTGGTCACACGAGAGCGCTTAGCTCCGGTACTCTTCTTTTTCTTGGGCTGGGCCTGGGCCACGCCCTCGAGTGCGCGGACCTCGGCCTCGCGAGCGGTGCGATCTTCGCGGCGCTGCGCCATGTCGGCGGCGACGCGCTTGGCAAAACGTTCGGCCGTCGAGCCCGTCGAGCTCACCTTGCCGCCACCGCGACCCAGGCGGACGCGCACACCGCGGCCAAAACCAGTTGCGGCATGACGACGACGCGGCTTGAGCGAATCCATCATCGTGGCGAGCTTAAAGAACACCGAGCAGATAAAGACCACGATGACAGCCAAGATAACCATCTGGCCCATCGACAGGTTAGCAATAGACAGCAGCTCCGGGAATCCGATAACGCCCACCAGGATGCCGGCGACTACAAACACAAAGAGCACCACACGTAAGGGCGTGAGAGGCTGTGAGATGCGCCAGATCAGGCTGACGCTCGCCGCGCACGACGTAAGCAGGCACATCGTAGACAGTGTGAGCTGGCTAAAGCCAAACACGCGCGCCACAAAGATATCGAGTGCCGCAGCCAAAATGACCGCAATCGACGCCGGCAGTGCACGCTTGAGTACGTTGCTCAAAAACGCACCCTTCACGCGAGCATTGTTGGGCTCCAGGCCCAACACAAAGCCCGGCGCGCCGATGCAAAAGAAGTTGATGAGCGTCATCTGGATGGGCTCGAAGGGGTACGGCGGCAGCGCGATGCACAGCGCCGCCAGGCCCATCGAGAACAGCGTCTTGGTCAGGAACAGCGACGCCGAACGCTGCAGGTTGTTGATGGAGCGACGGCCCTCGGCCACCACGGCGGGCATCGAGGCAAAGTCGTTGTCAACGAGTACGATCTCGGCCACGTTGCGCGCGGCATCGGAGCCGGCCGCCATGGCGACGGAGCAGTCGGCCTCCTTGAGCGCCAGCACGTCGTTGACGCCGTCGCCCGTCATGGCCACGGTGTGCTCGCGGCGCTTGAGCGCCTGCACGAGCTCGCGCTTCTGCTGCGGGGTCACACGACCAAAGACATGGTAGCGGTCCACTGCGGCATCGAGCTTGGCCGGCGTATCGAGCGTCGTGGCGTCCACATAAGCGTCCGCCCCCGGCACGCCCACCACGCACGCGATCGACGACACCGTACGCGGGTCGTCACCACTGATCACGTTGAGGGTCACGCCCTGCTCGTTAAAGTAGCCGATGGTCTCGGCCGCCGAGGTACGAATCTCATCGCGGATGGTCACAAAGCCCACGGGCTCGGCCTCGCCCACCATATCGCCATCGGGCGTAAAGCCGTCCACGCGCGCCACCACGAGCACGCGGCAGGTATCGGCAAGCTCGGCGACACGGTTCTCGACCTGCGAAAACACACGATCAGAGAGCACAAACTGCGCCGCACCCATCACATAGGAGCCCTGCGCAAACGACGCGCCGCTCCACTTTTTGGAGGACGAGAACGGAATGACCGACAGCGGCTCAGACACCTCGACCGGGCGGTCGGCGTAATAGTTGAGCAGCGCCTGGCAGGTCTCGTTGGCATCGGCCGAAGTCGCACGCGCGACGTTAGCCAGTGCAAAATCGAGCACCGTGGTATCGACGGGAACGGCCGCCTCGTCCGAGCCGGCGCCTAGACTCACGCCCTCAACCGGCAGCGGATACGTGCCCTCGACCTCCATGCGGCCCGACGTGATGGTGCCCGTCTTATCCAGGCACAGCACGTCGACGCGAGCGAGTGTCTCGATGCAGTAGAGCTGCTGTGCCAGCACCTTGCGGCGGGCCAGGCGCACCGTGGCGATGGCGAGCACCGACGAAGTCAGCAGCACCAGGCCTTGCGGGATCATACCCAGCAGGGCGCCCACCGTGGACAGCAGCGCCGACGAAGGCACATAACCGGCCAACAGCTCGGAGAAGCACCACGAAAGCGCGCTATCGCCCGGGGTTCCCGCGGCATCCCACAGCTCGCTCACACTCGAGGCAAACAACGCCAAACCGAGCGGGATCATGATGATGCTCGCAAAGCGCACGATGGCGTTCAGCGCGTTCATGATCTCGGAATTAACCTTTTTGACGTACTTGGCCTCGTTATTAATTTTGGCCACGTAGTTGTCGGCGCCGACATGGATCACGCGGGCGCGCAGCAGGCCCGAGTCGATAAAGCTGCCGCTCATGAGCTCAGAGCCTGGCTGTTTCTTAATAAGGTCGCTCTCGCCCGTCAGCAGGCTCTCGTTCACGAGCGCCTCGCCCGACACCACCACGGCGTCGGCGGGAATCTGGTCGCCGCGCCCCAAGCGGATGATGTCGTCGAGCACGATCTGGTCCAGGCCGAGCTCCACCTCGGCGCCGTCGCGCACCGCGATGGCCTTCTTGGAGGTCAGCAGCGTGAGCTTATCGACCATCTTCTTGGAACGCATGGACTGAATGACGCCAATAGCGGTGTTCAAGAACACCACGAACAGGAACGTCAGATTCTTAAACGAACCGGTCAAAATGACCAGGAAAGCCAAGATCACGTTGATCAAATTGAACAGCGTGCAGAGGTTCTCGATGATGAGCTCTTTGACCGACTTGGTCTTGAGTTCCATGTTGCGGTTTATTTTACCGGCGGCGATACGCTCCTCGACCTCGGCGGTTGAGAGTCCGCGCTCGATATCCGTTGCTGCCATACCACGTCCCATCACGTCGCGTCGGTATAAGAAAAACCGCCCGGATCATGCGAGGTTCGGACGGTCTTACGTTCGATGGTGCCCCATGTTGGATTCGAACCAACGGCCTTCTGCTCCGGAGGCAGACGCTCTAATCCCCTGAGCTAATAGGGCCAACGTTTGGCATTATACCCAAGTGCGCCACGGGCTATCAAAATAAAAGAAAAAGCTTTGCAATTCCGTGGGAGACGAGGCGCAACGGCCCACTTTAGAAGGCAAAAGCGAGTCAGATAGTATAAACTCACATGCACCATATACACGGCTCGCGATGCGGGCCGTTTTTGCAAAAGTTATCCATCGAGGTGAGAGGCACACCATGATTGCAATTTTAAAGCAGAGCGCCAGCGACGAGGCCGTCGGCCATATCGTCAGCTGGATTGAGAAAAAGGGCCTGAAGACCGATGTCTCGCGCGGCGAGAATGAGACCATCATCGGCCTGGTGGGCGACACGACCAAGATCGACCCGTTCCTGCTCGAGTCCATGGACGTCGTCGAGCGCGTGCAGCGCGTCTCCGAGCCGTTCAAGCGTGCCAACCGCAAGTTCCACCCCGAGGACTCCGTCATCGACTGCGGCCACGGCGTCAAAATCGGCGGTGACCAGTTCCAGGTCATCGCCGGCCCCTGCTCCGTCGAGGGCGAGAACCTCATCCGCATCGCCCGCCGCGTGAAGACCGCCGGCGCCACGATGCTGCGCGGCGGTGCCTACAAGCCCCGCACCTCCCCGTACGCCTACCAGGGCATGGGTCCCGCCGGCCTGGACCTGCTGTGCGAGGCATCCGCCGAGCTCGACATGCCGATCGTCACCGAGATCATGGACCCACGCGACGTGCAGGTCTTCCTTGACAAGAAGATTGACGTCATGCAAATCGGCGCCCGCAACGCCCAGAACTTCCCCCTGCTCAAGGAGGTCGGCAAGACCCAGACCCCGATTCTGCTCAAGCGCGGCATGTCCGGCACGATCGACGAGCTGCTCATGGCCGCCGAGTACATCATGAGCGAGGGCAACGACAACGTTATCCTGTGCGAGCGCGGCATCCGCACCTTCGAGACCCGCACCCGCAACACCTTCGACCTCAACGCCGTGCCGGTGCTGCACCACCTGTCGCACCTGCCCGTCGTCGCCGACCCCAGCCACGCCACCGGCTACACCCGCTACGTTGAGCCCATGGCGCTCGCCGCGACCGTCTGCGGCGCCAACGGCCTGGAGATCGAGGTCCACGACGAGCCCAGCCGCGCATGGTCCGACGGCGCTCAGGCCCTCACCCCCGACCAGTTCGACGACGCCATGCGCCGCATTCGCGCCATCCGCGAGGTCGTCTGCCAAGAGACCATGGAGTAGCCCATGGGTACGGTGAGAAACGCGCGCGTTAACCAGGGCGGTCCCAAATGCGCGGGCATCGTGGGCCTGGGCCTCATCGGCGGCAGCTTTGCCCGCGGCTATGCGCAGACGGGCGTCCGCGTGCTGGCCTGGGACCCCGATGATGATGTCATGACGGCCGCCAGCATGGGCACTGTCGCCGGAGAGCTCAACGACGAGACACTCGGCGAATGCGACATCATCGTCCTTGCCTGCTACCCCGAGGCCTGCATCGAGTGGCTCGAGGCGCATGCCCGGGCACTCGCCGACGCCACCGACACCGAGGCCATCATGGGCCCCGTGGTGATCGACACGGTGGGCGTCAAGGGCATCGTGTGCGAGCGCGCCTTTGAGCTTGCCCGCGAGCACGGCTTTTACTTTGTGGGCGCGCACCCCATGGCGGGCACCCAGTTCTCGGGCTACGCTAACTCTCGTGCCGACCTGTTCCAGGGCGCCCCGCTGGTGCTCGTACCGCCCGCGGTAGACGATGCGCTCAAGCTGGAGCTTTTGGGCCAGGTGCGCGAGATGGTGCGCCCCTTGGGCTTTGGCAAGTTCAGCGTGACCAGCGCCGCCGAGCACGACCGCGTCATCGCGTTTACGAGCCAGCTTGCGCACGTGGTATCCAACGCCTACGTCAAAAGCCCCACCGCCCAGGTCCACCACGGCTTTTCGGCCGGTAGCTACCGCGATCTCACCCGCGTGGCGCACCTCAACCCGCAAATGTGGTCCGAGCTCATGATCGACGACGCCGACGCGCTCGCCTACGAGATCGACCATCTGATCGAATCGCTCGGCGCCTACAGCCGTGCGCTCAAGGACCGCGACCAGCGCTATCTGGAGAATCTCCTTGCCGAGGGCGACCGCATTAAGCGCGCGCTCGACGACGAGACCTCCCACTAGACCACCTATCACGCCAGGTCGAAAGGACCGAAGCTTATGGCGATTACCATCGATATCGACACTGCACGCCCCTACCAGGTGCATGTTGGCACGTTTTTGCTGGAGCAGGCGGGACCACTCGTGCGCGCCACTGCCGGCGGTACCAAGGCCGTCATCGTGACGGACACCAACGTGGGCCCGCTCTACCAGATGCCCGTTAAGCAGAGCCTGGAGGCGTCAGGCTACGAGGTGAGCATCTGCACCTTCGAGGCCGGAGAGGCCCATAAGCGCGCCGAAACCTATGTTGCCATTATGGAGTTTGTGGCAGAGCACGAGCTTTCGCGCTCCGACGTGATCGTGGCACTCGGTGGCGGCGTCGTGGGCGACGTGGCGGGCTTTGTGGCCGCCACCTACATGCGCGGCTGCAAGTTTGTGCAGATCCCGACGAGCCTGCTCGCCATGGTGGATTCGTCGGTGGGTGGCAAGACCGCCATCGACCTGGCTGCAGGCAAGAACTTGGCCGGCGCCTTTTGGCAGCCGAGCGTGGTTATCGCCGACGTGGGGTGCCTGGCCACCCTCACGCCCGAGCAGTTCGCCGACGGCTGCGGCGAGGTCGTCAAGCACGCCGTGATCGCCGACCCGGAGCTTTTCGCCGAGCTGGAGAAGACCCCACTCACGCTGGAGCTGCTCAACCGCGATGTGGCGCGCGTAGCGCTCATCATCGCCCGCAATATCGACATCAAGCGCGCCGTGGTCGTTGCCGACGAGCGCGAGATCAACCAGCGCAAGCTCCTCAACTTTGGACACAGCGCCGGACACGCCGTCGAGGCCTGCGAGCACTTTGAGCTCGGACACGGCAACTGCGTGTCGATCGGCATGGGCATCATCACGCGCGCCGCGGCTCTGCACGGCATTTGCGATGCTGCACTGCCCGGTCGTATCGAGGAGCTCTGCGCCCGCCATGGCCTCAAGACCCGCTGCGACCTAGATGCCGATGCCGTTTTTGCCGAGGCGCTCCACGACAAGAAGCGCGCGGGCGACACCATCGACCTGGTGATTCCGCACGGCATCGGCCGCTGCAGCATCGACCGCACGCCGCTTTCCACTTTCCACGAACTCATTGCCGAGGGCCTCGGCCAGAAGGGAGACGCATTCGCATGCTAGCCCGCATCACCCCGTCCCCGCTTAAGGGCACCGTTCCCGCCATCGCGTCCAAGTCGATGGCGCATCGCCTCATCATCTGCGCCGCGCTTGCCAACGGCGAGACGCACGTTACCTGCAACACCACCTGCGCCGACATCGAGGCTACGGTGCGTTGCCTTACGGCACTGGGCGCTCGCATCGAGACCGTCGAGGATGGCTTCCAGGTCCATCCCACTATGAAGAGTGTTGAGTTTGGCCTGCTCAAGGCCCTTGCCGGCGGCACGCTCGACTGCGGCGAAAGCGGCTCCACGCTCCGCTTTATGTTGCCCGTCGCCTGCGCGCTGGGTGCGGATGCCACCTTCGTGGGCCAGGGCCGCCTTGGCGCCCGCCCGCTGTCCCCGCTCTCGGACGAGATTATCGCCGCCGGCTGCGACCTACAGGGTCTGGGCGGTTTTCCGCTCAAGACAAGCGGACGCATGCGCCCGGGCACCTTTGTGCTGCCGGGCAACGTAAGCTCGCAGTATATCTCCGGCCTGCTGCTGGCAGCCCCGTTGCTCGCCCAGCCCTCCTGTGTGCAGGTGACTGGCCTCATTGAGAGCCGCCCCTACATCAACCTAACGATCCAGGCCATGAAGGCCTTTGGCGTTGAGGTCAACGTCGAGCGCATTCCGGCCAAGGACGGCCAGCCCGAGGTCACGAACTTCCGCGTGAGCAGCGGCTCGTACCGCACGCCCGGCAGCGTGGCCGTCGAGGGCGACTGGTCCAACGCTGCCTTTTGGCTGTGTGCCGGCGCTATCGGCACCGACCCCATCACCGTCGAGGGCGTGTCCCTGAGCTCCGCACAGGGCGACCGCAACGTGCTTGCCGCGCTTTCGCGCTTTGGCGCCCGCATCGTGCGCTCCACCAACGCCGCCACCGTGCAGTCCGACAAGCTCGCCGGCTTTGAGATGAGCGCCCACGACATTCCCGACCTGGTGCCCGTTATCTCGGCCGTGGCCTCGCTGGCACAGGGCCGCACCTTTATCCGCGATTGCGCCCGCCTGCGTATCAAGGAATCCGACCGCCTGGCCACCACCACCCGCGAGCTCACCGCGCTGGGCGCGCAGGTGCGTATTGCCGGCGACGACCTCATCATCAAGGGCGTCGATGCCTTTACCGGCGGCGAGGTCGATTCGCACAACGACCACCGCATCGCCATGATGGCCGCCATCGCCGCGAGCCGTGCCACCGGCGAGGTCGTGATCCACGGCGCCGAGGCCGTCAACAAGTCCTATCCCGATTTTTTCGACCACTACCGCCTGCTGGGCGGCAAGGTCACACTCGAGGAGGAATAGCATGTCCTCGACCTTTGGCAACGTCTTGCACTTAAGCATCTTCGGCCAATCGCACTCCCCCGCTATCGGCTGCTCGCTCGATGGCATCCCGGCGGGCATCGCCGTGGACCAGGAGAAGCTGCAGACCTTCCTCGACCGTCGCGCCCCCGGCCGCGACGAGACCGCAACCAAACGCCGCGAGGCCGACGCCGCGCATATCATCGCCGGTGTGATCGATGGACATACCACCGGCGCGCCCATCGCCGCGATTATCGAGAACACCAACACGCGCTCCAATGATTACACCGAGCTGCGCCGCAAGCCCCGTCCCGGACATGCGGACTTCCCTGCGCGCGTGAAGTATCACAACATGCACGATGTCGCTGGTGGCGGGCATTTTTCCGGCCGCCTAACGGCCCCCTTATGCATCGCCGGCGGCATTGCGCTGCAGGCACTTGAGGCCCGCGGCATTCAGGTCATGGCGCACGTCGCGCAGATCGGCGGCATCTCCGACCTGCCGATGGACGATATGGTCTATCGCGAGGCCGACCGCAAGGCAATCCTTACGAACGATCTGCCGTGCATTGACGCCGCCGCAGCCGGCCGCATGCGCGAGGAGATTCTGGCCGCGCGCGACGAGCTCGACAGCATCGGCGGCATCGTGGAGTGCGGCATTTACGGGCTTCCCGCGGGCATCGGCGACCCCATGTTCGACGGCATCGAGAACCGCATCGCGCAAATCGCCTTTGGCATTCCCGCTGTAAAGGGCGTGGAGTTTGGCATGGGCTTTGCCGTGGCCGCCATGCGCGGCAGCGAGAACAACGATCCGTATCGCATCGATGCCGAGACCGGCGAGATCGAGGTCGAGTCCAATAACGCCGGCGGCATCCTGGGCGGCATCTCCACCGGCGCGCCCGTCATGTGGCGCATGGCCGTAAAGCCGACGCCCTCCATTGGCCGCGAGCAGCAGACCGTAGACATGGACGCCATGGAAAATGTCGAACTCTCGGTCCACGGTCGCCACGATCCCTGCATCGTCCCGCGCGCCGTCCCTGTAGCCGAAGCAGCCGCCGCCCTCGCGATTTGGGACGCCCTCCTAGAGGACGCCGCCCAGCTTTAGTCCACCCACCCCAAGGGTAGTTAATTTGGGACGGGGCTATTTTAGCTACCCCCATATGCCAGTTGATATTTGCCCTGGCACCCATCAATTCGCCGACAGTCAAAGGGTAGCTAAAAAAGCCCCGTCCCAAATTAACTACCCCAGGCAACCATTCACGAAAGGGGTCCCTATGGACCTTGCCGATATTCGCCAGGCCATCGATGACATCGACACCACGCTCCTCAACAGCTTTGTCGAGCGTATGGACATTGCCACCGAGGTAGCCAAGTCAAAAATCGAGATGGGCAAGGCCGTCTTCGACCCCGCCCGTGAGCGCTCCAAGCTCAACAACCTCGCCAGCCGCGCGCCCGAGCGCTACAAGGCGCAGACCATCACCCTGTTCCGTCTCCTCATGAGCATGAGCAAGGCCGAGCAGCAGCGCTACATCAACGAGCTCAAGGGCATCACGGTGTCGCAAAAGGCCCATGCCATGGCCGCAGCCTTTGACACACCCTTCCCCCAGACGGCAACCGTCGCCTGCCAGGGCGTCGAAGGTGCCTACAGCCAAATCGCCGCGTGCAAACTCTTCGACGTGCCCGACATCGCGTTTTTCGAGACCTTCGAAGGCGTTATGCGCGCTGTGCGCGACGGCTTCTGCGAGTTTGGCGTGCTGCCCATCGAGAACTCCACCGCCGGCTCGGTCAACGCCGTCTACGACCTGCTCGCCCAGTTCGACTTCCACATCGTGCGCTCGCTTCGCCTCAAGATCGACCACAACTTGTTCGTCAAGCCCGGCACTAAGCTCGCCGACGTGCGCGAGGTCTACAGCCACGGCCAAGCCATTGCCCAGTGTGCCGGCTTTATCGAGTCCCACGACCTGCACGCCACCAAGTACCCCAACACCGCCATGTCGGCCGAGATGGTCGCCAGCTCCGGGCGCACCGATGTTGCCGCCATCGCATCGCGCAGCTGCGCGACACTCTATGGCCTGGAGGTGCTGGAGTCCAACATCCAGGACTCGGACAACAACTACACACGCTTTGTCGTCATCAGCCGCGAGCCACGCGTCTATCCCGGTGCCAACCGTACCTCGCTCATGATCACCACGGCCAATGAGCCGGGTGCCCTCTATCGCGTGCTCGAGCGCTTCTACGCGCTCAACATCAACCTCATCAAACTCGAGAGCCGCCCCATCCCCGGCCACGACTTTGAGTTTATGTTCTACTTTGATCTGGACTGCCCCTTTGGCAGCAAGGCCCTCGACGACCTGCTCGATTCCATCGACGACGTATGCGAGAGCTTCACCTACTTTGGCAGCTACACGGAGGTGCTCTAGATGACCGATACCGCCGCAACCCGTCCCTACGGCGTACTGGGCCGTGTGCTGGGCCACAGCTACACCCCGACCATCTACAAGGAGCTCGCGGGGCTTGAGTACGTGCGCTTTGAGCGCGAGCCCGAGGACCTCCAGGCCTTTATGACCGGCGACGAATGGGAGGGCACCAACGTGACCATCCCCTACAAGCGCGCCGTCATGGACTACCTGGACGAGTTGAGTCCCCTGGCCGAGCGCATGGGCAACGTCAACACCATCACACGCCTACCTGACGGTCGCCTGCGCGGCGACAACACCGACTACTTTGGTTTTCGGTGCCTGGTCGAGGAGTTGGGCGTTGAGGTTGCCGGCAAGAAGGCCCTCGTGCTCGGTGCCACCGGCGGCGCCGGCACCACGGCAAGTATGGTGCTGGGAGACATGGGCGCCATCGTCGTACCCGTGGGTCGCACGAGCGAAGTCAACTACAGCAACATCGCGCAGCAGTCCGACGCCGCCCTGCTCGTCAACTGCACGCCTGCCGGCATGTTCCCCCACTGCCCCGACGCGCCTTGCACGCTCGAAGGCCTCGATGCGCTCGAGGGCGTCATCGACATTGTCTACAACCCCGCCCGCACGGGCCTGATGCTCGAGGCCGAGCGCCGCGGCATCCCCTGCATCGGCGGCCTGCTTATGCTTGTTGCCCAGGCGGCACAAGCTGTCGAGCGCTATACCGGCAAAGCCACCCCGCGCGAGAGGATCCTGGACGTAACGGAGCGCCTGTCACGCCGCGAACAGAACATCGCGCTGATCGGCATGCCGGGCTCGGGCAAGACCCGCGTGGGCGAGCAGATCGCCCAGCTCACGGGCCGCGAGCACATCGATCTCGATCGCGCCCTCGAGGAGCGCCTGGGCATGCCCTGCGCCGACTTTATCATCAAGTGCGGCGAGGCGGCCTTCCGCGAGCAGGAGACGGCAGCGCTGGCCGACATCTCCAAGCGCAGCGGCTTGGTGCTCTCCACCGGCGGCGGCGTGGTTACGCGCGACGAGAACTACCCTCTGCTGCACCAAAACAGCCAAATCGTGATGCTCAACCGCAAGCTCGACGAGCTCGCCCACAAGGGCCGCCCCATCACCGCGCGCGACGGCATCGACAAGCTGGCCGAGCAGCGTATGCCGCGCTACCGCGCCTGGGCCGACTACATCATCGACTCACGCGACTGCGCCGCCAACACCGCCCATGCCCTCCTCGACACCCTCCCACCCGCTCTCTAACCAAAACCACCACAAAGGGGGCAGGCACCTTTGTGGTGGTTTTTCAACTGCAAAGGAAGCAACCATGAAAGCACTCGTCATTAACGGCCCCAACCTCAACATGCTCGGCATTCGCGAGCCAGGCATCTACGGCAGCGACAACTACGATCGCTTAGTGCAGATCTGCCAGGAAGCGGGTGCCGCACAGGGCTTCGACGAGGTCGAGGTCTTCCAGTCTAACCACGAGGGCAGCATCGTCGACAAGATCCAGGAGGCTTACGGAAAGGTCGACGGCATCGTCATCAACCCGGCCGCCTACACGCACACAAGCGTGGCCATCCTGGACGCGCTCAAAGCCGTCGCCATCCCGGCTGTGGAGGTCCACATTAGCGCAGTCGAGACCCGCGAAGACTTCCGCCAGGTGAGCTACGCCCGTCTGGCCTGCTTCGCCACCATCACCGGAGAGGGCCTGAAGGGCTACGCCCACGCGTTGGAGCTGCTGAAAGAGCATCTCGAAAAGTAAAATGCCAACCCCAACAAACAGCAGCGGCTTGCTCGCGCTCGGCTCCAGCAACACACAAGATGAAAAAAGCCCAGACCACCAAGCGGTCTGGGCTTAATAAACGATGGTGCTCCATGGCGGATTCGAACCGTCGACCTTGGGATTAGAAGTCCCCTGCTCTATCCAACTGAGCTAATGGAGCAAATAACCGCACGCCCAAGCAAACACAAGCCTGTCAGGCGCAAGTAATTATAACCTAGTTGAACTGCTCGCGGTACGCCTTGCAGACCTCATCGACCGGGCCGTCCATGCGAAGGTCACCCTTCTCAATCCAAACGGCACGCTGGCAGATGCGCTCAACCTGCTCCATAGAGTGCGAAACGAACAGAACCGTCACGTCGCCGCTCTGGATAAAGTGCTGGATGCGGGCCTCACACTTTTGCTGGAAGAACACATCACCGACGGACAGCGTCTCGTCAACGATCAGAATATCGGGCTCGGTAATCGTCGCGATTGCAAAGGCGATACGCGCCACCATGCCCGAAGAGAAGTTCTTAAGCGGCATATCGACAAAGTTCTGCAGCTCAGCGAACTCGATAATGCCGTCAAAGTTGGCGTCGATGAACTCCTTGGTATAGCCGAGCAGGGCGCCGTTCAGATAGATGTTCTCGCGGGCGGTCAGCTCGGGGTCAAAGCCGGCGCCAAGCTCAATCAGCGGCGCGATGTTACCGTGCACCTTAACGCTGCCCTCGCTAGGCTCAAGAACGCCAGCGATAATCTTGAGCATCGTAGACTTGCCGGAGCCATTGGTGCCGACCAGACCCACAACCTCGCCGCGATGAATATCAAACGAGATGTGCTTAAGCGCCCTAAACTCCTCAAAGAACAGCTCGTGCTTGGCAAGCTTAATGAAGTACTCCTTGAGGTTGGTCAGCGACTCGGACGCCATGTTAAAGATCATGGTGACGTCGTCGACCTCGACAGCCAGAGGCTGCTCGCTGTAATCAACAACAGATTCAGTCATCACAGCACTCCTTAGATGTAGAGGATAAATTTGCGCTCGGACTTATGGAACACGGTATAGCCAATAATAAGCGCAAGAACCGCCCAAGCGACGCACATACCAAACGTCATAAGCGAGGGCGTAGTCTGGAACAGGAAGATATCGCGCATAAACTGCAGGTAGTTGAACATGGGGTTCGCATACATCAAGATACGCACGAGATGCGGCATTTGCGCAATATAGTCAGTCGTCCAGAAGATGGGCGTAATGTAAGTCCACGCCGTAATGACGACGCTCCACAGATGCATAACGTCGCGGAAGAAGACCGTAAGGGCAGAGAGCATCATGCCCAGGCCCATGCAGAAGCACATAAGCAGCAGCAGGCAGACCGGCAACAGAATCAGGTGCCAAGAAGGCATAACGCGGAACCACAGCATGACGATGGCGACGGCGACCAGCGAGAAGGCAAAGTTGACCAGCGAGAAGAGCACCTTCTGCACCGGGAAAACCCAGCGGTGCACCTTAACCTTCTTGAGCAGAGGGGCAGCGCCCACGATCGACGTCAGGGCCTGGTTAGTAGACTCAGACATGACGGCAAAGGTGATGTTACCCACGATCAAGTACAGCGGGTACATCTCGGGCGTCATTGAGCCATTGCGGCCCTGGCCAAAAATCGTCGAGAACACGATGGCCATGACGATCATCATCAGCAGCGGGTTGAGCACCGACCATGCGACGCCCAGAACGCTACGGCGATACTTGATCTTAAAATCCTTGGTAACCAGCTGACGAAGGATAAACGCGTCCTTCTCAAATTCGTTCTTAGCAAACGTCGCAGGCAGACTGCGAGTTTCTTGTTGCTTTGTCTGATCCGACACGGATGCAACTCCTTTACTCGTAATCGTTGACAAACGAACAGTATAGACCCGACGGCCATGCAAACGATTCGCGCAACAAAACTGGAGAACTAACCCACATCTTAGGATGCCAGGCCCAAACGGCTATACTTTCTAGGATTGAATGTATAAGGAGCATTAAGTGAATTCTGAATCCATCGCCGTCATCATCCCTTGCTACAACGAAGCGCTCACGATCGGCAAAGTCATCGACGACTTTCACCGCGAACTTCCGCAGGCGACGGTCTATGTCTATGACAACAACTCGTCGGACGATACCTCACGCATTGCCACCGAGCACGGCGCCACAGTCCGCTTTGAGCCCCGTCAGGGAAAGGGCAACGTGTGCCGCCAGATGTTTCGCGATATCGACGCCGATTGCTACCTGATGGTCGACGGAGACGACACCTACCCCGCCGAGGCGGCCAAGGCCCTCTGCGAGCCCATCCTTAACGGCACGGCCGACATGACCGTAGGCGATCGCCTTTCCAACGGCACCTACGCCGAGGAGAACAAGCGTGCCTTCCACGGCTTTGGCAATAATCTGGTCCGCGCCATGATCAAGTGGATCTATGGCTACAGCTTCGATGACGTCATGACAGGCTACCGCGCCATGAGCCGCCCGTTCGTTAAAACCTTCCCAGTGCTTTCCGAGGGCTTTCAGATCGAAACCGAGCTCTCGATCCACGCCGTCGACCACCGCTGGCGCATCAAAGATGTGCCCATCGAGTACCGCGACCGTCCCGAGGGTTCCGAGTCCAAACTCAACACCGTGAGCGACGGCATTAAAGTCGTTGCGATGATCGGCACGCTGTTCAAGGACTACCGCCCGCTGAAGTTCTTCAGCCTCGTTGCGCTTCTGTTCGCGGTATTCGGCCTCGCCCTGGGCATGCCCATCGTTGTCGAATATTTCCAGACCGGCCTCGTCCCGCGCTTCCCCACCGCTGTGCTCGCCGCCTCGTTTATGTTCCTGTGCGGCCTGAGCCTTGCGACCGGCTTCATCCTAGATTCTGTAGCAAAGGTCGAAAAAAAGCAGTGGGAGGTCAACGTGTACAGCAAATACGCCTACGACGACCAGCCCGGCCACCCTACTTCCATGCCAAGCGAGAGGTAGATCTTCCGCAAAATACTATTGGCACCACTGCGCAGATAGCCACCAACAAGAAAAGCCGCCGTTAAAGAACGGCGGCTTTTACTCTCGAAAAGTTAATAGCGGCTAGAGCGTCTTGATGTACTCCCCCAGCTCTTCCTCCCAGTCGGGCATGTGGAAGCCGGCAGCCTCGAGCTTGGACAGGTCGAGCGCGGAGTGGACCGGGCGCGGGGCGACGGGGCCCTCGGCGCTCGCGTAGTAGTCGGCGGTCGATACCGGCACGACCCTGTCCCCGTTGCCGTTGGCGGCCTCGAAGACGGCGCGGGCGATATCGGCCCAGGACTTGACGGTGCCGGAGCCGGTGCAGTCGTAGGTGCCGTAGGGGGCGTGCGTCCCCAGCACGTGGAAGATGGCCTCGGCCATGTCGCGCGTGAAGGTCAGGCGGCCCAGCTGGTCGTCAACGACCGTGACCTGCTCGAGCCCGTCCTCGGGGTCGGCGACGCGGTCGGACAGGCCCTTCATCGTCTTGACGAAGTTGCGGCCCTCGCCGATGACCCAGCTGGAGCGCATGATGTAGTGGCGCGGGCACCCGGCCACGGCGATGTCGCCGGCGGCCTTGGTCTGGCCGTAGACGGACAGCGGGCTGAGGGGCTCCCCCTCGTCATGCACCTCGGCGGTGCCGTCGAAGACGTAGTCGCTGGACACGTGGACGAGGGTGATCCCGTGATCAGAGCATGTGCGGGCGAGGAGGGCCGGCCCGGTGGCGTTGGCCTTCCAGGCGGTCGCGCGGCCCTCGGCGGTCTCCGCCCTATCCACGGCGGTGTAGGCGCCGCAGTTGATCACGGTGCCGTAGAGCGACCAGTCGTACTGTGTGTAGGCGTCCGGGTCTGACATATCGAAGGTGTCGATGTCGCAGAAGTCGAAGTCCTTGGCCACGCCGCGCTCCTCGGCGAGCGCGCGGACCGCATGGCCCAGCTGGCCGTTGCAGCCGGTGACGAGGGTGCGCTTCGGCGCCATGGGGACGACATCGGCGAGCATCGGGTGGTTGAGGTCGGCCTCGGAGACGGTGGCCTCGTCGAGAGGGATGGGCCACTCGATGGCGAGCTCGGGGTCGGCGAGGTTCACGAAGGTGTAGGTCCTCTTGAGCTCCAGCGACCAGTGGGCGTCCACCAGGTAGGTGTAGGCGGTGCCGTCCTCCAGGGCCTGGAAGGAGTTGCCCACGCCGCGCGGGACGTAGATGGCCCTACTCGGGTCGAGCGTGCAGGTGAACACCTTCCCGTAGGTGGCGCTGCCCTCGCGCAGGTCCACCCAGGCGCCGAAGACCGAGCCGCGCGCCACCGAGATGAACTTGTCCCAGGGCTCGGCGTGGATGCCGCGGGTGACGCCGCGGCTGTCGTTGTAGGAGATGTTGTTCTGGACGACCCTGAGGTCGGGGATGCCCAGGGCGGTCATCTTGGCGCGCTGCCAGTTCTCCTTGAACCAGCCGCGCGAGTCGCCGTGGACGGCCAGGTCGACGACCTTGAGGCCCCCGATGCCGGTCTCGGCGACGGAGAGGTCCTTCTCGAATGCGATGTCTGCCATATGGGAAAAGCTCCTATCGAAGAGGTTCAGGTTGCGGGCGCCCGCGCGGGGACGCAGGATCATCCCCATGCCCTGCGGCCCCGCGCGGGCGCCCCGCGGTGCGGTTCGCCGGGGTTCGGCCTACTGCCCCTGGGCGCGGTAGCGGGCCTCGGTGGCCTCCTTGGCCGGGCGCCACCAGGACTCGTTCTCCACGTACCAGTCGATGGTGGCCTTCAGGCCCTCGGCGAAGTCGGTGTGCGCCGGCCTCCAGGCGAGCTCGCGCTGGAGCTTGGTGGAGTCGATGGCGTAGCGGCGGTCGTGGCCGGGGCGGTCGGCGACCCAGTCGAAGTCCTCGGGGTCGCGTCCCATCGCCTCCAGGATCATGCGCAGGACCGTGATGTTGTTCTTCTCGCCGTCGGCGCCGATGAGGTAGGTCTCCCCCATCTCGCCCTTCGTGAGGATGTCCCAGACGGCCGAGGAGTGGTCCTCGGTGTGGATCCAGTCGCGGACGTTCTCGCCCTTTCCGTAGAGCTTGGGGCGCACGCCGTCGATTATGTTGGTGATCTGACGCGGGATGAACTTCTCCACGTGCTGGTAGGGGCCGTAGTTGTTGGAACAGTTGGAGATCGTGGTGCGAAGCCCGTAGGTGCGGGCCCAGGCGCGCACGAGCATGTCGGAGGAAGCCTTGGTGCTCGAGTACGGCGAGGACGGGTGGTACGGCGTCTCCTCGGTGAACTTCGCCGGGTCGTCGAGCGCGAGGTCGCCGTAGACCTCGTCGGTGGAGACGTGGTGGTAGCGGATGCCGTACTTCCTCACGGCCTCCAGCAGGCGGAAGGTGCCCTCCACGTTGGTGCGCAGGAACGGCTCGGGGTCGGCGATGGAGTTGTCGTTGTGGGACTCCGCGGCGTAGTGCACGATGGCGTCGTGGCCTGGGACGATGCGGTCCAAAAGCTCGGCGTCGCAGATGTCGCCCACGACGAGCTCCACGCGGTCCGCGGGCAGCCCGGCGATGTTCTCGGGGTTGCCGGCGTAGGTCAGCTTGTCCAGGACGGTGACGTGTACCTCGGGGTGGTTCTTCACCACGTAGTGCACGAAGTTGCTGCCGATGAAGCCGCAGCCGCCCGTGACGATGATGTTCTTAGGTTCAAAAATCTCAGACATGAAAATCCAATCTGAAGCAAGTACAGCTTCTTTAGTATGCCGCAGGAAGTGACGCCGCGACACTATTCAACAAAACTATCGGACATTTCGGCATGCGATAAGAGCCATAACCTTCGCAGAATTACTTCCCCCACAAAAAGCTTCCGGAATGCTGTCTTTGTCATACCGGAAGACCGAATTCCCAGTTTTATCGCGTAAGTACTTATAGAAGAAGTCCTCCCAGCTTTTAAACTTCTCACTGTCTGCAAACGCTTCCGGCTCTTGCAAAACCGCTTTGGCATCTAACCCTGAAATTACGCCGGAGCTCAGCAGAAGCCACTCAAACGACTCGGGAAGACAAACCGTAACAGCATCGCGGTGAATGTCTTGCAGCTTAAGGACACGGTCCGCATAGCACCCAAATGCCGCTCCGTCCGCAACAACAAACACGCGATCGTCGAGATGCTGATCCAACCAGCCCAAAATCGCGCTGTTCGTCATGGCAGAAGCACAGGAAAGCTCACTGTCAGCGAAATGCCGTTCAAAGAACTGGAAACCAGACTTACTGTCCTCGCATAGAAGGATAGAAAAGTCCTGTTTTGGCGCCGACCGGGAAATAGCATAACGATGATTCCCACGATCTTGATAAACAGGGACGAAAGAATGGTATTTTCCGCTCGTCTTAATCTTGTAAATCTCATCCACGCTATACGGAAGATTAGGGAAATCAGCCCTTGAGATCAGCACGAAATAATTCGAGGAATACAGCACATGATGGGCAAACTCATCAGAATGAATCTCTTTTAAGCCCTCATCGACAAATACAATCGAGTCATGAACGGACGAAAGCTGGTTTCGCCAATCATAATCGGTCAGGGCGACACAGGGACAATCGCATTGCAAGGAAACACCCGACTGCTCGCCCGTTCGCATGTAGTCTGCGACCATGTCAAACAGTGTCGTCTTACCCGTGCCGCTATCGCCACGCACAATAGTGATGTTCCGCTTGATGGTAAATGTGTACTTGGTTCCCCTGCGGCGGGAAATCTTAACGAGATGCGAACCGTTCATAAGCAGCACCTACAGATACGGAATCGACTCGTGAATCAATTCGGCCATGTTGTGAACGATTCGGCCGCTATTCACGACTTTAATTTTAAAATCCTCGCGGCCAAAGTCCATCACATGATAGAGATTCACAACGAGCTTGCGGTCTTTCGCCATATCGAGAATCCACTTGGCACAGTTATCACCACAGGTAGAAGCGTTAAAAATATGCTTACGATCAAATCTCATAAGCAGCAGCGTTTTCACGCCACCAGAAAGCTGGAGTGGGGAAATGGACCCAAGCACAGGGCTTTCGATGAGGTTTTCGGAGACAACATCCGATCGATCGACATCTTTAATTATCGAGACTGCATAGGGATCCGTAATCCAAGAAGACCGGTAAGAGTTTTTGAAATATGTCGCTGTGTTGTAAATCGCTTCTGGCATATCGCCAAAGTAGACGCTTAACACATCCACTCCCAATCATATTGTCTTTATGGTCAACGTAATCATAACGAAAAGGGCCACCAGATAAACGGTGGCCCCTAAAAGAAAACAAGCCGGCGCTAATACTCGCGCGGGCTGTTGACGATCTCGCCGGCGGCGACCTTCTTCAGGTGCCGGCCGTAGACCGACTTGCCGTAGGCCTCGGCGGCCTCCTCCAGCTCGGCGGTCGTGATCCAGCCGTTCTCCCAGGCGATCTCCTCGGGCACGGACACGGGCAGGTCCTGGGAGTGCTCCACGGCGCGAACGAACTCAGCGGCCTCGTGCAGGCTCTCCATGGTGCCGGTGTCCAGCCACGCGTAGCCGCGGCCCAGGGTCACCACGGACAGCGTCCCCTCCTCCAGGTACATCCGGTTAAGGTCGGTGATCTCCAGCTCGCCGCGGGCCGACGGCTTGACCTCGTGGGCCTTGGCGGCGACGTCGCCCGGGTAGAAGTACAGGCCGGTGACGGCGTAGGAGCTCTTGGGCTCGGCGGGCTTCTCCTCGATGGAGACGGCCCTGCCCTCGCCGTCGAACTCCACGACGCCGAAGCGCTCCGGGTCGTCCACGTGGTAGCCGAAGACCGTGGCCCTGCCCGACTCTGCGTTCTGGACGGCTCGCGTCAGGTGGCGCGACAGGCCGTTGCCGTAGAAGATGTTGTCGCCCAGCACCAGGGCGCACGGCTCGCCGTTAATGAACTCCTCGCCGATGGTGAAGGCCTGCGCCAGGCCGTCGGGGCTCGGCTGCTCGGCGTAGGAGAGGTTCACGCCGTAGCGCGAGCCGTCCCCGAGCAGGCGCTCGAAGTTGGGGAGGTCCGTCGGCGTGGAGATGACCAGGATGTCCCGGATGCCCGCCAGCATGAGGGTGGACAGCGGGTAGTAGATCATGGGCTTGTCGTAGACCGGCAGCAGCTGCTTGGAGGTCACGAGCGTGAGCGGGTACAGGCGCGTGCCGGACCCGCCGGCGAGGATGATGCCTTTCATATATTCCGTCCTCTACAATCGAAAATAGTTATAAATCGAGCGGTTAGTAAGAGTTTGATATTCTATTAAGTTAATCCTTCTCAATATTAACGAAAGAAGCAATTGATGAACAACCGCAAGGACACAACCCGTAGAGACGACATAACGAACGTGAGGGCCCTTGCAATATTCCTTGTAGTCCTAGGCCACAGCATTATTCTGTATTCAAGTGCGTGGGGATATTATCCAACTGAACAAAAATCAATTCTGTTGGATAATCTCAAATTCTTAATAAACGGAATCCAGATGCCCTTGTTCTTTTCGTTATCTGGCTTTTGTTTTTTATGGAGCTGGAATCGATCAAGCGATTTTATCAGTCAGATCATTAAAAAAGCTCAACGCTTAATTATCCCCTATATCATGATTGGAATATGTTGGCTCTTCCCCATCAGGATGCTCGTTAAGTATCCCTATTACAATGGCCAAACTATATCGCACATCATCTTTAAATCAATTCTGTTGGGCGAAGACAACGGTCACCTTTGGTTTCTCCCGACTCTTTTTTTCATTACAGCAACCACGTCGTGCATCTTTCAAATACTCGAAAAGAGCCCTCTAACAAGTTTTAAGGTTCCGATAGTTTTCGGCGCTTCAATTTATCTTTACCATTTTGGAATACCATCAGCGAACAGGTATATCAATTTGGCAGAAGCAAATGCGATATGGTTTGCGCTTGGCCTAACAATCCACTACTTGGAAGCAAACAAATGGTTCGAGAGTTATAAAAGGCGTAAAAGCCTATCAATAGTCCTAATACTATTATTCCTTGTAAACTTACTAAAACAAGTTGTGCCCCCCATTGCTTCCACCGCCCTTACATGCATGGCGGTTGCATCAATTTATTGCGTCATCCCCCAAAAGGCAAACCTACTAACCGAAAAGATTAGCAAAAACAGTATGGGAATATATCTTTTTCATTCTCCACTGGTTTACATTTCTTTTACCTACTGGCCCAACATAGCCCCAATGGCGATGGCAGCAATTAACCTGATTGGATTTGGATCAGTCGCCTATATGTTGACGAATCTAATTCGAGTCACAAATATGGGTTGGATAATCGGGGAAACGCCAAAGGCATCACACGATAAGAAACAGGGAAAGCAATAGCCAAGGAATACAGCTAATTAAACTGTTTCTTCCATTTATCGATGCTCGTCCAGGGAAGATTAATCTCAGTTTTAACGGGATGGTTTATCCAATCAGCTATTTTAAGGAGATAGCCGTCCTCGCGTTCAAGAACGGGAAGCCCCGTATCCTCACCGATCTGACGGGCTCGATTATCAATTGCAATGATTAGGGAGCGATGTCCTCCATTTAAACAGCGAATGCCCGCATGGAGACGCGTCCCCACATAATCAAATTCCTCGGTTTCAATTACACGATTAAGGTCTTCGATATTGGGGCCAATAACATTAAATTGCGTCAGATCGGCTATTTGATCAAGACACCAATCAACATCATGGCTTCCTTGAACCCAGATCGTTACCTTTTCGTATTCCGACGACAGCAATTCCAGCATCTTACGGTCACGTTCCGCATCGAAACAATAATCGGTAATTGACGTAACAACGTTTTTAGAACGCTTAGAGGAAATCTCAAGTTGCTTAGATGGGGTTAACGACCACATGGTCGGACATGCGGTATTAAGAACATTCTCTATGCCAATAGAGTTAAGCCTCTTCTTAGTCATTTCATCTCGAACACTATGAAGATATTCATCGGATAGCAAGGTTTTATAGAACTTCTTTGTATAGGCGTCGATCGCATCGTCCACCCCAATGTCAGACATGCCCACGCCGAACAAAACAACGTTTCTATTATTGCCCAACCGCTTGGCAAGCGCCCATTGCTGCTGATCAGCCATATGCGTATACAGAATATTTGTGCCGCACAACAGCTTTACGTGTTCAGGATACATTTCAAGCTCTTTGGAATAATAGTGCGTTGCCACATGGGGCAACGCAGCACCAAAGATTTGATCCGCGATACAGCCACAGGCATCCATGATCACATGGTCACCAGAGTTCTCGCTTCCCATAGCCGTATCCAAAAGGAGATAGCGTTCCTGCTTAACACCATCGGATTTTTCATCGTGCCTGCGTGATGTCGCAGAGGCTTTAAGTAGCTGAGTCCATTGGTTAAAGCGCGCCATTAGTTTCTCCGAAATAAACGTTTGAGTAGAGCAACGTGACCGCCAACGACACCCGTCGATGCAGAAGGCTGACACGGTTCACAATATTCATCAGATAGGTTAAAAACGGCAGACACGCTGCATGCGCCACTTTCAACCGAACGAACAACAGGATGAGCGTTGCGAGAAGGCGAAAGACAGACAAGTTGGCTTAGCTCGGCGACGCAAAGCGGATTTTTGCCGTCTTCCGCAAAAGAGTATATATGAATGCGAAGATAGGCCTCTTCATCATCATTTAAAAACAGCGGAACATGCCCCGCAAAATGGCCGTCCCTAGATTCAAGACTAATCCAGCGAATATCAGACTGATCAAGGGCGCGCCAAACAACTGCGCGAACATCCGCAGGCATCAAAGACGACTCAAAACGCACAGTCAAATCAACAGAAGAAGCTTGGATAAGCGTTTGAGACATGGCAGACGATAGCAATCGAGCATCAGCAAGACGATCGCTGAGCAAGAAGACCTTACTTTGTTCTTCAGTTTTTGGCACATTCCCGAAGGCGGACTTCCCGCTAGCCAAGGATGGCTCTTCATTCAGATAACGCGTAAAGGCCTCGAAGAACATTTCATTTTCACGCTTAATCGACGTACAGCTAAATCTATTAGGCGAATCGCATTTTGAGCCTGAAAGAGCCTCAAGAATAGAAGAAGCAATGCCACAAGCAGAGGGCTCAGCGAGGTGGATGGTGCCCTCCGGAAAGTCGAGTAGGTTATTCTCACGGTTTATTTCAATTACCGAGAGCTTCGATGCAAGCATTTCGAAAGGCAGGCGAGAGGGATTAGTCACGCTCAACGATACGCCGGCAACACACTTGGCATAAAGCGAGGCGCATTCATCAGCAGTCAAGATGCCGAGGCCGCGTACGCGTGGATCATGAATGGGAGGCATTGCGTCTTCGCCGTATAAATAAACGACAACTGCATCGTCGAGCTTGAGAAGCAATTTAATTGCATCAAGCAACATGCCAGACAAACGTCGATCCTTATTGGATTGATAGATAGCACAGACGGCATACTCTCTGCTTAGATTTTGTTCCTGCGCAGTATATATATCGCTAACGCCAAAATCACAATATGGGACTTCATGCGAATAATAGGGTTCAACTTTTTTAGAAAGCCATCTGCCTATCGTTATGGGGTTTAGTTCATAACGATAACTTGCTTCGGCATTTAGATACATCTCCCCCATCGGATAGAACCAAGGTTCAAAATCCTGAATGAAGTAGAACTTATGGGCGCACTTCTGCATAGATGCAAAGTGCGCCGTATTCCAAGCGGTGGCGATTACTGCAAAAAAATCCTCGGGCACACTCGGTGCCACAAGAACTTCTTTAGGCGAATAATCAAACCAATCCTTTATTTCGGCCTGAACTCTATGAGCACTTTTGTATGCTTCACAGCCCGGCATAATGTAAAAGTAGTTCTCATATCCACGAGAATCTAGAAAGGAAGCCTTGCTGCAGATGGTTCGAAAGCCGCCAGAACCCTTTGCCGGCGGAGATATTATCCAGGCAATTTGTTTCATTTAAAGCACTCAAATCGCTTCGTAGTCAAAAGGATCGAACTTATATAACGCTGCGCGCTTGGGATCTCGAGAAAAGTTAACGGAGAACCATGGATCCCCCTCAGAGAATCGTTCGGACCAGTTATGCAGCAATCGTGCCTTATCCTCAAAATGCTTATGAGAGCGAGATTTACTATCAAGGGATTTGTCAACACATGCCAAATGGTAGAGACATGCCTCTGGTGTATAGATCACCTTTAACCCAGCCTGAGAAGACTTGAAGCAAATATCAACATCCGAATAGTCAAGAAGATACGACTCGTCAAAACCACCCAGACGATTAAAATGTTCGCGTGAAATAGCTAAGCAGACTCCACTCACCGCCGATACATCCCTCACGGTCAATGGCATATAGATATAGCCAGGAGAAGAGCGATGAATGCCTTGCGATAGGTTGACGATTGATTCTCCAACATAAGACAGGCCTGCCTGTTGCACAATGCCGTCAAGATCGCACGTCATTGTTCCAACAACGCCAACATCCTCTCGTTGGGAAAAACCAACGAGAGTCTTTAACCACAAGGAGTCTAGTGCCTGAATATCGTCATGAACAAAGACGAGTTGCTCGCCATGCGCGGCAAGAGCACCGGCATTTCTCCATGTAGATATATTAAACGGGTCATCAAGCGCGTGAACGATATAGCGACAACGAAGTCCAGAGATCGATTGCTGAACAGCAGCTTCCGCATCCTGCGAGCACACGAAAACAACTTCAAGATCATCAAAATCGGTGTCATTGATTGAAGATACAAGAGTCGAAAGAACCGAAGAATTGCCGCGGGTGGTAACGATTAATGAACAGGACTCAGATGAAGAAACATCATAAATAGGGCTATATCTAAAAGCACGATTATGAGAGTTGACCACAGTCGCCTTGATACCGCATCTATCAAGGTGCTCCTGAACCGCTTTTATTCCAGCAAGGGTTGCATAGGGCTTACTATCGGAATTACCCGCAGTCGAATTCTCGCTTATTCTCCAGTGATACAAGATTTTAGGAACGTGATGGATCGTCCCACCAAGTTCGGCAATCTTCAGCACCATGGCATGGTCTTGGGCGCCATCCAACTCGCTGTTAGAAAGGTCAATTCTGTCTAAACATGCCCTTTTAACAGTAAGAAGGTGGCAAATATAATTGTTGTCACGAGCCATATCAAGACTAAAATCCGGCTTAAAAGTAGGATGAGCCAAGGACCCGTCAGGCAATAGCTTATCTTCATCACAATAAAGAAGATTGATTTCAGCATTTTGATTTAAAGCACAGGCGTACTCAAACAAGATATTCGGTTCGAGAACATCATCATGATCGAAAAAGCAGAGGTAGTCTCCCTTGGCCATCTTGATTCCGACATTGGTGTTCTCAGTGATACCTAGATTGCCCTCAAGATTAGTCACTATAATTCTAGAGTCTGCAGTCACATACTCGGAGACCAAGTCGCTAAGGCCATCGTAATCTGGCGTAGAGTTAACCAGGATGAGTTCCCAATTCGAATACGTCTGAGCAATGACAGAATCAGCCATATCCCTGAAGAAATTCAAGGGAGTCTTATATAGAGGAACGATGATTGAAAACAAGGGCTGGTATGCAAATTTTATTTGCGCTTGTACCCGCGAATCGGATCCAGTCAATCTGCGCCCAGAAAACCAGGACAAATAACGGGGTTGATCGAATGCGGACACATGGTTCCGATCGACCTCATCCAAAAGCTCCTTGAGCATATCTTTCTTTAGATTGATAAACGTATCCAGATGACCAGAAGCCCTGTGCATGCAAATGCACAGGCTATCCCCGACCTCAGGAATATGAAGCGAGAAATTTGTTAAACAAGGATTCGCATCGGCTATTAAGTTATTAAATAACAAAGATTCCCCAACAACGCAGGCTTCTTCATTAAAAGCGATAATACGATCACCCTCAAGGCAATCAGTACCCGAAAGAACACCTCTAACGATTACGCCATCAACGCAGGGAATAAAGCTCTCAATTTGGATAGAAGCGAGCGCATGCACGCCAGAACGGTCAATATTGCGAAATCGTCCACAATGCTCCGCGTGCAGCAAGCCGTTAACTTTCGACTCAATCGAAAACTTGCCAGGATTGATGCGACGCTGATAAATTATTTTATCTCCGCTAAAGAAAGACAGCGATTGGTCGACACCAAAATCGGCAAGGACAACAATAAATTCAGTCTCTGAAAAAGGGATGATTCTTGCGGGCAGAATTTGCCCATTGGGTGATTGCGACTCCACGGCATCCGGGAAAACGGATGCGGCTTCATACAGTATATATAGTTTGCCGTCGCCACGGCAATTTAGCTTATTGTTAAATTCGGTATTAAAAACTATGCCCATATCAGCAACACTTTCCAACAACTAAAACAAACTCGCAAATCGTAGCCAAAGCAAAAGGGAATACGAGGCATATCAATATGAATCGTTTACTGTCCCCAAAGACCAAGCGGCTCTGGTTAAGAATAAACGATAGGCACGGAACCAGAAGTGGCAAAAGGTAGCGACTCTGGCAACCATTAACTGTCCCCAATCCAACGGGAGTAAAAGACACATAAAGTGCAGTTGCCACCAAAATCACCGTAAACAAAAACACAAATGAGGCCCAAAGAAATTGTGCGAGACCAATATGCTTAACGCTAATCGAATCTGCCGAAAAAAGCCCAAACAATAATAGGCAAACAGCTGGAAGTACCTGAACCAACCCACGGATTGCATTTACAGAAATCTGAGCAGCAAGC
Organism: Collinsella aerofaciens; assembly: GCF_020181355.1. Taxonomy (NCBI): domain Bacteria; kingdom Bacillati; phylum Actinomycetota; class Coriobacteriia; order Coriobacteriales; family Coriobacteriaceae; genus Collinsella; species Collinsella aerofaciens. The sequence continues at coordinate 2,104,731 of NZ_CP084004.1, forward strand.
GATCCAAGGTATGCAAAGTTCAATGCATATCCAGAAGAGGTTATCGGATTTAAATAATAAGTTGAAAAATAATTGGCGAGTATTTCAGCGTAGCGCAATGGATCGGCGAGAATGAAAGCGATTTGCTGACCAGAGTTGACATCGGAGCCGCCTCGCATATCGCCAACGTTGGATCCGCTAGCCGTTGAAAACAAGAACGGAAGCGCAAAGGAGGCAAAAGCAATCAAGCCCAAAACAAACACGGCAGCATAGTAATGAACTCGTTGTTTCGAGCTAACAAAACGATTTCGCGGAACCATAAAGAAAAGACCGATTATCGGAAAATACACAGCTTTGACTGCGAGTCCTAAAAAGGTAAATAAAAATGCGAGTGATATATTGCGAACTGTAAATTCATTTAAATCACCCCATGCATACCTCAAAAAATAAGCAAAACCGAGAATGGTAAACGAAATGAGCCATGCATCATATGAGAAACACGACGCAAGAAAGATCGAGGTTGGCAGCATTCCCACAAAAGCAAATAGTCCCTTTTTCGAGGGCGTAACCTTGATTGCAATGGCAATTGCAAGACAGTAACTAAATAAATTGCAAATCCGAGCGAATTGAATCATAGAAGAAAAATCGAAATGCAGAAGGCGAGCGAGCCAAAGACCAATTGCCGAGGGAATATACCCAATGCTGCTAAGCGTATAAACGAATTCTTCATGCTTGTTAACTTGCACATGACCAGAAGCGATATCAGATCTATAGGAGCTATTCAGCTCCCTAGCATGCTCAAGAATTTCCGCTCGATCAAAATGGGAAAGAGAGGGCTCTTCATAGCCCTGCGCACGACGGACCGCTTCGTCAGTAAAGTAAATATCCGTATCAGTTTTTTGAGTTTCAAATAAATAAGATGTCGAAAGGGCATTGGAATAGTGAATTTGATCATCCCATGAAATACCCGTCGTTATCGGAGTGCTCACCACAAGGAACACACCAATTGAGAATGCAGCGATAAAGAAAGTGACGGGAAGGGCAGAGTTTCCCTTTCGAATGCCCGAGCAAGCCGTGAAAACCGAAGTTATGATTACCAGCAGGAAATAAACAACAGCATTAATGAACCCATTCACGAATGCAATCGTAGAGCAGCCAAAAACAATAAAGAATGCGATAATCAGCAGGGAAACGTAGTCGGTAGCCTTGACCCTCGCCGAGACAGAATGGAACAACGCTTTCAGAGAAAAGCCGCTTTGGAATAAATAGAGTATTGCGCAATAGAAAATTAGAAAAAAGAAAATGAGCCGCTTTTTATTCCAGTCAGCAATATTCGAGAAATGAGAAGCCGGCGAGCCAAGAACGGTGCAGCCCTCCCAGATGACCGCCACAGCAAATGCCGCAAGCAACAGGACTAATAATTGAGCGCAGCGACCAGGACAGTTGCCACGCTTTTTTTCATCATCTGAGGAAAGGAAGACACAATATGATTGCCAAATGGCAACATCTACAACGACGCAATAGAGCACTAAAACAAACAGCTGTGAGACAGAGTGGTTCACATAAAAGTGCTTCATGCACAGAAGCTCGACAATAAAGAGAAGAGCAACGAAGACGGCTTTCATTATTTGCTTTTGGTTTACGCATCGAGACAACACGGAGCTAATTCACCTTTATCCAAATCAAGCTGCAAGGGCCCTCGAAGAATCGTTCCCAGTCATCTGGATGACAAGTATGGGCACCAAGCACTGTTCACAACTGTTGAAAGTAATATAAGTAGGGAAATTCACATCCAGATGATTTATACGCCAAAGCGAAACGCATAGCCTACTTTTCCTTCTCCCTACTTAACGCAACAGCCTGAACAAGCGAGTTTAAACGCTCTTCCTGTCGAGAGAGACGAAGAGAATTGCAGAAATCACGGACCACAAGAACGGCAATAACGTAAAGGAACACGAAGTTAGAAGCCGACATGAAACCAAATAGACTCGAAAGCCACATTGCAACTTGTGGAAAAACGCCCAAAATTACAAAACTGACGCTGAATAGCAGCCAAAACAGAGAATCCAAAACTTGCATTTGGGATTTTTTTAATTTGCGCAATACAAACACGAATACCAAAACAGCGCAAACAAGAAGCAAAATACGAAGAGAGACCGGCAAATGGATCACCTAAACCACTGAACGACAAGGAGCGTAACGAAAACACGAACCATATACTGCATAGACCTAACAGGGTTAAGATAGCTCTCGCCACCTTGACGCTCGCGCATCTTAACCTGTACCTCTGAAATGGAATACCCTTGCTTCAAAAAGAGAGCGAGAGATTCTGGTTCCGGATTTAAGGTATTGTCGTAATAGTATTTCTTAAGAATATCCCGCCCAAATAGCCTAAATCCAGACGTGGGGTCACTGATTCTCTTGCCTGTCAGAATCTTTATTAGCACCGTAATCATACGCGAGCCGATCATGCGAAGCGTCTTGTCTTTGCGCACGCTTACAAACCTAGAGCCAATGACAATATCTGATCCATCAGATTGAGCCCTATCAACAAGGACCTTTATATATTCTGGACAATGCTGGCCGTCAGCATCAAACTGAACCATATAGTCATATCCATGATCAACCGCATAACGCGCAGCCGTCTGAAACCCAACGGTCAAACCACAGTTAATGGGCATATCAATGATGTCACAACCAAGATTCTTGCAGATAGCTAGCGTTCGATCTCGAGACCCATCATTGATAACAACAAAATCAAACTCAGGTGCAATTTGCCTGAGCTCGCATATCGTCTTTTCTATGCATTCCTCCTCATTATAAGCAGGAATAGCGATAAGAGTTTTGGGAGTCATATACACATAAACCGATCTCTAGTTTTTCTCATTATTATAGCGAGAGATATACAAATGGTTAAATAGACACAACGAATGGTGCACCCTTGATTATCAACTTAATCCGAACACTTCCCACATTCATCCGTACATGTACGGATGAATGTGGGAACCCGTTACCCTGAGAGCCGAACCGGTTGGCCCCGGGAGCTCGAAGGACGGCATGTCCGGAAAGAAGAAAAAGGGTTCCGAGAAGGCTACCCCGAGTGTCTACGGCAGGCTCACCAGACACGAAAGGGACACGGTCCAGAAGAAGCAGGAGCTGGACGCCCGCGCGCCTCCAGGGTGATGCTCGGCGGCGATGCGGAGGCGGCGCCAGACGCCTACAGCCTGGAGGACGTGCCCATCGGAAGACTCGAACTGACGCCGAGCCTCATCGAGAGGGCGCGCGCAGAGAGGCGCGACGCCTCGCTGGCCTAGCCTAAAGGCAAAACGGAATAGGCGGACCGACCGTCCGGCTGAGTCTGGAAAGAGATGCCAAACTGAGGGCGGAGAATGGTCACCGGACCTATCGAACACATATCCACCGTTCCTTCAACTGGGGAAACGGAATCCCCGGGGTCCATGGGGGCCGCGGGGGCGTTCGGCTAGCCGCGGGTACGGACTATCTGCGCAGCGTGTTCAGCTTAGATCGGGAATCAACCACGAATGGTACACACGGCATCGAGAGCCCCCGCAACAAACCTCGTCCTAGATTTCAAAGCTAGCAATCTTCCGAGTGTGAACTGCATGGTTACGCCATGTCTCTCTAAGCGTAGGTGCACAACTACGAGGTTTTCTCAAAAGTTTTAATTGTAACCACACGCGCCATATTAATGACATTCATTAAATACGACTTAGAGCAAAATGGGATTTGAAGCAATTGGGAAATACCTTTTGCTCGATTACCAGAATGAATACTTCTCAACCCATTATTAAATAATGTATTTGCCTTTAGATAGTTCTCAGCTCGGCGCCGATCGAACCGCTCGGCGACGATTGTATCAATCTTATCGACATCCAGTGATCGACCCTCTTTGAAAGCTGAACGTAAACACTGAGAAACAACGAACTGTTTATACAAATTGCTACGCGAAATGCTATTAACAGTCATTCTGTATCGAATGAGCGGCTCTGGAACATTTCCAATAGTGAACCCTTCCAGCTCGGCACGCAACAGCAAGTCATAATCTTCTGCTAGCGGAACAGACCGATACCCCATTTCAAATACAGACCTTCTTCCAAACCAACTCGGATGAGGTACGCAATTTCTAATCATAAGAGAACGCCTAACGCCTTCACCCGAACTTGGAATTGAATCAACGAGATATAATTGACTACCGTCTTCGTCAATGGCGTTCAAATAAGAACCCACTAGGTCAAGCTCATGTTCTTCAAGATACGACAACTGCCGTTCAATGCGCTGCGCCTCAGAAATGTCATCTGAGTCCATTCGGCAGATATACTGACCGCGTGAGACCTTGAACGCCTTTTCCAAAGATGCAGCAAGACCAAGATTGCGTTCATTTCTCACGAGGCAAATCCTGCTGTCATGAGAGCTATAGTTTTGAGCAATATCGTAAAGTGTGTTGTCATCTGGATTATCAAAAACAACAACCACCTCGATTCGATGGTAGGTCTGCTTTAAAATAGACACTAGTGCCTCAGTAAAATCTTTGGCGCTCTCCCTATAACAAGGCATGAGCACTGAAACCAACTGTGAATCTGTCAACTAAAACCTCCAACACCGCTGCGGGAGCAAACGCTAATGAAAACTACCGATAGTTTAATAGTCCTTCATGTGGCATATATTACAAGTGATTTCGCTTCTGGCGTGTCTACAGTGGTGCCTCAATACCTAAATGAGCAGTCAGAAATAAAGGACATGAATATAGCTCTATTAAATCTTACAAACTACAGGCCTAAAGATGCGAAATATCCCGTCTTCCATCAGTCATGCATAGAAAAACTTCCTGAACCGTTTTGCAATCCGTCACTCGTAATATTTCATGAGATATATAGGCCGGATCACATTAAACTAAGCCATTGGCTCAGAAGACGTGCGATCCCATACATCATCACGCCACATGGGTCTCTAACATATGTGGCGCAAGAACAGCATCATTTAGCTAAACAATTGCTTAATGTTTTCTTCTATAACGCCTTTATCCGCAATGCTGATTGTATCCATTTTCTATCGGAAAAAGAGGCGATGAGTTCAAACGGCTTTAAACATAGGAAAGCAAGCATTATTCCAAATGGTGTTAGCATCCCAAAAGCCAAAGCCTCAAACTTAGACAGCCGCATCGCGCTTTTTATTGGCCGCCTAGATATAGAGGTCAAAGGTCTTGATCTACTGATCAAAAGTTTGCCGCTAATTGCTGATGAGCTAAGAGGGCTCGGAGCTAAAATCTACATCTACGGTCCAGACGAAGATGGGTCTATGGCCAAACTGGAACTACTTATTGCCGACAATCAAGTATCCGATATTGTTTTATTAAATGGTCCAGTTAATGGTCAATCTAAAGCGGACGCTTTTCTCCAATCGCAGTTTTATATCCAACTTTCACGCACTGAAGGTTTCCCGACGTCTGTTTTGGAAGCACTAGCATATGGCCTCCCAATTATTGTTACCGAGGGAACCACATGGAAAGAAACAGCGAACAATAAAGGAATTGGAATCGGTGTAGAATCTGATCTCGAAGCCATTTCTAACGCAATTCTCACCCTGTTCAATGACGATGAACTTCGTTGTAAACTTGCAAATGCAGCTAGAAAGTATGCAATTGAACACTTTCAATGGAAGGCCATTGCCAAGCGTCAATTTATTTTATACAGGGACATTGTAAACGGGCTTTCTAACTAACCATCTTGTTCTTCCAATACGGAAAGGGACTAAATGCTGTTTTCAATTATTATCCCTGCATATAATGCGGCATCCAGTTTGCCGGAAACGCTATCATCCATCTACCAACAAACATATGATGGCTATGAAATTATTCTCATCAATGATGGATCAGCAGACGCTACTGAAAGTGTCTGCAAAGTGTTTTGTGAATCTCACAACAATACTCATTACGTTAGACAAAATAATATGGGCGTATATGAGGCCAGGCGAAAAGGCGCGGAGATAAGCGCCGGAGATTACCTGGTCTTTGTTGATGCGGATGATTCTTTGCGCTTCGATACCCTATCTATTCTTGCTCGCGAAATCGATAAGTGCAATCCAGACATAATCTGTTTCAGCTATACAAGAAACCCAGACTATTCAAACGATCCGTTTATCAATCCCGCCCTTCCGTCTGGCATCTATGAAGGTGACGATCTCGCCGAAGTCAGAAAATGTTTGGCACGAGGGAAGCTCAATTCAATTTGGGGAAAGGCAATCAAAAGAAACTGTCTGATTGACGATTTAAGCAATACCGATACAAAGAGAATCGATTTTGCAGAAGATTTTCTGCAAATGATACCCATAGTCGATTCAGCCAGATCGGTTTTACAAATAAGTGATGCGCTGTATTATTACAATTGTCAAAACGGACAAAGTGCAACACACAGCTATAAGGAAAAACAGCTTTCAGATTTAACCTTCGTCACCTCAAGCCTAGTGAAAATCGCTGCTCGTTGGGGAGAAGAAACAGAAAGGCTGGCATGGAAAACAAGAACGGAACAGTATCTTTATCTCCTATCGATCAACGAGCTCAGTGACAATAATGAGACCAAAAAACGTAACTTTGTTTCAATTTCAGAGGCCTTATTTAATCCCTCAATTAAAGCTGATGTCCCTTGCAGCACCTACAGACCTGACAGCTATTTACTGTTCCTTGCGGCAAAGAATAAGCACTATTTGTTATCTCGAGTAGTAATACGCTGTTGTGAACAGCTAAAACTATTGATACTGAAAATCCTTAGCTAATCGCCCTGTTGTCATCGCTCATTTTTCCTGGCACCGAGTAGTAAAACCAACCGACTTAGCCTTCGATAATCAAATGTCAGGCAAGCCGGTTGGTCATAAAAGTAATGAAAGTACATTAGGCTATTCTGCTTAATAAGCGTCGCAGATTATCGCTTGATAAATGCAGATATGCTCGTCTTTTCGGATTCGTTTAGCCCAAACATCAAAACCAAGAAGAAATAGATAAAGAAATAAATTATTGCAGACACCAAAACCACCACAAGGCCAGATAAAAGGCTTTTAATTAGGTTATAGAGCAGCAGCAAAGCCCCCGTACCGACAATAACCAAGACGGAAAGTTTGGCAATTTCAAGCCAAAATTTCTTTATGTTCAACCCAAGCTTTTCAGAGTAATACCAATTCATACAGAAACCGTTACCTATAACCATAGCGATGGCTGTTGAAACTGCTGCGCCCACTATGCCCATAAGCTTGAGCAATATAATCGTCACGACCACGTTGACAAGCGCAATCGCAAGATACATATACCCCCTATACAGGTAAACATTCGCAACCTGCATTATGGTAAGTCCCAGGTTCTGAATTAAGTCAATGGTAAATGGAACCATTACGATCAAGGCGATATAGAAAGCGTCTATATAGTCCTTACCAGCCCAAATAATGATGAAATCTTTCCCCAGAACAATAAATAAACTAAGAACAAATCCGCAGACGATAAAGGAAATGCGACCGACTTTAATGAAGAGATCCGAAATTTCAGACATATCCTTATTCTGGCAATACAGTTCTGAAACTCGAGGAAGAAAAACTGAAGAGGCTGCCGTACCGATTGTCATATAAATCGTGTAGATTTGAGATCCAACAGAATATACCGCAACGGCGGCAGCACCAAAATAATAGCCGACAATTAATTGATCGGTTTTCCAGAAAATCTGGTCAGCAATCGTCACCAATACAATCGCGCCGCTAAAAAATAGCAATCCTTTAGCCAGTTTCATGTCCCAGCCATGATATCTGAAACTAATATGCAGATTATATTTAGCAAACAAACGCTGGCTCACCGCGCACAACACATTTGTAACAAGCACAACTAAACATACGGCTAATGCATTCTTAAAAATTGTCGTAAGTCCATACACAATGAAAGGCTGAGCTATTAGGGCGGCCAATTGCGAGCCCTTCAAAAAAACGAACCTTTCATTAGCAGTTATCGCCGCAACGCTAATAGTGTTGTTCATGATAACAATTGTGTTGATCCCTAATACAACAAGCATTGCGGAACACTCATCAAGCTGTGAGTTTGTAAAACTGGCTGAATATACAAACCGAACAACCACGGCGAGAACGCAACTTATTAGCATCACGAACACAGATAGGACCCAGTACAGACGCCTAGCTATTGCGAGAGTATTCTCCATTAAGTCATTTTTGCCCTCTGCCATATACTTGCAATAAAAACGCCCAACACCGGCAGACAAAATCCCATTAATGGAAACTATATAAGACATGATAGAACCTATCAATTGATAGAGTCCGTATTCGTCTTGTCCAATGTTTTGCAACAACATCGGAACATATACAAAGCCGACTAAAGCCTGAGCCAGTATATAACCATATGTAATTATTATGCCAGTAAGTCTTCTGCTTGCGCTACTTATCAGAATCACCGTTTCACAATTAGTTGCTTCAAATACCATTCAGAAATTAAAGCACTATTTAATCAGAACAACCGATTGCCGAACCTCTCCTTTGTTCGCATTGTTAAAGCAGGGTCCGATTAAATTCCCAGGCAGAATTTGATGCCACATTTCATTGTCATGCGGATTATCTCCCCAGAAGAACCCAATATGACAGTCGATTGATCCGTCAGTCTTAAAGAAGATAATATCTCCCTTTTGAGCATAACCACTATTTAGCATATCTTGGACAGTACGGAACTCATACATTTTGCATCCCAAATCTCGAGCATAGCCATACCATCTCCAAGCGTTAATATAGCCGCCACCGCCTGGCCCCCCAGCCCAAGGAGAGTGATTATTATTCTGCGCAATACGATTGACATCGCCACCAACCGCAGCATAAGCATGAGCCACGAAGCCAGTGCAATTCATGCCAGTATAGCCATCCCATCTCGGGGCACCTTTTGGGTAAAGGCAACTATCATAGGAGGAGCCACCGGAATATCTCGTTCCTAAATAATAGCCATCAAATTGATGCGACGTAAGCCAAGTGACGAGTCCAATACGACTAACCCCCAAAACCGTTGAGCTGCCAAATGGGCTGTAGTAAATCTGAGTCGACTTCGACTGGAGAGTGCCATCAGGAAGCAAGACATCGCAGTAAAGATCGTAATAACCATCTTGCAATCCAAGTGCAGAGGGATTGAAATAAGCGTCATTCACACTGGAAAATTCTTTTAGAACACCCCATTTACTCCAGTCGGACTTGGCCCAAACAAATTTAAACTGAAATTGCCCAGATTTTTCAGCTGCAAGCGTTCCCAAATCAGCTCGAACTCCCCAAGAATTATTGCCATCAGTCGAAATTGCAGTAATCCTCGAGAAATCCCAACAGCTAATGATTGTTCTTTTTGTTTGGACAACTCCATCTGACCCCGAAACGTCACAGATCAATTCATAGTCTCCGGCGTCTTTTGGATCCCATTGCAAGTGTGAACTTGTGCCCTGTTGAGCAACGCCCCAGTCAGCCCAATTATTCTTATTCCAGACGAACTTATACTGTAAGTAATTAGTATCACCCGAGCATCTGGCATCGATCTCAGTGCTTTCATTAGGCCTGACAAGCGTTGCAGAAGAACTCAAGGACTCGTAATTCCACTTCTCGGAGCCAATCGAGCATTCAGTCTTCGAGGTCATCGTCTGATCGTTGGCCTCATCAATAACATCAACAAAAACGGTGACAGCGCCAGATTTATCGACTCTCCAGTCAATTGAGGATTTACCTCTGCCGGAGTCAATCACACCCCATTCAGCCCAGTTGTTCCGCATCCAAACATATTTGTATGAAATCTGATTATTCTTTCGGATGGTAATCCGAGGTGTAATTGAAAGCGTATCCCCTACGCACAAATTGGATGAATCAGATTTCAAATCTATTGAAGTGAAGTTAGATAGATTTCTCTCCACCCTGACGGGGAACCTCCAGGTCCTCACGTTGCCGGCCGAATCGACGGCGTCGACCAAGATGTTGACGTCGCCGGCGACCTCCGGCACCCAATCGCAGGAGGCCTCGGGCCCGAGCTGGCGGATGGTGCCCCACCTGGACCAGCCGCCCTGCTCCCAGACGAACTTATAGCGGACCGAGCCCGAGTTGCCGGACGCGGTCAGGCCGAGCGAGCAGCGGTCGCCCAGGAGAGGAGACCCTCCATCGGACGCCTTTGCCGAGAGGCCGTCGACAGAGTAGTCCTCTGAGATGCGAACGGGGAGTCTTGACGTCGACGTGAGCCCGCCGACCGTGACGTCGGCATAGAGAGTATAGGAGCCGGAAGACGGGGGCGTCCAGGTACAGGCGGCGGACTCAGATGCTGCCTGGATGACGCCCCACTTGGACCATGAGCCCCGTTCCCAAAGGAATTTAATCTTTGCGCCGGGAGCCGCCGCGGCGGAGATATTGACCTTCATTCCGCCGCTCCACTCGAGCGTATCCCCGCCGCTCACGGAAAGGCGACAGGCATCCACCCTGACGGGGAACCTCCAGGTCCTCACGTTGCCGGCCGAATCGACGGCGTCGACCAAGATGTTGACGTCGCCGGCGACCTCCGGCACCCAATCGCAGGAGGCCTCGGGCCCGAGCTGGCGGATGGTGCCCCACCTGGACCAGCCGCCCTGCTCCCAGACGAACTTATAGCGGACCGAGCCCGAGTTGCCGGACGCGGTCAGGCCGAGCGAGCAGCGGTCGCCCAGGAGAGGAGACCCTCCATCGGACGCCTTTGCCGAGAGGCCGTCGACAGAGTAGTCCTCTGAGATGCGAACGGGGAGTCTTGACGTCGACGTGAGCCCGCCGACCGTGACGTCGGCATAGAGAGTATAGGAGCCGGAAGACGGGGGCGTCCAGGTACAGGCGGCGGACTCAGATGCTGCCTGGATGACGCCCCACTTGGACCATGAGCCCCGTTCCCAAAGGAATTTAATCTTTGCGCCGGGAGCCGCCGCGGCGGAGATATTGACCTTCATTCCGCCGCTCCACTCGAGCGTATCCCCGCCGCTCACGGAAAGGCGACAGGCATCCACCCTGACGGGGAACCTCCAGGTCCTCACGTTGCCGGCCGAATCGACGGCGTCGACCAAGATGTTGACGTCGCCGGCGACCTCCGGCACCCAATCGCAGGAGGCCTCGGGCCCGAGCTGGCGGATGGTGCCCCACCTGGACCAGCCGCCCTGCTCCCAGACGAACTTATAGCGGACCGAGCCCGAGTTGCCGGACGCGGTCAGGCCGAGCGAGCAGCGGTCGCCCAGGAGAGGAGACCCTCCATCGGACGCCTTTGCCGAGAGGCCGTCGACAGAGTAGTCCTCTGAAACCGGCGAAGTTGCACTTAAATCATCGGCCCGTGTTGAATCTTCAATCTGTGATGGAGACAGGCCCGCTTCACTCAAACCAAAGCAAGGAGTTACGGCCAAACAGAAATAAAAGAAGAAAAAAGCGACACGGACAGCCTTACTTCTAAAGAAATGCATATAGAACCTCCCCGATAGTTCACTCCAACATAATATTGCTAGCAAGTAACAATTTAAGGCCAAGATTTACCATACAAGTAAGGTCGACTACAACCAGCGCAGTCGACCTAGAGAATTCATATTGATATTAGCCAATTAAAGAAATAATGCGCGCAATATTCTGACCATACGTGTCACCCGGAACAGCCCAGCGGCCATTTAAATCTTCCAAATATGGCGCAACTCCGAGAAAACCCTTAGACTGAAGGACTTCATATCGAGGATCCACACAAGTGTTATTCAACGCCGCACCAGTAGCATATCCTTTAAGATGCTGGACTTGGGCAAGCAAGCCCTGATATACATCGTCAAATCTAGCGCCTCCCGATTGTTGATTGACGGCGCCCAGTCCGGCGAAATTGCACTGATTCGGCTTTACGGAACCTCCAAATTGCAACCATCCAGTCTCAAGCATGGCCTGAGCAAAAACAACTTCCGGGCGAACCCCTTCAGAAACAGCGGCTTCGACAATTAATGAACAAAAATCACGAATAGTAGGTGCTCCCTTTGAAACAAATGCGTCTGAGGGATATGTATGTCCTGTTGATTCATATAAGTTCACCATAGCATCAACTGAAGTCTGCAGACTTCCCATAATTGGAGTACCCTCCACCGTGACCTTGCGGGTCAGGTGCCTCTCGGCGGAGCCGTCGATCACGTCGAGGTAGACGGTGTACTCGCCCGGCTCGGTCGGGGTCCACTCGCAGGAGGAGGAAGCGGAGGGCTGCTGGGCGACGCCCCACTTGGCCCAGCCGCCCTTCTCCCAGACGAACTTGTACTTGAGGCCGGAGGCGTCGCCGGACACCTTGGCCTGCAGCTTGACCGGCTTGCCGCAGAGGGCGGAGCCCGAGACTTCGAGCGACTCGACGGAGTAGCGCTCGCCGACCGTGACCTTGCGGGTCAGGTGCCTCTCGGCGGAGCCGTCGATCACGTCGAGGTAGACGGTGTACTCGCCCGGCTCGGTCGGGGTCCACTCGCAGGAGGAGGAAGCGGAGGGCTGCTGGGCGACGCCCCACTTGGCCCAGCCGCCCTTCTCCCAGACGAACTTGTACTTGAGGCCGGAGGCGTCGCCGGACACCTTGGCCTGCAGCTTGACCGGCTTGCCGCAGAGGGCGGAGCCCGAGACTTCGAGCGACTCGACGGAGTAGCGCTCGCCGACCGTGACCTTGCGGGTCAGGTGCCTCTCGGCGGAGCCGTCGATCACGTCGAGGTAGACGGTGTACTCGCCCGGCTCGGTCGGGGTCCACTCGCAGGAGGAGGAAGCGGAGGGCTGCTGGGCGACGCCCCACTTGGCCCAGCCGCCCTTCTCCCAGACGAACTTGTACTTGAGGCCGGAGGCGTCGCCGGACACCTTGGCCTGCAGCTTGACCGGCTTGCCGCAGAGGGCGGAGCCCGAGACTTCGAGCGACTCGACGGAGTAGCGCTCGCCGACCGTGACCTTGCGGGTCAGGTGCCTCTCGGCGGAGCCGTCGATCACGTCGAGGTAGACGGTGTACTCGCCCGGCTCGGTCGGGGTCCACTCGCAGGAGGAGGAAGCGGAGGGCTGCTGGGCGACGCCCCACTTGGCCCAGCCGCCCTTCTCCCAGACGAACTTGTACTTGAGGCCGGAGGCGTCGCCGGACACCTTGGCCTGCAGCTTGACCGGCTTGCCGCAGAGGGCGGAGCCCGAGACTTCGAGCGACTCGACGGAGTAGCGCTCGCCGACCGTGACCTTGCGGGTCAGGTGCCTCTCGGCGGAGCCGTCGATCACGTCGAGGTAGACGGTGTACTCGCCCGGCTCGGTCGGGGTCCACTCGCAGGAGGAGGAAGCGGAGGGCTGCTGGGCGACGCCCCACTTGGCCCAGCCGCCCTTCTCCCAGACGAACTTGTACTTGAGGCCGGAGGCGTCGCCGGACACCTTGGCCTGCAGCTTGACCGGCTTGCCGCAGAGGGCGGAGCCCGAGACTTCGAGCGACTCGACGGAGTAGCGCTCGCCGACCGTGACCTTGCGGGTCAGGTGCCTCTCGGCGGAGCCGTCGATCACGTCGAGGTAGACGGTGTACTCGCCCGGCTCGGTCGGGGTCCACTCGCAGGAGGAGGAAGCGGAGGGCTGCTGGGCGACGCCCCACTTGGCCCAGCCGCCCTTCTCCCAGACGAACTTGTACTTGAGGCCGGAGGCGTCGCCGGACACCTTGGCCTGCAGCTTGACCGGCTTGCCGCAGAGGGCGGAGCCCGAGACTTCGAGCGACTCGACGGAGTAGCGCTCGCCGACCGTGACCTTGCGGGTCAGGTGCCTCTCGGCGGAGCCGTCGATCACGTCGAGGTAGACGGTGTACTCGCCCGGCTCGGTCGGGGTCCACTCGCAGGAGGAGGAAGCGGAGGGCTGCTGGGCGACGCCCCACTTGGCCCAGCCGCCCTTCTCCCAGACGAACTTGTACTTGAGGCCGGAGGCGTCGCCGGACACCTTGGCCTGCAGCTTGACCGGCTTGCCGCAGAGGGCGGAGCCCGAGACTTCGAGCGACTCAAGAGACCAATTAACAACTTTGTATTTAGAAGTGCTAGTCACATACCCATTGGAGTCAATGACATCAGCATAGATCTCATATTCACCAGCCTGGGGCAGGGTCCAAGAAATCGACGGCGAAGTTAAGTCTTGACCGATTACACCCCAATTGGAATCACTCCAATCAGACCCAGCCCTATGCCAAACAAACTTATATCTAAGGCCATCAGTCTTGCCGCTAACATTTACACCGATTTTTACCGTTGACCCCGCATGTCCCAGTTCTTCCGAGAAGGAAATTCCATTGACGGAGTAGGGATGCGGGAACTGCGCGATGATAGCAGCAGCGTCAGCCTCTCCCAGACGACGGCAACCATCGTCCGAGAAATAGTTGGCCACATCACCGTAATTCGAAATGAAACCATGCTCGATAAGAATACCTGGAATTCCCTGCTCGCGAGCGCAGCGGATAACGGCGAACTCGTCGCCTACCTCCATTTGAAATACGCCGCGGTATGTTAGTCCCATAGCAGCAAGGTTGTTCATAACCTTGTTGGCAAGCTCAACAGAGACCTGCGTGTAGTCGGTGCCATTTGCGGTAGGAGCATAAACTTCTGCGCCGTGAGCTCCAGAAGACCCAGAGTTGATGTGAAAGCTAACAAAGGCCTGCGCGCCCTGATCAATGCAGCGCTGTACGCGATAAAGATAATCATTGCTGGGATAGTAGCCAGACTGCTCGCGCGCAAGAACGATCTTAAAGCCGTAAGCTTCAAGTTTATTTTTGCAGGCTGTCATGATCTTCCAGGTAAGATCGGCTTCACTCTTGCCATTACCCTGAGCGCCAGAATCCACCCCGCCATGTCCCGCGTCAAGTGCAATAACCCCCACATTACGCGCGGAGCGCTCAGCATAGGTGGAAATGCCATCGGGCGAATCGGCGCATTCCAATGCCTGCTGAATCGACTGGGCTTCAACGGCATTGCCATCGCCGTCCGCATAGTAAACAGAAGTGCTCTCAGAATTCATGGAGCTATCGATAATCGTAAACGAATAATCCCTGTCAGTGAGATCCACTACATGTTCAGTGCCATCATCCTGCAAAACATAGGTTATCGAAGTCAGAAAGTAAGTATTGGATTTCAACGTCGAGCCGAATACAAAAGCAGCCGAATTACCAGCGGATTCAGATGCAACCGTGGTTCCCTGTACTCCATTGGCACTTACATAGTTAAGCGTTGCGGAAGCAAGGATGTCGCCGTCATCGGGAGTAGCAAAGGCGACAACTTGATCAGTCCCGCTGGGAAGGCTCGGGTAGGCAAGATATACATATTGGAAAGAGGAATCGACCGGTTCAGCCTGCTGATGGTTCTCATATACATCAACGCCAAAATCCTCATCAGCCGATTCGTCAACGTTCGTTGCCGGCGATGAATCATCAGCAGCGTCGACATCGACAGAACCCGCATCACGCGAGGCCGCGCCACCATCGTCTGCAGTAGCAGCGTCCACGGCAGCGTCCGCAGACGGGACATTGCTCGCAGCGTAGGCAGCAGCCACAGGACCCATCAAGGATGAAATGGTCAAAAGACCAGCAAGAGAAAAAGCTGTTGAGGCACGCAATGCCTTTTTCATATCGGATCCCCCGTCACAAATAATGTTACTAAGAGAAGATTATCTTACAATCTCCTGTGCATCGGAAGTCCAGTTATTCGAAGCACGGGAATTGTTATAAAGGCAGATGGAAACATCCTCTTATGAAAAGCAGGTTACGTCTCAGCAAACTTTTGTCTTTTCGTCCTTCCATGAACACAGTGTTAGCTCTAGTTTTTGAAGCAATTAGCGGCGCCCCAAACAGCGCAAGCGCCAGTGACACGAAAATCCACTGAAACACGCAATTCGTTTAAGTACGCGGCGGACGACGAAAGCGTGTACACAGCCGCGAAATACAGCAAAATGCCCCAATGTTTCGCTTACATCAGAGGCGTCTGGGGCTTCATCGACAGAGTAACCTGGCTTACGCATTCAAGAAAAGTAGAGCGTGGTCTTCATGAATCAAACACCAGTAAGCAACGCTCGCGCGCGTCTTTGAATCTTCTAATGAGCAAGAAGAGAGGGATCTAGGAGAGACCTAATAGTTCTTGGAATCTGGGAATCATCGAACTCACCATCTTTAAACAAGAGAGAATCATATAGCTTCTTATCGTTCTGTCTCGAAAAGATATGAGTGACCAGATGCACATCGTGAGCCTTTGAAAGACAGTCTTCATCCCCTAAAGATTCAGCAATATAACAACCGTCCCAATCAAAAAAGCCGAGATAACCCCGGCTGATAATCAAAGAGGCGGTTTTCTGGTGGCTGTCAGCCGCGGCATCCTCACGGAAACCTAGTTGTCGCCGGAATTATAGTCCTCGGCGCGGACTCACCTTATCTCCCCGGTGCGGGCTCGATATCCTCTCGAATATCTAATCGTCTTGGACTTTAACCTGCCCAAGCACAGTACAGCTTTTACGTGCCGCCACACGAAGCTTAGCTCGTGGACTCTTTTCTAAAATATAGACCTTCAAAGCAACTTGGGTTCAAGCACGGACAAACAAAACAGGCACTGAATACAAGACTTGTTTATCAATAGTTATCAATCAAATGCGTTACCAGCAAATATCGTCCGTCTCATACGCTGCGATACAATCAATCTCACCAAATGCTTAACCAGTAAGTCGAAGGGACCAACGTGCTAACAATTCACTATGGTGATATGGAAAACGTTATCTATAATACGTCGGTTTACTTCGATAACATCTATTCGCCCGAATGGTTTCAAGATGCTTTTGCGCAGAGAATTATTAAATCCATTGATAAGGGCGACGTGGTTGGACCCGGCGCAATAAACACCAAGATCCTTGGCATTATCCCACCGGAAAGGCTATCGGGCGGAACTAAGACGCTGCTGCTCATGTACTTCATGCCTCAGAACATATACAACGCCACAACCTGTAGCGACAATTGCGCTTACTGGATTCTAAGAATCGCCGCACAGCATGATCTGACGATCAACCTCTACCATCTGATGGATTTTGGAAACGGCAAGTTCACGGCAACCATTGCAAACACGGGTGATGTCGTTCACACGATGTTCGACCTTGTCCCTATAGCCGCAAAATGCCTAAGGGAGAACTCCTGACACACCATTCGAAATCTAGACTATATCGGATAATATCGAGTTATATAAGCCTGTATAAACTTATCGCGGAAGTATCGAGCTTTCGTAATTTGTCTTAGTTAGTAGCCCACCATTGCTTTCTTCCAAGCTCAAAGCGAAAGAAAGTTAAGGACTTCCTAAATACCATTGCCTTAGACCGAGAAATACTCACTCTCATCGGATAAGTTCGGCCCCAACCACGGATCGCCGCTGAGGAAGAACTCCGGCCAGCGCTGCATGAACAGCGTTTGCTCGCGCTTCCAGCGGCGCAGCTTTTCCTCGTTAGCCTCTTCCCTGCCGCGCGAGGTGAACTCGTAGTGACACAGCTCGGCATAGGGCGTAAAGATGGTGTAGGTAGTCGCCCTAACAATGTTTCAATACTCCTCCTATATAAGGTTCCGCAAAGGCCGCCCGATGAACGACATCTAAATTGCGAGGGTCAAAAATAAGGGTATCGCTTGCAGCAAACAGCATTGGCATATAGGAGCTTTGAGCCAGTAAAGATCGACTAAGCAAACGGAGTACAAGGAACACATGAACGGTGGTAACCGGCGGCAAAAACACTGGTTTTTAGTACATCATCAATGTCGATCTACGCAGTTCCGCAAGTACCGTTGGAGATAGAATAAATGCAGTAGCCGAAAATGAAATATCTTCCGATTGGCGCGGCATAAAAATAGAGGGCGTCCCATAAAGAGAAGCCCCCTTGCAAAACGGCCGAACCGCTTTTCGAAGTGGAAATATTTTGCACCAGATGCCTAGGAATCGCAAGAAGGCATATCTTCAGCGTCACACAAATACCATGCGCCGATCACTTTCGACAAAAACGAGAAGGAGGAAGTGATGACCTCCGCACCTTTATAATAGTTGATGTTGCGATTTGCCCTAGAAATAAACTTGGAAAGCGATCGTGCTTTGTGTTTAATAACGCCTTTAGACGACACCTCTTTGTGCAGATATAGCGTTGTGACAATCTGACGTATTCGCTCATTGCTCATCCTTGCCTTACGCTGATAAGAGCCAACCCCATCTATTTTGCTCAATGCCTTCATAACGCCGTTATTTGCCCTTCGGGCATTCTCGCCCGAAGCAAGACCATTAAGAATGCAACTATTGTGAGCACACGCGTTGCGGAGATCTTTTGCCGCGCGAAGCAAATAAAACCTATCGCGAAGCTCATCATCGTCAAACCGTTTGGCGCAAAACAAAATGAATGAATTAAAGGCGCCAAAGGTAATAACTTCCAGAAAGGCCCAGACAGGCATATTAAAACCACTGTATTTTGCAAGAATGCCTGCAGAATAGGCACTCGACTCACAACGTGAAATCTCTTTTTTAACCCAGTTGGTCACATTCCCCTTGCTATCAAATGTATCCTGCTCGCTCAAATAGTCTTGAACGATTTCGTAACCGTCCTCGGCATGCTGCTCTATCCTGCCCAGCAAGTCAACTTTGCAGAAGTGCTCGATATCAAGAGTGAGTGAAATCATCTCGTTTCGAAGCAACATATCAATAATCGAAAGGTCAACAAGCATCTTGAAATCCAAGTTGACATATTCACCCTTGCGTTTTCCATCAGAAACCTTTGGAAATCCGGTGCGGTACGAGCGCAAGCGAAAGTAATTGTTGTTCTTCGTCAGATACTCGACTGCCTCTGCCTCGCTCATATAGCGGAAACGGACACCCCTGCTCTTAAGATGGGAGACTTGTTCCCAAGGAGTAAGCCAAGGCTTTTGATCGCACATATCTTGTTGACGAATAGGACTATTCATTGCGCTCTCCAGCGTATTTGATGAAATAACAGATTGATTTTATCCTAACTTTAAATTCCTATTAAACAGCCGGACGCTCATGCAAATACATCATGGCACGCCGCCGTCCATCTTGCCTTGAGCTCGTTACAACATTTGCATTAGCTTCCACAGAATTAGGAGGAGTATCCTCTCGCTATCTCATTTTGAGTCGAGTAACATCGTAAATTGACCCGACCTGAGCCACTGTCCAGCACACGGTGCAGAAACCCTCCCCCAAGAAAGAAGTTTTTTATCGCACTTACACCCACCAAGGCTCCTCTTCATACTTTTCTGCATAGGGAGAACGACACCTACTAGCAAATTCATAAACCAATAGATAGAGTTCATATGCGTCGCGATCTATCCACGCCATTCCTTCTCGGTCGTATCGCGTCTGTTCCTTTTCACACTTTTTGACAGCGTCGAGTAACTCGAAGTAGCCGCAATCACCGGAGTCAAAAAGATTACATTTCCCGATAACATCCTGATAATCACCGCGAACTGCATTAATTTTCCTAGCGATAGCAGATATCTGTTTAAGTTTCCATGAACCAGGAAAGTAGGCGAATTTCGATTTCAGAACGTAAACGTCGTCTTCAGAGGGAAATTTAGCCTCCAATCGAAGATAGGATCCTACTGACTTTCGAATTCTATTCTCCAAATGAAGCAGATATCGTCGCGTATGAGAATCTTCATCTGAGTAGTAGCGCTCGCATTCAGCCCTTTCGCAATGTTCAATTGCCTGAATTAAAGAATCCCTTTGTTCATGCCTATCATCCGATATGCAAAGCAATTGGGAGACGCATGACTCTTCCTCCTCGTAATAAGCCAAAAGAAGTCCCAAGGTGTCTTCGCATCGAGGTAGATGCTCAATGTAGCATTCATCCATTCCGCCCAGCTCAGACAATAACGGCTGAATGCCAAATAAAAAACGATCTTCAAGCTCCCGACAGCGATCGCAGTATTCAATTGTGCCGACAAACAAAGATGATATTCCTGCGCCTAAAACCGCCAACAAAACCTCGTTCATCTGTTCATCCGTTAAAATGACCGCGTTTAGAGGGCAAATATAGAAAATAAACGAGATAGCCGCAACGATGGATGACGCTATTACGATCGTTCTCGATAATCTCATGCTGTTTCACCCTTAGACAAGCGGACTGCACTTGAAATTCCAATAATCGCATCGACACGTATAAGAAAAGCTAAGCGTAGGCTCCACGAATCAAACTCCAGAAATTTAGCAAAAACCCAACGCCCTCACAGCCCTTGAGCACCCTATGCTGGATTTTCACGTCACCTCGCACTAAAGCGAGAAGTACTCACTGTCGGAGGATAAGTTCGGCCCGAGCCACGGATCACCCGTCAGGAAGAACTCCGGCCAGCGTTGCATGAACAGCGCCTGCTCGCGCTTCCAACGGCGCAGCTTTTCCTCGTTGGCCTCTTCCCTGCCGCGCGAGGTGAACTCGTAGTGGTACAGCTCGGCATAGGGCGTAAAGATGGTGCGGTAGCCCGCCTCCCACACGCGCAGGCAAAAGTCTGCGTCGTTAAAGCCGACGGCGAATTCCTCGTTATAGCCTCCGACCTGCTCAAATACGTCGCGTCGCACCATCTGGCAGGCGCCCGTCACGGCGCTAAAGTTGCCCGGTCGCACAGCACGGGCAAGATAGCCCTCGCGCTTTGCCGAGAAGTCCTGGTTGGCATGGGCAAGTGCGCCGCGCACGCCAACCAAAATGCCGGCATGCTGCACCAGATGATCGGCAAAGTAGAGTTTGGCGCCCACCACGCCCGCATCGGGACGCTGCAGATAGCCCATCGTCTCTTCGATAAAGTCGGGGCTTATGACCTCGGTATCGTTGTTGAGCAGCAGCAGGTAGTCGCCCCTGGCGTGCTTCACACCAAAATTGATGATCTGAGAGTAATTGAACTCGCCCGGCCAGTACACAACACGTGCGTTACCCTTGCCTTCGGATACTACAGCCACGCGCTCTGGCAGGGTTTCGTAATACGCAAACGTCTCCGGGGCTTTGCTGTTGTTCTCCACCAAGACGATCTCGTAATTGGCATACGTTGCCTTCTGAGCGATCGACATCACGCAGGCATCGAGCGTCTCAATGTGATCCTTGGTGGGAATCACAATACTCACCAGCGGCGCAGACTCCGGCAGCGCATAACGCATGCGATAGACAAACGGCGTCTCGGTCTCCTCGACCGTTCCGCAAATGCCCAGCGCGTTAAAGTGGCGCTGCAGCGCAAGACGGCCGGCTTCGATAGCATACGGCTTGCTATCGGCAGAGCCGTCGGCGGTCGATCCCGGATGCACGCGCCAGTGATACAGCACATGCGCAACGTGCTCAAAGCGCGCGCCGGCTGCAAGGCAGCGAAGCGTCAAGTCGTAGTCCTGGGCACCCGCAACGTCTTCTGGGGACGTGCCAATACGATCGATTAGCGCCTTCTCCACCATCAGGAAATGCGTCACGCAGTTATGGCTATAGAGCAGATCGACGTTGAGCTGCGTCTTAAAGACAGGCTGACCCCACTCCCCCGTTTTCTGGAACATGTCCTCGTCGCAGAACAGGACCTGGGGGCGCTCGCCCTCGGCCGCCTTATTCAGCGCGGAAACATACTGGAATAACGCGTCCGGCTCCAGAATGTCATCGTGGTCCAAGAACGCGATGTAGTCGCCCGTCGCTTGCTCGATACCTGCGTTGGTGTTGACCACAATGCCGCCGTTGCCGGGAAGCTCGATGCGACGGATGCGCTCGTCGTTGGCACCTGCCACAAGGGCGGCCACCGCATCCCATTCAGGCGAGGCATCCATAAGGAGCAGTTCCCAGTTGTCATAGCTCTGGGCTAGCACCGAGTTCAGCAGCTCGCGCAGGTATTCCCGATCAGTCTTGTAGCACGGCACCACAATGCTCACGAGCGGTCTATAGGCAAAGGCCGCCGAAGCGACACGCTGGCACGCCAAATCGCCCGGCTTTGCGCGATGTCGCTCAAACCAACGTCGATAAGCTGCGTCGTCTGCACGCGCGTCCTTCATGCGGTTCCAACTGTCATCGACCATGCCGTTGTACAGGCGACCATCCATGGCGCAAAACCCGCTCTGGATCTGCTCTGTGGGGTCGCTCACAATCGCGACAAAATCTCGTATATCCTGAGGCATCTCAACGCTCAGATACGTTTTATTGACGCGGCATCCGTTGCGCTGCGGCACATCGATCTGCGACTCAAACACATGCACGGTAGCATCGATGGCATTCATATGCGCATCGAAGATCTGGAGCTCAGGCGCGCACTGGAGGTCTCCCGCCCAAGTAACCTCATAGCGCCACACCGCGCCGGCGTCTGCCGGCAAATAGCGAGTGGCATCGATCTCGTAGAAGCCGCAGTGTTCGCCACGCTGCGCATCGCGGATAAGCGCACACAGCGCAGGCTTTGCTTTGTAGTTAATCTTGGATTCCAGCTTGGCCACGCGGCTATCGAGGCGAATGGAGCCCAACCTTTGGCCACCGGATGCAAAAACGACATCCATCGACGAGCCATCCAAAAACGGAAGCACCAAGACGGCGAGCTCGCGCTCGTAATCGGAAACGGAAGGGCAAAGCGCCAGCACGCGGCCGTGATCGACCGGGAGCACCAGCGACGGCACACAAGAGCCGCTCGTCGTCGCATGGGCAAACGCTTGAGAACCCTCCCGCTCGATAAGCGCGGCGACATCCTGACCGGCAAAACGAAGCAGCACAAACAGACGGCCCTGACTGCGGCAAAGCGCCAAACGCTTGATACTCATCTACACTTCTCGCTTTCCCAGGGCGTTCGCTGCCATGCGTTTGCAGGCACCCAGGCGCCCAAACCTCAAGACGTCGTAATCGAACATGAGCTTTTTGCACTCACGGGCATTGGGGGCCTTGCTGGTAAGCGCCGCACGCACCATAGCAGCAACAGAAGGAGCGCATTGTGCGAGCGCAGCATCGCTGCCCGCGGCAGAACCGGCAAGCGCCGTGGCAACGGCAGCAAACACCTTACCGCAGTCCGTACTCAACAGCCTGAGCGCATCGTACAGCACCAGATCGCAGAGGAAGTACGCCAGGTCATCGGCATGCTGAGCATCGAGACCGTCGCGCTGCCAGTCAGCCAGCACCGCGGAGTAAATCTTCACGTGCTCCAGCAGACGTGTCTCGTCGTCGTAGCGCATGGTGTCCATGAGCGAACCCTTGCGCGCTACGCGGTAGTCATACAGCTTGTTCGAGATAAGCGCGGTCTTACGCGAACGACCGTACACGGCAAAATCGAAGACCTGGTCCTCGCCATACTTAACGGTTTCGTCGAACACGATCCCGTTACCCAGCAAAAACTCACGCTTGCAGGCAGTGCGCCATGCAAAGGGGCGAGAAGCTTCCTTAAACAGCAGGTCGGAGCTATAGCCTTCAAACGACACATCGCGCGGGCTCAGCACATAGTTAAGCCACGGATACCCCGCCTCCAGCGGATACGGATTCGCGCCAAAGGTCAAAACGTCGCAGTCCTCGCACTCAAAGGTATCGACGATCACGCGGCATGCATCGGGCGTAAAGCGGTCGTCGGAATCCAAGAACGCGACGATAGGCGCCGTGGACGCAGCGATGCCTGCATTACGTGCACTCGACAGGCCACCGTTCTCCTTATCGACCAGCGTAAAGCGCGCATCCTTTTCGCAATAAGCGGCCGCAATATCGCGCGAGCCATCCGGTGAGCCATCGTTGACCAGCACGCCCTCCCAATCGAGCATATCCTGCGCAAGCAGGGAGTCCAGGCACCAGGCCAGGCACTCCTCCACTTTATAGATGGGAACGACAACGGAAATCTTGGGGGTAACCATAATCACTCGCTCCTACAGTGCGGCCGGAACGTCATCAGGGTGCGGGTTGTCGCCGTAGGTGCGCTGATACGTCAGCACGCGCCAGACCAGCGGCAGGCCGCCAATCTTAAAGTAGTGCTTAAACGTATTGAGCTTGCCCGGCTTCTTAAAGTCAAAGCGCGAATCGATATAGGCGCGGGGCGACTTGACCATCAGGCGCAAATCGGTCTCGCCGCGTGGATCAAACAGCGACAGGTCAAAGCGACCGGCATCCCAGTCGGCCTTGAGCTCGGGTGAAGCCTTCTCCCAAAACTGCCCACGCAGCTCATCGACCAGGCGCTCATCATTCCAACGGTACGTATCGACCTTCATGCGCATTAAAATGCCCTGGAGCTGAGCCTTGAGCTCGGGACGCTCGTCCAAAAAACGTTGCATCTCGGCATATTCGTCGCACACGCAAAACACCTTGTTGGGCGAATTAACGGAGCTCTTCTCGTTATCCTGGCGATAGCACAAAATGGGGTCCGCAATAAACGCGGCGCGCTCGGCGCAAGCCCAAACCTTAAAGTTAAAGCCTGCGTCCTGATACGAGGCACCCGGCGTGGGAAGGAACCGAATCTGATTGTCGTTGAGGAACTCGCGCCGATAGATAGCCGACCAAATGGAAGGTTTGCGGTAGAAGATGCCCGGGCGATCGACAGGGCGATACGCGGCGCCCGTCATATGCTCGTCGATAATCCCAAACAGCTCACGGCGCTCGCTGGGCGTGGACCAATACTGGTAAAAGTCGCCCTTCACCACATCGGCATGCTCAGCATCGGCCTTGGCGACCAGCTTTTGGAGCGAATCCTCAAACATAAAGTCGTCGGACTCCAGAATGCCCACGTATTCGCCGCATGCCATCTCCAGGCCGCGGTTCATCGAGTCGCCGTAGCCGCTGTTGGCTTTGTCGATCATCTTTACACGGGGGTCGCGCTCCATGTACTCGCGGATGATATTCGGCGAGCTATCAGTGGAACCGTCATTGATACAGATGATCTCGATGTCCTTGAGCGTCTGCGCCACGGCGGAATCGAGGCACTCGCGCAGATAGCGCTCGACATTGCAAATGGGGACAAGCAGCGAAACTTTAGGGGTATCAGAGTTCTGCAAGAGAACCTCCTGTTGAATAGCGTGTAACAGGGTTATTTTAGCAGCCGGGTTGCGGCGGGCGGCAGCGCTTGGAATTAGATAAAGCGCTCCAGACAGGCTTTGAGACCGCGAGTCGAAAGATAGAACAGCGTGGCGTCTGCCATCGAAACGCCCGAGGTCGCCGCAACGAGCTTGTGGGCAACACGCCGAACGGCGCCCTTAGCAGGCATATCCGCCCACGCCGTTCCCAAAAACGTCGTGAGATCCATGTTGACGCGAGCCGCCACGCGATAGAAACCATCGGCATCCAAGCGCGCCAGGTCGAACACAATTAGGTCTAAAAACCAAGTTATCAGCTCGCCGGGGCACAGGTCCAAAAGACCGTAGGCCGCCCAGTCCTCCAAGACCTCCTCGAGCATCCTCATGTGGGCGTCAAGCTTTTTGGCGCGAGCATCGGCACTGTTGAACTCGTGCGTCGCCGATTCACTCTCCATCACGTAGTGGTAGAACTTGTCCGGCATGACGACGGTCTTGCGGGCAAGCGCATAAGCCGCAAATTGGAAGACGACGTCCTCGCCCAAAGCCAAACCGGGGGCGAAGCGAATGCCTTCGCGATTGAGCAGCTCGCGTGAAAAAGCCGCGCGGCATGCATAGGGCTGTGCGTTTGCGTGGAACAGTAACTGGGGATCTCGTGCGCCAAAAATGCCCGCCTTGGGACTCATGAGTTGCTGGACGCGTTTGGGGGCAGCATCGGCGGGTTCACAGACACCGCCAAAAACGGCAGCCTCGGCATCTGCAGACTCCATGGCATGCAGCACGCGCTCGACCGTCTGGGCATCGATGTAATCGTCGGCGTCCACAAAAAAGACGGTCTCGCCCTCGGCGGCATCGATACCAGCATTTCGAGCACACGAGACGCCCGCGTTTTCCTGGTCAATCACCAGTACGTGATCGTCGGCCTGCGCGATCTGGCGCAACACGTTCAACGAATCATCAGTCGAACCGTCGTTGACGCAGACAACCTGAATCGAGCGCTCGGACTGGGCCAACAGCGAATCGAGACATCGCTGAATGGAGCGCGCAGAGTTGTAAACGGGGACGACAATGGTAGCTTTAGGACACGAGGCCTCTCCCATGCCGACCTACCCCCTCAGCGATTCGATGAGGAAGGCAGCAACCACGCCTGGGCCTCCAACCGAGGCGTAATACTTAGCACGCCCCAAGGCACCATCCGTCGCAAAACTCGGGTGCTCGTCAACCCAGCCCTCAGGATCTTTGAGGATGGCAGCGAGATTTGCGCGCTTCCACGGCTTGAGGTCGTCAAGCGAAAAGTCCCCGGCGTCCAAGGCCGCCTGAAATTCCTTGGCCATCTGCACCAGGAACTCCTTATAGAACTTAGGCGCCAGGCGCACGTAGTTCCACATGTACGAATCGTACTTAATGAGCTGATTGAACTTGAGCATGCGCGCGACATCGACGCTTGCGTGGTCGCGGGCATAATCCTCTCGAATCCAACGCTCAATCTCGGCATACTCGGTATTGACGCAAAAGACCTTAGCCGAAGAATTGACCGAGGAATTCTCGTTGTCCTGTCGATACGACAAAACAGCATCATGCAGGTAAACAGCCTTATCGGCGCACGCGATCACCTTAAAGGCGAATGACGTGTCCTGAAAGGATGCCCCCGGAGTCGGCAGGAACTTAATGCCGTTGCGCTCAAGAAAATCGCGACGGTACACTGCCGACCAAATCGACGGCTTTTGCTTAAAGAACTGCGTCGTGTCGCTCGGGTGCACCGGCTTACCGCAGTCCTTGGCCTTAAACATCTCGTGCAGTGAACGGCGCTCCTCGGGCTTAGACCAGTAGAAATCAAAGTTCGCCTTCGCAAAGTCGGCATTATTGCTATCGGCGGCCGAGACAAGCTTTTCGAGTGCGTCGGGCGCCATAAAGTCATCGGACTCCAAGATGCCAACGTACTTGCCACGCGCCATCTCCAGACCGTGGTTCATCGAGTCGCCGTAGCCGCTGTTGGCCTTGTCGATCATCTTGACGCGCCTATCGCGCTCCATATACTCGCGGATAATCGCCGGCGAGTTGTCGGTCGACCCGTCGTTAATGCAGATGATCTCAATATCCTTGAGCGTCTGCGCCAGGGCGGAATCGAGGCACTCGCGCAGGTAGCGCTGAACATTGTAAATGGGAATAAGCAGCGACAGAACAGGGCTGCCAGAGGCGTTAGTAGACAAATGTGCTCCTTAGGAAATACCTGTCGTTTCATGGTATCAAAGGGTCAGCGCGCCAGCGGGCGTTTATATAATCTATGGAGCCTCTTGCGGGCAAAGCAGCCCCACGTCATGCGGCGGGCCCATGGCAGGTTCCTGCGTTTTATTCAAAGCTTGCCGTCAAGGTGCGCCGAGCCTTTACAATAGGACAGTCCCAAGGACGTATTCGATAGCTTCCGCGCAGCGCTCGCCCGCCGCGCGTGAAAGGATATATTGCCCCATGCCTTCAACCCTTCCCGCTCCCATCGACAAGCTCGCCATCGTCGTCGTAACGTACAAGCGCCAGGAACTCCTGGCCAACTTGTTCGACTCCATGACCGAGCTCACGGCAGCGCCCTGGCGCATCGTGATTGTCGATAACGAAAATTCGCGCGAGACCGAGGCCATGTGCTCCGCATTCAACGAGCGCCTGGCCAACCTGTGGGGCATCGACACCGAGCAGCCCGACGCGCAGGGCGGCACCGACCGTGTCATCTACGCCCCGCAGCTCGAAAACGGCGGCGGTGCGGGCGGCTTCTCCGCCGGCACCAAATGCGCCTACGACCTGGGCGCCCAGTGGTTCTGGGTGATGGACGACGACGTGCTCGTCATCCCCGAAGGCATCGAGCGTCTTGCCAAGTGGACCGACCGCTACGATGTCATCCAGGGTTCGCGCCTGGACTTTGACGGCGGCGCTTTCTTTTGGCAGTACCAGCTCATCCTTTCGCTCGGCATCCCTAACCCCATCGCCAAGTGGGATCTGGGTCCCGAGGGCTACCGCGCCATGAACCAGCTGTGCTTTGAGGGCGGCATGTTCTCGCGCCGCGTGGTCGACAAGATTGGCCTGCCCGACGCGCGCTTCTTTATCTACGGCGACGATGCCTGCTACGGCTACGTAGCCAGCCAGCACTTCCCCGCCGCCGTGGTCGCCGACGTGGTGCTCAAGCGCGCCCGTGCCGTCTCTAACTGGGATATCGCCGGCAAACGCCAGCTCAACTCTACGAGCGACACCAACCGCTACTACATCATGCGCAACCGAGGCTTCCTCGCTCGCTATATGCAGATCTACGGTGACTACCACCCCATGTTGTTCCGCCTGGGCAATGCCGCGACCTTCTGCAAGGAATTCATTCGCCTGGCCGCCGTTGACAAGTGCTTTAAGACCGGTATTCCGGCGCTGCGACGCGGCATGAAGGACGCCCGCAAGATCGTTAAGGATCCCAACTGGAAGCCCATGCCGCCCATGAAGGACACGGAGTAACAGAAGCCGGAAACACCTCAGCGCTTAAAGCCGCTGGTGCACCGTAGCCACATGCTGTCCATCAAACCCAAACCCCCAGCGCATGCGGCCAACGCCGGGTCGCGGCACACGGATTTCGTCGATGCCGTCGCGCTCTATGTCGAGTAGCGACTGCACGGCCAGCAATTCCAGGCCCAGCGCATCCACATCGGGGTCATACATCAAGTTAATCGTTATCAGCGGTCGCTCGTCCAGCATGCCAATCGTGTCTGCTACGTCGAACACAGCACCCGTAGGGAAAACCTGGATGTCCCAGCGACCCGCGCCACACTTTCGCCTCGAGGCAGGATTGGCATAGCCCGGCAAGCCAAAGCAGAGCCCCTGCAAGAGCAGATGATATGGCGGCGGCTTATCTGGGTCGGTCTCACCGATTCCCGCATCCCCCAGGATGCGGCTTAGCGCCCGCCTCACGGTATCCTCGTTCCCACGGCACAGCCCGTCGCGAAACGCATCGACGTCTCGAATGTCTTCGGCAGCGCACTCAAACCACTCAACAATTACTAGACGCAAGACCTGGCGAAGCTCTTTATTGGGCAATCGCAAAACACGGAGGCGATCGCCATGCTCTGGCTCCTCAGTCATATCTGTCGTCAGGAAACCGGACAGATACAGCGCTGTCCACATGCCATCGTCAGGCGAGACATCTGGCTCTGCAGTGCCCAAACAAAGCGGGACCTCAGCGCACCCATGGGCCTCGAGCAAATCAAACAAGACCGAAAGGCGGTCGAGATTCCACCCGGCAACTACCCTACTCAGGCAATCGGCATATCCATACAGATCGGCACGCACAGGCGCCGCGCAGCCTCGGTCCAGAAAACCGATCACACGCTCTGGACTCGAGCAATAGGCCCTGCCAAACCGATACCCCTCGAGCCATTCACGCGCATCATTCAGGTATTCCTCGCGCCCAGCATGATTCAAAAGAGCCTCGACCTCGGCATCCGAAAAACCGAACCAACGGTCACACCACGCCGACAGCGGCGTCGTCAGACAATACGAGCAGCCGCGCGAAGAAAGCGCCGCTTCGGCAGGACCGGGACACTCCCCCATCAGACACGTCAGCCGCAACGAATCGCGCGCAGTGGCAATGGCGTCAAACAGCGCACGGTCAAGTAGTTCTGCCGGATCGGCGTCGGAAGCGTCCCTCGCGCTCGCACGGCGAGACCACGCCGCATCGTACCCATCAACGAGCAATACAACCTGCTCATCGCAGGCAATCTCCAGCAGCTCTATGAGCACACCGAGCACCGAGTCAACCTCGTCCGCGCTCGCCACGCCACGCGCGACACGTTCGATGTGACGCACCTTATCTCGAGCTAAATCCGGAGCCTCCAAGAGCGCCAACAAGCGAGCGCACTCGCCCGAAAGGGCATCGCGCACGACGCCGGCAACAGCGGGGCCACGCCTCCCAGCGCCAGAAAAGTCCAGCGATATCACCGGATAGCAAGCATACTCATCCCGATAGCGCCCGCCGTTCGCATCCCAAATCTGAGCATCGGCAAACAAACGCTGACCAGAGCGACCGACCGCTGGACGCTCCAGAAAAGCCCTGAGCATCGACAAGTTCATGCTCTTGCCAAAACCCTCGGGTCGACAGCACACCACAACGGACGCGTCGCAGTCCAACACATCGGCAATAAACATGGTCTTGTCAACCAGCATGCAACGACCAATGGCATCGGCAAAATCATGCACACCGACCGGCAAAACCGCATCATCGACATGGTTGACAAGCCGTACGCCAAAAGTATCGTCACTGTTGCAATACTCCTGTTCAGACACCGTAACTTCTCCCTAAAACGCAGCACGAAGCCCATTGTAGCGAGCAGTTCAAGTGCAACGCTGGATCCGTGCAAAGGCATCGGGCAACGGTAGGAACAAAGGCCTTGAGGGGGCATAACAAATCGTTGTGCAACAAAATGGGGCCCGATGCAACTGCACCGGCCCCCATTGCGAATCTTTAGTTGTCGGGCAACCGAAAGGGACTACTCCTCGGAGTCGTTCTGCCCAGCAGCCTTCTTTTGCTGATCGAGCTTATGCTTGCCACTCACAATAGACGTGGCACCCAGCGTGGCCAAGCTTGCACTGGCAAGGCTCGCCATCACGATGAGGTCGCCCGTCTTGGGCATGATGCCGCCCGAGGTCTTAGTGGTGGTAGTCGTCGTGGGCACCGTATTGGAGTCATTTTGCTCCTGGTTCTGGTTGTCGGTGTTGCCCTTACCGCCGTCCTCGCCCTGCGGCTTTCCGTCGTCGGTTTTGCTCTTTTCCTCGTCCTTCTTCTGAGCGGACTTCTCGCCCTTTTCCTCAGAGCTAATACCCTTATCGGACTCGGTCTTCTCGGAATCATCGCCCTTGGAGTCGCCCTTTGCGACCTCGGTCTTTTCCGTGGAAACCTGGTCAGAATTGTTCTTGTCAGGAGACAAGCTGCTTGCGCCAGCCATCAGCGAGGAACCAAACGTGTAGCCAAGCTGCACAACGAAAGAGGGCTTCTTGCCCGTCGAAGTAACGGGCGCGTCCGGCGCCTTATTCGAGTCGCCCTTGGAAGCACCAGAATCAGAAGCGGCGCCAGAGTTAGAGTCATTGCTAGAACCAGTATCGGCGGAAGAATCGCTCGAGCCAGTGGAGGAGTCGGAGGAACCAGCGTCAGTCGAACCAGAGGCGGCACTGTCCGTATTGCCGGCAGAGCTTGAAGACGAATCGCCCGCAGCAGAGCCGTTGGAATCGGAGCCGCTCGAGGTAGAGCCGTCGTTGGCAACGTCACCAGCAGAGCCATCGCCTCCAGCATCGGTCGAGGGCGTATCCATCTTGTCATCGTTGGCATCGTCGCTCGAGTCGTCATTCGAATCAGGCGTCGGCGAAGGTGCCGGCGTGGGCTCGGGCTGCACGGGCTCCACAGGCGTTGCCGCGGCAGCCTCGTCCTCGGCAATATAGACCAGACAATCCTTGAGCTCATTGCGGTAGCGGTTCTTCCAGCCCTCGTGATACTGGGGCTGGCTTGCATACTTGGTCGCCACGTTATTGACCACGCTGTTGGAAAGCGCCGTCACAAACTCGCGGTCCGTCATGCTGTTGGAAAGGTTTGCCCAGCGGAAGAAGTCTCTGCAGCCACCGGTGCCGCACATGTTGGTGATACTC
This sequence comes from Collinsella aerofaciens, assembly GCF_020181355.1. Lineage (NCBI taxonomy): Bacteria > Bacillati > Actinomycetota > Coriobacteriia > Coriobacteriales > Coriobacteriaceae > Collinsella > Collinsella aerofaciens. Next base: position 2,136,371 of record NZ_CP084004.1, read on the forward strand.
CACACCATGCCCTTGACGCAGTCGGCGCGGCCGGAGATGTCAATGCCAAGAGCGCTCTTGAACCACGCCTCGGTCACCGCATAGTAGGAGTTGTACGCATAGGCATCCTGCAGCGCCGAGAACTCAGTCGGATCGGTGTTGTAAGCACCCAGGAAGGCATCCTGCGCGATGCGGCCCAGCTCGGTGAGCTGGCCGTTCGCATACATGGGGTTTTTCGCGTTGGAAATCTCGCTGCCGCGATCGATCGCAGCCTTAAGCATGCCGTACTTGGCAGAATCGTAGTTATAGACCTGCTTCATAAACGGAATGAGCGACCAACGACGGTCGAACTGGTAATAACCCAGCGCGTTATAGCCGTCGCCATACGAAAAGCCCTGGTTATAGTTGCCGTGGCTCTCATATTTGGTGAAGTACTTCATCTCGGCAGTCACGTTGACAAACGAGACCCCCTGAACCGACCTCAGCACGCCCGAAAAAGACTGCTGGGTGTAAAGGCCTTTGTCGATATCGGTGGCATCCGAGGCAACACCCGGCGTGGGCTCCTCGGCAACAGCAGTCACAGGCGCGGCAACGGCGCCAAACGAAAGCGCCAGCGTCAGGCCCGCCACAATCGCGGAATGCTTGGGCTGCATAAGATCCTCCCTGCATTGGTGTAGTTAAAGTGCAGTTTGCAAAGATAAATCTAAGTATTGCAGCTCGCCCGCCGTTGCACAACAGCCCCTCGGTAAACGGCAACGACCCTCCGCGAAATCTTAAGGAATTAAACAAACTGGTCGTCGGGCGCCATCAGAAGCTCGCCGTAACGCTCCATCAGTCCGTCCCTCAACTGACAGAAAGCGGGAATATAGGCGTTCAAGATGCGCCGAATCAAATCTTGAGCGAGCTTGTTGTCATAGATATGAACGTTCGTATTGCGGTCTCTGAGCATATCTAGCCAGGCTGCCTCATCAATAAAGTCATAGAATCGGTAGGACTCCTTCAAGATGGCACGAGGAGACCCCGACGCGGCAAGCGTGGCACCCTCATACTCGAGCAGACGCTTAAGGAGCTTCCAGCTCAGTTCAAATTGAAGATTGAACTTATTAATCAATCCACTCTGAACAAAATCATTATTGAGATCCTGATTGGGCGCATCCTCAAGATTCGCCAAAGCGCTGGCAAAGTTCTCATATTTTTTCATACAGGACCACACCATCCCTAGCTATTTCATCGAGCAACGACTGCGATGCGGGCTCATCGAGATTGACGACGTCTACATCTAAAAGAGTATCAAGACGCTCCTCAATCAAATATGAGAAACGGCCGAAATCCCGGCAACCTGCTACAGCAATATCAATATCGCTCTTAGGCAAGTTGTCGCCTCGAGCACGGGAACCAAACAGCACAACCTTATCGGCGTCACATTCCCGAGCAAAAACTTCAATTTGCTTATACACCTTGTCGAGAGATGCCATTTGCAGCCCTACAGCTTAATGTCAAAGTTGATCTCGGGGACGGCGGCCAGGTCGGCCAGCGTCACGCCGTCGACGTACTTTTCGATCACGTCGTCCAGACCGCGCCAGAACTTGACGGTCGAGCAAAGATCACTGCGGGTACAGCTGTTGTCGATGCCATCGCACGCCACCGGAGCCGTGCTGCCCTCAACGGCACGCAGGATGTCGCCAGCACGCACCTCGACGGGGTCCTTGGCCATCATGTAGCCGCCGCCCTTGCCGCGCACGCTCTTAAGCAGGCCCGCCTTCATGAGCGGACGGACCAGCTGCTCCAAATACTTTTGCGAGATATGCTCGCGGTCGGCGACCTCGCGCAGGGCGATTTTGCCCTCGACGTCACCAAGCGCTGCGATATAGATCATCAGCCGGAGGGCATAGCGGCCCTTAGAAGAAATGAGCATACCTACCCTCTCATCGTTACCGGGACAAAATACCAGGTTTGTTTGTCCCAAATCTTATGCACGCGGGGCAAACAAACCTGATTATTATGTCCCGCATCTAAAAAGTCGAGTGGATTAGTCGGGTTTTCCCTTGACTAACGCCGAACCCATAGTAACTTTATTCCGAGAAGATTCCTAGGGTTTAGTACACCTATGAGTACACCATATACAGAGAGGGACAGCATGAGCGCAAATCCGCTGCTTTCCATCGAAGGTCTGACCGCCTCCGTGGACGAGAAGACCATCCTCCACAACGTCAACCTCAACGTCGCCGCCGGCGAGACCCATGTGCTGATGGGACCCAATGGCGCCGGCAAGTCCACCCTCGGCCACCTGGTCATGGGCGACCCCGTCTACACCGTCAACAACGGCCGCATCGTCTTTGACGGCCAGGACATCACCGAGCTCACCACCGACAAGCGTTCGCGCGCCGGCCTGTTCCTGAGCTTCCAGGCCCCGGTCGAGATCCCGGGCGTGCCGCTGTCAAGCTTTTTGCGTGCCAGCATCGCCGGCCGCCCCGGCCTGAAGATGAAGGGCAAGGAGTTCCGCCGTCGCGTCAAGGAGCTCGCGGCCGAGCTCAACATGGACACCGCCTACCTCAATCGTGAGCTGGGCGTGGGCTTCTCGGGCGGCGAAAAAAAGAAGGTCGAGATGCTCCAGCTTCTGCTGCTGCAGCCCAAGCTCGCCATCCTGGACGAAACCGACTCCGGTCTGGACGTTGACGCCCTGTCCACCGTCAGCCACGGCATGGACGCCTACCGTAAGAGCTGCGACGGCTCCATGCTCATCATCACGCACAACACGCGCATCCTGGAGCACCTGGATGTCGACCGCGTCCACGTTATGGTCAAGGGCCATATTGTGCGCGAGGACGACGCCTCGCTGATTCCCTGGATCGACAAGAACGGCTTTGAGACCTTCGAGCGTGAGGCCGCCGAGCAGCGCGCCCAGGCCGAGGCCGCCGCTGCCGAGCAGCAGGCGTAAAGGGGCGACGCAATGACCAAGAACCGCACCGAGGTCGCGGACATCGACCGCAGCCTCTACGACTTCACCTACGGCGAGGAGGGATTCGAGCGCGTCGACGCCGGCATCACGCCCGACATCGTGCGCGAGATCAGCGCCAAGAAGGACGAGCCACAGTGGATGCTCGATCTGCGCTTAAAGTCCCTCGAGATCTTCAATCGTTTTCCCGACCCGACGTGGGGCCCCTCCATCGAGGGCCTGGACATGGACAACATCGTCACCTACGTCAAGCCCAACACCGACCAAAAGCACGACTGGGAGTCGGTGCCCGACGACATCAAGAACACCTTTGAGCGCCTGGGCATCCCCGAGGCCGAGCGCAGCTACCTGGCGGGCGTCGGCGCGCAGTACGACTCCGAGCTGGTCTACCACAACATGCAGGACACCGCGTCCAAGATGGGTATCGTCTATTCCGGCATCGAGGAGGCCCTGCACGACCCGCAGTGGGAGCCGCTCATCCACGAGAAGTTTATGACGCTCATCCCGCCCACCGACCACAAGTTTGCGGCCCTGCACGGCGCCGTATGGTCGGGCGGCTCGTTTGTCTACGTGCCCAAGGGCACCAAGTTGGACTTCCCGCTGCAGAGCTACTTCCGCCTTAACGCCAAGGGCGCCGGCCAGTTTGAGCACACGCTCATCATCGTCGAGGACGACGCCGACCTGCACTTCATCGAGGGTTGCTCCGCGCCCAAGTACAACGTTGCCAACCTCCACGCCGGCGCCGTCGAGCTCTTTGTGGGCAAGCGTGCGCACCTGCGCTACTCGACCATCGAGAACTGGTCCAAAAACATGTACAACCTCAACACCAAGCGTGCGCGCGTGGACGAGGATGGCGACATAGAGTGGATCAGTGGCTCCTTCGGCAGCCACGTGGGCTACCTCTACCCCATGAGTGTGCTCAACGGCCGCCGCGCCCGGTCGAGCTTTACCGGCATCACCTTTGCCGGCGCCGGGCAGAACCTCGATACCGGCTGTAAGGTCGTGCTCAACGCCCCCGAGACCTCGGCAACCGTCGAGACCAAGGGCATCTCCAAGAGCGGCGGCATTCAGACCTTCCGCAGCTCCATCGTGGCCACGCCCAAGGCCGAGGGTTCCAAGGCAACCGTGAGCTGCCAGTCGCTCATGCTCGACGACCAGAGCCGCTCCGACACCATCCCCGCCATGGACATCCGCGCCAAGAACGTCGACATCGGCCACGAGGCCACCATCGGCCGCATCGGCGACGACAAGGTGTTCTACCTGATGAGCCGCGGCATCTCGGAGGAAGAGGCCCGCACCATGATCGTCAACGGCTTTGCCAACCCGGTCTCCAAGGAGCTGCCGCTGGAGTACGCCGTCGAGATGAACAACCTGATCAAGCTCGAGATGGAAGGAGCGATCGGATAATGAAACAGGAAACCAACACCGCTGCTACCACCCTTGAGCAGGTCAACGCGATGCCGGCTGCCACTTGGGGCTGGCTGAAGATGAATCAGACCAAGCTCGAGCTCTCTGACGAGCTTGCCGCCGCTCCCGCGGAGGCCGTTGAGGTCGAAGGCTTGGGCGAGCAGTTTATTGGCGTGACAGACGCGTTCGACGCCGCCATGGACGCCATGGCCGAGCGCTTCCCCGAGCGCCGCTCCTCCGCCCCCGGTGATGCCGCCGACCGCGCCCGCATCACGCCCGAGACCGAGCTCGACGTGCCCGCCACCTCCGTCTACCAGGCCGGCGCCATCAAGCTCGAGGAGGAGCTCTCCCCTGCTGAAGCCTTCGAAACCGGCATGGGCGAGGCTGCCTACGCCTACTTGGCCGAGCACGCTACCAAGCGCATCGTCATCGATGTGCCCGCATACCAGCACGCCACGGTTACCGTGCGTGTGAGCGGTGTCGATGCCGCCGCGGCCATCGCCGCCATCGACGTCGTCGCTCGCCCGCAGGCAACGCTCGACCTGCATATTGCCCTAGACTCTCCTGTTACCGGCGAGGGTGTCGTGGGCTCCGTGCTACGCGTGTGCGCCCACGAGTACGCCACCGTCAACGTGACCTGCACGCAGACACTCGACGACAGCTGGATCGCACTCGACGACACCGGCCTGTTCCTGGACGAGGGCGCGCGCGTCAACGTGCAGCACACCGTCCTGGGTGCCGGCGCCAGCGCCACCGGCCTTGCCGGCGACCTGCTGGGCGACACCGCCAAGGTGACCATCGATACCGATTACCTGGGCGCCCGCGAGCAGGTGCGCGACTTTAACTACGAGCTGCGCCACCGCGGTCGCAAGACCGAGTGCGAGATCGACGCCAACGGCGTGCTGACCGGCACGTCCAAGAAGGTCTACCGTGGCACCATCGACCTCGTGCACGGCTGCAAGGGTGCAACCGGCACCGAACGCGAGACGGTGCTTTTGGCCAACAAGGGCGTCGACAACAAGACCGTTCCCGTCATTCTCTGTGACGAGGACGACGTCGCCGGCAACCACGGCGCCACCATCGGTCACGTCCGCGACGAGCAGCTGTTCTACCTCGCCTGCCGTGGCCTTGACCAAAACGCCGCCGAGGATCTGTTCATTCGCGCCAAGCTGGAGGACGCCGCGCTTTCCGCCACCGACGAGCGCACCCGCGCAGCCGTCGTCCGCTTGGGCAACAACCTGATCAACAACTTTGAAGAGGAGCTCGCATGATCGACACCGAGCACGTTAAATGCGATACCTGTACCGCACCGGAGCCTATGGAGTTCGACGCCAGTGACGAGGCCTCGCGCGGCTGGCCTACCGTCGACATCGAGACCAATCCCTACAAGGCACAGTTCCCGCTTTTCCAGCAGCACCCCGAGATCGCCTTCCTCGATAGTGCCGCCACCGCGCAGCGCCCCGCCTGCGTGCTCGACGCCGAGCGTGACTTCTATCAGCGCATGAACGCCAACCCCCTGCGCGGCCTGTACTCACTGTCCGTCGAGGCCACCGACGCCATCGCGAAGGTCCGCCAGCAGATCGCCGACCTCATCGGCGCCTCACAGGCCAACGAGGTCGTCTTCACCCGCAACACGAGCGAGTCGCTCAACCTGGTCGCCAAGAGCTTTGCACCCACAGTCCTCGAGCCGGGCGACGAGGTCGTCATCACCATCATGGAGCACCACTCCAACCTGATTCCGTGGCAGCAGGTCTGCCGCGAGACCGGCGCCAAGCTCGTCTACCTCTACCCCACCAAGACCGGTCAGCTCACCACCGAGGAGGTTCTTGCCAAGGTTGGTCCCAAGACCAAGATTCTGGCCGTGGGTCAGGTCTCCAACGTGTTGGGAGTCGAGAACCCAGTCAAGAACCTCGGCAAGCTCGTGCACAAGTATGGCGGCTACCTGGTCGTCGACGGTGCGCAGTCGCTGCCGCACATGCCGGTCGATGTGGCCGACCTGGGCGCCGACTTCTTTGCCTTTAGCGCACACAAGGCTATGGGCCCCATGGGCATCGGCGTGCTGTGGGGCAAGATGGACCTGCTCAACGCCATGCCGCCCATGCTCACCGGCGGCGAGATGATCGACTCTGTTACCGAGCAGGACGCCGTCTGGGCGCCCGTTCCCGAGAAATTCGAGGCCGGCACACAGGACGCCGCCGGCATCTTCGCCACGGGTGCGGCACTCGACTACCTGGTCAACACGGTGGGTTACGAGAACGTCCAGGCACGCGAGCAGGCACTCGTCCACTACCTGATGGGCGAGCTCATGCAGCTCGACTTTGTCCAGATCATCGGCTCCATCTATTGGGACAACCACCACGGCGTTGTGAGCTTTAACGTCCGCGGCATCCACCCGCACGACGTCGCGAGCATCATGGACATGGACGGCGTCTGCATCCGCGCCGGTCACCACTGTGCACAGCCGCTGCTCACCTGGCTGGGCGTCGAGAACCTTGCCTGCTGCCGCGCCAGCGTGGCCTTCTACAACGACAAGGCCGACATTGACAAGTTCATCGCCGGCCTGCATCACGTTTGGAGCACGTTCAATGGGTAATCTGTACACCTCCACCACATTTATGGAGCACAACTCGCACCCCGACTACAAGTACGAGATGGATGCTCCCACGCACGAGCACGACGGCATCAACCCCAGCTGCGGAGACGAGCTCACTCTGCAGCTGCGTGTCGAGAACAACGTGATCGAGGAGGCCTCCTTTACCGGCCACGGCTGCGCCATCAGCCAGGCCAGTGCCGACATCATGGCCGATCTCATCACCGGCGAGACCGTCGAGGAAGCTCGCCGCCTGGCAGAGCTCTTCCTCGCCATGATCCGCGGCGAGAAGCTCTCCGAGGAGGACCTGGAAGACCTGGACGAAGCCGCCCAGCTCCAGGACATCTCGCACATGCCCGCCCGCGTCAAATGCGCCGAGCTCGCCTGGCGCACCCTCGACGGCATGCTCACGGGACAAAATAATCAGTAGTACTTGTCCCAAATCTTAAGATTTTTGTTGGCCGAATCGCTTGACAAGAGTGGTTCGGCCATTTTCTATTCCGAAAGCTCAGCCCGTGCCTTCACCCGCACATAAGCGCGCACGATACGAGAGACGGTACTTTTGCCAATCCCGGTATACCGCTCAATCTGGCGCACCGTAAGGCCGGCATTGCTCAATCCAACAATAACGGTATCGCGCTGCGCCGGCGGTGCAGTTTTAACCACATTGAGCGGAACCCCGAGGCTCTTCGCCATCTTGTCGGCAAAGGCGTGGCGTTCCCACTCTGTCTCTTTCATATCGCGCAGCGCCGGTTCGCCGCCGTCGGGCGTCGAAAGCGAATAGGCAATAAAGCCCTCGGCAGAACCAAAAAGCTCAAGCACGCAAGAAGGATCAGAAAATCCCCTCGCGACATCGGCCGCGTCACCGTCGTAAGCGCACAAATGCTCCGGAAAGCTGCTCCAGGGATAACGCTCAATGAGACTGATGCCCGCCTCCTGCGGATCGGCGTGAACGGAGCGAATAGCCTCCATCACCTGCCAGTCGGTATCGAGCGAGCGCCGGTCAAAACGGTTCTGGAACAGATGCCCTGTGCGCCCCGTGCGTTTATTGAACCGCCGCGCGTACGTCAAAAGCAGCCGGTGCATCGCCGCGCTCATCGCGTCCTCGTAATCTGCAAGCACCAGACGCACGTGATTGCCCATAAGGCACCAGGCGATAACCGTCACGCCCGCCTTGCGGCAGCACTCACGCATCAGCTCCAAGAACTCCCACCGGTCTTCATCGCCCTCAAAGATGAGCTGCTTGCCCGTACCGCGGGCACAGACATGGTAAAAGCCGGTAACCGTTCTCCAAACGCGCTGCATGGCGCTCCCTTCGCCGGGATCTGCTTGCCATCCAATACAGCACGATTGAAGCGTGCCATCAAAACATTCACGCAAAACAATTCGCTCGCGCGGCCAAAGGCAGTAAACAGGCGGCGAACGGCACCGTTGCAACAGGTCAACCCCTGCAACGCTTACAAAAGCTGACCAAAAGCTTGCCCAAGACGGACCCCCTCTACGGAAGTGCACGACCACAGAATATAGAGTTAAACCGTTTCAATTGAAAGTTCCGCGCATCTCGCTACGAAAACTGAGCCGTTCGCCGAATATTCCGTGCATTTCGCGGTATTATAGGGGCTGCATGTCATGTCCCTTTCGAAGGGTCGCCCGGCAATCGCCAGCCACGGCCCCCAGACGGGACGCCAACACGATAGAGAGGAGAGGCATGCAGTACTCACAGGAAGTGGAGAACATGTGCCCCGTTGCCAAGGGTGCATACCACGGCCCCGCACCCATCCCCGAGGAGGGCAAGTGGGTCCAGGCTAAGGAGATTTCCGACATCTCCGGTCTTACGCACGGTGTGGGTTGGTGCGCACCTCAGCAGGGCGCCTGCAAGCTCACGCTGAACGTCAAGGACGGCATCATCGAGGAGGCCCTCGTTGAGACCATCGGCTGCTCGGGTATGACCCACTCTGCCGCCATGGCTTCCGAGATCCTTCCCGGTAAGACCATCCTCGAGGCCCTCAACACCGACCTCGTCTGCGACGCCATCAACGTTGCTATGCGCGAGATCTTCCTGCAGATCGTTTACGGCCGCAGCCAGACCGCGTTCTCCGAGGGCGGCCTGCCCGTGGGCGCCTCCCTCGACGACCTCGGCAAGGGCCTTCGCTCTCAGGTCGGCACCATGTTCGGCACCAAGGCCAAGGGCGCTCGTTACCTCGAGCTCGCTCAGGGCTACGTCACCCGCATGGCTCTCAACGACAAGAACGAGATCATCGCATTCGAGTTCCTGAACCTCGGCAAGTTCACCGACGCCGTCAAGGCCGGCAAGACCCCCGAGGAGGCCATCGCTGGCGCTATGGGCCACTATGGTCAGTGGGAGAACGCTGCCAAGTACATCGACCCGCGCACCGACGAGGAGACTCACTCCGTCGCCAGCGTGTTCCCGGTTCACGAGTAGAAAGGGAGGGAAATAACTATGACTGTTACGTTCGAAGGTTACGAGCGCCGCGCTGACAAGATCAACAAGTGCCTCGCCGACAACGGCATCGCCTCCCTCGAGGAAGCTCTGCAGATCTGCACCGACAAGGGCTTCAACCCGCGTGAGATCGTCAACAACACCCAGTCCATCGCCTTCCAGAACGCCGAGTGGGCCTACACCCTCGGTTGCGCTCTCGCTGTCAAGCGTGGCGCCAAGTCCGCTTCTGAGGCTGCCGCCATCATCGGCGAGGGCATCCAGGCCTTCACCGTTCCCGGCTCCGTCGCCGAGGACCGCAAGGTCGGTCTGGGCCACGGCAACCTGGGCGCTATGCTGCTCTCCGACGACACCGAGTGCTTCGCCTTCCTGGCCGGTCACGAGTCCTTCGCTGCCGCTGAGGGTGCTATCGGCCTGGCTCTGAACGCCAACAAGGCTCGCAAGAAGCCGCTGCGCGTCATCCTCAACGGTCTGGGCAAGGACGCTGCTCAGATCATCGCCCGCATCAACGGCTTCACCTACGTGAAGACCCAGTTCGACTACTTCACGGGCGAGCTCAAGGTCGTCGAGACCATCCCCTACTCCGATGGTCCCCGCGCCGCCGTCAACTGCTACGGCGCCGACGACGTCCGCGAGGGCGTTGCCATCATGTGGCACGAGAACGTCGACATCTCGATCACCGGTAACTCCACCAACCCCACGCGCTTCCAGCACCCCGTCGCTGGCACCTACAAGAAGGAGCGCCTCGAGGCTGGCAAGAAGTACTTCTCCGTCGCTTCTGGTGGCGGCACTGGCCGTACCCTGCACCCGGACAACATGGGCGCCGGCCCTGCCTCTTACGGCATGACCGACACCATGGGCCGCATGCACTCCGACGCCCAGTTCGCCGGTTCTTCCTCCGTGCCTGCGCACGTCGACATGATGGGTCTCATCGGCATGGGCAACAACCCCATGGTCGGTGCCACCGTCGCCTGCGCTGTCGCCGTCGAGGAGGCCCTCAAGGCCTAATCGCGCCCGCGCGATGCTCATATAGTTGAGCTTTGGAGCCGCTACCCACCCGGGTAGCGGCTCTTTTTGTTTGCGCTGTCGCAGGGTAGCTAATGCCGATATATCAGTTGGGGCGAAATACAAGATGTGATGAGATGGAGCTTCAGAGCGTCCATGACGCCCACCTGCCATATTTGCCCTTTACCGATTTGCCGGGTCTTTGCGGCCCCATTGCCGATCACCCGTGCGACAATGCGCCGGACGAGAAAGGAATCCGATGGAATCGACTGATGTACTGGTAATTGGATCTGGCATTGCGGGCCTTTGTGCCGCCATCGAAGCGGCACGCACGGGTGCAACCGTCACTGTGGCAAGCGCCGGCAAGACCATGAGTGGATCGAGCTTCTTCCCGGGTACCTGGGGCCTCGGCCTCATCGGTCCCGTCGACGAAGACGACGAGCAGGACCTCATCGACACCATCCTGGCCGTCGGCGGCGGCGTTGCCGACCCCGAACTCGTCCAGACGTTCGTCCACGGCATTCCCCGGGCAATTACATGGCTCGAACGGGAGCTGGGTGTTGAACTCCAACGTCCGCAAAGTGCCGAGAGCGCCCAGCAAAAGCAATTTATCCCCTGCTTTGACCACAAGACGCGCATGTGGCGCGGCCTCACCCGCAAGCCCCTTGAGGACGCTCTGACGACCTGGATCGAGTCGCTCGGCATTCGCCTGCTCCCCCGCCATGAGCTTATCGACCTTGTTGAGGACACGAACGGCAGAATAACCGGAACCGTACTCTACGACCTTACCGAAAATCGAATCGTGCCCTTTGCTGCCAAGGCCACGGTCATCGCAGCCGGTGGCACAGGCGGCCTGTTCGAGCGCAGCCTTACGTCGGCTGATGTGCTCAGTTCCTCGCAGGCCATCGCGCTGGCGCACGGCGCAACACTTACTAATATAGAGTTCATGCAGATGATGCCCGGCTTCATCGAGCCCAGGCGTAACTTGGTCTTCAATGAGAAAACCTGGCGCTACGTGCACGTAGACCAGCCGGTAGATATTGCCGACAACAAGCTGGACGACCTGCTCGAGCAGCGCTCTGGATATGGTCCCTTCACGTCACGCTTGGCCTCCCGCGCTATCGATCTTGCCATCGATCAGGCAGGCGCCGAAGGCCTGGCGCTCCGCTACGACTTCCCCCGCGAGGATGTCCCAGAGTTTGTGCAGACCTTTGCCACCTGGCTGCAAGACGAGCACGGCATCGCGCCGACCGACGAGATGCGCGTTGCGATGTATGCCCACGCCGCTAACGGCGGCATCAAGATCGATAAGACCGCGCACACGGGCGTTGAGGGCCTCTACGCTTGCGGCGAGGCGACAGGCGGCATGCACGGCGCCGACCGCATTGGTGGCTTGTCAAGCGCCAACGGCATCGTATTCGGACGCATCGCAGGCGCATCGGCAGCCCTTGCAGCACAGAAAGAGCCTGAGGCAGCGCTGAAGGCGGATATCGCCCTCCCCCACTACGGCATTGCCGCAACAGATGCCGAACGCCTGACACACAGCCTTAGGCACACGATGAGCACCTATTGCATGATCAACAGGGCCGAAACAGGCCTATCCGAGGCCCTGCAACAGCTTGAAAGCCTGCAAGACGAAGCCACGGCTCTAAATAAGCCACATGCCAACGACAGCGAAATCGCTGCCCTCGCCCGCCTGCAATCGCAGATTCAACTAGCACAGGAAATGGTCAAAGCCATGCGCAAGCGAACTGAAAGCCTGGGTTCGCACTTTCGAGCGGACTAAATCGATTCTCACTTTAAGCTTGATCACAACTTCTCAACATGCATCGAGCCCCGTGAGCATAATTCTCATAAGGAGAGCACGTTTATGGGGCTTTAGCCGTGTTTCCCTAAGGGAATCACGGTGCAGTTTCCCCAACTTCGCGCCCCGACGGGTTCGACCCCATGCGAGGTCAAAAAAAGACGGCCAACTTTCGTTGACCGCCTTAACTTGCTTTGGGTGGGCCGTCAGGGGGTCGAACCCTGGACCTTGGGATTAAGAGTCCCCTGCTCTACCAACTGAGCTAACGACCCAAAGCTAAAGTCCGTTGTGGCGGACTTTAGAGGAGATATCGTGTGGTGGGCCGTCAGGGGTTCGAACCCTGGACCTTGGGATTAAGAGTCCCCTGCTCTACCAACTGAGCTAACGACCCGATATCAACACGAAGCAAAAACTGGGGTGGGTAAAGGGACTCGAACCCTCGACCTACGGGACCACAACCCGTCGCTCTAGCCAACTGAGCTACACCCACCGTGTCCTGTGCGCTTCGCGCTCGACTATTATTGCAAGGAACGCCACGCGATGCAAGCCCCAATTTTCAAGAATTTTGAAAAGAGTTTTTCGAGACCATTTCGAGCAAATCCCACCGGTTTCATAGGAGTAAACTTGCCCCACTGCAAATCCTCGAAAGGACCGGCATGAAAGAACTCTCCAACCGCACGGCAACATTTACCGATTCGGTCATCCGCCGCATGACACGCATCTCCAATAAGTACGATGCCGTCAATCTCTCGCAGGGCTTCCCCGACTTCGATCCTCCGGCGCAGCTGCTCAACAGCCTGAGCACCATCGCCGCCGACCCCAAGCCGCTCTACCACCAGTACTCCATTACCTGGGGCTCCCAGGCCATGCGCGAGGCGCTCGCCGCCAAGCAGGAGCACTTTATGGGCATGCCGATCGACCCCAACCAGAATATCGTGGTCACCTGCGGCTCCACCGAGGCCATGATGGCCGCCATGATGACGGTTACGAACCCCGGAGACAAGGTCGTCATCTTCTCGCCGTTCTACGAGAACTACGGCGCTGACACCATTCTCTCGGGTGCCGAGCCCATCTATGTGCCGCTCAACCCGCCCACATTCGACTTTGACCGCGAGGCGCTCGAGGCTGCCTTCCGCGACAACGACCCCAAGGCCATCGTCCTGTGCAACCCGTCCAACCCCTGCGGCAAGGTCTTTACGCGCGAGGAGCTCACCTTCATCGCCGACCTGTGCAAAAAGTACGACGCCTACTGCATTACCGACGAGGTATACGAGCACATCGTCTACGCGCCCCACGAGCACGTCTATATGGCCACGCTACCCGGCATGTTCGAGCGAACCATCAGCTGCAGCTCGCTGTCTAAGACGTACTCCATCACCGGTTGGCGCCTGGGCTACACCATTGCCCCGGCCGAGATTACCGAGCGTATCAAGAAGGTCCACGACTTTCTCACCGTGGGTGCCGCCGCTCCCCTGCAGGAAGCCGTTGTCACCGCCCTCAACTTCGACGACAGCTATTACCAGGAGGTCCTCGACCTCTACGCCGCCAAGCGCGACCTGTTCTGCCAGGGGCTCGATAGCATCGGTCTTGTGCATAACGTGCCGCAGGGCGCCTACTACGTCATGATGGACATCTCTGAGTTTGGCTATGACAGCGACCTCGAATTCTGCGAGGATCTCGCGTCTAAGGTGGGCGTGGGCGCCGTGCCCGGCTCGAGCTTCTTCCGCGAGCCCGTCAACCATCTGATTCGTTTCCACTTTGCCAAGCGAGACGAGACGCTCAACGCAGCGCTGGAGAACCTCAAGTCGTTACGTGATAAAATCAAGCCGCGCGGGTAAGGACGGCCCAGCAACTAAAGCAACCAAAGAAGCCTCGCACCGCCCGCCGCGTTGCGAGGCTTCTTTTTATAGCGCTTTCTTAAATGGTTTAGAGCCCTATACTTTAGTCACGGAGCAACTCGTCCCAGTGAGAGGAATACTATGGCAGAACAGCAGCTTATCGGAGCGCTCGAGGCCGGCGGCACCAAGATGGTCTGCGCCACGGGCTATGCAGACGGTACGGTCCTGGAGCGCGAGCAGATCGCGACCACGACCCCGCAGGAGACCGTTGAGGCCGTCAATGCATGGTTTGCCGACAAGGGCATCGCCGCGCTGGGCATCGGCGCCTTTGGCCCCACCGCGGTCAACCCCGCCTCGCCCCAATACGGCAAGATCCTGGAGACGCCCAAAACGGCATGGCGCTACTTCGACCTGCTGGGCACCATCCAAAACGAGCTCAATATTCCCTGCGGCTACGACACCGACGTCAACGTTGCCTGCCTGGGCGAGGTCACCTTTGGTTGCGCCCAGGGCCTCACAGACGTGGTCTACCTGACCATCGGCACCGGTGTGGGCGCCGGCGTGCTCTCGGGCGGCCAGCTCGTGCACGGCATGATGCATCCCGAGGCAGGCCACATCCTGGTCACGCGCGACCCGCGCGACACCATTGGCGAGCACAGCGCCTGCCCCTTCCACGACAACTGCCTCGAGGGCCTCATCGCCGGTCCCGGCGTTAAAAAGCGTTGGGATGGCAAGAGCGCCGGAGACATGGCCGATGACCCGGAGGCCATGGACCTGCTCGCAGGCTATCTGGCACAGGCGCTCATGACCTACACGCTGTGCTACGCACCGCAAAAGATTATCATCGGCGGCGGCGTGGCCGACCACACCCCCATCGTGCCGCTCGCCCGCAAAAAGTGCGCCGAGATGCTCAACGGCTATATCGTCACGCCCGAGGTCAACGACATCGATACCTACATTGTCAACAACAGCCTCGAGGGCAAGCAGGGCATCATGGGCTGCCTGGCCCTGGGCGCCCAGGCGCTTCAGTAGCAGACGCACCCACAGGGCGTGGCGCGCCCGGCAAATCCGACCTACGGAACGACGCCACCACGCCTCATATAAGTCCTCAAATAAAAAAGGCCGCCTAGGACCAAACATACGTCCTAGGCGGCCTTTTTGGCACATATGAGCGATCGTAGTAGATATCTGAGCACAACGCCCGTTGCCGCTCCACAGTAGTCGATCATCACATCGGTGATCATGCCGGCGCGTCCCGGCACAAAGAGCTGAATCGTCTCGTCGATCGAGGGAATCAGCAGCAGGAACGCCGCCGTGGGCAGCAGCACGTCAAAGGTGCGCCGGCCCTCAAAATCAAAGGCGTGCGTTGCCAGGATGCCGAGCACCATATACTCGGTAAAATGCGCGCACTTGCGAACAACGAAGTTGGTCACCCATTCATATGGAAGTCCCACGCCGTGCAGGAAACCGCGGATAGTTTCCATGACCGTTAGACTCAGCGAGCCCGACCCCGAGCCGGGAACCAGCGAATTGCCCCAGATCAAGAGCGCCATCAGGCAGGTCACGACCGCCCATTTTCGATTGATCTTAACCATGCAGAAGTTATGCCTCCGCGCGGAGCGGCGCAAAGCTGGCGGTACCGCCCTCGATAACGCTCAGATAGGCACGGCCCGTACGCTTGGCGGTAGAGGACTGCAGGCGCTCGATCTCTTCCTCGAGGATCTGATTGACGCGCTCGTGACGACGATTTTCCATAATGCCGGCGGCAATAGCCTCGGCCCGCTCGATGCTCTCGCGCGAGATACGGGCGGTATCCTCGGGGAGCACAGCGCTGTGACGGCCGACATAGGCGGGGGCAGCAGACTGAGGGGCAGCGACGGGAGCGGGCGCTACAACAGGAGCGGGCTCGTCAATCGCATCCAGAATCGCGGTGGCGGCGGCCCACATGTCCTCGTGGCCCGAATAATCGGCCATGGGGACATCGACCTCGAGCGAGGCGTCCGGAAGGTCGCCGGTGTCGATGCGATCTTGGGCATCAATCGATGCGGTGATGGCTGCAGGCTCATCGAGGTCATCGAGATCGATGTCCGCGGCACCGGAGATGATAGGCATGCTGGCGAGGTTTGCATTGTACGGCGCAGCCTCGGCCGCCTGCTGCTGGGCAGGAGCGCCCCACAGTGAGCTTTCGGCGGCACGGCGGGCGGCAACGGCCTCCTCGTCCGCGGCCATGGCTTCATCAACGTACGAATTGTCGGCAGAAGCGTTCGCGTCCGCCGAGGTAGCACTGTAGGCGTTATTGGCTGCCGCGTTGGCGACGAGTGCCACGAAAGCCGCCGTGCTGCCCGCAGGGGCGGCCTGGGAGCCAGATACGGCGCGTGCCGCGGCGGCGATGTCGTCGCGATTGAAGGAGCCGGTCTGCCCGCCGTTGGTGAGCTCGTCGATGGCGACTTGATAGACGTCGCGCGAGTGTGCAGGGTCGCAGCTCACCGGCGAATCGTCGTCGAGCATACTGTCGATCATGGACCAAGCCTCGTCCTCGTCCATAGCATCTGCGGCTCGAGCGATGGTAGGGACACCATCATCGGTATGACGGCGCTGGAACGCACCAGTCAGGCCGGAAAGGAATGCCGAGGTAGACTGCTCCGACTGAGCCTGAGAAGCAGAAGCGGTAGCATAAGGAGTCGCATCCTGCTGCTGAGCTGGAATCGAGGCGGTCTTGAACTCGCTTTGATGCTGATTGAGATTGGCGGCACCGCCCATGGCATCGGGCTGGAACAGACGCTCTTCACGCTGCGCATGGTACTCGGAGATACCCAGCGAGGCGGCATAGATACCCACGCCCGCCACCGCGCCCACGGCGAAGGGAACCGCACCCGCCACGACCGTCTCGTTCACCGACGAAAACGGTAGCGTCGCGGCATACATAACCACGGGAGCGGCAAGGCCGATCCCGCACGAAAGTCCGGCAAGGACTGCTCGTTGTGTTGCATCAGAAGAAGCCATGAGCTCTCCCCATCTTCCAGCACCCAAATCGCATCATTCAGTTGGCTGCGCGAGAGAAGATGAAGCGGGGCTATGCCCCAAAGCAACGGTATATGGTTCGTTTCATCTGCGTTATCCGTCGCGAAGCTTAAAAGCTATTATGCGAAACCGCCCCGTCGATTGCAAGCGACGATGTCGGATTGAAACGGGAAACCTGCTGCTTGCCAGTCTTATGGTCAAAAATAAGCGCGGATACGCGATATGGAAAAGGGCCGAGGCGCAAGCCCCGACCCTTTATCGCATTGATGGCTATCGCTGCGCGTGGATGACAGCCTAGAACGTCTGCTCGTAGTCGCTGTGCTTTTTGGCCGAACGCACCAGGAACTCCTGGTTGGTGTTGGTGCCTTTAAGACCCTTAATGAACGACGCGGCTGCGCGCTCGGTGTTGTTCATGCCGGCAAGAATGCGACGCAGACCAAAGACAAACGGACGCATCTGCTCGTCGACCAACAGGTCCTCGTTACGCGTACCGGAGGCAACGGGGTCGATAGCCGGGAAGATGCGGCGGTCGGCCAGTTCGCGATCGAGCTTAAGCTCCATGTTGCCGGTGCCCTTGAACTCCTCAAAGATGACCTCGTCCATCTTGGAACCGGTGTCGATGAGGGCAGAGGCCAGGATGGTGAGCGAGCCACCGTTCTCGATATTACGGGCTGCACCCAGGAAGCGCTTGGGAGGATACAGTGCCGCCGAATCGACGCCGCCCGAAAGGATGCGGCCTGAGGCGGGCGCCGCCAAGTTGTAGGCGCGGGCAAGACGCGTGATGGAGTCGAGCACCACCACAACATCGCCGCCCAGCTCCACGATGCGCTTGGCGCGCTCGATGACAAGCTCTGCCACGCGAGTGTGGTTATCGGCGGGCATATCGAAGGTCGACGCCACAACCTCGCCCTTGATGGAACGCTGCATATCGGTGACCTCTTCGGGGCGCTCGTCGACGAGCAGGCAGATGAGGTGCACCTCGGGGTTGTTAATCGAGATAGACTGGCAGATCTTCTTGAGGATCGTGGTCTTGCCGGCCTTGGGCGGGGACACGATCAGGCCACGCTGACCCTTGCCGATCGGCGACACGATGTCGATGGCGCGACCGGTAATGGAGTCCTTGCCGTGCTCCATGCGCAGCGGCTCGTTGGGATAGACAGGGGTGAGGTCGCCGAACTTGGGACGGTTGCGAATCTGCTCGGGGTCCAGACCGTTGACGGTCGTGATTTTGGCGAGGCCGGCGCGCTTGTCGCCGCCGCGCGAAGGACGCAGCGAGCCCTCGATAACGTCGCCCGTGCGCAGGCGCGCGGAGCGGATGAGGTAGGCGGGCACGAAGGCGTCGTCGTTGGACTTCATATAGCCATGGGCGTGGATGATGCCGGAGCTGTCCGGGCGAATCTGCAGAATGCCCTTGATGTCGCGGAAGCCCTCGGCCTTCGCGGCGGTGACGTAGATCTCCTCGACGAGCTCGGCTTTCTTCTTGCCGGTCGTCTCGATCTCGAACTCCTTGGCCTTCTCGCGCAGTTCGGCGACCTTCATGGCAGCGAGCTCCTCACGCGAAAGCGTGGGCTCGGTGGGGGCGGCGTTGCGCTCCTTGTTGCGCTGTTTGCGATCGCGCTGACGGTTGCGACGGTCGTTGTTGCGTTCGTCCTTGCGATCGTTGCGCTCCTCGTTGCGCTTGTGCTGGCGACGGTTGGAACGAGTGCCGTCTTCGGCCTCGGCGGGCGCGGCACCATCGGTTGTGGCGGCGTCGGCATTGACCGCAGCGGCTTCATTGGCCTCGGCGCCAGAATCGACCTGCGCTTCGACATCAGCCTGATGCTCGGACGCCTTGGCCTTAGCGGACTTCTTACGACCGCGCTTGGGCTTCTCGGACGCAGGCTGTTCGACGTCCTGGGGCTCGGCGGCATCAGTCGATGCATCGGCGGTCGTCTCGTCGGAATCCTCGGACGTACCCTTCTTGGCGGCCTTAGCCTTGGACGTGCGTTTAACAGCAGTGCGACGGCTGCGACCTGGACGGACGTCGGCGGGCTCGACATCGGCAGAAACGGCCTCGGAAGTCGTGGCATCCTGGACGGGTGCATCGGCAGCGGTTGCAGACTCGGCGGTCGCCGCAGCATCCCGAGCGGCGGCGGCTGCGGCTGCGGCCTTCTCGGCCTCGACGAAGGCCTTGGGCTTGCGACCGCGACGGTGCGGGCGCAAAGCCGGATCGACAACGGGAACTTCGCTGGCCTCGACAGGCGCAGCGGGCTCAGCAGGCGATGTGCCCTCCCCTGCCGCGGAACGGACCGAAGCCTCGGTGAGCTCGGGGGTTACCTGATCGGCAACCCGCTCGGCCTTAGCAGCCGTGCGACGGCGTGTGCGCGGTACCGACTTCTCGGTCGGCTGGTCGGCGGCAGGGGTCTCGGGCACAGACGGGGCTGCAAGCTCGGTCAGAGCCGCGGCCTCACGCTCGGCAGCACGACGGCGGGCGCGCACCACCTGAGCCTCGCTAATCTGCGCCAACGCACGTGCCTGCGCGACCTCATCGGAAATCGGCGCCGAGGAGTCAGCTGCAACGGTGCGCTTGGCGCGCGTCGTGCGCGTAGTACGGCGCTTGGGCTTGGTGACTTCCTCGCCGTCAGCAGCAGGCTTGGTCGTGCGGCGCGTACGCTTGGGCTTTGCCGGAGCAGCCTCCTCACCAGTTGCAGGCACGGCCTTCTCAGCCGCTGCAGGCGTAGGCGTCGAAGCAGCCTTAGGCGTCTCAGGAGCCGAGGCTTGCGCGGGCGCCGCGACCTGGTCCGACGCAACCGGTGCAGCGGGAGCGGCTTGCGTCGTCGTTATTTCGTTTTCTTGCTGTTGATCAGACACAGTGTTTGCTCAACTTTCTTTTCAAGCCCTGTGATCACATGCTCCCTGCATAAACCTTCAGGGCGGCTAAACAGTCTAGTTCCGTTCAAAACGACGGACATCATTGATCTGTATCGAGATGATTGCGTCAATTACGCAGCGTTAGTGTAACACAACCGCCACCACCTGCAACTTAGTCATTGAGGACGTTCTTAAACGACTATTCAAAAGGGACACTCTTTGGTTTAACACCCACAAATCTGACTGCCTCCGCCAAAACTATGGCGGTTTACTACGATGAATCGCTCAACCGCGACCACTCCGAAACTTGTTGAACTAAAACCGCAGGTAGATGCCTTGCACTTTTTAGCTAAAAGCCGGCGTGGTTGGAATATCTCAATTCATCGTAGTAAACCGGCATAGTTTCGTATTTCCAGCAGTTCCAAATTCGTCAATACGTCGGCGTTTGCAAAAAAGCCCGACCTCCATATGAACTGCGTCCCAAATCTTGGACGCCCTAAATAGCGACTAGGCCGCGAGGGCCTGATTCCGGAACTCCTCCGGGGTCAGGCCCTTCAATCTTACCTGCCTCCGGCTCGTGTTCCAGTGGACTATGTATTCCTCCAGGTCGCGTTTGAAATCCTCGAACGTCTCCCACTCGCGGCCCCGGTAGAACTCGTCCTTGACGTGGCCGAAGAGCTGCTCGGTGGCGGCGTTGTCGATGCAGTTCGCCTTCCTGGACATGCTCTGGACGATGCCGGCGGCCTCGAGCCTGGATGTGTACGAGGCGTGCTGGTACTGCCAGCCCCGGTCCGAGTGCATGGTCGGGGCGGCGCCCTCGGGGATCTTGGACAGCAGCTCGTCGAGCATCCTGACCTGCTGGGCCATGTCGGGCGTGGTCGATATGTCGCTCGCCACGATCTCCTTGGTGCAGAAGTCCAGCGTCGGGGCCCAGTAGGCCTTGCCGCCCGCCACCTTGAACTCGGTGACGTCCGTTCCCAGCTTCCGCCACGGGGCCCCGGCGTCGAAATCCCTCGCGATCACGTTCTCGAACGTCCTGCCGACGACGCCCCTGTACGAGTTGTACCTGTGGTAGGCCGTCTCGCGTCTGATACCGCAGCGAATCCCCATCTCGCGCATCATCTTGAGCACGGTCTTGTCGGCTATCACGGTCCCCTCTTCCGCCCTGAGGCACATCGCTATCTGCCGGTGCCCGCAGCCGTTGGCGGTGCGCGAGAAGATCTCGGCGGCCGCCTCCCAGAGCTCGGGGCGCGTGGGCCTCGGCGGGTGCGCGAGGGCGTAGTAGTAGGTCGACCGCTTGAGCTCGGCGCATGCGAGCAAGTGCCCGAGCGCGTGCCCCTCGGCGCGCAGGGCCGCGACCGCTTCGGCCTTCGCCCTGGTCAGAGCCCGTCCCTCTCGACCAGGGCGCGTAATTTTTTTAGGTAGGCCACCTCGGCCTCGAGCCTACGGCACCGCTCCTCGAGCTCCTCCTCGCGGGTCCGCGGCCTCGCCTTGGAACCCTTCGGCCGGCCCTTGGGCCTCGGGCGCAGGGCCTCCGCGCCGCCCCGGCGGTATAGCGCGCACCACTTCTTGAGCGGCGACATCGACATTATGCCGAACGCCGCCATCGCCTCGGTCTTCGTCATGCCGCCGTCGACGACGGCGGAGGCGGCGGCGACCTTCTGCTCGTATGTGTACCTGCCCTGCTTTCCGTCCATGCGCAGCAGCACCTCGCTCCCGAATGCGCGGTATATCTCCTGCCATCTTCTCACGGCTTCCACGGGAAGCGAAAGGGCAATCGCGGCAGATTTATACCCGTGCCCGAGCTCGAAGAGCCCTATGGCCGCCTTCCTGGCCTCGATATCATGCTTCACTCTCAAATCAACGCGCATAAAGAAAGCCTCCCATTTCTCATGTCCAAGAAATGGGAGGCAGTTCAATATGGGAGATCGGGCTTTCAAGGCTTAGTTAAACCAAACTTGCGCGGTCAAATGACCCGTAGCTTACATCTGCTCGGGCGCGGAAACGCCAACAAGGGTGAGCACCAGGGCGAGCGTCACGCGGACGGCGTCGCAAGCGGCCAGACGGGCACGCGAAAGCTCGGGGTCGACGGGACGGCCCTCGCTCGGCAGAACCTGGCAGGCAGCGTAGAAGCTGTGGAAGTCGCCGGCGAGTTCCTCAGCAAAGTGCGTCAGACGGAACGGGGCGCGGTCGCGAGCGCAGCTGGCGATGAGGTCGGTGAGCTCGTTGAGCTTACGCGAAAGGGCGAGCTCGGTCGGGTCGGTCAGCAGCGAGTAATCGACGTTCTCACCGATGGCCTTGGCGGCGACAGCCTTCATGCCCATCTCGTCAGCCTGCTCGGGCGTAACGTCGGCGGCACGGCGCAGAATGGAGCACACGCGGGCGTGAGCGTACTGCACGTAGTACACCGGGTTGGAGTTGTCGCGCTTCTTAACGGCCTCAATATCGAAGTCGACCATCTGGTTGGAGCTCTTGGAGATGAGCGTGTAGCGAGCGGCATCGGAGCCGACCTCGTCGACGAGCTCCTGCAGGGTCACCATGGTGCCCTTGCGCTTGGACATACGGACGGGCTTGCCGTTGCGCAGAAGGTTGACGAGCTGGCCCAGCAGAACCTCGAACTTGCCGGGGTAACCGAGAGCGTCGCAAACGCAGCGGACGCGCTCGATGTAGCCGTGGTGGTCGGCGCCCCAGATGTCGATGACGTGGTCGACGCGCTGGAACTTATCCCAGTGATAGGCAACGTCGGAGGCGAAGTAGGTGTACTCACCGTCGGACTTGATCAGGACGCGGTCCTTGTCGTCGCCCAGATCGGTGGAGCGGAACCACAGGGCGCCGTCCTTGGTGTAGAGGTAGCCCATCTTGTCGAGCTTCTCAAAAGCGCGGTCGACGGCAGAGGTGCCGGCGGTCTCGCCCTCGGTGTCCTTCACGTACAGGGAGCGCTCGGAGAACCAACGATCGAAGTCGCAGTTGACGGCGTGGCAAAGGTCACGCATGTTGTCGACCATCTTTACGTAGCCGCGCTCGCGGAAGCTCTCCATGCGCTCCTGCGGATCGGCCTCGACCCACTTGTCGCCGTCGGTGCGCCAGAACTCGGCAGCCTCGTCGATGATGTAGTCGCCGCCGTAGGAGTCCTTGCCCAGAGTCTCGGCAAAGTTGTCCTGATACGGATGGGTCTCGGGGTGCTCGTCGTTCTCGTCGGCGACAAAGGCATCGCGGTCGGCGATCAAAATCTTGTGAGCCTCATCGATGTCCACGCCCTGCTTGGCGATGATGTCGGCAAGCTGCATATAGCGCGTGCTGATGGAGTTGCCGAAGGTGTTCATCTGAGAGCCGTGGTCGTTGATGTAGAACTCACGCTGGATGTCGTAACCGGCGTGGTCCATAACGCGGCAGAGGGAGTCGCCCAGCGCGGCCCAGCGGCCGTGGCCGATGTGCATGGGGCCGACGGGGTTGGCGGAAACGAACTCGACCTGGGTCTTCAGGCCGCCGCCAACGTTGGACTTAGCGAAGTCCATGCCCTTCTCGCGGGCCTCGCCAAAGATGGCGTTCTTGACGGCGACGGAGAGGTAGAAGTTGATGAAGCCAGGACCGGCGATCTCGACCTTCTCAATCGCGGGGTCCTCGGGCATATGGGCAACGACGGCCTCGGCGATCTTGCGCGGGGCGCAGTGGGCCAGCTTGGCGGACTTCAGGGCCATGGTGGAGGTCCACTCGCCATGAGAAGTCTCAGCCGGTCGCTCGATGGCGCAATCGTCAAGTTCAAATGCGGAAAGGTCGCCGGCCTCCTGGGCCGCAGCAAGCGCAGCGCGTACCAGCTCTTCAATCTTCTCGGGCATAGGTCCTCCTTGTGTTAAAGCCCCCGAGCTCTTGGTCACTCGTAGGGCAAAAGCCAGAGTTTGTAGCACTCTATCACAAGCGACGCACACTGTCGCAGGGTAAAGCTAATAGATATTGCATATGCACAAAAATGACTACCGCTCCTGCGCGGCAGTACAAAGTTAGCGGTTTGCCTGCAGATTATGCACGCGTTGGAACTGCATAAACATATGAATGGGCAGTGCATTTTATCGAATACTCTTACCTATCGGAGTTGTGTGCTTTTCCTGCATAAAGTAAGGGTTTACGCACGTCAGCGTGGTATTCTAAACATATGTGAATTCGTATAAGTTGGAGGTAGCATGTTCTCAATCGGTCAACACGTCATTCATCCGGGTCAGGGAGTCTGCACCGTCGTCGGTTTTAGGGACGACACGCCGCAGCCCATGCTGTTGCTCGAGACCAAGCAGGGACATGCGCAGACGATTCTCATGTACCCCGTGGCGCAGGCCGACCGTTTGCATGCCGCCATCTCCCAGCAAGATGCCGAACACCTGCTGAGCCACTACGACGAGTTGGAGTGCGACACCTTTACCGAGCGCAACAGCTCGCTGGAGGAGACGCACTTTAAGCAGCAGCTCAAGCTGGGTGCGCCCGAGACGGTCCGCGTGGCAAAAACCATGATGCACCGTATTCGCCAGGCCGAGGAAGCAGATAAAAAGCCAAGCTCTTACTACATGCGCGTACTCAAGGAAGCCAAGCGCCGCTCCATCGAGGAGTTCGCCGTGGCCCTGGGCGTCACCGAGGAGGACGCCGAAGCCCGCCTAGCCCAAGCCGCCCTCAACTAACCCATCCGCGCCAAAAACCACCACAAAGGGGACAGGCACCTTTGTGGTGGTTTTCTTGTTCTAGTAGTATTCATTCTTATCGATACCCACGAGCACAAGGAGTCTCTTATGGCAGAGCCGCTTACCGCCGGAATCACCCGCGACCGCGCGTTCGAACTGCTCAACGAGCACAACAAGGACCCGTTCCACATCACCCATGGCGAGACGGTCGAGGGCACTATGCGCTACTTTGCGCGCGAGTTCGACCCCGAGAACGAGGAGTTTTGGGGCATCGTCGGTCTGCTGCACGACCTGGATTGGGAGGAGCATGAGGACGACCCCATGAACCACACCATCTATGCTGCCGAGATTCTTGAGGACGAAGGTGCGTCTCCCGAGCTCATTCGCGCCATCCAGACGCACACGTCCGACTTCAACACCTCGCTGCCCAAACCCGAGCTGCAGATGGAAAAGATCCTGTTTGCCTGCGATGAGCTCACCGGCCTGATCGGCGCTGCAGTCATCATGCGTCCGAGCAAGAGCGTCATGGACTTTACGACCAAGTCGCTCAAGAAGAAGTTCAAGGACAAGCGCTTTGCCGCTGGCTGTTCGCGCGACGTGATTACGCAGGGCGCCGAGATGTTGGGCTGGGAGCTCCCCGAGCTCTTTGACCGCACCATCGCGGCCATGCAGTCCTTCGCCCCCGACCGCGATACCTTCCAGGCCTAACCGCCCACGCCACCTAAAACCACCACAAAGGGGAAAGGCACCTTTGTGGTGGTTTTTCTTGCGCGGGCGCTAGGGGCGGACCTGGCCGGTGCCGCGGAGCTTGTATTTGTAGGTGGTGAGGGCCTCGGCGGCAAAGGGGCCACGGGCGTGGAGTTTTTGGGTCGAGATGCCGATCTCGGCGCCCAGGCCAAACTCGCCGCCGTCAGTGAAGCGCGTGCTGGCGTTGGAGTACACGGCCGAGGCATCGACCGCATCAAGGAAGCGCTCGCAAGCATCCGTGTCCTCGGCAACGACGGCCTCGGAGTGCATGGTGCCGTAGCGGTTGATGTGCGCGATGGCCTCGTCCTCGCTAGCCACGACCTTCACACTCATCTCGAGCGCCAGGTACTCGCGACCCCAGTCCTCCTCAGTCGCGGCGACGTAGTCATCGCCCTCTACAAAGCCGGCGTCGGCGCACGCGGCGCACGTGGCCTCGTCGCCGTGAATGAGCACGCCGTGGTCGTGTAGCGCGGCAACGACCGCAGGCAAAAACGCATCGGCCACAGCACGGTCGACCAGCAGCGACTCGGCGGCATTGCACACGCCTACGCGCTGGGTCTTGGCATTAACGATAATGTTGAGCGCCTTATCAAAGTCGGCGGATTCATGCACGTAGATGTGGCAGTTGCCCGTGCCCGTCTCGATCACCGGCACAAGCGACTCGCGCACGCAGCGCTGGATCAGGCCTGCACCTCCGCGCGGAATGAGTACGTCGACAATACCGCGGAGCTTCATGAGCTCGCCGGTGGCCTCGCGGTCGGTGGACTCGATCATCGACACGGCCTCGCGCGGGAAGCCCTTGGCCTCGAGCGCATCGGCCAGCAGCTCGGCGATCATGGCACACGAGTGATAGGCCAGCGAGCCGCCGCGTAGAATGCAGGCGTTGCCGGTACGGATGCAGATGCCTGCGGCGTCGGCCGTCACGTTGGGGCGCGCCTCGTAGACCATGGCGACCAGGCCCAACGGCACTCTCACGCGGGTCAGGTCCACACCGCTCGCAAGCACGCGGTGGTCGAGCACGCGGCCGACGGGATCGGGCAGCTCGGCGAGCTTCTCCAAACCGGCGGCCATGCCCTCGACGCGCTCGGGCGTCAGCAGCAGGCGATCGAGGAGCCCCGCCGAGATGCCCGCATCGCGCGCGGCGGACATATCGAGCTCGTTAGCGGCAACGATGGAGTCGACACCGTTGCGCAGTGCTGCGGCCATGGCGCGCACGGCCTCCTGACGCTGCTCATCGCTCGCCGTGGCAAGCGAGGCCGACGCTGCCTTGGCGGCAACGGCAAGATCGTGGACATACGTGGCTATATCGACCGACATGGGCGGCCCTTTCTCCTAGAAGTTTGCAACCATGGTAGCCGATTTGCGCATGGCCTCGCCCGCGGCGGTAGAATTGGTCAACCCGAAACACCGCAACGAACGGAAGACTCACATGGCCCTCATCACTTCGTACCACGTCCCCGGCCTTTACGTCGAGGACCACAGCATCGACGTCCCCCTTGACTGGCGCGGCCTGGAGCCGATGCTCCTGGCCGTCGGCAGTACCATGCGCCGCGGCGCCATGCCGGCACCCATCGCCGGCGCGCCCGAGAGCATCAAGCTCTTCTACCGCGTGGTTAGCGCGCCCGACCGCATCAACGACGATCTGCCGCTGCTCCTGTTTTTGCAGGGCGGCCCCGGCGGCGAGAGCCCACGTCCGCTGTCGCCCACAAGCGACGGCTGGATCGAGGAGGCCGTCAAGCACTTCCGCGTGGTCCTTCCCGACCAGCGCGGCACCGGACGCAGTAGCTGCGTGGACGGACGCACGATCAAGGCACTGGGTGATCGCGCAACGGCCGCCGGCGCCGATACAGCACGCTCGCAGGCGGACTTCCTCAAGCGCCACCTCGCCAGCTCCATCGTGCGCGATTTTGAGTACCTGCGCCTAGTGGGCTTTGGCGGCAAGCCGTGGGTCACGCTCGGCCAAAGCTACGGCGGTTTTTTGACGCTGAGCTACCTGTCGCTCTTCCCCGAGGGCGTGGCGGCGAGCTTTACCTGCGGCGGCATCCCCCACGTACCGGCGAGCGCAAGCGAGGTCTACGCGCACACCTTCCCGCGCATGGCCGCCAAGACGCAGCAGTATTATGACCGCTATCCCGCTGACGTCGAGCGCGTGGCAGCCCTGGCCGATGCGCTCGAGGCTCAGAAGCCCGTGCTGCCCGACGGCTCGCCGATGACGGTCGAGCGCCTACAGCTCATGGGCAGCGACTTTGGCATGAAGCCGAGCTTTGAGCGCATGCATTGGACTATCGATCACGCTTTTGTTACTGGCGACGGTACGCTGAGCTGCGGCTCCTCGGTATCCGACAGCTTTTTGATGCGCGCCTTCGAGCGCACCAACACACGCACGAACCCGCTGTACTGGACACTGCAGGAGTTTATCTACGCCGACGGCGACACCATGCCCATTCGCTGGGCCGCAGCAGAGGAGAAGGCCCATCGTGCCGAGTTCGACACACTCGCGCGCCCGCTCATGTTTACCGGCGAGGCCATGTTCCCGTGGATGTTCGAGCAGATGCCCGAGCTCAAGCCCTTCAAGCCCGCCATGGACCTGCTGATGGAAGACACCAGCTGGGACAAGATCTACGACCCGCAGCGACTGGCGTGCAACGAGGTGCCCCTGCAGGCCGCGGTGTATTTCGACGACATGTACGTGGATTCGGGCCTGCAGCTTGATACGCTCAGCCGCGTGGGCAACTCGCATGCCTGGGTGACCAACGAGTTCGAGCACGACGGCCTGCACGGTAGCGTGGTATTCAAGCACCTCTTCGACGAAGCCCTCAACCGCGGAGACCTGCGCCAGATCTTCTAGCAAAGGAGTGTCCCCACCTGCCGGCACAAAAGGAACGTCCCCAAGTGCCAGGTTCCCAAGTGCCGGCAAAGACAATGTCGCAGGCAGAGGACGGAAAGCGAAAACGCCCCTAAGCGAGCAAGGTGACGTGAAAGAGGAGGGCATTGACCTTTTGGTCATGCCCGACGATTGAACGTCAGATTGCCGCTTAGGGGCGTTTGCAGCGTCAATTGGTTAAGCAAATACAATCAAGTTGTCCCTGTGGATCGCGGGCTTCTCGGCCAGGTCGGCCAGCAGGCGGTTGCTGGCGATCTGGTCCTGGCGGCGGCCCGCCGCAAGCTCCAGCACGTCCGAATCGGCCTCGGCGATACCGCGGGCGACAACCATACCGCTCGGGTCGCACACATCGAGCACATCGCCCTCGGCAAACTCGCCATCGACCTCGCGAATACCCACCGCAAGCAGGGAAGATCCACGGCTAACCAGCGCCTTCGCAGCGCCGTCATCGACCGTCACCGAACCATGCGCCTTGTCGCCTAGCGCGATCCACAGCTTGCGGGGCGCAATGTCCAGGCGCTCCGCCGGCGGATCGAACAGGGTTCCCACGCTCTCGCCACGGGCCAAGCGCACGAGCGCATCGGGCTCCTCGCCCGAGCAAATCACGCTCTGAATGCCGGCCGTCATCAAAATGCGGCTCGCGCGGATCTTGGTGATCATGCCGCCGGTGCCCACCGACGTCGAAGAATCGCCCGCCGAGGCAATGATCTTGGCATCGATTTTGCGCACGACCGGGATAAACTCGGCCGTCGGATCCTCATGCGGATTGGCGGTGTAGAGGCCGTCAATGTCCGAAAGCGTCACGCACAGGTCGGCAGAAACCAGGCAGCTCACGAGCGCCGCCAGCGTGTCGTTGTCGCCGAACTTGATCTCGTCGACGGTGACGGTGTCGTTCTCGTTGACGACCGGCACCACGCCCAGCTCCACCAGGCGCAGCAGGGCGTCGCGCGCGTGCAGGTAGGACGTACGGCGCGCCGTGTCGTGGCGCGTGAGCAGCACGAGCGAGGTGAGTAGGTCACGCGCATGGAACTCCTCGTCGTAGGCCGACGAGATGATGCACTGACCGGCCGAGGCGCAGGCCTGCAGACTCGGCAGGTCACCGACCGGCTTGCGGTCGAAGCCCAGCACGGGATAGCCACAGGCAATGGCTCCGGAGCTCACCACGACCAAGCGCCAGCCGAGCTTGCGCAGGGCCGCGGCCTGATCGGCCAGGCCACCGATAAACGCGCGGTTGACCTTACCGTCGGCACCCACCACCGTGGACGAGCCGATCTTTACCACCATCGTTTTATAAGAAGTCGTCATACGTCAAACCAATCGAGTGTTGAGCAGGAGGGCGAGCTGGAGCAGCCGGGGCACCCGGTGCAGGACGGACGAAAATGATCCGTTTTCCTCCGTCCCCTTCAGATCATTTTGCCCAGGGGAAGGCCGAAGCCGCGGCCATGTTCTTGCGCACGAGCTCGTCGCGCACCTGGGCCAGACCCTGTTCCATACCCACCACGTAGGTCTGCGGATACAGGAAGCGCTTGAAAGCCGCATCCAGATGATCGAGTGCCCAAGCACAGCGCTCGCGTGCGTCCTCGATACTCTCGCGCGGGGCTACCGCACTGCCATCGCGCACAATCGGCACCAGCAGCTCGCGATACTCAAGCTCGGACACATCGGTCACCAGGGCGGCATCGTTCACGGCCACGAGGGTATTGCCGCGCGCGGCGCCCTCCCCC
Source organism: Collinsella aerofaciens (assembly GCF_020181355.1). Lineage (NCBI taxonomy): Bacteria > Bacillati > Actinomycetota > Coriobacteriia > Coriobacteriales > Coriobacteriaceae > Collinsella > Collinsella aerofaciens. The sequence goes on from NZ_CP084004.1 coordinate 2,166,298, forward strand.
GCCAGATGATCCTCGTCATAGATCATGTCGCAGACCGGGCCGCCAAAGCCGTCGTAATAGCGGCGCACACGCTGCACGCCCGGAATCGTGCGCTTGTAGGGCTGCTCGGAGAGCTTCACCACCGGCGTCCACGGGTCCGCATCGCTCGCACGGCGGGCGGAAAGCTTGTACACGCCGCCCAGCGCCGGCTGATCGTAGCAGGTCGCAAGCTTGGTACCCACGCCAAAGCTATCGATGGGCGCGCCCTGGTCGAGCAGCGACTGAATCGTGTACTCGTCCAGGTCGTTGGAAACCGAAATCCCCACATAAGGCAGGCCCTCGGCGTCAAAACGTCCGCGGACATACTTGGACAACTTAGCCAGGTCGCCCGAGTCGATGCGAATGGCCGACAGGCGCTCGCCCGCCGCCTCCATCTCCTTGGCAACCGTAATGGCATGCTCGCAGCCCTCGCGCACGTCGTAGGTGTCAATGAGCAGCGTGCAATTCTTGGGGCTCGACTTGGCAAAGGCGCGGAAGGCCTCGAGCTCGGAGTCAAAGCTCATCACCCAGCTGTGCGCGTGTGTGCCAAAGACGGGGATGCCGTAACGGCGCCCTGCAAGCACGTTAGACGTGGACGAGCAGCCGGCCACATAGCTTGCGCGCGCAACAGCCAAGCCACCATCGGGACCCTGGGCACGACGCAGGCCGAACTCGGCCACGGGACGGCCGTCCGCCGCCAACACCACGCGTGCCGTCTTGGTGGCAACAAGCGTCTGGAAGCCGACGATGTTGAGCAGCGCGGTCTCGAGCAGCTGGCACTCCAGCGCCGGGCCGGTGACGCGCACCATAGGCTCGCGCGGAAATACGAGCTCGCCCTCGGGCACGGCGTCGATATTCACGTGCGCACGGAAGTTGCGCAGGTAGTCGAGGAATGCAGGCTTAAACATCGCGCCGCCGGCAGGAGCCTGGAGCGAAGCTAGATAGTCGATGTCCTCGGGCGTAAAGCACAGGTTCTCGACAAGCTCGGGCAGCTCGGCGGTGCCGCACATGACGGCATACGCGCTGCCAAAGGGATGGTCGCGGTAAAACGCCGTAAAACAACCCTGCTCGTTGGCCTTGCCGCTCTCCCACAGGCCCTGGGCCATAGTGAGCTCGTACAGATCGGTGAGCATTGCGATGTCGGTAGGATGCGAGATGTCGGTCAAAGCCATGGGGCGACCTTTCGGATGTGTTGTGCAGAGGTTGATGGTTGGACGAGGCGAGCGTACGGGCACGGAGCCCGGCGCGAACAGGTTAGTGCAGACCCATGCTGCCCGTGATCGTGTAAACCATAAAGACGATAAACGCGATGAGGGCGAGCACGATGATGATTTTTTGAGCCGGAGCCATGCCGGGGATCTCGTTCTCGCCCGTAGGCTCCTTGGAGGTGACCATGCGCTGGGCAAAGGTCATCTCGTCACGGCTCGGTTTGGGCTCGACGGGCTTGGGACGAGCGGCCTTTTTAGGCTGAGGTTTGGGTGCAGTGGGCGCGGGCTTCGCGGTGGAAGGCTTGGGCGCGGGCGCGGGCTCGGATGCAGCCTTCGCAGCGGCCTCGTCGGCCTTCTCGCGCTCGGCGCGCAGGGCGGCCAGCTCCTCACGCTCGCGACGTGCCTCTTCCTGGGCCTCGCGACGAGCTTTCTCGGCGCGGAGCTCTTCCAACTCGGCGCGCTCCTCGGCAGACAGTGGTTGGGACTCAAGCTCGGCCATGGTATAGCCCCTTTCTTTTTGAAAAAAGCCGCCGACACAATGTCAGCGGCTTATCAAATCCAAGGGTGGAGACGAAGGGAGTCGAACCCTCGGCCTCTGCCATGCGACGGCAGCGCTCTCCCAACTGAGCTACGTCCCCAGGACAAGTTGATATTTTACCTACGGCTCGCCAACTGTCAACGCCCAATACCCAGTCTTTTTGGGACGGGGCTGTTTTGGCTACTTTTCGAACGTCCGAGCCACCCGATGATTTTTTAATCCCCGTCCCAGAAAAATCATCGGTAAACGCACTACTTTGCGCTGGTGAGGACGCCGGTGGTGTCGAACGCCGGGGTAAAGCTCTCGTCTACCGCTCCACCTTCTTGCCAGAACATCGTCGTAAAGCCCAGGCCGTCGGCATGATCGAGCACCTGCTCGTACTCCTCGCGCGTCACGGCGCGTGCCAACTCGCCGCCTTGCTCGCGCATGAGCGCATTGGGGGTGTACTGGTTCATGACCGAAATCGGCACGTCGCCCACCGTCTGCCACACCAGGTCCAGCACGCGGCACGAATCGTCCGCATGTCCCGGCAGCACTAGGTGACGCACGATGATGCCGCGCTTCATGAGCCCCTCGTCGTCCACCAGCTCTCCCCCGCGGCGCTCGACCTCGCGCGCCATCTGTGCCAGGCCCGACACGGCCACGCGCGGGTAATCCTTAATATGAGAAAGTGACTGAGCAAGCTCGGCATCAGCATATTTAAAGTCGGTGAGCCACACATCAACCAGGTCACCCAGGGCAGCAACGGCACTCGCCCGCTCATAGCCGCTCGTGTTGTAGACGATCGGGATGTCCAGCCCGCGCTCCCGCGCTTCGGCAATCGCGGCCGGCAGCAGGTGAGCATAATGCGTCGCAGTCACCAGGTTAATGTTGTTGGCGCCCTGGTCCTGCAGCTCCAGCATAATCTCGACCAAGCGCTCGGGCGAAATCTCAAGACCGAAATTGCCCGTCGAGATCTCGTGGTTTTGGCAGTAGACGCATTTGAGCGAACAGCCGCTAAAGAAAATCGTGCCCGAGCCGGCCTCACCCGAAATGGGCGGCTCCTCCCACATATGGAGCGCCGCGCGGGCGACTTTAAGCGTGTCGTCGGCACCGCACACGCCATGCGCGCCCTCGTCGCGTGCCGCGCCGCAACGGCGTGGACACAAATGGCAGGCGGGCGAAAAAAGTTCGGTCAACGACGTCGGCATAAAAACATGCTCCAAAACAACGATTCAGCAGCTCAAACGTAAAGGCCCGGACCGCGCAGACGGCTCCAAGCCCAAGGCGCCGTAATCGTCCGACACGTTTTTTGTAATGTCAAGACTGGAATCAACAAAGTGCCGCTTTATGATGTAGGTATTCCGCCCCCCGCGGAGCAACTGGGTGAACCGTCGCGTTTATTTAGGGAGCCCACACAGTCGTACTTAGTACAGGTATCCTTCGTTGTTAAGGACGCTGGAACAGTCGATGAGGGCACCCACCTGTTTTAGGTGGGTTCATTTTCGTAACGTGGGGGGTGGTTTTCTTTTGCCGATTTTGCCAAAAATTGCCATCACAGATCCCGTATGACACCCAACAGCACTCGGCAGAACCCCCGCCAACATCCTAATATCTGGTAAGCGCGTGATAATCGCACGGCACAAACCCCCGCACCCCCTCGGTCGAGTATCATGGGTCAGCTATGCCCTTTTGCGCGTAGCGCCCTTTGACCTTTTCCTTCGACGCTTGGCGGTTTTTTGATTCATGGTTTCCTCCACGAGCTTCATACCGTACTTATGCGTGGCGGCCGCTGCCTTTATCACGACCTTTCTCACGGTACCCCTGGTCAAGCGTCTGGCGATTAAGCTCGATGCCGTCGACTATCCCTCAAAGCGCCGCATTAACACCAAACCCATCCCGCGCATGGGCGGCACGGCAGTCTTTTTGGGCCTCGTCGTTGCCTGCATCGTGCAGATCCTGGGCACCTGGTACCTGGGCTGGCCGCCCGTTTTGGTACCGCACCCGCGCCTTCACATCAGCTACCCCGTGCTGGCACTCTCCTTTACCGTGATCTTTGCGACCGGCGCGATCGATGATGTCTTCCAGCTCAAGCCCAAGCAAAAGCTGGCCGGCCAGGTGCTCGCCGCGCTCATCGCCTGCATCGGCGGCTTAAAAATCGGCGTCATCATCAACCCGTTTGCCCCCGGCGAGATCATGCTTGGCTGGCTCGCCTACCCCATCACCGTGATCTACCTAGTGGCGTTCACCAACATCATCAACCTCATCGACGGCCTCGACGGCCTGGCCACGGGCATTTGCGGCATCGCATCGTTCACCATGTTTTCGATGGCCGTTCTCTCGGGCCGCATCGACGCCGCCGCGCTCTCCATTGCGCTCTTTGGCGCCTGTCTGGCCTTTTTGCGCTACAACTTCAACCCCGCAAGCATCTTCTTGGGCGACTCGGGGTCGCTGCTTCTGGGCTTTGCGCTGGGCTCCATCTCGCTGCTCAACGTGAGCCGCACCGCCGCACTCACCTCGCTTATCATTCCGCTCATCGTTGCCGGCGTGCCCATCATCGACACGTTCAGCGCCATCGTGCGTCGCAAGCGCGCCCACATTAGCATCGGACAGGCCGACAAGGGCCACATCCACCACCGCCTGATCCAAGAGGGCTACAACCAAAAGCAGGCCGTGCTGCTCATCTACGCCTGGTGCATCATGCTTTCGGCCGGCGCCGCCGCGATCAATCAGGTCGAGGTGCCCACGCGCGTACTCATCTTTGTCGTGCTCGCTATTGGCTCGGCGGCCTTCGCCAAGCACCTGCACCTGTTTGAGCCCGTCCTGCGCCACCATTACAACAAGCGCACACACGAGGACGAGCTGGTAACCCCCGACGACCCCGCCTTTAAACAGGAGGAGCAGGCAGCCGAAGAACGTAAAGAAGAGCGCCACCACAAGCTCTAGGATAAGCTGCCGAGGATGCGCCCAGGCAACGCTGGCCAAGCGCAGCCTCGCCGCACCCATCGCACAAGCCGCCCCTCTCCCGCCCCTCGCCTACTTACGCCCTACCCCTTTCAATAAACGCGTTATCATCTTGACCAATACGCATACGTTAGGAGCAATCATGCCAAACGAGAACAGCTACGAAGTCGCGCTGCAAAAGAGCAACGCCATTCGCGAGGGCCTGGCCAAGACGCCCGAGAAGTTCACCATGCTCACCGGCGACCGCCCCACCGGCCGCCTGCACCTGGGCCACTACTTTGGCACCCTCAAGGGCCGCGTTGAGCTGCAGAACATGGGCGCCAAGACCAACGTGCTCATCGCCGACTACCAGGTCATCACCGACCGCGACACGACCGAGCACATCCAGGACAACGTGTACAACATGGTCATGGACTACCTTGCCTGCGGCATCGACCCCGACAAGACCATGATCTACGCGCACTCCGCCGTGCCCGCAGCCAACCAGCTCATGCTGCCGTTCCTGTCGCTGGTGTCCGAGGCCGAGCTGGCGCGCAACCCCACGGTAAAGGCCGAGATGGAGGCCTCGGGCCACGAGCTCACCGGCCTTCTGCTCACCTACCCGGTGCACCAGGCCTGCGACATCCTGTTCTGCAAGGGCAACGTGGTGCCCGTCGGTCGCGACCAGCTACCGCACATCGAGCTTACCCGCACCATCGCTCGCCGCTTTAACAACCGCTACGGCAAGGTGTTCCCCGAGGTCGACGCGCTGCTGTCCGAGACCCCGCTGCTGCCGGGCCTGGACGGTCGCAAGATGAGCAAGAGCTACGGCAACGCCATCAACATCTCGATGACCGCCGAGGAAACGGCCAAACGCATCAAGAAGAGCCAGACCGACTCCGAGCGCATGATCACGTTCGATCCCGAGAACCGCCCCGGCGTGTCTGGCCTGCTTTCGACAGCCGCCATCTGCACCGGTCGCTCCGAGGTCGAAATTGCCGAGGAGATCGGCATGGGCGGCTCCGGCCAGCTCAAGAAGTACGTGACCGAGGCCGTCAACGAGTACTTCGCACCGATCCGCGAGCGTCGCCAGCGCTACGAGAACGATCTGGACTATGTGAAGGACGTCCTGCACGAGGGCAACCGTCGCGCCAACGAGATCGCCGATCAGACCCTGGCAGAGGTTCAGGACGCCATGGGCATGGTGTACTAGACCGATCTACTGGCTTGAGCTTTCGATTGCTTTAGGGCGGGCGCTGCGGCGTCCGCCTTTTTTGGAGCCGGACCGCTTCGGCTCCGTCCATCGCACCCCCTCGACAAACAGGAACAGGCCCGCCGGCAGTTAGCTGCCAGCGGGCCTGTTCCCGAAGTACACCGTTGAATCGCACAGAGGGGAGGGATGCGAATCAAACTCAACAGGGCAGGCTTTTTCATCGCCTATTGCCTGCTCCCTTGCTGAAACCAATATAGTTCACCGTGGTTTACTTTCTGACGGCAAAGTACGCCGCCACACCTTCTCCATAAGTTAGCTCTGGTAAACCTACAGTGTAAAACCACCACAAAGGGGACAGGCGCCTTTGTGGTGGTTTTCGCCACGGAAGAACCGCTAGAGCCCGGCAAGCCAGCGACAGGCGGCCAAGTCGACGTGCACGGGATCGGTAAACGTCACACCCTCCCCCATCAAGAGCTCACGCTGAGCATCGGGGCCGCCAAAGGCAAAGCCCTCACAGATACGGCCGTCGGCAAACACCACGCGATGACAGGGAATTTGGCCAGGGCGCGGGTTGCTGTGCAGCGCATAGCCCACATAGCGCGCGCTCCGCGGACGACCGGCGAGCAGCGCCACCTGACCGTACGTAGCGACCATCCCCTCGGGAATCTGCTCGACCACCTCGTACACCCGCTCAAAAAAGCCCTCAGACGCCATCGATCGCTCCCTTCCACCCTGAAAAGCATAAACCACCACAAAGGTACCTGTCCCCTTTGTGGTGGTTTTGACCGGAAAGCTAGTTGGCGGGGCGGAAGAAGGCTACGGCTACGGCGCCGGGGCCCACGTGGGTGCCGATGGTGGCGCCAATGGTGTGGATGGGCAGCTCGTTCTCGGTGTGTCCAGCCCACAGCGCGGCGCTGTCCTCGATGTACTTCTTGAGCACAGCGTCCGAAAGGCCCGTATAGCCCAGTGCCAGCGGCATGGAAAAGTCGACGCCGCCCGCCTTTTCGACCTTCTGGTTGAGCAGGTTACGGCCGTTCTTGGAGCCACGAGCCTTGCCCAGCTGCACAATCAGGCCGTCCTCGGCGGCCACTACGGGCTTCACGTTGAGCAGCGTGCCCACAGCGCCCGCAGCGGCAGACAGGCGACCGCCGCGCACCAAGTACTCCAGCGTCTCGAGCAGGCCGATGACGACCACGCGGTCACGGACGGCCTCTACGGCCGCCGCGATTTGGGCCGCACTACGGCCCTCGTCCACCAAGCGCAGCGCATACTCGACCAGGACACGTTCGCCCAGGGTGACGTTATTGCTGTCTACCACGAACACGTCGCCGCCCGGCGTCTCGGCAAGTGCGGTACGGGCACTCTGATTGGTGCCCGAAAGCTTGGCGCCCACGGTAATAATCACTGCCTCGTCGCCGGCCTCACGCGTCTCGGCAATCGCCTGTGAAAACGCGTACGGGTTGACCTGACCGGTCTTGGGCAGCTCATCGCGCTCCACGAGCATCTCGTAAAAGCGCTGGTGATCGATGTCGACGCCATCCATGTACACATCGGTACCAAAGGTAACGGACAGCGGCAGAACACGCAAAGCGGGGTGCTCAGCCGGCGACATATCGCTTGCGGAATCGGTAATAATACGAATGGACATAGCGAATCCTTTCTTGCGCAGGTCACGCGCGGGGAATTTTGACAGCAATGCCCCGGCACGGTATACGCGCTCAAACGGGACTATGCAGTTGTTAATGGAAAGCAAATGCCTGGGCGGCCTTAGATCTCGCGCAGGGTGTTGAGAATCGTACGCAGCGACGCATACATCTGCTCGCGCTGCTCCACACCCATAGCCTTACCGGTGGTATCGAGCACCTCGCGAATGATGCGGTCCGCCTCGCTCATGCTCTCGCCGCCCAGAGCGGTCAGGCGCACCGGAGCACGATACTTAACGGCGGCATCGCCCGAATCATCGACCTCGACGTAGCCGCCCTCCTCCAGATGCGCGAGCGTACGCGAGACGGCGGCGCGGGTCACGCCTGCCATGCGAGCCAGGTCAGCGCCAGTCAGGCCGTCCTTGCTGCGCTCAAGATAGTACAGGCACATCACGTCGGAGCCCTTGAGGCCCAGCCTTGCGCCCTCGGATGTCTTAATGCGCTGGATCTCCTTGTAGAGCCCACTGATCAGTCCGACAAAGTCCTCGAAACGTGTCTCGTCGTTCTGCTGCATGGGAGACGACCGCCTTTCGCTTGCATAATGCTTACGGGTAAACATCTTAACCGCATGCGCGAACCCCCATACCCAAATATCTCAATTGTTAACCCATCAACATAAAAACCACCACAAAGGGGACAGGCACCTTTGTGGTGGTTTGGGGCATCAATAGGTTCTAGGCGCCGCTACAGCTCCACGCAAGGATTGTCGCAGGTCACAAGCGTCTTAATGACAACCGTCGCTCCCAGATAGCGCTCAAGCAGCTCGGCTAAGCGATCGATCGCAGCCTGGCAATCCCCCATCCGCTCGGACTCCACGCACTCAATCGCCAGGAACGCATCGGCCGAATTATCGGACAGCGCCGTGCGAACGCCGTCGCGCCAGTTCCAGCAGCGGCACACAGCGCCCGCATCGTCGATATAGGCGAGCTCGCCGGGCAGCGTCGGATCGTCCGCCTCCTCGCCAAGCGGCAAGAACGCATCGCCACCGTCGGTCACCTTCAAGCGAAGGTCTCCCTCGATCGCATGCAGATCCTCGCCTCCCACGGGCAGCGCGTAGGTCAGCGACACCGTGTTGTAAATATCCACCGCGGGCGTAATGTGGCCCACCGGCTTGCCTTTGAGCACGCGTTTGAGCAAGTTCTCGATCGAGCAGCGCGCGCCTTTCTTGGTCTTGAACAGACGATAGGCCTCGCGCCATGCCTTGACCGGTGCGTTCTCGCTGATAGTGTCACTGGTCAGATGACGCTCCGCATCGATATTGGCGCGGTCGAGCAACGCCGCAATCGCATCCACGTCCTCTTGAGGAATCTGAGCCGTGGGCTTCATGCCCTCCACGACCACAACACCGACCGCTGCCTGCGGAAACAGCTCCCAGAATGAATCCTCGGCAATAAAGCTCTTCATACGCTCTCCCTTCATTGTGCGCGCCCGAGTGAGGGCGCCTAAACAAAAAGCGCCCTTACAACGGCCACCTTCAAAGTCCTACGGTGCCGTCACAAGAACGCTTGCGCTGTCCCCATCCGGAGAAGGGGGCGATATGTCAGGCGTATTGTAACCCGAGTCATCCACGCGAGCAAAACCACCACAAAGGTGCCTGTCCCCTTTGTGGTGGATATGGACTCACGGCGAAGCTAGTGGCGAAGTCCCAGCAGCCCGCGGCCGCGATGACGGGCGTCGGCGTGTACTTGAACGTGCGGGCCGGCGGCTTTGACGGACTCGGGCAGGTGCGAGTACTTCTTCTCGAAGTTCTCCTCGAACATCACCGCCAGGTTGTGCGCGGCCTCGTCATAGCGCGCGGTGCTCTGCCAGTATTGGCGCGGCACCAGGATGCCATCGGGCACGCCGTGGCACGTCGTGGGAATGTCGACGTTAAAGATGTCGTCGTGCACGAACTCGCTGTCCTCGATGGTGCCGTCGAGGGCGCGCGCGACCAGCGAGCGCGTGTAGGCAAGCTCGATGCGATGGCCCACGCCGTAGCCGCCGCCGATCCAGCCGGTGTTGACCAGGTACACGCGCGTGCGGCCGTCGGCAATGCGCTCGCCAAGCATCCTGGCGTAAACCATGGGGTCGAGCGGCATAAACGGCTCGCCGAACAGCGAAGAGAACGTGGGCGTGGGCTCGGTGACGCCGACCTCGGTGCCGGGAATCTTAGCCGTAAAGCCCGTCACAAAGTGGTACATGGCGGCGTCGGCCGTCAGGCGCGAGATGGGCGGCAGCACGCCAAAAGCGTCGCAAGTCAGGAACAGCACGACACTCGGAGTGGTGCCCATGCCCTTAGTCCACGCGTTAGGAATGTGCTCCACGGGATAGGCCACGCGCGTGTTGTGCGTGATCGAGATGTCGTCGTAGCTGGGCTTGCGGTTCTCGTCGAGCACCACGTTTTCGCAAATGGCGCCAAAACGGACGGCGCTGAAGATCTCGGGCTCGTGAAAGGCGTCCAGGCCCTCGCATTTGGCGTAGCAGCCACCTTCGATGTTGAAGATGCCCATGTCGGACCAACCGTGCTCGTCGTCGCCGATCAGCAGCCGCGTGGGGTTGGCCGAAAGCGTGGTCTTGCCCGTGCCCGAAAGGCCAAAGAACACGGCGGTCTCGTGCGTGACGGGATCCATGCTGGCCGAGCAGTGCATGGGTAGCACGTCGTCCTCGACGGGCAGCAGGTAATTCATGACGCTGAAGATGGACTTTTTGATTTCGCCGGAGTAACCGGTGCCGGCAACCAAAATCACGCGCTCCTGGAAGTTGATGACCACGGCGGCGCTGGAGTTGAGGCCCTTAATGGCGGGATCGCACTGGTAGCCGGGAGCGGCGAGCACGCAGAAGTCCGGCTCGCCGGTGCGTGCGATTTCACGGGCAAGCGGGCGGGCGAGCATCTGCTTAATAAAGAGCGCTTGGCTGGCACGCTCGCAGGCGACAAGCAGGCGACGCGTATGGTTGCGATCGGCACCGGCCATACCGCGAGTGACGAACACATCGCGCTCGTTGAGGTAGTTGACGATACCGGCCTTGATGGCCTCGTAGCTCTCGGCAGAAAGCGGGCGGTTGACGGCACCCCAGGCAATCTTGTCGTGAACATCGGGGGTGTCAACGATAAAGCGGTCATTGGGGGAACGACCAGTGCGCTCCCCCGTCTCGATCACCAGCGCGCCGTTGGATGCCATGCGGCCTTCTTCGCGGCGGATGGCGTGCTCGACGAGCTCCGCGGCGGATAGATCGACCAGCAGACGGGGCTGATTCTCGGCGGGATCTTCGACCAGCGCAATACCAAAGTTGGACAGAACTTCTGCAGGGGTAACACCAGGCATGGGGCCTCCTTTAAAAGCGCGACACGTGGACGCGGCGCGCACTTTACTCACGTAAAGCCCGTTGTACCCGATATGCAAAAACGTTTTTGCGGCAACGGCGAAGCGCCCGCCCAACGGTCAAAAATCGCAGGCAAGCGGCCTAGTCGTTAGGGACGCTTTTAAACGACTAGTCATTGGGGACACTCTTGAACAGACAACATTCAAGGAGTGTCCCCGGATGCCGGCACTTAGGGACGTTCCCAAAGTGCCGGCACATAAGGAACGTCCCTAAGTGCCGACTACAGCGGCAGGCCTTGGCCGAGCATGGCTATGGCGCTCATCAGGACCAGCATGCCGGCGGCGTAGGGCAGGACGGCGCCCAGGAGTTCGGCATCCTTACCGCGCACGAGCACGGCGGCAAGACCAATGGCGAGGGTCTGCGGCGAGATCATCTTACCGGCGGCGACGCCCAGGGCGTTCAACGCGACCATCCAGTAGTCGCTCACACCCAGCGCAGTGGCAGCCTGGCTCTGAATGGGGCCAAACAGCATGCCCGAGGACGTGCCCGAGCCGGTCACAAACGCACCGACTGCGCCGATCCACGGAGCCAGAATCGGGTACAGCCCACCGGCGACGGCGATGCAGAACGCGCTGATCGAAGAGATCATGCCCGCATAGCCCATCACCTTGGCACAGCCCAGCACCGAAAGCATCGTGATCACCGTCGGCATCATCTGCTTCACAGTCGCGGCCAGCACCTCGCCCATCATGCGTGGCGAAGCACCCTGAATGGCACCGCCGGCAAACGCCGCCAGGAAAATCCAGACGCCCGGCGTGTTGATCCACGAAAACGTAAGCGTACCGGGATTCTCACCGCAATACACCTGCACGTGGCTCGCAAAGGGCGCAAGCGCGGCATGCACGGCGGGCACCAGGTTGGACGTACCCAACAGCAGTACAAAAATCAGGATGAAACACGACCAGGCAGAAAGCGCCGACTTAGCGGTGAGCTGCTCACCGGCCTCGATATTCATGTGAAAGCGCGCGTCCAGGTGACCGGACTTCTCGGCGCGCATGGCAAGCGCGGCGGTCAGCGCGAGCGACACGATGGAGCCCACGACCACGGCAAGCTCGGGGCCCACAAACATAGCGACGACCAGGGCAGCGCCGACAAAGGACGCGCCAGAGAGCAGCGCGATACCGGCCACGCCGTGCAGGCGCTCGCCTACGCTCGCAACATCGCCTTGATCGTCGGTCACGCGGCCCGCAACCAACACGATGAGCAGCGGCATCACCACAAAGAACGGTGCGAGCTGCACCAGCTGAACGGTCGCCAGGTGCAGGGAATCCAGACCCACCAGGTCGGCAACGGACACCGTGGGGATGCCGATGGAGCCGTAGGGCGTGGGCACGCCGTTGGCCAGCAGGCAGATCAGCACGGCAGGCACGGCCTCAAAACCAAGGCCCGCGAGCATGCCGGCGGGAATGGCGACAGCGGTACCAAAGCCAGCCATGCCCTCCATAAAGCCGCCGAAGCACCACGCCACGAGCAGCGCCAGCAGACGGCGATCGCTGCTGATGGAGGTGATCATGCTGCCGATCACGTCCATGGCGCCCGTGCGAACGCAGAGGTTATACGTAAAGACGGCGGCGATAATCACCAACACGATGGGCCACAGCGCCATCAAAAAGCCCTCGAGCGAGGCCGTGGCTATCTGCGCCACCGGCAAATGCCACCACGCAAAGGCGAGCACGCACGAAAGAACAAACGAACCAATCGCGGCTTTCCAGGCCGGCCATTTAAAGCACAGCAGCATCACGACAAGCCAGATGATAGGCACAAGAGCCAGCAAAAATGCGGCGACGTCCATGGGTAAAAGCTCCTTGGTACCGCGAGGGCGGCATCGGGGGTGTCATAAAACTTGAACAGGATAACGCACGCTTACCGACAATTTTCTGCCGTCTGCCGAAATATTGAACAATCCGTTCAAAAACACGAGCAAACACCGCCGCGTCTATACTAGAGCGCAGCAATAGAAAGGACTCCGCCTTGAGCATCACGCCCCTCGATAGCATCCGCCGCGCCATCGCCCGCCGCAACGGCGTCACCGACCCCACCGTATCGGGCGGGGCGCACGGGCAGGGCGGACGCATCGAGAACGGCCTGTTCCCCGCATCGCACACCGCCGAGGAGCTCGCACGAATCCAAGAGCTAAGCCAGCGTAACGCCGGCGGTCCCGACAGCAACCAGGCCACACGCCGTCGCCGCGAGCGCGATCGCCAGCCCGGCCCCATCCACCGCATGGTCAATGCCTGGTGGAACCGCCTGCTCGGAGCCGTCTACGGCGGCGGTTTCTCCACGCAGGAAGCCGAATACGAAGAGCACGCCACCAGTCGCGACTATCTTTGGAACACCCTCGGCACCGCCGTATGGGGCATGGCGTTTCCGCTGCTCACCATCGTGTCCACGCAGCTTGTGGGCGCCGAGGAGGCCGGCAAGTTCTCCATCGCCTTTGTCACCGGCACGCTCATCATGATCGCGTGCAACTACGGCGTGCGCAATTTCCAGGTCTCGGATATCGACGAGAAGACGTCCTTTGCCTCCTACCAGCTCAATCGCTGGCTTTGCGGAGCGATCGCGCTGGCCTGCGGCCTTGCATACAGCAGCGCCCGCGGCTACGACGCGCACATGGCGACGATCGGCCTGGGCGTCTACCTGTATAAGGTGATCGACGGCGTCGCCGACGTATACGAGGGCCGCCTGCAGCAGGCCGATAAACTCTACCTGGCCGGCATGAGCCAAACGCTACGCTCCGTCGGCGTCATCGCGGTCTTTAGCGTGGCGCTGTTCCTTACGCGCAGCATGCCCATCGCGGCGATGGCCATGGGTGTCACCGCCATCGCCTCGCTCATGCTGGTCACCGCGCCGCTCGCTCTGCTCGAGACCGAAAAATCGCGCCACGTGAGTCTGCGCGAGGTCGGCCACCTGTTTGTCCAGTGCGCCCCGCTCTTTGGCGCGCTCTTTTTATTCAACCTTATCGAGAGCATGCCCAAGTTTGTGATGGAAGGCACGCTGGCCTACAAATACCAGCTGTACTTTAATGCCCTGTTCTTTCCAGCGCAGGCTATTTTGCTGAGCATCGGATTTGTCTATAAACCGCAGCTCCTGCGTCTGTCGAGTATTTGGGCGAACCCGCGCAAACGCCGCCGTTTTGACTTGATTATTATTGCCGTTATGGCACTAATCGTGGCCATCACCGGCGTGTGCGCCGCATTTATGGCCGGTCCCGGCATTCCCCTCATGAGCTTTATGTACGGCCTCAGCTTTGAGCGCTACCGCACATTGGCGCTGCTGATGGTCGTCGCCGGCGGCGTAACCGCGGCCATCGATTTTATCTACGCCATTATCACGGTGGTGCGCCACGCCGGCGACGTCACCAAGATTTACCTCATCTGCTTTGCCGTGAGCGTAGTGCTCCCGGTGATCCTGATCAACCTGCTTGGCCTGATGGGTGCCGTCGTAAGCTACCTGGCTATCATGGCCCTACTGCTGGTGCTGTTGATTGTCGAATACGCCCACATCCGCCAGCGCATAGAACGAGCCCGCAACCCATACGGCGCCTAATTAGCTGCCCCGGTCACCGGAATTTGCGATGGAATCACCCCGGCCGGGGTCTCGTTGCGGACAATATGCATCACGCAAAACTAAGTGAGTAGACTTTTACCGAATCCCCGATCACACCGACAAAGCACAAGTCTGTGACCTGCGGTTTTATTGAGGCAAATATGTTGAGTGCTCGGCATTTCCAAAAAAGTCTACTCACTTAGCCAGCGGGCGGCCAAATGATTATTTAATCCCCGTCCCAGAAAAATCAATTAGCGGGCAGAAGGGCAAAAGTAGTCAAAAAGGCCCCGTCCCAAATTAGCTACCCTTTGTAGCGATTATTCGCCCGGGTTGATGTTCGCATAAAACTCCGCCCCGTCGTCCAGACGCAGGATCCCGACGCGGCCGAACTCGGAACCGGTGGCCGCCGCGCAGTCGATATCGATGCGATCGGGCACACCGGCGGTATCCTCGCCACCCAAGCGCACCATTTGCCCGCGGCCCGACTCCTCATCGAGCCCTGCCAGGCCGCCAACCTCGCAATAGCGCCCCAGCGACACCGTGGGCGTGTGGCCGCTCACCACGACCGGACCCTTGCCCTCGGCAGAAAGCAGCCCCGTCGGGGCATCCCAATAGCCATGGCGAATCCAGAGCAAGTCATCGGACGACTGCACGGCGAGCATTTGCTGCAGCAGCTCGCAATCGGCATCGACCGCTCCCCTGCCGTCGCCGCAATCGACGCCATGCTCAAGCAAAAACGCGCGCGCCGCCTCGGTCTGAATACCGGCGTGCACCAGCAGGTACGGCCGCTCGACAGTCTCTGTCACCGCATAGAGCGGCAGGGCAGCAGCCCAACGCACTAGCTCCTCGTATGCCTCAAACTCCATTTCGTTGAGCTGCTGGCGCGTGGTCCAACCGCCGTTGATATCCCAGGTCTCGGCATCGAGCGGGTCCTGGCCAATGATCGCGTCGAGCATAATCTGCTCGTGGTTGCCCTTAAGCACGCGAGCGTTGGGCAGCGACCGCACCAAGTTGATGACACCGACCGGATCGGGACCGCGGTCGATCATGTCGCCCAGCACATATAGCGTGTCGTCGGACGTCAGCGAGATCTTGGAAAGGGCCTCGTCCAGTGCGTGCACGTGCCCGTGAGCATCAGATGTCACATAGATCGCCATGGAACGCCTTTCCCTGCATTACGGCCGAAGCCCGATGCCACGACTAAAACTTCAAGTTGAACTTAAACGTTACCCATTGTACTCCGTTGCAATAACGGTGGAAAGTGCCACCACAGCCAACGGCCACAAGCGGCCGCCCGCACGCTCCGGAAATACCGCGCCACCATCATCAACGCTCCACCCAGCACCACCCATTACAGTCTGAAGTGGGCCACCGATAAATTTCGATGGCGAGCATTCGGCGCATTGCCTACGATACGGGCAAGCCCCGAGGGGCCGCCGATCGGGCGCCTCCGGATGGCCGTCTGCCCCTGCCCCGTAGAGGGCCCGGGGGGTGTTGCCACCGGGGGCGCTCGCCGCTCCGGACGACTGATAGGAAACTGCCGGGCGCAAGCGCCACGGCCAGGTAATGTGGGTGTCGCAGGGAGGGGTTCCGATCGGCCTACCGATTGGAGGATAACACCGTGGCACCACCTAGAATGCCGGAAGCCGTCATCGGGCTCGATGTCGGGAAATTGTCCCATTGGGCATGCGTCGCGACCCGGGACGGCGAGATACTGCTGAGCGCCCCCGTCGCGAACAGGGAGGGCGATCTGGACTCGCTGTTCGGCCGCTTCCCCGACGCGCTCGTGGTCGTCGACCAGTCGCGCAACATAGGCGCCCTCGCGCTCGCCCGCGCCAAGGCGGCCGGGATGTCGGCGGCGTACCTACCGGGACTCGCGGCACACGGGGCCGCCAGGCTCTTCGCCGGCGACGCCAAGACCGACGAGCGGGACGCAATGGTCATCGCGAAGACGGCGCTGGGCATCCCCGACGCACTCCTGCCGGTCGGGGATCCGGGCCCGACGGTCGCGGCGGCGAGGGCGCTGGCCGCCCAGAGAAACTTCCTGACCTGCGAAAACACCAGGAGCAAGAACCGGCTGCGCAGCATCCTGCTGGAATCGTGCCCCGCCTTCGAGGCGTTGGTCGACCTGTCCGACGGTCCCCAGCTGAGGCTCATGGCATCCCTCGGCGGGGCCTGGTCGGTGGCCGACGCCGGGCCCCGCAGGGCGGCGGCGCTCACGCGCGGGGCGGCGCGCGGCAAGATCGAGGCCCTCGTCCGCTCGACGGCCTCCTCGACAAGGCCGGACGCGGCGGCCATCGCCGCCGAGGACCGGGCGGTGAGGCTGCTCGCGCGCAGGATCTCCGAGAACTCGGCGGAGATCGATGTGATCACGGCGGAGATATCCGCCCTCCTCGAGGGCGACGATACCTACCGATGCCTCCTGACGGTGCCGGGGATCGGCCCCAAAACCGCTTCCGAGCTCGCGATCTCCATAGATATCGAAGACTTCCCAAGCCACGACAGGCTCGCGTCGTACTGCGGCCTGGCGCCGCGCAACCGCCAGTCGGGGACCTCGATCTCCTCGGTGACGGCATCGCGCCAAGGCAACAAGAGGCTGAAGAACCTGCTCATATTCTCGTGCAACTGCCTTACCCGGACAGAGGGAAGATGGGGCGATTACTACGCTAGGTGCCGAGAGCGGGGCATGCCGCACGGCAAGGCGCTCAAGGCGCTGGCACGAAAGAGGCTGAAGGTCATCTACGCGATCATGCGGGACAGGGTGCCCTACGCCGCCTAGTCGAAGCGCTCCGAACAGATTGGAGCCCATCGGCCGAAAGGCCTGGCGTTAGCATGTCGCGATTCAATCTCGAAAACAGCATTGCCCAGTTGACAAAACTATAGGAACACCCCCCGCCCCGGCCTCGTGTCGATAATGCGAACGCCCGCGGCTCGGCCCCATAAACCCACCACCTTTGGGTACAAATAACCACAGATAATTGACCGTGCCACGCAAACCACCCAGAAGCGGACACTATCCATGAACCAGATACTTCTCTTTATCGGCCTCGTCATCATTTTGTGCCTGACCATCAAACCCGTCGGCAAAAAGCTCCCCTTCCCCACCCTGCTCATCTTTATCGCGCTGGGCATGCTGCTGGGCGTCAACGGCCCCGCGCACATCGACTTTAGCGACTACGCGCTTACCGAAACCGTCTGCAGCACGGCGCTGCTGTTCATCATGTTCTACGGCGGCTTTAACACCAACATCGACCGTGCCAAGCCCGTCGCCGCGCCCGCGGTACTGCTGAGCACGCTCGGCGTCGTCATCACCGCCGGCATCACGGGCGCCTTTGCGCACTTCGCGCTGGGCTTCGACTGGATAGGCGGCCTGCTGCTAGGCTCGGTCGTGGCGTCGACCGATGCGGCGAGCGTCTTTAGCGTGCTGCGCGAGCACAGCCTGTCACTAAAGGGCGGCACCGACTCGCTGCTCGAGGTCGAATCAGGCTCCAACGACCCCGTCGCCTACATGCTCACCGCGGTGCTCGCGACCCTCGCGGCGGGCGGCAACATCGACATTCCCGTGTTGCTGGCCAAGCAGATCATCCTGGGCGTGGGGCTGGGCCTTGCCATCGGCTGGACATCCAGCCGCCTGATTGAACGCGCACATGCAACGGCCGAGGGCGCGCAGACCATCTTCTTGTTCGCCGTGGCGATCGTGGCCTACGCGCTGCCGAGCTACCTGGGCGGCAACGGCTTTTTGGCCGTATACCTGGCAGGTATCGTTCTGGGCGCGAGCGACATCACCGGCAAGGTCGAAATGGCACACTTCTTCGATACCCTCACCGAGATGGCCGAGATGACTATCTTCTTCTTGCTCGGTCTGCTCGTGACGCCCGCACGCCTGCCGCAAATGCTGCTACCGGGCCTGGCACTCATGGCGTTTATGCTCTTTGTGAGCCGCCCCATCGCCGTGGGCCTGCTGTTGGCGCCCTTTAAGACTAACTCTCGCCAGGTTGCGCTCGTAAGCTGGGCGGGTCTGCGCGGTGCCGCTTCGGTCGTGTTTAGCCTCTTTGCCGTGGTGTTCGGTGTTCCCGGTGGTCACGACCTGTTTGACCTGGTATTTGTGATCGCCGTGTCGAGCATTGTGGTGCAGGGCTCGCTGCTGCCGGCGGTGGCGAAGAAACTCGATATGATCGACGCGGAAGGCGACGTGCGCCGCACGTTTAACGACTACCGCGACGAGGACGGCATGTCTTTCGTTAAGCTCAAGGTGGGTGTAGGGCATCCGTTTGCGGGGCGCTCGCTCGCGGACATTGGCAGTGCGACGGACATGCTCGTAGTCCTGGTGCTGCGCGACGGCGCGCACCCGGTGCTGCCCAACGGCGATACCGTGATCGAAGAAGGCGACCTTCTGGTTATGGCCGCGCCGACGTTTGAAGAGCGTGCCGAGGTTACGCTGCGCGAGGTCACCGTGACACCCCACGGTCGCCTGGCAGGACTGCGCCTGCGCGATGTGCCACAAGGCAAGCACCCCTTTATCGTCGTGATGCTCAAGCGCGACGGCCAAACCATCATCCCCGACGGCAACACCCTCATATACGCCGGCGACGAAGCCGTCATCGCCACGCTGGCGTCGTAGCCATCCCCACCCATAAGTTGCGGTGAAATAGGGACTGAATAGGCCTTCTAGCAGCCCAAACAGTCCCCATTTCACCGCATCTTATTGAAGGGATGGGGTTGAAGTTCAATCGCGGCTACCATTCCTCGTCTGCGCCGTAGTCATCGTCCGCGTCACCATCGACGGCAAAGTCGCAGAGGTCGAGGCCTTCGCGTTCGGCTCGGGCTAGGAGCTCTTGGGGCGACTCGTCCTCGATATCCATCACGTCGAGCATGGCGGCCGGAAAACCCACGCCCGCCGCACTCCCCGCGCGGTCGAGCAGACTCTCGCGCAGTTGGTCTACATCAACTTCGATTTTCATGGTGAAACCTCCTACCGGCAATCGCGACCGAACAAACCGCATGCCCCAAATGAGGTGCAATAAATCCCAGATACCGCCATAATAAAACAATGAACATCAGGGAGGTTGCGGACGATGGATAGGCTCGATGCCATGACGGAACAAGTCAGGGACTTTTGTGATGCACGCGACTGGCGCAAGTATCACACGCCAAAAGAGCTCGCCATCGGCATGGCAACTGAGTCCTCCGAGCTCCTTCAGCTCTTTCGTTTTATGAGCGACGAGCGCATTGCAGAAATGTTCGAAGACACCGAGCAACGCCAAGCCATCGAAGACGAAGTCGCCGACACGCTCCTTTTCCTTCTGCGTTTCGCAGATTTAAATGAAATCGACCTGCCAGCGGCGCTTTCGTCCAAGCTCAAGCGCAATGGTGAGCGCTACACCGTCGACGCATCATCTAATGAATACAGAAAGGCGGACCATCATGAGTAATGAGTTCGCCCTTCGGCAATACACGCTTCCCCTGCCCCAGCCCTTTGAGACAAGCGAATCTCTTCAGGACTTTGGCACGCCAAAGCCTGGAGCCCATCATGACGAGAGTTGGCCCGTCCTTTACATTCTCACCAACAGCAGAAACAAGACGGCATACATCGGCCAAACAACCAACTACCAGCGCCGTATGAAACAACACGCTGCAAACGTGGACAAGGACTTCGACCGGACCCTTCTGATCGACAATCCCACCTTCAACCAATCCGCAACGTTCGAGTTCGAGAATCGACTTATTGAGCTGTTCTGTGCCGACGAAAAATACCAGGTCACCAATGCCAACAACGGCTATGCCCAATTCGATTATTTTGAGCGGCCTCAGTATCGCCAGAGGTTCCGAGACCTCTGGACAAAGCTTCGCGAAGAAAACTACGCGATTCATCCGATTGAAGAGCTCGAGAACTCCGATCTGTTCAAGTTCTCGCCTTTCAAGACGCTTACGCCCGACCAATACGAAACGATCGAGACGATTTATAAACGTCTCGAACAGGAGCATGAAGACATTAAACACGGCGGCCCCAAGAAAGAGCGCGTAACCGTCGTAAACGGCGCTCCGGGAACAGGCAAAACAATCCTCGCCATCAGTCTCATGTTCAAAATCAAAAATGAACCGAACCTTTCCGGTCTACGGGTCGGCTTCGTGACGCCCATGGAGTCTTTGAGCAAGACGCTCAAAAAGCTCACGCACTTCCTTCCCGGGTTAAAGCCCAGCGATATCCTGAGCCCCAGCGATGTCACCAAAAACGATCGGTATGACATCTTGCTTGTCGACGAGGCACACCGACTGGGAAACTACTTGACCGCCGGCGCCGGCATCGGAGCTTTTTACAACACATGCGAACGACTCAACTTGCCGCGCACGAGCAGCCAGGTGGATTGGATTTTTAAATGCTGCGACAAGGCCTATCTGTTCTATGACCCCAAGCAGCAGGCCCGTGCATCCGGATTTAATCGGGACGACCTCGAGCAGCGACTCAACCAACTCGAAGAAGCAGGAATCGAGACCGAAGAATTCAACTTGAGCACCCAAATGCGTGTGCGTGGCGGCGATGAGTACCTCGATTTTGTCTACGACCTGCTTGATAACAAAGCGTACATGCATGCCGGCATGAAGTTTGATGAGCTCTTTGCCTCGCAGCCCTACGACTCGCAAGCCGGCGATCCTGACAGTGATATCCCCAGGTACCAGTTTGGCATCGTCGACCGATTTGAGGATTTCTGTTCTCTGCAGCAAGCCAAGGAAGAAGAAGTTGGTCTATCCCGCATGACGGCAGGTTTTGCGTGGAAGTGGGAAACGAAGACCAATAAAGATGCGTTCGATATCGTCATCGAGGGCATTCGCAAACGCTGGAATTCAACTCAAAAGGATTGGGTCAACTCTGCCAACGCTGTCAATGAGGTTGGTTGCATTCACACAGTGCAGGGCTACGACCTCAATTACGGATTCGTAATTCTGGGTCCCGACATTTACTACGACAACGACAAAGGGGGCGTCTGCGTTAACAAGGCAAACTTCAAAGATACCGTCGCAAAGAAAAAGGCAAGCGACGACGACCTACGAAAGATTATCGTCAACGCCTACTACGTTCTCATGACGCGCGGCATGCTGGGAACGTTTCTTTATGTATGCGACCCAGCGCTCAAGGAGTATTTGTCACGGTATATCCCGGTGATATAGACCTAACGACCGCCCTCCCCCATGTAACCATCCTGTAAATCATAGCGGCGCACTCGAGTTTTACCGTGATGCGGTCGCGCCCGGCGCTCCACTGTGCTAAAGTATCCCGAACGCTCAAACGACTACGAGGGGAACTAGAAGATGGCACGTGTGCACAACTTCTCAGCTGGCCCGGCCGCACTGCCCACAAGCGTGCTCGCCGAGATCGCCGACGAGATGATGGACTACCGCGGTTGCGGCATGTCCGTGCTCGAGATGAGCCATCGATCTAGCATGTACCAGCAGATCATCGACGACGCCGAGGCAACCCTGCGCCGCCTGCTGAGCATCCCCGACAACTACCGTGTCCTGTTTTTGCAGGGCGGCGCCACGCTGCAGTTTGCGGGCATCCCCATGAACCTCATGCGCCGCGGCCGCGCCGGCTACGTCGTGACCGGCAACTTTGCCAACAAGGCGTACAAGGAGGCCGCCAAGTACGGCGAGGCCGTGCTGCTCGCGAGCTCCGAGGACACCAATTTCGACCGCATCCCAGACATGGCCGACGTCAACGCGCGCATTGCCGCCGAGGCCGCGGGCGACGGGCTCGACTACGTCTACATCTGCCAGAACAACACTATCTTTGGCACCATGTACCACGAGCTGCCCAACTGCGGCGATGTGCCGCTGGTCGCCGATGTCTCGAGCTGCTTTTTGTCACAGCCGCTCGACGTTGAGCGCTACGGGCTCATTTACGCCGGCGCGCAGAAAAACGCCGGCGCCGCAGGCGTGACCGTGGTCATCGTGCGCGACGACCTTATCGCCGAAAGCCCCGCCTTTGCGCAGACGCCGCAGTACCTGGACCTCAAGACCCAGGTCGCCAAGGGCTCCATGCTCAACACGCCCAACACCTTTGGCATCTACGTGTGCGGCAAGGTGTTCCGTTGGGTTGAGCAGACCGGCGGACTTGCCGCCATGGCCGAGCGCAACTGGGCCAAGGCCAACCTGCTCTACGACCTGCTCGAGCACAGCGAGCTGTTCCATGGCACCGCGCAGGCCGACAGCCGCTCCATCGCCAACGTCACCTTCCGCACCGGCGACGCCGAGCTCGATGCGGCCTTTGTTGCAGGCGCGGCCGAGCACCAGATTCAAAACGTCAAGGGCCATCGCCTCGTCGGCGGCATGCGCGCAAGCGTGTACAACGCCGTCACCATGGAGGACGTGCAAGCGCTGGCCACGTACATGAAGGACTTCGAAGCGCAGCATAGTTTGAGTCCGCGATCTAACTAGCCCGCAACACGCGGGCCGACCAGCCACTTCAAACCACCTGTTTTAGACAAACCTGCTAAGGAGTTTTTCATGCGTAAGATTAAGACCATCGACGACATTACCAAGGACGGCAAGGTCGAGTTTGGCGAGGGCTACGAGTTTGTGGGCACCGCCGAGGAGGCCGATGCCGTCCTGATGCGCTCCACCGACCTGCACGGCTACGAGCTGCCTGAGGGCATCCGCGCCATCGCCCGCTGCGGCGCCGGCGTTAACAACATCCCCGTCGAGGAGTACGCCAAGAAGGGCGTCGTCGTCTTTAACTCCCCCGGTGCCAACAGCAACGCCGTCAAGGAGCTCGTCCTGGGCATGCTGGTGCTTTCGAGCCGCGGCGTGGTGCAGTCGATGAACTGGGTGCGCGACAACGCCGACGACCCCGACATTCAGGTCGATGCCGAGAAGGCCAAGAAGGCCTTTGTGGGACGCGAGCTCAAGGGCAAGCGCATCGGCGTCATCGGCCTGGGCAACGTGGGCTCCAAGGTCGCCAACGCCTGCGTCGACCTGGGCATGGACGTTTACGGCTACGATCCGTTTATTTCCGTCGAGCACGCGTGGGTGCTGAGCCGCGAGGTGCAGCGCGTGGGCACGCTCGAGGATCTGTGCCGCGGCTGCGACTACCTCACCGTGCACGTGCCCAGCAAGGCAGACACCATCGGCATGATCAGCACCGAGCAGATCAACTTACTGGCACCCGACGCCGTGCTCATCAACTACGCACGCGAGACCATCATTGACGAGGACGCCGTTGACGCCGCCCTGCGCGAGGGCAAGCTCAGCTGGTTTAGCTGCGACTTCGCCACGCCCAAGACCGTCAAGATGCCCAATACGTTTATCACCACGCACTCGGGCGCCGGCACCGGCGAGGCCGAGGCCAACTGCGCCGACATGGCCATCAGCGAGCTCAAGGATTACCTGGAGAACGGCAACATAGCGCACAGCGTCAACTACCCCGCCTGCAGCATGGGCAAGGCGCGCGCCGCAAGCCGCATCGCCTGCCTGCACGCCAACGTGCCCAACATGATCGGCCAAATCACGGCGATCCTGGCCAAGGACAACGCCAACGTGCAGCGTATGACCAACGAGTCCGCCGGCGAGAACGCCTACACCATGTTCGACACCGACGAGCACCTGGACAGCAGCACCATCGAGGCGCTCAAGCAGATTCCGTCGATGTATCGCGTGCGCGTAATCAAATAGCGCCGGCTGATCTGACGGGCAGTTCCCCATGTGGCCTGCCCGTCACTGACATTGAATGCCCGCGGGGACGCCTTTCGCACGAGAGGCGCCCCCGTTTTTGTGAGCACTCCATTAAATACACCGAGCCGCTTCTTGACATACAATCTGTATATTGACCTAACTATCTGTGAGGTGCCTATGGTTGATACAGATTTTGCTTGGCGGCTTACGCAAGGACTCGTGCGGATCGACAGCTCAGACCCGGGTGCGTATGAGGACGAGATTGAGCGCTATATCAAAGCGTTGGTTGAGGAACGGGTGGCACAGCTGAGCCATCCGGTGCTCCATGCCGTGCAGGTTGAGGAACTCGAGGTGCTGCCCGGGCGCCGCAACCTTATGGTCACCGTGCCGGGACTGAGCGACGAGCCACGGCTCGTCTATATCTGCCATATGGATACCGTTACGCTGGGCGATGGCTGGGACGCGGACATTCCGCCGCTCGGAGCGATCGTGCGCAACGATAAACTCTATGGCCGCGGTGCCTGCGATATGAAGGGTGGCCTGGCCTGCGCCATTGCCGCACTGGTCCATACGCTCGAGCGCGTGGCGGCGAATGGCGCGCTGCCCCGCCGCGGCTTTTCGCTCATCTGCTCGGTCGACGAGGAAGACTTTATGCGAGGCTCCGAGGCAGCCATCGATGCCGGCTGGGTCGGTTCGCGCGAATGGGTGCTGGACACCGAGCCCACCGACGGACAGATCCAGGTGGCGCACAAGGGGCGTACGTGGTTCGAGATTGAAATGGATGGCGTGACGGCGCATGCAAGCCGGCCCTGGAAGGGCGCGGATGCCGTCGCCGCCATGGCCGAGGTCGTGTGTTCGCTCCGTCGCGCGTTTGTGGCGCTGCCCGCGCACGATGAGCTGGGGCCTTCGACCATCACGTTCGGCCAAATCGAGGGCGGATATCGCCCCTACGTCGTACCCGACCGCGCCAAAGTCTGGGTCGACATGCGCCTGACCCCGCCGACCGATACGGCCGCCGTAACGCGCATGGTAGAGCAGGCCATCGCCGTCGCCGAAGCCGCCATTCCCGGTTGCCACGGCAGCTACGTCGTGACGGGCGACCGCCCCGCCATCGAGCGCGACCCAAACTCTCCCCTTCTAGCAGCGCTCAAGCGTGCCGCCGATGACGTGACGGACGCGGACACGACCGTTGGCTTCTTTACCGGCTACACCGACACCGCCGTCATTGCCGGCAAGACAGGTAACCGCAATTGCATGAGCTACGGTCCCGGGTCGCTCGCGCTCGCGCACAAGCCCAACGAATATGTGCCCCACGCCGATATCGTTCGTTGTCAGCAGGTGCTAATCGCGCTCGCCGATAACGTGCTCTGGGACGCGAGCGGCCAAGTTGGGGCATAATAAGCCGCGAACAAACCGACTCGCGCGTTAGGACCGCCCATGAAAGCACTTCCGTTTCCCTGCATCCGCCCGGCTCAGGACCGCGTGCTCGAGGCGCTGCCTGCAATGGGCAGCATCCTAAGCGGCAACGATGCCCTGCGCGGAGCCATTGCCGATGGTCTGATGCTCAAGGACCCGGGTGCGGCGTATTACGTGTACGAATGCTCGGGCGAGCCGGGACGTGTGACGGGTGTCGTGGCGATCTGCCCGACGAGTGTACTTGCGGGCGGCAAGGGCGATGCCAGCGCCGACGTGGCCGCCGCCGCGCGCGCGATCGCCGAACTCAAAGTTCAGCCGCGCCCCGTGTCGCTCGCCTACGAGGCGTCGCCCGTCATGGACATCATCCTGGGCGCCGCCAAAGAGGGCGCCTCGCTCTACGCCGTCACCGATCCTGCGGGCATTACACACCGCGTGTGGGAGGTTAAGCGCGAGGACGCCGTCGGCGCCATCCGTGCCATGCTCGACCAGGCGCCGGAGCCGGTACTGGCCGACGACCCTGCCTACGCTGGCGCACTAGTCGGGGTATCACAGCTCCTGGCCGATGAGGCCCGTTCCGCCGGAACGTACACCGGCAAGGAGCCGTTCAACTTTACCGTTGCCGCGCTCTTCCCCGCTGCGCAGGTCAGCGGCGGCGCACCGCAGGTTCCGACGGGTCTGCTCACGCACCAAGTCGCGCGGTTCTAGCAAGACCAGACCGCGCAGCACAAAAATCGGCAGCTCAACAAACAGGGGGCGGAGATGCAGCAGGTACATGCATCTCCGCCCCTTTTGCGTCGAGAAGTTATGCCGGCGACCCGAGCCGCCACGCTCGCGTTATCCGCGCTGCGGACCTGCAGTAGCCACAAGCGGTTCAAGGCCCAGCTCGCGTGCGTAATCCTCCTGCGTAAAAATCTCAATCAGCTCAAACGTGTCGGATTCGTCGTCAAACGCAAAGTGCAGCACCGAGCAGTTGCCCGGCACGCGTTCGCGCTCGTCTGCCGCCGCGCCCCGCACGTGGTCCAAAAACTCCTTGATAGCCGAGCCGTGGCTCACCGCGAGCACGCACTCGTGGTCCGGACGTCGCATAAGCTCGGTCAGCGTCGCCACCATGCGCTCACGCACCTGCATCTGGCCCTCGCCGCCAAACTGACGATAGAAATCGCGCCACGGGCGCTCGGGCATAAGCATCACGCGCTCGGCCTCAAAGTCGCCAAAGAACCACTCGCGCAGACCGTCCAGGCGCTCGTACGCCAAGCCCGGCCACAGGTTGGCGATAGTCTGCTCGGTGCGATGAAGCGTGGAGGTGTAGGCATGATCGGGCTCAATGCCGCGCGCACGTAAAAACATGCCGGCGCGCGCCGCCTGGTCGCAACCCAACTGCGTAAGCGGCGAGTCACTCCACCCCTGAATGATACGCTTAAGGTTGAATATCGTCTGTCCATGACGGACCAGATACAGATCTTTATTCATAGGGGTCCTTTCGTTCGTTACCAATCAAGGAGCGAAAACGCACCGTCGCAATAGCCAAAATGAAGCACGGCACCGTTGTCGGGTAGCTCTCCCCTGCCAGTCACATACTCAAGAAACTCCTGGCAGGAAGAGCCGTGGGAGACTGCCAGCACACAGTCGTGCTGCGGCATGGCCATGATGTGGGACAGCGCCGCGACCATGCGCGACTGGAGCTCGCCTTCAGACTCGCCACCAAAGGCCACCGGATAATCACCCCAGGGCTGCGGCGGCATCTCGCGATTTGATGTACCCTCCAGCGAGCCCAAATGCCACTCGCGCAGGTCATCGACCAGCTCTATCGAGCAGCCCTCACCAGCAATTAGCTCAGCCGTATGCCGCGCCCGGCCCAACGGCGAGGAATACACACGGTCAAAGGTCACGCCACGCGCCTCAAACGCCGCGCGCGTCGCCAGCGCCTGCTCGCGCCCGCGCGCCGTAAGCGGCGAATCGTGCCCACCCTGCAAAATGTTCTGCACATTGAGCTCAGTCTGCCCATGCCGCACCAAATACAAATCTGCCACACGTCCTCCCCTCGCACCACCGCAAAGGGGACAGGTACCTTTGTGGTGGTTTACCGCCGGATCACACCACGGTGACGCTCAGCTACACCAGTACGTCGGCAAGCGGGCGCTTGGGTACGTGGTGCACCTGCGCCTCGTCACGCCAGTAATTAATAGAGCCGTCGGGGTTGGAATCGATCGCATCGATAACTTGAGTCTCGGCCGGAACGCCAAACGCCATGATCAGCTTGAGCTCATATTTGTCGTTATCGAGCCCCATGGCATCGATCGCGCGGGGCGTAAAGGCCTTGAACATACAGGCTGCCACCTCGGGCGTGGCGCTGCGGGCGGCGAGCATCATCGTCTGCGCGGCAATGCCCGTGTCGACCTCGGTAATGGGAGCGGCTGGCTTGCCCGGAACGGCGCGCTCAGCCAAAATCGCGATGTAGCCGGTCGGGCGCTCACCCTCGGCAGGACCCGGCCAATCCTTAAGCGCACCGGCCCATGCAAGCTCATCAAATACACGCGCGCAATCCACGGCACCGCTCACCACATGAAAACGCAGACGCTGAGCATTGGCGCCGCAGGGAGTCAGGTGAGCCAGCTCTGCCAGCTCGAGCAAAAACTCACGCGGCACGCGCATGGACTCGTCAAAACGGCGGCACGTACGGGCACGACGGACCAGCGCATCAAACGCTTCCAAGCCGAGCTTTTCGCAACCCTGCTCTGCCATCGATTCGACACTCGACGGCGCCTCGGGAACTGCTTCGTTCATAGGGACCCCCAATACAAGCCAATTGTCCTTAGGAAAATCTAACCTAAAACGTAGGCAATAACGAACAGGGCTGCAATGTTCTACACCTGTTGAATAGAAAATCGCAACGTGGGGAACAACGGAAACAATTCGGGGCCTTTGGGTTACGTTTCGCCCTCTCCGACCCATACGCCAGCGCCTTTAGGCGATACTGGTTGTAACGATCAAGGCTTACGCCGCACGGAAAGGAGACATTATGGGCATCTTTAAGAACGATGACCAAAAATCGAGCCAGTTTGGATTTGACGAGAAAAGCATGGCGGGCAAAGCCGTCAAGGCCGTGCGCTGGATTTACGCCATCACGGGCGTCTTGGCGCTCGTCGCCGGCATCGCACTGCTGTTTGCGCCTGCCAAGTCCCTCGTCTTCCTAACGACCGTCTTGGGCTTCTACTTTGTGATCACGGCCGCGATCAGGCTGTTTACCGCTGTTTTCGAGCCACTGCTGCCCACCGGCTGGCGCGTGACGAGCATCATCTCCAACCTACTCATTATCTTGGGCGGCGTCATAATCCTGCGCAACCAGGCCTTCTCGACCGCGACGCTCACCACGATGGTGGTTATCGTGGCCGGCTTTGGCTGGATCGTCGAAGGTGTCATGTCCATTCTGGAGTCCGAGCTTTCGTCCAACCGTGCCCTCGCCATCCTGAGCGGCGCACTCTCCATCATCGCCGGCATGTTCGTGTTTATCTATCCGCTGTGGTCGGCCAAGATGCTCGTCATCTTTAGCGGCGCCGCACTGCTGGTGTTTGGCGTAACGCTGATTGTTCGCGCTATTCAATTTGGCAAACTGGTGCACTAGATGCCGCGAACGCTCTTTATTGATGCAGACGCCTGCCCGGTCACGCGCGAGTCGATTGACTGCGCGCGGCGGGCGGGCGTTGCCGTCGTTATCGCCGGCAACAGCACGCAGAACCTGGAACGCCACATTCGCCGCAACGATCCGCGCGACGTCGAGCATGCGCGACGCGGATTTTGGGTCACGACGCTCGATGTGAGCGTGGGCGCCGACAGCGCCGACTTTGCCATTGTCGAACGCCTGCAGGCGGGCGACGTAGTCGTGACGCAGGACATTGGCTTGGCGAGCATGGTGCTCGGGCGCGATGCCGCCGCCATCGGCGTGCGCGGGCGCGTCTACGATAAGGCGACCATCGACATGCAACTGTTTATTCGCCACGAGGAAAAGAAGGTGCGCCGCGCCGGCGGTCGCACTCGCGGTCCGGCGGCATTTACCAGCGAAGACCGGGCCCGCTTTAAGCGCAACCTCACCGAGCTGCTGCGCTAACCAAGGTAGATTTTCGGGACATGCCTAAAAATCTACCTTTTTGTTTTGGCAGCGGGGAATGCCCTGGTCACAGGGGTAGATCGTAAGACATGTCCCAATAATCTACTTAAAGGCCAACGGCGGATAGGATGAGGCCCCAGCCGGCACCGATGACGTACATCATGATCAGGAACAGGACGTTTTCGCGGGCGCTGCGGTTGGTGCGGAACAGCACCAGGTAGCCCACACCAGCAGAGATGAGCGTGCCGGCGAGCATCGGGGCCAGCTGCAGCGCGCCTTCCAGGTACAGTTGTGTGATAACGACGCTGGCCGAGCAGTTGGGAATCAGGCCGACAAGCGCCGAACCCAGGACGGCGAGCGTCTCGTTGCCACGCAGGAACTGCTCGATCGCGGACTCGCCGAAGGTCTCGAGCACGGCGACCAGAATCAGCGTCACCAGAAAAATGAATACCGATACCTGCACGGTGTGCGAGATGGCGCTGCGAATAATCGACAGGAGGGGCGCGCCCTCGTGAGAGCGGGAGTGACCGTGGCCATCATGGTGTTCATGCTCGTCCTCATGACCGTGATCATGGCCATGTCCGTGTTCGTGCTCGTCCTCGTCTTCATCGCAACCGCAATGGTCGCGCTCGCACAGCTCATGGATGTGATCGGCGCTCACGCCCGCCTCGGCCACCTCGTCGATGATGTCACCGCCAGTGTGGTCGTCGTGCGCGCAGTTCACGTGGGCCGGGTTGGCCGCGGTTCCCAGCACGGTACGGCGAATCGCCGCATGCGCGCGAGCGTTACGACGCAGGCCGCGAATGGCGGCGTCCACGATAAAGCCCGTGACCAGCGCGATCAGTGCTTTCGAAGCCAAAAGCATCGCCATGGTCTGCACGGGCACCTGCTCGGCGAGCAACAGCGGCAGCATCTCATCGGAGGTCGAAAGGAACACCGCCACCAACGTGCCCAAGGTCACGACGCGACCGGCGTACAGTGTGGCCGCCATTGCCGAAAAGCCGCACTGCGGCACCATGCCCAGCAACGAGCCAACCACGGGACCCGCGGCGCCGGCGCGCTTGATGGCCCCGTTAACGCGGTCACCCGCGACGTGCTCCAAGGTCTCGAGAGCCAGATACGTCACCAACAAGAATGGCACCAGCGAGAGCGTGTCCTTGCCGGCGTCAAGCAGAATATCAATCAGCAAATCCATGACGGATGGAACCTTTCGTGTCTTTCGGCAGCATTGTAAAAGTCCTAGCGGTCAACTAGGGTATTGTAGTTGTCCTAGGCGCGATGCCAATAGTTGCCCATGGTAAACTATCATCTCGCCACATCTCAATGAACCCGAGCCGCGCGGTGCGGCCCGTCCAAGGAGCAGTTATATGAACGTTTCACAAGCACTCGAATACGAGCGCCAGCCGTTTATTCCCATGTTTATCTATGGCGATCACGGCGCCATGGAGTCCGAGCGCCAGAAGGGCGAGGAGGCCCTCAAGGTGCTCGAAACCGAGTACTTTACCGCCGAGGGCGACCCCAGCTTCGACTTTGCCACCGTGCGCGACCTGGCCGACCGCAACCGCGACCTGTGCGACCAGATTGGCGAGGCACGCCTGCGCAACGTGACGCCCGCGACGCTTTCGCGCGGCCTGTCCGATGCCGACACCTGCGCCGCCATCGGTAAGATGCAAAAGCGCACCGCCGCGTCGGTCATGCGCGAGATCCGCGGCGACCGCGACGCGCTCGGCGTGGCCTACGCCCGCAAGCCCATCCAGGGCACCGTGCTCGGTATCGACATCGAGACCACCGGCCGTGCACCCGAGCGCGGCTATATCATCAACGTGGGCTGGGAGATCATGGATCTCACCAGCGACGCCGTGCCGCATGACGCCGAGACACACTACTGTGGCCTGCCCGACATCTACCGCGGCGAGGATGTGCCGTTGTCGAATATCCACCACATCACCTGGGACGACATTGACGGCAAAAAGCCGTTCCGCGAGAACAAGGAATTGCAGAAGCAGCTGCTCAAGCTTATGAAGAAATACCCGTACATGGCGCATAACGCCGCGTTCGAGGACAGCTGGTTCAAAATTCATCTGGACGGTTACGCCGAGGCACGCCGCGCCGGCAAGATTATCGTCATCGACTCGCGCCAGATCTGCCGCAGCCTGGATGCCGACGTGCGCTCGCTCCCCCGCGAGTCCGCGCCCGCCGCGCTCGAGAACTGGGCCCGCCGCCGCGGCACCCTCGCCGCCGACGCCAACGAGCAGCACCTGGGCCTCGACGACACCGACCTCATGCTCCGCACCGTCCAAGCCGAGTTCAACCTCAAGAACCTGTTTGCCAAGTAGAAACGTCTACGACAAACTCCGACGTAGATCACGAGCGGCCTCGCAGCGGGAAACCCCGCAGCGGGGCCGCCCTACGTTCCACAGATAGATCTGCCATCACAAATTCTGAACCCTCATTTTGAACGATTTCGACCAATTCCCAACACGCAATTCGTTGTCGGATGGTGATACATCGATATCAAATGTGCAGCAATTGAGTATTTATATGCTATAGCTAAGCTGCGAAAACTTTTATTTAGGGCATACCAACTCATAATTGCGTCAAGCTTTTGGACAGCATTTGGTTAGACCTCTAAAACGGCTTTTCCACTCAGCGCCGTCAACACGGCATTAGCTGACACGATATATATCATGAGTATCGTATTGTCACATACCACTGCAAAAGCGGTCTACCAGGCCGCGCATTCGGTGTCTGCGAAAGGCATCGAGTCCTGTAACCCTGCCGCGATTTACGGATCATGTCCCACCGGAACGCTCCTTGACGCAGCCGCAGAATGGCTCACCAAACATGATGTTTCCCTCGACGCGAATGATTCCCTCGAGGTGATGGTGTTTGATCGCAGGAATGCGCGCTATGCAATGAACTGTCAATGCCACGTTTCGTCAAAACGATTCTCGAACTCACGCTTTATAGAGCTTGAAGATGGCATCTTCATTGTTGGCGTTGAGCTTTGCGCACTTCAAGCCGACACCTATCTCCCTTTTCGCGAACTGGTGGAGTACTACTTTGAACTGTGCGGCGCTTACTCCCTTGGAACCGGCTCTTCCACCTCTTATAACGAGCGTTTCGCGCTCACCTCGACCGAGAGGTTAAAGCAGTTCTTTAATTCCATTACCAGATGCGACGGTTTGGCCCTTGCCCGAAAGGCGATCCAATGTGTACGCGACGGATGCCGGTCTCCCATGGAAACGGCATTTGTCATGATGCTAACGCTGCCCAAAAGCGAAGGAGGGCTTGGTATTAAGGGAATTGAGACCGATTACGAGGTGCAGGTCACCGCCGCCGCAAAGAATCTCACGAGACGCAAAAAGTTCTTTATGGATGCGTATCTAAAGAAATCTCGCACAGACATTGAATACAACGGTTTTTATCATGACGCGGAAGAAGACCGCGCCATCGATGAGGAACGCAAGAATGCGCTTGCGTCCATGGGATACGGAATCATCACCGTCAGCCGTTATTCCTTTATGCATGCCAGCTCTTTCGTTAGGGTCATGGAAGCAATCCAGCGGAAAGAGGGCGTACGCCCCTCGCGTCTACCAAAAGACTTTCAAATCATGCAAGAGGACCTGAGACAGTTTGTGCTCAGAAGGTTTATAGAAGAGAAAAGGCGAATTCAGAAGCAGCTTCGCCAGGATTCCGAAGAGCGCCAACGAATCGACCTCGAAATAGCAACACTCGAAGGCATCACGCTGGATGACCCGACAATTAATGAAGTTCCGGCAATCGATGACATGCAGACAGTCGAATCCGACAGCCCATCATTTGCCCAAACAAGCAGCCTCGCGCCCGAGGGCAGGATCTTCGGGGCCGGGAGCTAGACCGGCTAACAAGGTGGGCACCTTAGCGACGTGCAAAATTGCGAGTATTCAGCAGAGCCGGGTGTCTATCACCCTCGAGTGGATCCAAATGTGAAGCGAAATCACTCTTGCGTGAGAGCGTTAGGCAACATTTGAGGAAGAACTCATCGGATTAACACCCTAAGATAACTCTTTAGCTGCATTATTTGGCCTGCGATAAATTAACGGACCCCCTATCGTTGCAGAATACTCCAATTTTTGCACGGCTCAAGGGCACCCACCCCGGCATCGGCTATCAAAACCGCTCAGTCCGGGATCTCGTCCACTATTCCCCATCATTTTGTGCAACGAATTACCTGAACGTCATTGACATATGAACATACACTCATATAATCGGAAGCAAGTTATATGAGCGCATGTTCATATGAAAGGATATTGCAATGAGCATTCGCGTTGATGAAACGAAACCCGACATCGAGGCCACCGAACCCGCGATCCCCACCACCTGCTCGCCCGAGGACCTTCCCGACGAGGAACTGCTGTACGACCTCGCCGACCTGTTCAAGGTCTTCAGCGACACCACGCGTATCAAGATCCTCTACGCCCTTATGGGCCGCGAGCTCTGCGTGGCAGACATCGCCGAGGCGACCGAGACCTCGCAGTCCGCGGTGTCGCACCAGTTGCGAACGCTCAAGCAGTCGCACCTGGTTAAATTCCGGCGCGACGGGCGCAATATCCTCTACTCGCTTGCCGACGACCATGTCTACACCATGCTCAACCAAGGCATGAGCCACATCTGCGAATAGCGATCAGCCACGGTACCAGCGCGGCCTGCACCCAAGCCGCAAAAACAGGGAAAGGAACCCGCCATGAAAAAGCAGTTTAAACTCGACGAGATCGACTGCGCCAACTGCGCGCGTAAGCTTCAGGACGAGCTGGCCAAGCTCGATGGCGTCAAGTCCGTTTCGGTCAACTTTATGACCCAAAAGTTGACGCTCGAAGCCGACGACGCCGAGTTCGACGAGGTCCTCGATCGCGTCGTGGAGTTTACCGCCGACGCCGAGCCGGACTGCGAGATCATTCTCTAGCCCAGGTTTACGCTGACCCACAAGGCCGCGCTTGCTGCGGCCTTTGCTCGCAAAATTATATGAGCGAGTGTTCATACATTCAAATGGGAGGTTTGAATCATGGCGGCTGCCGATCCCAAAAAGAAAAAGAAGAAGCGCAAGAAGAAAGAGTCCCTTGAGCATAAGCGCAACCGTATCCTGGTAGCGCTAGGCATTTTTGCGGTGGTGTACGCCCTCGACGAGCTCGGTACCCTTACCGCCGCATTCGGCGCCCCGGGTGACGTCTACGCCAGCTTCGTGCTGTTCCTGGTGCCGTTCCTAATTGCCGGCTACGACGTGCTCCAAAAGGCGTTCAATAACATCCGCCGCGGCAAGGCCTTCGACGAAAGCTTCCTCATGGCCGTCGCGATCATCGGCGCGTTTGCCATGGTGCTCTTCCCCGATACCGACCCGCACATGGCCGAAGGCGCCGCCGTCATGCTGTTCTATCAGGTTGGCGAGCTATTCCAGGCATACGCCGTGGGCAAAAGCCGCAAGTCGATCAGCGCCATGATGGACATCGCGCCCGATTACGCCAACATCGAGCAAGCCGACGGCACACTCGAGCAGGTCTTCCCCGACGACATCGCCGTCGGCACCGTCATCGTCATTAAGCCCGGCGAGCGCGTGCCCATCGACGGCGTCATCGTCGAAGGCGAGACACAGCTCGATACCGCCGCCCTTACCGGAGAGTCGGTCCCCCGCCCGGCCAAAACTGGAGACGATATCATCAGCGGCTGCATCAACATGACGGGTCTCCTCCACGTGCGCACCACCAAGCCCTTTGGCGAGTCCACCGTCGCGCGCGTCCTGGAGCTCGTAGAAAACGCTAGTGAGAAGAAGGCACGCACCGAGAACTTCATCACGCGCTTCGCCCGCGTCTACACGCCCGCTGTCACCGGCGCGGCCGCGGTACTCGCGCTCGGCGGTGGCCTGGTCACCGGTGCCTGGTCCGACTGGATCCTGCGCGGCCTGACCTTCCTGGTCGTCAGCTGCCCATGCGCGCTCGTGATCAGCGTGCCGCTCAGCTTCTTTGGCGGCATCGGCGGCGCATCCAAGCTGGGCGTCCTCATCAAGGGCTCCAACTATCTCGAGACGCTCGCCGATGTGGACACCGTCGTCTTTGACAAGACCGGCACGCTCACCAACGGCACGTTTTCGGTCGTGGCGGTACACCCCGAGGCAGGCTATACCGAGCAGTCGCTGCTCGAGGTCGCGGCCCTTGCCGAGTCGTTCTCCGACCATCCCATCGCGCAGTCGGTACGCACCGCCTTCCAGGGCGAGCTCGATCCCAAACGCGTAAGTGACTCCACCAATGACGCGGGCCATGGCGTGACGGCGAATATCGACGGCAAGCGCGTCATCGTCGGCAATGCCAAGATGCTTGCTGTGGCCGGTATCGAAGCGCCCAATTGCGAGATCGTCGGCACCATCCTCCACGTGCTGGTCGATGATACGTACGCCGGCCACATCGTAATTGCCGACACCATAAAGGCCGATGCCGAGCAGACAATTCGCGACCTGCACGCCGCCGGCGTCAAGCGCACCGTCATGCTCACGGGCGACCGTGAGGAAGTTGCGGCATCTGTGGCCAAGCAACTCGGTCTCGACGAGTTCCATGCGCAGCTGTTACCGGGTGATAAGGTCGAGCGTGTCGAGGCGCTGCTTGCAGCAGAATCGGGCAAGGGCAAGCTCGCCTTTGTAGGCGACGGCATCAACGATGCGCCTGTGCTCACCCGTGCAGACGTTGGCATTGCCATGGGCGCCATGGGTTCCGACGCCGCAATTGAGGCCGCCGACGTGGTGCTGATGGACGACAAGCCTTCCAACATCTCCCGCGCGATCCGCGTGGCGCGCAAGACCATGACGATTGTTTGGCAGAACATCATCTTTGCGCTGGGCATTAAGCTGCTGATTCTGGTGCTCGCGGCGCTCGGCATTGCCAACATGTGGCTCGCCGTCTTTGGCGACGTGGGCGTGGCGATCATAGCCATTCTGAACGCCATGCGCGCAATGGGCGTCAAGAACGCCTAGCTTAGTTGTGGTCCCTCCGGCCGGGGCCGGGCTTGGTTTTGAAAACGTCCTCGACCAATGAAGTGCCCCCGTTCTGCTCCTTCGGAGCTACGAACGGGGGCACTCCTGGTCTGCGGAATGTTTTCAAAACCAAGCCCGGCCCCGGCCTGCAGTAACATCGCTGGCGGTTCTTGGGCATCGCTTGCTGGCGAGGTTCCTTTGCTGAAATGGACTTGGCCGAAAGGGCCGCTGGTCCCGGTCGCTGGTTCGCGCTTTGCGCGAACTCCGCGCTACTGTGGGTCAGTTAGGCTTCTGTTGTTGAACCCGCTACGTCTTCCCGGCCCAACATCGCCCGTAGCTTCTCGAAGCTCTCCTCGCTCAGGCAGTGCTCCATGTGGCAGCCCTCTTGCGACGCGACCTCAGCCGAAACACCCGCATCCTCCAGCAGCCCCACGAAAAAGCAGTGACGCTCCCACATTTGACGAGCGACCTCCAGCCCTCGCTCTGTCAGATGAACATCTCGTTTGCCCATTTCGACATAGCCGTTGCTTTCCAGCGTCGCCATGGCCTTGGAAACGCTCGCCTTGGTTACGCCGAGGTACTCCGCAACGTCGATCGAGCGCACGATGCCCTGACGCTCCGACAGAACGTAGATCGATTCGAGATAGTCTTCTCCGGATTCACGTAGGGCCATGGGCCGCCTTTCGCGATGGCTTCTAGTTAGCCTTTGGATACTTTTGCTTGATTTACTTTACCGCAAAAGTTGCCCATGTCTTACTACGTTGTTCAAAAAGTTAACCGTGTTTCACAAAATGCGCGGGGTAAGCAAGGCGACACGGCACGCAGCGCGCAAGGAGTGTCCCCCTCTGCCGGCAGAAAAAGGAACGTCCCCAAGTGCCGAATCCGCAGCTACAGCAGACCAAAGTGCTTCGCAGCGTTGTAGATCCCGTCGTCATCCACGGCGGTCGTCACGTAGGTCGCCGCGGCCTTCACGGTATCCTGCGCATTACCCATGGCCACACTCGTGCCCACGGCGGAAAACATCGACAGGTCGTTCTCGCCGTCGCCAAAGGCAATCGCCTCGCTCGCGTCGACACCCAGGCGCTCCAGCGTCGCCGCCACGCCCAGGTCCTTGCCGCCGTTAGCGGGAATAATGTCGCAGAACAGGTCGCACCAGCGCGTGGTGAGCGAATGCGACACGGCGTCGGTCACGATATATTCGTCGGTAGGGTCCACAAAGGCGCAGAACTGATAGACCGGCGCGTCAAAGGCGTGCTCAAACGGCTCCTCGTGGTAGACGATCCCCGCGTTGTTGCCAGCCGTCACCACGCGCTCGGACAGGCAGTTCACAAACGAGTTCTCGCCCTGCATGCACAGCGAGTCGTAGCGCCCCTGCGCCACCTGGTCCACAATCACCGCAACATCGTCTGAATCGATCGGGCAGCTGCGATAAACGCCCTTGGCATCAAAACAGTGCTGGCCCGAAAGCGTAATGTACGCATCCCAACCCAGGTCGAACAGCCAATCCGGCATCTGGTAGGTCGGGCGACCCGTGGCGATCACGCACGCAATCCCCTGCTCGCGAAAGCTGTCGAGCACCTGCTGCGCCGACGCCGGAATCCGATGGGTCTTAAAGCTCAGCAGCGTGCCATCGATATCGAAAAACGCGGCTTTGATCATCCTCGTCTACTCCTCGCCCTCGAGCTTCTCGCTCGCCTCGAGCCACGCCATCTCCAGCTCGTCCATGGCGGCGTGAGCCTCGTCAATCTTTGCCTGCTGCTCGCCCAGCGCCGTGTAGTTGGTGGGGTCGACCTGGGCCATCGCGGCCTCGGCCTCCTCCACGCGGGCGCGCTGCGTCTCCATCTTGCGCTCGAGCGAGCTCACCTCGCGGCGGAGCTTCTGGCGCTCGGCGTTGGAAAGGCCATTGGGCTGGCCGCTCGACTTGGGTTTTTCGGCCGCAGCCGCCGCAGCACCGGTGTCGAACGTGCCGGTCTTGGCACTCGGCGCACCCACGGGTTCACCCTCGGCGGTGGCATTGCACATACGCAGGTACTGGTCGACGCCGCCGGGCATATGCGTCAGGTGGCCGTCGAGCAGCGCCCACTGCTGGTCGGTCACGCGCTCCATCAAGAAGCGGTCGTGCGTCACCAGGATCAACGTGCCGGGCCAGCCGTCGAGCAGGTCCTCGACAATCGCAAGCATGTCGGTATCCAGGTCGTTACCGGGCTCGTCCAGGATGAGCACGTTGGGCTCGTCCAGAATCGTCAGCAACAGCGACAGGCGACGGCGCTGGCCGCCCGAAAGATCGCCGATGCGGCTCCAGAGCTGCTGCGTCGTAAAGCCCAGGCGCTCGCAGAGCTTCTCGGGCGAAGTCTCCTTACCGTCGATGACGTAGTACTTCTTATAGTTGCCGAGCACCTCGCGGATCGTGTCGCCCATGTAGGGTTCGAGCTCCTCGAGCTGCTGCGACAGCACGCCAAAGCGCACTGTCTGGCCAATCTTCACGCGGCCGCGCGTGGGCTCAATCTTGCCCTGGATCACGTCGAGCAAGGTCGACTTGCCGGCGCCGTTCTCACCCAAAAGGCCATAGCGGTCGCCCGCACCGATGAGCCAGGTCACATCGTTGAGCACCTGCTTGGGCGCGCCATCGGTATCCGCATAGCCGGCGTCCACGTCGACCACGTCGATAACCTGCTTGCCCAGGCGACTCACCGCCAGGCGCTTGAGCTCCAGCTCGTCACGTACGGGCGGTACGTCGGCTATCAGCTCGCGAGCGGCGTCCACGCGAAACTTGGGCTTGGTGGAGCGCGCCTGGGCACCGCGGCTCAGCCACGCGAGCTCCTTGCGCGCCATGTTGCGACGGCGCTCCTCGGTAACCGCGGCCATGCGGTCGCGCTCCACACGCTGCAGGATGTAGGCCGAGTAACCGCCCTCGAAGGGATCGACCTGGCCGTCGTGGACCTCCCACATGCTGGTGCAGACCTCGTCCAGGAACCAGCGGTCGTGCGTGACCACAAGCATCGCGCCCTGACCGCGCTGCCAGCGGGCCTTTAAGTGACGCGCGAGCCAGTTGATGGTACGCATGTCCAGGTGGTTGGTAGGCTCGTCGAGCATGAGCACGTCGTAGTCGCCGATCAGCAGGCGCGCGAGGTCCACGCGGCGGCGCTGGCCGCCCGAAAGCTCGCCCACCGTGCCCTCCCAGGGCACATCGCTAATAAGGCCGGCCAGGATCTGACGCGTACGCGGGCTCGAGGCCCACTCGTACTCGGGCGCGTCGCCGACGACGGCA
The DNA here is from genome assembly GCF_020181355.1 of Collinsella aerofaciens. NCBI lineage: Bacteria > Bacillati > Actinomycetota > Coriobacteriia > Coriobacteriales > Coriobacteriaceae > Collinsella > Collinsella aerofaciens. Next base: position 2,206,258 of record NZ_CP084004.1, read on the forward strand.
TGATGCACGGTGTCGGTATCGGCCAGGTTGTCCTTTTGGCCGAGCAATCCGATCGTCGTGTCACGGCGATGCGTCACGCGGCCGTCGTCGGGCTCCAGCGTGCCGGCGAGCACGCTCAACAGCGTCGACTTGCCGTCGCCGTTTTTGCCGACAATACCAATGCGGTCGCCCTCGCCCACGCCGAGCGTCACGCTATCGAAAATATGCTTGGTGGGAAACTCTAGGCTGATGGAATCGCATCCCAAAAGAATCGCCATATGCCCTGCTCCTTCGTAGAAATACAACGTTGTCCATGATAGCAGCGAGCCCCACCCCAAACCACCACGAAGGTGCCTGTCCCCTTTGTGGTGGTCGTTTCGGTCGCAGAGCAAAAGGCGGGCCATCTCGCAAAAGAGATGACCCGCCTCTCCAATCAGTCCCGCGGCAACCGTAACCGCCGCGGGCCTCAAGCATGTCCCGGACTAGGAGAACATGCCGGTGAGGTAATCATTCAGCCGCTTATCCTTGGGCCGTTGGAAAATCTCGTCGGTCTCGTCGTACTCGACCATATCGCCCATGTAGAAGAACGCCGTGCGGTTGGACACGCGCGACGCCTGCTCCATGTTGTGCGTCACGATGACGATGGCGCGCTCGGCCACAATCGATGACATGAGGTCCTCGATCGCCAGCGTCGAGATGGGGTCGAGCGCCGAGCAGGGCTCGTCAAACAGGATCACGTCGGGGTTGAGCGCCAGCGTGCGCGCGATGCACAGACGCTGCTGCTGGCCGCCCGAAAGCGCGTAGGCGCTCTTGTCGAGCTTGTCCTTGACCTCGTCCCACAGCGCCGCACCACGCAGACTTTCCTCGACCATACGATCAAGCTCGTCGCGGTCGGTGATACCGTGGCGTTTAGGCGCAAACGTGATGTTGTCGCGAATGGACTTGCGGAAAGGATTGGGCTGCTGGAACACCATGCCAATGGAGCGGCGCAGCTCGTAGGTGTTTTCGGTCTTGGTGTTCACGTTGCGCCCGCGGTAGCTGATCTCGCCCTCCACGCGGCAGCCGCGAATCTCGCGATTCATAAGGTTGAGGCTGCGCAAGAAGGTCGACTTACCGCAGCCCGAAGGCCCGATGAGCGCCGTGATCTCGCCCTTGTGAAAGTCGAGCGACGTATCGTGCAGGGCATGGTGGTCGCCATAGTACACGTTGACGTCCTTGGTGGAGAGCACGACCTTGTCGCTCACGGCCCTGCCGCTCACGCGAACGCGTTTCTCGCTCTCCCCCACACTCGACAGAAAGTCCTGGGTCTCGGACGGTGCCGCTTCGGCTGCGGGTGTTGCTTTCATCTCGCTCACTCGGCCGTCATCCTCCTTGCCAGTTGCTTGCCCACGATACGGGCGATTACGTTAAACAGCAGCACGCAAATCATCAGCAGCGCAGCGGTACCCCAAACGATCTGCTGGGCCTCGGGGCTGCCCTCGCCATAGATCTTGTAGATGTGCACGGCGAGCGACTCACCGGGGCGGAACACGTTCCAGGCGCAGGTGGGACTCGACAGGTTAAAGCTCAAGAAGTTCAGGCGAACCGGCGAGCTCATGCCCGAGGTAAAGAGCAGTGCCGCGGCCTCGCCAAACACGCGGCCGGCCGAAAGCACGATGCCGGTCACGATGGCGGGCATGGCCTCGGGAATCAAGATGTGCAGCGTGGCCTCCCAGCGGGTAAGGCCCATGGCCAGGCACGCATCGCGCTGGGCCTGCGGCACGTCCTCGAGCGCCTGTTGGATCACGCGCACCAGGATGGGAATGTTGAACATGGTGAGCGCAACGGCGCCGGAGATGATGGAGTACTTCCAGCCCAGCTGCACCGAGAAGACCAGGAAACCGAACATGCCGACGACGATGGAAGGCAGCGAGGACAGCGTCTCGATGGCGGTGGAGGCGATGTCGCGGATGGGCCCATTCGGCGCGTACTCAACCAAAAAGACCGCGCCGCCCAGGCTGATGGGCACCGAGATGATCAGGGTGATCAGCAGCAGATAGAACGAGTCGAACAGCTGATAGAGCACGCCGCCCTGGGTTCCGTTGGCACGCGCGGGCTGCGTGAGGAAGCTCGGCTGGAACAGCGTCGAGATGCCCTCGAACAGGATATAGGCCACCATGGAAATGACGACGAGCATGACGATGGCGACGATCGCCGTCAACACGCCCGTGGCGATGCGGTCCTGTTTTTGGACACGCCCGAGTCTCGCCTCGTCGATATGGATGCGCGTGCTAGCCACGAGCCTTCGCCCCCTTGCGGCCAATGAGATGGATAATCAGGATGAAGATGAGGCTCATGCCCATCAGCAGCAGACCGAGCGCCCACAGAACGTCGTCCTGGGCTGAGCCCTCGGCATAGACAGCCATAGACGTGGTGAGCGTGGTGGTGATGGTGGACGCCGGCGACAGCAGCGACGTCGGCATGGCCTCGATGCCGCCGATAACCATGCGCACGGCGAGCGTCTCGCCAAAGGCGCGGGTCATGCCAAGGATGACCGCGGTCATGAGCGAAGGCATGGCGCTCTTGAGCACCACGTGCCAGATGGTCTGCCAGCGGGTATAGCCCAGCGAGAGCGAGCCCTGGCGGTAGCTGTCGGGCACGGCGCGCAGGCCATCGACCGAAAGCGTGGTCATGGTCGGCAGGATCATGACGGCCAGCACGATGGCGCCGGGTAAGATGCCCAGACCCGTGCTCACATGGAAAACACTCTTCATAAGGCCGACAACCACGTGAAAGCCGATCAAGCCAAAGACGACCGAGGGAATGCCGGTCAAAAGCTCAATAAGCGGCTGAAAGATCTTGGAACCAAACTTAGGCTGGATCTCAACTGCAAAGATGGCAGAGCCGATGGCGATGGGCAGCGCGATGAGCGTGGAGAGCACCATGACTGCAAACGAGGTGACGATCAGGGGCAGGGCGCCGGTATAAGGCAGGCCGTTTTCGGCCGTGTTGGCCAGGTCCCACTTGGTGCCGGTAAAGAACTCGACGACCGAGACGCCGTCCTTGATAAAAGCCGAGAGGCCCTTTTGGGCGACCATAAAGATGAGTGCGGCAACGACAAGCGTCACGAGCGCAACGCACGCGCCCGTGACGCCCAGGCCCACGTTCTCAAGGTCGCGCTTTGGCAGCTGTTTTGCCATTGCAAACCTTTCCGGGGGCGATTACCTATTTAGCGGAGACCTTGCCGCTGGCGTCCTTGACGACCTTCATGGCAGAGACGGGGATAAAGCCCTGCTCCTCGACAAGTTTGCCCTGGACGTCGTCGGAAAGCATAAAGTCCAGGAAGGCCTTGGTGGCCTCGTCGGCGTCCTTGGCGCAGTACATGTGCTCGGTAGCCCAGATCTTGAAGGAGTCGTCGGTGACATTCTTGCTCTTGGGCTCGACACCCTCGACCTTGACGGCGTTGAACTTGGAATCGTCAAAGTGCGAGAAGTCGAGGTAGGAGATGGCGTTGTCGGTGCTGCCCATCTGAGTCTGAACGTCGCCGGACTTGTCGAGCTCGGCGTCGCCCTTAAAGTCGACAACCTCGTCGCCAAAGACGGCGGCCTCGAAGGTGGCGCGAGTGCCGGAGCCGGCCTTGCGGTTGAGAACGACGATGGTGGCGTCGTCGCCGCCGACCTCCTTCCAGTTGGTGATCTGGCCGGAGAAGATGCCCTTGAGCTGCTCGAGGGACAGGTCGTCGACCGTCACGTTCTTGGAGACGACGGGACCCATGCCCACGACAGCAACCTCATGGTCGACGAGGTTCTTGACCTGGTCGGCCTCGAGCTTGGTCTCGGCGAAGACGTCGGAATTACCGATGGTAACGGTGCCGGCGGCGACAGCGGTCAGGCCCTTGCCCGAACCGTTGCCCGAGCCGGAGACGGAGACGTCCGGGTTGGCATCCATGAACTTCTCGGCAGCGGCCTCGACGAGAGCCTGGAACGAGGAGGCGCCGTCGTAAGTCACCTCGCCGGAGACGGACTCGGCAGCAGCGGCGCTACCCTCGGCAGCGGTGTCGGCGGCGTTGGAGCCACCGCAGCCAACGAGGCCGAGACCGACGATGCTGGCAAGACCACCAGCGAGGCCGAGGAACTGACGACGAGAATAAGCCTGATCGAGCATGATCTTCCTTTCATACATGCGACTCGCGGGCACCCCGCCCGCTTTGCTGTTTGGAAAGATACGGCCCCGACCGGGCATCGCCCGCGCCAACTACGGTTTCTTACGGGCATTTGATAGACCCTTACCGCAAGCGCAGCACGGCCTTTACAAACGAATAACAAACCCGCCACCAAGCATGACCCGCCTTTTACACCAATAAAAACAAAGTTGCGGTGAAATAGTTCCTGCTTGGCCATCAAATGGCCCATTCTAGGAACTATTCCACCGCAACTTAGATTGGGAAACCGCGAGACCTTAAAGCTCTAATTCATTCAAACGGAGGATCGCAACAATATAGATCTTGAGCGCCTGCTTGAGCTGTTCCTCGTTGGCGCACTCGTTGGGGCCGTGCATCTGGCCGCCCCACGAGGGCAGCTCCAGGCCGGTCTCCTCGGGGCCAAACGAGACGGCGCGGGCAAAGTTGCGCGCGTACGTGCCGCCGCCCATGGCAAAGGGTTCAGCATGCTTGCCGGTGAACTCGTTATAGGTATCGATAAGCGCCTTCACGGCCGGATCATCGGCAGAGACCGAGAACGGCACCTTCGCGCGACCCAGCTGGCACGTCACGCCGAAACGGCCCACGAGCGGATCGAGCTGCTCGCGGATGGTATCGGCACTCGTGCTGTCGGGGAAGCGCACGTCGATGACCTGCTCGATATGGCCATCCGCCACGCGGATGACGCCAGCGTTGCAGGTAAGCGGGCCAAACGCCGGACTCGTCGCATCGATACCCAGGCCGCGGCCATAGGCGTCCGCATGCACAAAGGCCAAAAACTTGACAAACTCGTGCTCGGCGGGCGTCAACAGGCGCTTGTCACGGGCGCCAAACGCGTCCTCGGCCTCGCGCAGATACGCCACGATCAGGCCGACAGCGTTGATAGTGCCCTCAGGCATCGAGGCATGACCGCCAATACCGTGGGCAAAAATCTGCGCATGCCCGTTATCGAGCGTCGTGATCTCCAGGCGGTCGGCGTTCTCGACCGGTGCCGGCAGCTCATCGGCGGCAATCGCGAGTTCGCAGATAGACTGCGACGGAATGGCGTTGCTCGCCTCGGCACCGCTCCAGGACACGATGCGCCCGCCGTCGATCTTGGGGCTCACAAACGTCGCCCCAAACTGGCCCTTCTCGGCATTGCAAACCGGGAACTCGGCATCGGGCGTAAACAGGAAATCGGGGTCTGCGTGGTTCTCCAGATAATGGTGAACGTCGGACATGCCCACTTCCTCATCGCAGCCCAGCAGCGCGCGGAAGGTATAGCGCGGCACAATGCCGTGCCTGAGCAGATAAGCACCAGCGTAGAGCGACAGCACCGCCGGGCCCTTGTCATCAATCACGCCACGGCCGAGCAGCCATCCCTCGCGACGCTCCATCGCAAACGGGTCGGTGTTCCAACCGGGGCCGGCAGGCACCACGTCCACATGGCAGATGGTCGCAAGCTGCTTATCGCCGCGCCCCGGGATATCGGCGATGCCCACATAACCCTCGTCATCGCTCGTCTGGTAGCCGAGCTTTTGCGCAATGCCGAGCGCGCAATCGAGCGCATCACGGACCGGGCGGCCAAACGGCACACCGGGCTCCGCATCGGCAGCAACGGCCACGGACGGATAGCTCACCAGCTGCTCGATATCGGCGACGACATCCTCCCAGACCTCGTCGACATACTCGGCGACGCTCTGCTCCACCTGATTCATGGACGACCTCCTTAGCAATGAGCGGCGAGCGTGCCCGCCCCTCACATTACGTCATTAGATAGCGAAAAGTTTAGCAAGCTCGGCCACCGAGTGCACCACCGCATCGGCACCCGCTGCCTCATGCTCGCCCGGCGCCGCCGCGCCCGAATAGATGCCAATGCACGGCACGCCCATCGCGTGCGCGCCCTCCACATCGTTGAAGCGATCGCCGATCATCACGGCATCGTCGGCCGTCGCGCCGAGCGCCGCCAGGGCATCGCGGACCGAATCGGCCTTGGTCTCGCGTCCCTGCGGCGGATTCATGCCAACCACCGCCTCAAACTGAGAAAGTCCGAGCTCACGTACCATGTCGATACACTTTGCCTCCATGCGCGACGTCGCCACGGCCATACGCTTGCCCCGGGCGGCCAACCCATCCAGCAGCTCGGGGATCCCATCGAACACGGGGTACTCCTCCGGTCCCAGCTCATCAAAAAAGGCGCGGTACTCGTCGGCCACCACAAGCGACTCCTCGCGCGAGAAGCCATAAAAGTCGTGAAAGCTCTTCCACAGCGGAGGCCCGATCATGCGGCGCAGATCACCCATCTGCGCCTCCGAAAACCCGCGCGCAGCCAGCGTCTTGCGCGTCGAGGTCATCACCGCCCGGCCCGTATCTGCCACCGTGCCGTCAAAATCGAACAGCACAACCGGCCGTTTGCCTATCTCCAACGCCCCCATCGGCATTCCTCTTCCCCAGTTGACGATTTCCACACCGACACTTCAAACTGTTGACTATTCAACAATTGAACCTAGTAATGTGGAACGACTCTACTATACTTGTCGCACTTTGCTCTCAGAAGGCGGCGCGCAAGCGTCCCAACGAAAGGTGCAATTATGTCTTTTGCCATCATAACCGACTCCACGTCGGACATCTCCCCCGCCCGCGCCCAAGAGCTCGGCATTTACGTGATTCCGCTGCATGTGATTATCGAGGGCGAGGACCTGCTCGACCAGGTGCAGATTACCGCCCAGGAGTACGTCGCGCGCATGGCCGGCTCCGAGCAACTGCCGCACACCTCGCAGCCGAGCGCCGGCGAGTTCAAGGCACTCTTTGACCGCGTGCTCGCCGACGGCCACGACAGCGCCATCTTTATCTCGCTGTGCGGCGAGTGGTCCGCCTGCTATGCCAACGCCAGCCTGACGGCCGAAACACACGAGCTCGACGTGCGCTGCATCGACTCGCGCACCGGCTCGGGCGCCGAGGGCCTGCTGGTGGAGTACGCACTGGCCATGCGCGAGGACGGTCGCAGCCTGGACGAGACCGAGGCGCAGATCCGCGCGACGCTGCCCGACGCCCACCTGCTGCTGATTCCCCGCACGCTCGAGAACCTCGTTAAGAACGGCCGCGCGCCCAAGCTCGCCGGCCAGCTCACGCAGATGCTCAACATTCGCCTGGCCGTTTCGCCGGAGTGGAAAACGGGCGAGATCAAGGCCATCAAAAAGGGCCGCGGCGCCAAGCGCATCGTCGCCAACACCATGGCCGATTGCCTCGCATTTTTGGCCGAGCACCCGGGCTCCAGCGTGCGCGTGCTCACGACTGGCGCCGCCGAGGAGCAGGAGCTCGTCAACCAAGCGCTCGCAGGCCAGGACTACGTAGACGCCGGCACCGGCCCCATCGGCTGCACCATCGCCACCCACGTAGGCGTCGACGCCATCGCCATCAGCTACTGCCCCCGCTACCAACCCATCCACTAGGGGCACCTTTACCACTTGCGGTGGAATAGGGACTGTTTTTGGCTCATCAGCCGCAAATCAATCCCTATTCCACCGCAACTTAGAAGCAGTTCATTTGGGACGGGGCTAAAAAGACTGGTATCAAACGTTTCAGACCAGTCTTTTTAGCCCCGTCCCATTTTAGCTACTCTACATCAGCCCGCTCAGGGCGATGTCGACAGCCTCGTTGAGGTCATCGGTAATGTGTACCAGATCCGGATCGAGCGGGCTGATCATACCGGCGCTCATCACCGGGCCGTTGAGCCAGTCGAACAGGCCCTGCCAGTACTCGGTACCCACCAAAACGAGCGGCATACGCTTGACCTTGTGCGTCTGCACCAGCGTGAGCACCTCGAACATCTCGTCGAGCGTGCCAAAACCACCGGGAAACACGATGGCGCCCGAGCTGTATTTGACGAACATGGTCTTGCGTACAAAGAAGTAGCGGAAGTCCATACCGAGGTTCACGTATTTGTTGAGCCCATGCTCGTGCGGAAGCTCGATACCCAGGCCGACTGACTTGCCGTTGACGCTCGCCGCTCCCTTGTTGGCCGCTTCCATGATGCCGGGGCCGCCACCGGTGATAACCGCCACGCCGCGCTGGGCAATCTTACGGCCGACCGTGCGCGCCGCCTTGTAGAGCGGATCGGTCTTGGGCGTACGGGCACTACCGAAGATGGTCACCGCAGGCCCTAACTCGGCAAGTGCGCCAAAGCCATCGACAAACTCGGCCTGGATGCGCAGTACGCGCCACGGATCGGCATGCAGCCAGTCGGTCGACTCCTCGGGCGCCAGTAGGTTGGCGTAGGTGTTGTCCTTAGGAATCATGGGGCCGCGCATGACCACGGGACCGCGGCGGTACGTCTCGTCGTAGGCAGGCTCGCCCTCGACATTCTCGTTCTTAATCATGGGTGCTCCTATCGAGAAAAAGAAAAACGGGCGGGGTCGACGCCATGCGCCAAACACCCGCCCGAACATCAACTATTCGGTATGGTACCCACGAAGCATCAAGCGCTTGCAAGCTATCGGTCAGCGGTCGTGCAGCCAGCGTCAGAGAATGTGACGAGCGGCTGCCGCTCAGCCTTTGCCGTTGCCCACGCTCTGCAAGCGTGTCTGTCGCCCTTAGTAATCCACCGCAGCAGGACTGTTCATCCAGTCGCCCACGAACGCACCGTAGCGGCCCTCGATAATGGCCTGACGGGCACGCTGCATAAGGTTGAGCAGGTAGTAGATGTTGTGCATCGACAGCAGAATGCCGCCGAGCATCTCCTTCTGCGTGACCATGTGACGGATGAGCGCACGGCTGTAACCGCCCGTGCACACCGGGCAGGTGCAGGTGGGATCGATGGGGCCGTCGTCATGCGCAAAGCGGGCGTTGCGGAAGTTAAGGCGACCTTCACTGGAGAATGCCGTGCCCATGCGGCCGGTGCGCGTCGGCAGCACGCAGTCGAACATATCGATGCCCACGCCCACACCGCGCACGAGGGTGGTGGGGTTGCCGACGCCCATCAGGTAGCGCGGCTTGTGCTTGGGCATGTACTCGCTCACAAGCGGCGTCAGGGTCTCGAACATGGTCTCGTGGTCCTCGCCCACCGAGTAGCCGCCGATGCCGTAACCGGGGAAGTCGCCGCACTCCTCCAGATGGCGCAGCGAGCGCAGGCGCAGATCTAGGTGCATGCCGCCCTGGACGATACCAAAGAGTGCCTGGTCGTCGCGGGTATGCGCCTTATAGCAGCGCTCGGCCCACATGCTCGACAGCTCAACGGCGCGCTCAACGTAGGCGCGCGTGGCGGGATAGCCCGGGCACTGGTCCAGCTGCATGCAGATGTCGGAGCCGAGTTTCATGGCGATTTCCATGTTGTCCTCGGGCGTCCAGAACACGTGGCGGCCGTCGTAATCGTTGACGATAAAGCGCACGCCCTCATCGGTGAGCTTGACCGCGTCGTTGTGGCTGAACACCTGGAAACCGCCCGAGTCGGTGAGGATAGGGCCGTGCCAGTTCATAAACTTGTGCAGGCCGCCCAGCTCGGCGATGGTATCCTCGCCGGGACGCATGGACAGGTGATAGGTATTGGCAAGCACGATCTGGGCGCCGAGCTGTTTGACGGTCTCGGTAGGAATGCCCTTGACGTTTGCCTTGGTGCCCACGGGCATGAAGATCGGTGTCTCGATGTCGCCGTGCGGGGTGTGCAGCACGCCGGCACGCGCATGCGTCGTCGGGTCCTCGGCGATCAGGTCGAATTTAAAAAGGCTCTGGTCCATAAACTGGAACTCCTTGGTTGCGGTTCATACGCAAACCATTATACGGGCAACCCGCAAGAAGCACCGACTCGACAGAAACTGATGCATTAAACGACTAGTCGTCGGGGACAATCTTCAGCGCCATCTTGCAAAGAAGTGTCCCAATCTGCCGGCACTTAGGGACCGTCCCCAGGTGCCGGCAAGAGCGTCCCTTTCGACTAGTCATTTAAGAACGTCCCCAACGACTACATCTGGGATTATTTCCAACGGCCAAGGCAACGCCGATGCTCTGACAACGTCAGCGAGCGGTCGCCAGAGCGAACAAATTGGCATGAAAAGAGGACGGCATAGACCTTCTGGTCATGCCGTCCTCTTTGAATGACAAGTTGTCGCTCTGGTGACCGCGCAGCGTCGGCTGGTCCGCCGTTCGTTAGAACGGCGGAACCTGAGACGTAACCCCTACGGCCGCTGGCCCATGCCACCCTCGAGGGTGACGGTCTCGCCGTTCATGTACTTAAAGTCGGGACCGCAGAGCTGAACGACCACGCGGCCGATTTCCTTCTCGACGTCGCCGTAGTGACCAGCCGGCGGCATGTGGACGTTGGCCTTGAACGCCTCGGGATAGGCATCCTGGAAGTTCTCGAGCGCAGCGGTCCAAGCAAGCGGGCACACGATGTTGACGTTAATGCCGTCCTTGCCCCACTCGTTGGCGGCAACGCGGGTCAGGCCGCGGATGCCCTCCTTGGCGGCAGCATAGCTGCACTGGCCATAGTTGCCAAACAGGCCGGCGCCCGAGGCAAAGTTGACCACGGAGCCCTTGGTCTCCTTCAGGTGCGGATAGGCCTTCTGCATGTACAGATAGGTAGCATACAGACCGGAGTAAATGGCCAGGTTAAACTGATCCATGGTGTGATCGGCGATGGTCACGCCCGAGGCGCTAGCCTGAGCATTGTTGACGACGGCGTCGATGCGGCCGAACTCCTCAATGGCCTTGTCGATGACGTTCTGGACGACGGCCTCGTTGTCCTGACCAGCCGAGACATCGGCCTGAACAGGCAGAACCTTGACACCGTACTCGGCCTCGAGAGACTCCTTGGCGGCCTCGAGCTTGGCGACGTTGCGGCCGGTGATGACGAGGTTCGCGCCCTCCTTGGCAAATGCGATATCGATGCCGTAGCCGATGGAGCCAGCGGAACCGTCCTTAAGCGTGGCCTTGCCGCCGCCGGTGACGATCACGGTCTTACCAGTGAAAAGTCCCATACAAAGTCCTTTCAAATCGCGACGGGCGCACCCGCCGACTGCGCGCATCCAAATAAACGCGCCAAAAGCTGAAATGCAACTTTAACGGGTTCAAGTGAAAAATAAAGCCCATGGCAGGCGAACGGCGCAACGTCTTTCGGCGAAGGGAATGTCAAGTAAAAATTGGATAGAGTGGCCGAGTTTTTGCTATCGACGCGAGCCATCGAACACGTTTTGAAACTTTGCTGCGGCGCGCGGGAAGTCGGCGCGAGACTTTATCATAGGGTGACAAACAACGATGAGGAGCACATGCCTATGACAGACGAGCTGGACCCCCAGACTCAGCAGCATATTGATCATTCCGAAGACGCCGTCGACGACTGCGATACTCCTACCTGCGTCGACGCCTCCACCGATGCGCCCGCCACCGCAGATGCGCACGCCGGTGCGGATAAGGCAACAGACACAGACGATACTGTCGAGCATGATGAAAGCGAGCAGCCGGAGCCGAGCGATGCCGAACCTGACACGGACCCCGCCCCGCAAGCAGCGGGCCCCATCGAGGTGTCTTCGGAAGAAGAGCTCGATGCCGTCATGGACTCCATGATGGATGCCGTCAAAGCGATGAAAGACGCCGTGGCCGATGCCGATATTGATGCCGAGGAAGAGGAGGCCGCCGAGGCGGCCTCGACCTTTGTACCCGGCGAGACCCCCGTTGCCGACCAGGGCAGCACCATGCCCTCGTTTCTGCAGCTCGAGCACCCCACGATTGGCGCCGATGCGGTCGATCCGCACGCAGCGGACTTTTCTGTGGTCGAGGGCGGTACCGGCAATATCGCCGCGCCGCAGGCTGCCGATGCGGACGCTGTCGACACCGCTCGCCCGATCGCCCCGCACTCCCCCGACGCGAACCGCGATCTGGGGACCGCTGTCTCGAACACCGCGAACGCCGTGGGCACCTTTATTGCCCAGGGCGCCTCGGCCATGCGCGAGATGAACGCCGCGAAAAAGGCACTTGCCGATGCCCGCGCCCACCTGGCCGAACTTGAGCAGCGCATTGTCGATCAGGCCGAGGAGCTCGAGACGCGCCAGGATATCGCAGGCCGCTACGACCAGATCGTCGCCGACCAGCGTCAGGCGATCGCCACAGCGCAAAAGACCGCTGCGGCAGCCGAGATTGACCGTGATGCCCACGCCGCCAAAGCGACAGAGCTCAAGAGTCAGCTCGAACAAATGAAGACAGAGGATGACGCGACTGAGCTCCGCCTGAAGGCCGCGCTCGACGCCGTGGAGGCCCGCGAGGCAAGCTCGCGCGAGACCGGCAACCGCCTCGTTCGACGTCTTGAGGATTCCAAGCGCATCCGCGACAAGGTGCAGGCCGAGCGAGACGCCGGCATTGCCGCCGCACAACAAACCGTCGACGCCACGCGCGCCCAGCTCGAGACGCTGCGTAATGAGTATGCCGAGCTGCAACGCAATCCCTCGGCAAATCCCGCCAACTATACGGTGCGCACCAGCGAGCTCTCGATGCAGATCTCCGACACGGCAGATGCCCTGCGTAAAGCCGAAGAAGATGTCCCGTGCATCACCGCCGACCTTGAGCACTCGCTTGCCGCAGCCGAGCAGGCCGTCGAGCAGGCTCAAGCCCCTATCGCCGACGCCAAACGCGCGCACCAAGCCGTGACGACTGAGGCCGATGCCGCGCGCGACGAGCTGCAGACGGCGAAAACTGCCGCCACGACGCGCCAGCGCGAACTGCGCGAGAAGATCGCCGCCGAGGACAAGGCACGCCGCGACCAAGAGCAAAGCATCGCCAACGCCCAAGCAGATGCCGCACATGCACAGTCGATCATCGAGCAGGCGACCGAGGTACATGACCATCCAGAGATCACTGAGTCGCTTGCAGGATCCTTGGCCCGAGACAAAGCCGAACACGCCGAGACTGAGCGAGAAGTCGCCCAGCTCGAGGCCACCGAGGACGCGGTGCGCGAGCGTACCCGCGACTCACGCATCAAATTCACCGGCGCCATCGTCTGCATCATCGCCGTGATTCTGGTGATCATCCTGGTCTGGCTGTTCGCGAGCAAGTAAACCAGCTGCCAAAAAACACTCAACGCAGTTGCGGTGAGATAGTTCCTGTTTAGCCATCAAAAAGGCCAATTCAAGAACTATCTCACCGCAACTTTTTGGTGCAAAGGGGTCAGGCTACTTTGCACCAACTTGGTGAATATAAACCAGTCCCCATTGCGCCAACAACGTTTGCCCAAATAAAACCTGCCAAAATAAACCTGTCCCTTTTTGGCAGGTTGAACCACGGCAACGCCGATGTTTTGGCGCGGACAGACACTATGACCCAATCCGAGGGCACTAAAAAGATAGGAGCCCCCGCTCGTGACCGCGGGTCGGGGCTGCGACAATGATGTTGAAGTGCCATAGGCGCAGCCGCGCCGCAACGAGGTTGGGAGGCTCCCATGCCAAAGTATTCTACCGCGTTCGGGATGGACGTCCACCTGAGGTCGACCACCGTCTGCGCCCTCGACGCGGACACCGGCGAGGCCGTGACGAGGAGGTTCCCCGGCAACCCCTGGGGCGAGATCGCCGGGTGGATGGATGGGTTCCCCGGGCCGTCGCTCGCGGCCTACGAGAGCGGCTACCTCGGCTTCGCCCCGCAAAGGGAGCTCGCCGGGCTCGGCATCGAGTGCGTCGTCGCCGCGGTCTCGAAGATCCCCAGGTCGGCCGCCGACTCGGCCTCCAAGAACGACAGGAACGACGCCGCCAGGATGGCCAAGGCGATACTCGCCCACGACATCTCCCCCGTATGGGTCCCCTCCCCCGAGGTCGAAGGCATCAGGGACCTCGCCGGCGCCTACGACGGGGCGACCGCGCGCCTGGCGACCGCCAAGCAGCGGCTGCTCGCCTTCCTCGCAAAGCGGGGGTTCGTCTACGGCGGCACCACGCCCGCCGGCAACCCGAGGAAGTACTGGGCCTACGACTTCCTGAGGTGGCTCGACAAGGTCAGGCCGGAGGACGATGGCGGGGTTCGGGCGCTCGCCGCCCTGAGGAACGAGGTCGAGGCCGCGGCGGAGGCCCGGGCGGACCTGCTCTCCGAGTACAGGGCCGCCGTGGATGCCGGCCCGATCGCCGCGGAGGTGGCCGCCCTCCAGTCGATCAAGGGCTGCGCCTTCGCGCTGGCCGCAGCCTTCTCGGCCGAGGTCGGCGACTTCACGAGGTTCCGTTCCGGAAGGCAGGTCACGGCCTATTTCGGCCTCGCGCCGAGTCAGAGGTCGAGTGGCGACTCCGTGCGGCTCGGAGGCATCAGCGGTGCGGGCAACGCGCTCGTGAGGAAGCTGGCCGTTGAGGGCTCATGGTGCTACGCCGCGGCACGGCACCAGCCGAAGCTCATGCCAAGGGACACGGGCGTGCCCCTCGAGATAAGGATGCACGGGAGGAAGGGGTCCGAGCGGCTCCTGCGGCGGCGCGAGGAGATGCTCGCCCGCGGCATGCCCGCGGCGAAGGCCAACGCGGCCACCGCGGCCGAGCTCGTGAGGTGGCTCTGGGCCCTCGGCATGATGTGCCGGGAGGGCGCGGAATAGACATGGCCCCCGTCCCGGCGAGCCGGGCGGCCTTCGGGGATACCCCCTATTTCGCTGTGCGCGCGGAGCCCTCCGCATGCGCCTCGACAGACTTGGGGAACCCCGCCGAAGGAATGGAGTGCGGGCCGACAGAACGGTATCCGCGGATATGAGACTGAGCCGAAGGCGTCGATTACATGCCGGGGGCGGACCGGGACGGGTTAACGGCAGGCCCCGCCGACCGATTGCAAGCGGTCGGCGGGGCCATTGTGGCTCTTGACAGCGGATTGGGTCATATGAGCGAAAGCCCGCCAGGGCGAGCAAGGTGCCTTGAAGCGAGGTGGCATTGACCTTCTGGTCATGCCGCCGAAGTTGAAAGGCAGATTGCCGCTCTGGCGGGTTTGCAGCGTCGAGCAGTTACGCGGTTCGTAGAACCGCGTAACTAACAAATGAGCATGGCGTCGCCAAAGCTGAAGAAGCGGTAACGCTCCTCGATAGCAGCAGCGTAGGCATCCATGATCTGGTCGCGGGTGGCAAGTGCGCTCACGAGCATCATGAGCGTGGAGCGCGGCACGTGGAAGTTAGTGATCAGTGCGTCGACCACGTGATAGGTCGAGCCAGGCATGAGGTAGAGCTGCGTTGTCGCGTTCTCGCGTACCACGATGTCACCGCGGCCAAGCGTGTCGGCCCCGTCCTCGCGGTCCTCAAAATAGCGCGCCGTCACGGCCGGATCGGACACCGGCGCGTCCGCGTCAAAAGCGCTCTCGAGCGAGCGCACGGCGGTGGTGCCGACGGCGATCACGCGGTGTCCCTCGGCCTTCGCCTTATGCACGGCGTCGACAACCTCCTGCGATACGTGGTAACGCTCGGTGTGCATGACGTGCTGCGTAGGGTCGTCCTCCTCCACCAAGCGGAAGGTATCAATGCCCACCTCGAGCTCGACGGCGGCAAACTTCGCACCCTTGGCCTCGATAGCGGCCATGAGCTCGGGGGTAAAGTGCAGACCCGCCGTGGGAGCGGCAGCCGAGTGCTCCTCCTTCATGGCGTAGACGGTCTGGTACTTCTCGGGATCGCCCTCGTAATCGGTAATGTAGGGCGGCAGCGGCACGTGGCCGGCAGCATGGATGGCCTCGTCGAGCGTGCGCGGGTCGCCGGCGGCATTGCAGCCGGCCGGCTCAAAACGCACCAGGCGGCCGCCGCGGCTATCGGTGACAAAGTCGACGACCTCGGCCGTCAGCACCACGGGAGCCCCCACGGGCGCATGGGCGCCACCGGCGCGATACTCAATCTGTGCACCGGGCTTCAGGCGCTTGCCCGGCTTGACCAGGCACTCCCAAACATGGCCCAGCGGGTCAATATCCTCGCGGCGCTTGAGCAGCAGCGTCTCGACCACGCCGCCCGAGCCGGCCTTGCGACCGATCAGGCGGGCCGGCATCACGCGCGTCTTGTTGATGACGAGCACATCGCCCGGCTCGATATAATCGATGATGTCGCGGAAGATGCGGTGCTCGACGGTGCCGCCGTGCTCCAGCGGCATTCCCGCCTGGGAGCCTTTGCGATCCACCACCAGCAGGCGGCAGGAGTCGCGCGGCTCGGCAGGCGCTTGGGCGATGAGCTCTTCGGGCAGGTTATAGTCAAAATCATCGGTACGCATAGACACGTCGGATACTCCTTATATAGCTAAAGTCCGCTCTACATCCTAGCAGGCTGACGTCCCAAATGAACTACTTTTTGGACGCTTTGCGCTCGTCGCGGATGCGGGCGCGGTCCATGGCCGCCTCGACGGCCGAGAATCGGCAGCCGCAATAATTCTGCCGATACATGCCCAGCTCGCGCGAACGACGCGTGGCCTCGGGGTAATACGGACGAAAATCGCGAATCACCGGAGTGAGACCGCGGGCGGCAGCCAGACGCTCCAACACATCATTGCAGGTTTCGAACAACTGATACGGCGAGACGGCGAGCGTCGTGCCCACAAACTCAAACCCACGCTCCTGAGCCACACGGCATGCCTCGGCCAGACGCAGGGCATAGCACGTGCGACAGCGACGGGGTCGATCGGCGCCCAGCGGGGCCACGCCGACCTCCCAGCGCTCGCGGTCCTCCCCCGCCTCGATAAGCTCGATGTCGCCATCGGCACACCACCGGCGCAGCTCGTCCAAGCGGCGCTGCCATTCATCGTGCGGCTGAATATTGGGATTGGTCCAGCAAATTGTGGGTTCAAACCCCTCCTCGCGCAGCAGGCGGACTGGCTCAAGCGAGCACGGCGCGCAGCAGGCGTGCAACAACAACGGCTTCATCAACATCTCCTCCCCCGCAATGATTTTTTAATCCCCGTCCCAGAGAAAAATCATCTCAAAAAGACTACCTTGCGAAAAAGCGGACACCAAAAGACGTGTCCTCGCAGGCGACAATGCGGCGGTCGCGCAAAATGGTCCGCACGTAATACCAGTCGCCCACACAGCCCGACAAATGCAAGCCGGCCGCCAGGTAGCACAGCAGCGGATAGTCCGAGAACGCAAACCCCAGGGCAAACGCCGCCGTCACAACAACCGTCGGCGCCAGGCAAACCGCCACGTACCGCCGGCGCGAATACACCACGCCCTCGGCGCAGGCGTAAATCATGCAGGTTTCGCGATTCGCCCCAAAGGTCACCTGCGCGCCCGCAGGCGCCAGCAGCTTAAAAAACACACCGTGCACTAGCTCGTGCACGGCAAATGACGCCGCCGAAACCGCAGCCAAGCCGACTAGCCAGCCCAAGACTGCCGTCCAGCCACCCGCGTCAGCCGCATCCAGATCCGCGGGCCCACCCAGCAGCATAAACACCGGCACCAGGCACACGGCAAATGCGCCAAGCACGGCCATCCCCCACACAAAGCAGGCGTGCAGAAAATCCTCGTCCTCAAACGCATGTATGTTGGAAATCTCATTCATAGCATCTTAGGATAGCGCCCCTGTCACGTACCCGTCCGCATGTGCGATAATGTCGAACGATATGCACGAATTGACCACCGCACAGCCAGGCCCTGTGCCCGGGTGCGCTCTCACCATATGCGAAGGAGTCCCATGGCATCCAAATACTCCATGAACGACCGTCCCAGTTGGCCTCGCCGCGCCATCGTTACCGCCGGCGAGCCCTACGGCAACAAGGGCCTTCACTTTGGCCACGTTGGCGGCGTCTTTGTCCCGGCCGACTTCTTCGCCCGCTTCCTGCGCGACCGTCTGGGCCGCGAGAACGTCATCTTCACCTCGGGCACCGACTGCTACGGCTCGCCCATCATGGAGAGCTACCGCAAGCTCAAGGAGAACGAAGGCTACGACAAGTCCATCGGCGAGTATGTCGAGTCCAATCACTCTCGCCAGGCCGCGACCCTCAACAACTACAACATCAGCTGCGATATCTACGGCGGCTCGGGCCTAGAGCCGGCTGCGCAGATTCACAACGAGGTTACCGCCGAGATCATCGAGCGCCTGCACGAGCAGGGCACCATCTCCAAGCGCTCCACGCTGCAGTTCTACGACGCCAAGGCCGGCACGTTCCTCAATGGCCGCCAGGTGATCGGCCGCTGCCCCATCCAGGGCTGCAAGTCCGAGAAAGCCTACGCCGACGAGTGCGACCTGGGTCACCAGTTTGAGCCCGAGGAGCTCATCGCGCCCAAGAGCCAGCTCACCGGCGAGGTGCCCGAGCTGCGCCCGGTCGACAACCTCTACTTTGACCTGCCAGCCTACCTCGACTTTATGAAGACGTACACCGCCAAGCTCGCCCAGAACCCGCAGGTTCGTTCCGTGGTCTCCAAGACCATGGAAGAGTGGCTGCTGCCGGCGCAGCTCTACATCCAGAACAAGTTCCGCGAGGCCTTCGACGCCGTCGAGGACCAGCTCCCCGAGCACACCGTGCTGGAGCCCGAGGGCAACAAGAGCAGCTTTACCGTCACCTTCCCCAGCTGGAAGGAGCGCGACGACGCCCATGCGGTGCTCGCCAACGGCGGAGTGCGCTTCCGCAGCGGCAAGGCGCTCGTGCCCTTCCGCATCACCGGTAACATCGACTGGGGCGTTCCGGTACCCGAGGTCGACGGCGTGAACGACGTCACCTGCTGGTGCTGGCCCGAGAGCCTGTGGGCGCCCATCAGCTACACCCGCACCGTGCTCGCACGCGATGCCCAGGCCGCCGGCGTAACTGAGGGCGTCGCCGCCCAGGATGCCGCCCTCATGGGCGAGCCCGCCGCCGATTCCACGCAGGTCCCCACGCCCACCTATCAGCACAGCTCACTCGACTGGCGCGACTGGTGGTGCTCGGACGATGCGCAGATCTACCAGTTCATCGGTCAGGACAACATCTACTTCTACTGCATCGCGCAGACCGCCATGTGGGAGGCCCTGGGTTGGGACCTTACGCAGAGCACCGTTAGTGCCTGCTATCACCTGCTCTACATGGGCAAAAAGGCCAGCTCGTCCTCGCAGACGCCTCCCCCGCCGGCAGACGACTTGCTCAACCACTACACCTGCGAACAGATGCGCGCTCATTGGCTGTCGCTCGGCCTGTCCGAGAAGCCGGTGAGCTTTAGCCCCAAGGCATATGACACGCGCGTGACCGGCAAGGACAAGGACGGCAACGAGGTGCGCGCCTGCGACGACAAGCGCGTCATCGATCCGGCCCTTAAGGAGAGCGCCCTGCTGACTGGCGTGTTCAACCGCCTGGCCCGCAGCTGCTTCTACGGCGTCGCCGTCAAGGAGGGCGACGAGAGCCCCTATCGCAACGGCTGCATTCCCGCCGGTGCCGCCTCCGCCGCCGTGGTCGAGGCTGCCGAGCAGGCCGCCCTTGCCTTTGAGCAGGCCATGTACAAGTTCGAGACGCACCGCGCACTCGCCGTGTGCGACGACTACCTGCGCGCCGCCAACAAGCGCTGGAGCGATGCCTCCAAGGCCGCCAACAAGCTCGAGGGCGAGCCGGCCAACACCGCCATGAAGCAAGCTCTGGTCGACGCCTTCACCGAGCTGCGCGTGGCGACCGTGCTGATGCACGGCATCGTCCCGGCCGGCTGCGAGCTCATCTGCGAGTACTTCGACGTCGATCCGGTCGCCTTCTTTAGCTGGGACAACATCTTTGCCTCCACGGACGAGTTTGTGGAGAGCCTGGGCGAGAAGCCCGGCGAGCACCGCGTGAAGCCGCTGCCCCCGCGCTTCGACTTCTTTAGCAAGCACGAGAGTCAGTACTAAAGCACGGCAGCAGCAGCGTGCCCGGAAAGTAACCAATTTGGGACGGGAAGGAAAGACGGATGTCCAAGCCGCGTCGTCGTAAGCAAAAAAAGCAGGTTAAGCCCGAGCTCAGGCTCAGGCAATTTGCCGCTACCGAGCTTTCCGACCAGCTTGCCGCCCTTCCCTGCGCCGCCGACCTGCCGCGTTTTATGGTCGACACGGTCGCCGGCGCCTATGTCCCCACCGATGCCGAGCTCATGATCGAAGGCTTTGGCGCCGCGGCCACACGCCCAGTCACACTGCGCGCCAACACGCTCAAGGCGACCGCCGAGGGCATCGCCGCCGCACTCGACGAGGCCGGCATCGCGCACCGCCCCGTCGCATGGCATCCGGACGCCTTCATCCTGCCCGAGGCCCAAGTTTCCGACCTATGGGACCTCGACATCTACCGTGACGGCAAGATCTACCTGCAGAGCCTGTCGTCGATGATGCCGCCGCTCGTGCTGGGCGCTCAGGCCGGCGAGGACATCCTGGACATGTGTGCGGCCCCCGGCGGAAAGACGACGCAAATCGCCGCCCTCACCCAGGGACAGGCGCACCTCACTGCCTGCGAGATGAGCATTCCCCGTGCCGAAAAGCTCGAGGCCAACTTGGGCCGCCAGGGCGCCAAAAACGTGCCCGTCATGCGTATTGACGCACGCGAGCTTGACGAGTTCTTCCGCTTTGACCGCATCCTGCTCGACGCTCCCTGCACCGGCACGGGCACCGTCATCAGCGGCAACGAAAAGAGCTTGCGCGGCCTCACCGAGCAGCTGCTCGTCAAGTGCGCCCGCTCGCAGCGCGCGCTTCTGGATCGCGCCATGGGGGCACTCAAACCGGGCGGCACGCTCGTCTATTCGACGTGTTCGATCTTGCCGCAGGAAAACGAGGATGCCCTGCAAGAGGCCCTCGACAAGCACATGGACTGCGAGCTCATCCCCCTCGACGGCACGCCGAGCGAAAGCGAAGCGCGTCGCGCCCAGGAAGCTGGTGAGGAACCCCGCATCGAGTCCAACGCTCTCACCGAGGCAATCGCCGCGGGCCACATCTCGGCCATTGCCAACGGCATGCCCGGCACGCTGACCATTCCGCCCAGTCGCGACTTTGAGGGCTTCTATATCGCCCTGGTCCGAAAACGCAGCTAGCGCACGGATTCAAAACTCAACAAGCTATCGCCGTGCGCGCCTGTCCTGCTGGTCCTTATGCCGCGCAAGCGCTTCACGCTCCTTGCGCTCGGCCTTTTTGCCCTTAATGGCCGTGACCACAAAGTAGATGACCGCGGCGGCAACGATTGCGCCCACGCATAGGCCAATCGAGCCCAACATTGCCGAGAATTCCATACCGCGTCACCTCTCTTTTGTATACGGGACATTCAAGATAGCACCTCGATTCCCGCCACCACAGCTCCTTCACGTTCGCCGGCCCCTCAGTCTAACGGATGGCGCGGCGGGGAAAAATCAACTCGTCAAACGATTTAGCACTCGCAACGCCGGTCGTACACTGCCGACCGCACAACATAGAAACGGACCGCCATGGATTCTCTCAACGATTTGAACGAGCGCGTCGACGCCTTTGTCGCCACCAGTTCCTTCGATACGCCTGCCGCGACTAACGACCAAGCCCCCATTGATGTTCCCGCCGAGGTTCACGAGGACATCGTCGCCTCGGTCGACTTCTCCGAGGTAGAGCTTGCAAACGAATTTACCGAGCCCCAGGTGGCCGTAACTCCCAACGGCCTTTTGCCCATGGAGCCGCTGCCCATCGACGGACGTCTGCGCAAGGCGGCCCTCCGCATGCCCGATGAGATCGAGGAGGCCAGCGGCTTTACGCTCTTTGGCCGCCGCATCAAATCGCTCATCTACACCACCGACGTGGCGGTCATCCGCAATTCCAATGCCGACGCCGTGTTTGCCGTCTACCCCTTCACGCCGCAGCCCGCCATTACGCAGGCGCTGCTGACCGTTGCCGAGTGCCCGGTCTTTGTGGGCGTTGGCGGCGGCACCACCACCGGTAAGCGCTCCGTGCAGATGGCGGCCGTTTCCGAGATGCAAGGTGCGGCGGGCTGCGTAGTCAACTCCCCCGCTACTGCCGAGATGGTCGAGCACATCACCAACATCGCCGACATCCCCGTCATCGCCACGGTCGTACGTTGCGACGACGATGCTCACGCCAAGGTGCGCGCCGGAGCCAAGATCCTCAACATCGCGGCCGGCAAGAACACGCCGCAGGTCCTGCGTGAACTGCGCGAGCACTATCCCAACCTGCCGCTCATCGCACCGGGCGGCAAGACGCCCGAGAGCATCCGTGAGACCATCGCCGCCGGCGCCAACGCCATCATCTGGACGCCGCCATCGGCCCAGCAGCTGCAGACCGACATGATGCAGCGCTATCGCAAGATGAAGGAAGACGCCACGCCCGTCATCTCGCGCGACGATGTGCCCATTATCGACCAGGTCGCCGCCGCCGAGGTCAGCCAGGTCGAGAACATGAATCCCGATGTGCCGATCCCCGACGAAGTCATCGAACGCGTCGCTTCAATCCACGATCATATCGAGGAGCGTCGCGCCAACCGCGGACTCAAGCCCTCGCTGCACGGTTTCTTCTTCCGCGGAAAGAAACGCTAGCCGCAACAGCAAGGCCCGTCCCGCAAATGAACTGCGTCCCAAATCTTGGACGCCCTAAATAGCGACTAGGCCGCGAGGGCCTGATTCCGGAACTCCTCCGGGGTCAGGCCCTTCAATCTTACCTGCCTCCGGCTCGTGTTCCAGTGGACTATGTATTCCTCCAGGTCGCGTTTGAAATCCTCGAACGTCTCCCACTCGCGGCCCCGGTAGAACTCGTCCTTGACGTGGCCGAAGAGCTGCTCGGTGGCGGCGTTGTCGATGCAGTTCGCCTTCCTGGACATGCTCTGGACGATGCCGGCGGCCTCGAGCCTGGATGTGTACGAGGCGTGCTGGTACTGCCAGCCCCGGTCCGAGTGCATGGTCGGGGCGGCGCCCTCGGGGATCTTGGACAGCAGCTCGTCGAGCATCCTGACCTGCTGGGCCATGTCGGGCGTGGTCGATATGTCGCTCGCCACGATCTCCTTGGTGCAGAAGTCCAGCGTCGGGGCCCAGTAGGCCTTGCCGCCCGCCACCTTGAACTCGGTGACGTCCGTTCCCAGCTTCCGCCACGGGGCCCCGGCGTCGAAATCCCTCGCGATCACGTTCTCGAACGTCCTGCCGACGACGCCCCTGTACGAGTTGTACCTGTGGTAGGCCGTCTCGCGTCTGATACCGCAGCGAATCCCCATCTCGCGCATCATCTTGAGCACGGTCTTGTCGGCTATCACGGTCCCCTCTTCCGCCCTGAGGCACATCGCTATCTGCCGGTGCCCGCAGCCGTTGGCGGTGCGCGAGAAGATCTCGGCGGCCGCCTCCCAGAGCTCGGGGCGCGTGGGCCTCGGCGGGTGCGCGAGGGCGTAGTAGTAGGTCGACCGCTTGAGCTCGGCGCATGCGAGCAAGTGCCCGAGCGCGTGCCCCTCGGCGCGCAGGGCCGCGACCGCTTCGGCCTTCGCCCTGGTCAGAGCCCGTCCCTCTCGACCAGGGCGCGTAATTTTTTTAGGTAGGCCACCTCGGCCTCGAGCCTACGGCACCGCTCCTCGAGCTCCTCCTCGCGGGTCCGCGGCCTCGCCTTGGAACCCTTCGGCCGGCCCTTGGGCCTCGGGCGCAGGGCCTCCGCGCCGCCCCGGCGGTATAGCGCGCACCACTTCTTGAGCGGCGACATCGACATTATGCCGAACGCCGCCATCGCCTCGGTCTTCGTCATGCCGCCGTCGACGACGGCGGAGGCGGCGGCGACCTTCTGCTCGTATGTGTACCTGCCCTGCTTTCCGTCCATGCGCAGCAGCACCTCGCTCCCGAATGCGCGGTATATCTCCTGCCATCTTCTCACGGCTTCCACGGGAAGCGAAAGGGCAATCGCGGCAGATTTATACCCGTGCCCGAGCTCGAAGAGCCCTATGGCCGCCTTCCTGGCCTCGATATCATGCTTCACTCTCAAATCAACGCGCATAAAGAAAGCCTCCCATTTCTCATGTCCAAGAAATGGGAGGCAGTTCAAAACAACGGGACGGGCCTTTTTCTGTTATCAAATGTCAGGAGGGACAGGCGCAGCCGTTAAAACCGTCAACCAGCCCACAAACGCTAATCCACGCGCTTGTCGCCCATAAAGAAGACGGCCACCGTGCCAGGACCGGTATGCGAGCCAATCAGAGCACCGATGCTATTGATCTCAATCTTGCCTTTGAGCTGCGGAACTTGTTCCTCTATCAGCGCCGCAACGGCCTCGGCGTCCTCGCGGCACGCCGAGTGCGACATGATGCACTTGCCCGAATAGTTCGCGCCGTCCTGCACATGCGCCATCACGGTCTTGGCCATCTCGGAGATCGCGCGCTTCTTGGTGCGAATCTTCTCACGCGGCGCCAGCTCACCTTCACAATCGACCGTCATGAGCGGGCAAATCTTGAGTGCCGTGCCGATGATCGCGCTCGCGGCCGAAATGCGACCGCCGCGCAGGTAGCTCGACAGATCGGTCGAGAAAAACCAGTGGTGAAGGTTGAGTTTATGCTCCTCAATCCAAGCGGCCGTCTCGTCGAGCGAAGCGCCGCTATCGCGAACGTCGGCGGCACATTCCGCCAGCAGGCCAAAGCCCGAAGACGCCGCCAGCGAATCGATGACGCGCACCTTGCCGCCCTGGGGATAGCGATCCGCGAGCATCTGCGCCGCAACGCAGGCCGATCCATACGTGCCCGAAATACCCGACGACAACGCCAGGTGCAGCACGTCTTTACCCTCGGCAACAAACGGCTCCCAAAACTCCTCGTACTCACCAACACTCACCTGAGACGTCTTGGGCATGGCGCCCGCGGCAATCTGGGCAAAAAAATCGTCCGGCGCAATCGACTGATACAGATCGTCCGTATAGACAACATCGTCGATCTCGTAATGAAAACACACGACAGGGATATTGCGCGACGCAAAGAACTCACGGGTTCGATCGGCGGCGGATTCACAGGTCAGGACAAAATCACTCATATGAGGCTCCTTACTCATTGCTGCGCAAATTATCGCACTGCAAGCGTGAATACGGTACAAATGTCCACTATTTACCAAATTGAAGCAAAGGTAGTGAACATCTTTACCGTCATCATCTCTATCGATCCCGGAGGCATGCGTCTGCAAAAACGACCCTGCGTCTCCACTCAACCGCCATATCTACCTCAACTAAATCGATTTACCAAACCGTTCGGCAAACAATTCGACCTCTCATCTCCAATCGAAACAAAAGCGGCGCATACTGATAAACGTTTGACGATGCTTTATCAGTTTTACCAACCACATCGGAAGGTGCTTCATGGCCGCATTCGATCACAATCCGCACGACTTCAAGTATCTGCGCCTGCTGTCGAGACAGTTCCCCACCGAGCAATCCGCATTCACCGAGATTATCAATCTCTCGGCCATCCTCAACCTGCCCAAGGGCACCGAGCATTTTATGAGCGATGTGCATGGCGAGTACGAAGCCTTTATGCACATCCTCAATAACTGCTCGGGCGTCGTGCGCGAGCATGTCGACGAAATCTTTGGCGACACGCTCTCCTTTGGCGAAAAGGGCGAGCTGTGCACGCTCATCTACTATCCGCGCGAGAAGATCGATCTTGTCCGCAGCCGGCGCGAGGACTCGCCCACCTGGTACAAGACCATGCTCGACCAGCTCATCGTGGTTGCCCGCTCGCTTTCGAGCCGCTATACCCGCTCTAAGGTACGTAAGGCCATCCCGCGCGATTACGCCTACATCATCGACGAGTTGCTGCACACGCATCCAGACGAGAACAACTACCGCGTGCGTTATCACGAGCGCATTATCGAATCCATCTTAGAGACCGCCAGCGCCGACGACTTTATCGAGTCGCTCGCCTCGCTCATCAAGCGCCTCGCCGTCGACCACCTGCACTTGGTGGGCGACATCTTCGATCGCGGTGGCGGCGCGGCCAAGATTATGGACTGCCTGCTCACCTATCATTCGCTCGATATTCAGTGGGGCAACCACGACCTGCTGTGGATGGGTGCCGCTGCCGGCGAGCCCGCCTGCATCGCCACGGTACTGCGCAACAACCTGCGCTACGACAACTACGAGATTCTCGAGAACGACTATGGCATCTCGCTGCGCGAGCTTGTCGCCTTCGCCGACGCCACCTATACCGCCGGCGAGTCCATCAGCCCGCTGATCAAAGCCATCAACGTCCTGCTTTTTAAGCTCGAGGGCCAGATTATCCAGCGCCACCCCGAGTTCGACATGGCAGACCGCCTGCTGCTCGACAAGATCGATCACGACGCCGGCACGGTCGCCCTCGCCGACGGCAGCGTATGGCCGCTCACGACCAACGACTTCCCCACCGTCGATCCGGCGGACCCATACACGCTCACGCCCCAGGAGCAACACATCATCGACAAGCTCGTGTCCGAGTTTGTCACCGCCGATCACCTGCATCGCCATATCGATTTCCTCTACACCCACGGCTCGATGTACAAGGTCACCAACGGCAACCTGCTGTTCCACGGCTGCGTGCCGCTCAACGAAGACGGCACCTTTAGCAGCATGAACTGCCTGGGCACCTGGCATGCTGGCCGCGATTACTTCGATTTTTGCGACCACATCGCCCGCCGCGCCTGGCGCGTCGGCGACCGCGATGCCCTCGACTGGATGTGGTACCTGTGGATTGGCTTTAACTCACCCGCCAGCGGACGCGTGGTGCGCACGTTCGAGCGCGCCTACATCGCCGACAAGAGCACGTGGGTCGAGCCGATGGACCCGTACTATACGCTCACCACGTCCTCGTCCGTTTGCGACGACATCATGCGCGAGTTTGGCGTCGCCCCCATGGCCTGCTCGCCGACGGGCCACATCATCAACGGCCATACCCCGGTCAAAACCACCAAGGGCGAGCAGCCCATCCGCGCCAACGGCAAGTTGCTGGTCATCGACGGCGGTTTCTGTCGCGCCTACCATCCCAAAACGGGCATCGCCGGCTACACGCTCATCTCGAGCTCGCGCGGATGCCGCCTCAAGTCGCACCAGGCCTTTACCACCGTTGCCGAGGCGCTCACCCGCAACATCGACATCGAAAGCGAGACCAACCGCTTTGACGAGGCCGACCGGCGCCGCATGGTGAGCGACACCGATACCGGTGCCAAGATTCGCAGCCAGATCCAGGACCTGCGCCAGCTGCTCGATGCATATAGAAACGGTGCTATCGAGGAGCGTGCCTAGCCCCGCCCACGGGGATTGGCTAAACTTTCTGGGTTTGTCGTCCCCACGGCGCCCCGGCGCCACCCTAAGGCAGGTACCATGCAAAAGCTCCTTGCACAGATCATGAAATTCGGCGTCGTCGGCGTCATTGCCACTGTCATCGACTTTGGCATCATGAATCTGCTCCACTACGGTCTGGGTCTCAACATCCTAATCGCCAACACCAGCGGCTTTATCGTCTCGCTCATCTTTAACTACGTCGCGAGCATGAAGTACGTGTTTGCGCACAAGGAGGGCATGAGCCGCCGCCGCGAGTTCATCATCTTTGTCGTGCTGTCCGTTATTGGCCTGGCGCTCAACGATGGCATCGTGCTGGCCCTCAACGCCGGCCTGGGCCTCGAGGCCAATATCGCCAAGATTTGCGCTACCGCGCTGGTCATGGTCTACAACTTTGTAACGCGCAAGATCTTCCTGGAGGGCGAGCAGACCAAGTAGCCCGGCCTCCTCGTTGCACTACGGGGCCCACGGACGACGCGCGTCGAGCGCTGCGTTGTTCGTGGGCCTTGCTCGTTTACGGCAAGATTTGCAACGTTTGCGGATTGCCTCTTGAATATTTGGCGAGTTCGTATAGTTCTTGCCAAAGACCTTACGTTTCCCACGCAAAAGCTCTAAAGTATCTCGTTGCTCGATTCGTCAACGCATTGGATGTGATTACGTGCGCAAGGCACTGGCACAACCTCATACCAAGCAATTCCTCAAGTTCGCTGTCGTGGGTCTTATCTCCTTTGGCATCGACTGGGGTATGCTCATTGCGCTCGTCGAGCTGTTCCACCTCGACTTTTTGATGAGCACCACGATCTCGTTTACCACGTCTGTCGTGGTCAACTACTGGCTCAGCATGAAGTACGTGTTCGACCATCGCGAGGGCATGAGCCGCAAGCGCGAGTTCACGATCTTCACCATCCTGTCGGTGATCGGTTTGGGCCTCAACGACCTGTACATGTTTGTGGGCGTCACGTTTTTGAGCATCGGCTACCAGGCCATGAAGGCCATCGCCACGTTCCTGGTCACCTGGTACAACTACTTTAGCCGTCGCTTTTTCCTCGAGGGCGCGCAGTCGTAGTTTGTTCGACATTAGCTTGAAGGTATAACCGGTTGGAATTTTCGTTCCAACCGGTTTTTTGTTTACAGAGAGACCCGGCGACCCAGTCCCATTCGCATGAAAAACGGGCGGCTCGGATGTTTGTCCGAACCGCCCGCATGGCGTGTTATGTCGAGGCCTCTAGCCCGTTACGTAATACCAAACGACGTTGTCGCCATTGGAGAGAACGTAGTTACTGCAGGCCGTCATGGGCGTTGTGCCGTTGACGGAGTACATCCAGCCGCTCGTGCCGCCGTACTGTTTCTCGGCCAAACCACCAATCGCAGAAACATACGTGCCGTACGATGAGCCGTGTGCGTTGACAGAAAGGCCCAGCGCGCACAGGGCATCGTAAACGGTGGCGCCTTCGTTAAAGGTAAAGGTGCCGCCAGAGGACACGGGATTGCCCACAGCGCTCGATGTGACCGAAACCGTCACCGTAACGTAGTTGGACTCCTGTGAGCCGCTTTGGCTGCCCGAGGAGGCGTTTCCACCATTAGAGGATGAGGCTCCATCAGACGACTGGCCACCGCCCGAAGAAGCACCGCCAGACGCATTGGAAGTATCACCGGCTCCCGTATTTTGGGCAGCGGATTTATCGCCAGACTTCTTGCCGCCCCGGTCCTCGGACTTCTTGCTATCCGAGTTTTTGTCCGATTCCTTGTTTGAAGACTCGGAATCCTTGGAACTGGCCTCGCCCGAAGTCGTAGTCGTAGTCGAGCCAAACCCCTTGGTGTCCTTGGCGACGACGCTCTCCCCCGTCACGGTCTGAACGATCCAGTCAATGGACCAGGCGCCGCTCTCGGAAGGATGGACGAAGCCCAGCGAGACGACGATCAGAATGGTGCACGCGGCAGCAAGAACGCCAAGGAGCGCCTTGCGACGAGAGGCGGACGCCGCCGAAGCGGCGCCCTGTTGCTTTGCATCGTCGAACTGAATGAACGAGGAATCTGGTTGCTTGGGGTCAGCGTCCTTGGATTTATTGGACACAACCCTCACCTACCGACGTTTGGTGAACACGAACACGCCGACGATGGCGAGACCGATGACGCCGGCGGCAACGCCAACAATGGCGAGCGGGTTGGTGCCAGTCTCCTGCTCGGAAGCACTAGAGGACTTCTTAGCAGTGGTCGTAGAAGCAGCACCCGTATCGGACTTGGAATCGGACTTCTTGTCGGACTTCTTGTCGGACTTGCTGTCCTTCTTGTCAGACTTCTTCTCGTCCTTCTTATCGGACTTATCGGAGTCCTTCTTGTCGGACTTGTTGTCCTTGGTCTCGGTCTTGGTCGACACCGTCGTCTTGGTCACCGGCTTCTTGCCCGGGGCAATAGCGCCGCCCTTCGAGCCGGAGCCAGAACCCGCGCCAGCGCCAGTGCCGGAACCAGTACCGGTACCAGAACCGCCGCCGCCATTCGAACCAGCGCCGCCATCACCGCCAGGGTTAACGGCATTCTTGGTCCACTTGGCATACAGCGTCAGATCGGCCGTCACCGGCGTGCTAAAGTCATACGCCTGCGTACAAGCCTCATCGGTATACCAACCGCCGAAAGTGTAGCCATCGCGCGTCGGATCGGCCGGCTTGACCAGCTTGCCATCGGCCGTAGCAACAAACTTAGTGTCGCAAGCAGACCCGCCGTTGGAGTTAAAGGCAACCGTCCAAGACTCGACAGCTCCAAGTTTAAACAGCGTGCCCGAATCATTAATGTAGTAGAGATTGCCAGAAGCATCGGCAATGACCGGAGAGTCACAGTACTGGTAATGACCAGCCGCATCATAAATCTGCGTCGCCTCTGCATCGCCGAGCGTATAGCGATACACGCCACCACCAGCAGAGTAGTTGACGTAATCCTTGCTATCCGCGCTGTTAACGGTGAAGTACACATAGGTCTTGCCGCCCTGAACACTCACCAGCGGAGTAGCAGCAATACCGTTGAGGCCAGCCGGCAGCGCCTTGCCGTCGGCAGCAGCGACCATCGTGGTCTTACCCGTCTTCAGGTTATAGAGAACCAGAGCAGAGCCAGTAGCCGTCTGTCCGCCGACAATCAGATTGTCACCAGACACCGCAGGGGCGCTCAGATTATTCGTAAGGCCCAGATCAACCGTCTTCTGTTCACTCAGCACGCCCTTCGCCGAAAGCGAAATCACATGGAGCTTTCCGTCGTGCGTCATCTGATAGAAGGTCGAACCATTGGACGGATCGGCAATGCAATCGGCATTTGCGACAGCGCCGAGCTTCATGGTCGAAACGACATCGCCCGTCGTCTTATCAATGCACTTAAGCGTACCCGCGCTCGTAGGAACGATGGCATACTTATCCGTCAAAGCCGCACCAGTCCAGTAATAGCCCTCGGCAGGGTCGATGTTCTGCCAAGAAACTTCGCCCGTGGCAATCTTAATGCGCGCAAAGGAGCCGTTGCCGTAGGTCGCGTTGTAATTCTCGTCATACGAAATATCGACCGAGCCTACATAGACGTACTCGCCGTCCGAAACGACGGTGCAGGAGCTCTGCGTCAAGTCCGTCAAACCAGGCGTCAGCCACTTGCAGATCAGCTTGTCTGCAGTAATCGCCTGGACCGCACCGCCGTTGAGCGGAACGATGATAAGGCCATTGGTATAGATCGGACGAGAGGTATAGCTCACCTTGGAGGCAAGCGGCGCAGAGGCAACCTTTTTGCCCGTGGACGAATCGATCTTGATGAGCTCGTTCTCGGTCGCGATGTACACAAAGCCGTTGGCGATGACAGGTTCGCTGCAGTTGGCATACTGCTGACCAGACTCGGCCTTCCAATCGAAGGCCCACTTAAGACCGGCGGCCTGCGCAGGCGTCTTGGCATCCGTTACGGTCGAACCGTTGCCACTGTTGCCGTAGCCGGCCCACTCGGCATCCCAATCAGGAGTCGTCGCACTCGGGTCCACGACAACCTTGTCGGGATCGGGCATGGGCGAATCGTCGGTGGTATAGGCAAGCGTGACCTTATCGCCGCTCTTGAGCGTAATCTGATTGGCGCAGAGTAAGGAGGGCTCTCCATTGATATACAGGTGCCAATATTTATTGGTCGCAGCATCATAACCGTACGACTTGTCTTCGAACGGCGATTTGATGGAATTGAGGAACCAGTACTCGCCACTCTGGGAGCCGTTGTACGTAACGCCCTTGGCCTTCAGAACCGTCTCAATAAGGTTCTGGGCAGTAGAGCCTTCAGGCAAAGAAACACTGCTTGCCGAGCCCCAGCGAGTATTGTTGCCGTTGACATCGGGACCGATAACATCGGCGGATCCAAGCACCTGACCGGGGAGGGCATCGGCGTCAGCACCATACATAAAGGTGACGGCGTCACCCTCCTGGAGCTTGTAGGCACCGGCGCCAACGTCGGCGAACTTGCCATTTACGTAGAAGCGCCAATAGCTCTTGGTCGCAGCATCCCAGCCATAGGACTTACTGTCGAACGGCGAAGTAATACCGTTGAGGAACCAGCCCCAAGACGATTCGCTAGCATCGAGCTTAAGGCCGGTCTGCTCAAGGAGATCCTTGGCAGTAGAGCCCGCCTTGAGACTCGTCTGACCCGTCGAAGCCCAAACCTGCTGCTTGCCGTCCTTGTCCTTACCGAGAACCTGAACAGAAGCATGGACAGAATCGGACGGCAACTGGTCGCCCCAGCCACCGTAGAACCACGTGACGGTATCGCCGGCATGGATGGTGACATTGTCCGCCGTATAGTCACTCGACTTGCCGTTGATAAACAGCTGCCAATAGGTCGAATAATCTTGGGGCGTACCCAGCTCAACACCGTTGTACTTAAGGCTCAGAATGAAGGAGCCCGCAGCAACGGCGTCAATATCATTCGCCTCGAGCGCGACCTTCGTAAGGTCAAGTGCGCTCGAGCCGGACGTCACCACATACTGCGCGTTATCGACCCAAGTCTGAGTCTTGCCCTGGGCATCGCGACCAATGACGGTCACATTTGCGGCAACCTGGTCCTTAACGACAGGGGACGAGCTACCAGCCGTATAGGCAAACTCAATCTTCTGCCCCTAGGTGAGCTTGACGCTGCTCGCGCCAACCGAGGAAGACGCGCCGTCGACGAACAGCTGCCAGAAGGCATAAGTCGTCGGATCGTAGGCAAGCGTGCGGCCATCGCTCGGAGATGTGATGCTTTCGAGGTAGAAACCGTATGCCGTGTTCGGTTCGTACTTCGCCTTGAGGCCCATCTTCTCCTGCAGCTTAATGAAGGCATCCGCAGCCGTCGCGCCCTCGTCGAGCTTGAGCTGCGTAGGTGCCACCCAGGTCTGAGCCTTGCCGTCAGCATCGGTGCCGATAATCGAGAACGAGACCTCGACCTGCTTCTTGGCGACATCGCCGGTTTCTGTCGGGTTCTCTGTCTGAACGGCAGCCGCGGCGGCAGATCCCGCTTGGCCAGCGGATGCCGTCGAAGACTGCTCGCTCGTGGCAGGGCTCTCCCCCGTCGCCGAGCCTTCGCCGCCAGTTGCTGCCTCTGTTATGGCTGCACTAGCTGCAGGCGCGCCCTCGGAATCCGAAACCTCGGCGCCGCTCTGCTCAGCGGTACCGCCCGCAAGCGCTGCGTCCTCGCCCGGCGTCGCAGCCTGAGCCACAGCCTCGGCAATGCCCTCGGCGCCCTCGGCCCA
This sequence comes from Collinsella aerofaciens, assembly GCF_020181355.1. Classification (NCBI taxonomy): domain Bacteria; kingdom Bacillati; phylum Actinomycetota; class Coriobacteriia; order Coriobacteriales; family Coriobacteriaceae; genus Collinsella; species Collinsella aerofaciens. The sequence goes on from NZ_CP084004.1 coordinate 2,239,225, forward strand.
AAGTTGCGCCGGCGTGGTGCCAAAAGCCATGGCAAAAGCCAGGAACGCCACCAGACCGCGCTTGGCTACGCCACGGGCAATCGCTCCATGGCGACGCCACGAGGCGCGCTGGCACTCGTCCTCAAACATATCCATTTGTCTCCTATTGTCTGAACTTGGAGCATTGCCCAGCGGCTGCCCCACGTCATCGCGCACATTGCGCTCGAGTACCCCCATCGGGGTCCCCCTTCCCTCCAGAGCCCAACGCGTACCGGCGGCATGCGCCGCGGCCGCGTACAAGATGGGAGGCGATCCGACTTAACCTTACCGACCCGGGCGCGCCGTCCGATCTGCGACGCGACTATCCCGGGCCAAGAGGAATTACGGTTACTGGTACAGCCGGGGACTTGCACCCCGATTCTCCCAAACGCGCAGGAAAACCACGCATTCGTGCGTCTCCGCACCACCATCTAGGCCATCGATTATTACTGTCAGTATGGTATCACGCAAAAGGGCCCCGCACACAGGCGAAGCCCAAGGTAAAAGCTATGGTTTGCGATAGAAAAGGGTGAGGATGGAATGCCGAGCAAAAGGATCCGTCTTCCTCTGATCCCGCGAAATCGTTACCGCTTGCCGCCGTGGCTGTTGCGCCAGATCTCGCGGCCCAGCATCAGCGCCAGCACCAGCGCGCTCACGTAGCCCATAAAGCCAATCACCGGGATACCAAACACAACCGGCTCGATGCGCGCGTAGTACACCACCGACGAACCGATAAACAGACCGGCGATCACAATTGCCATCGACATGCGGTCGATGATTCCACCCAGCTGCCGCAGCGCCTTATCGCTGCTCATGATCTGCGTGTTCACCTTAAGCTGGCCGCGCGTGAGCATACGCGACGCCAAGCCCAGATACTCGGCCGCCTCGAGCGAGCCTTTTGCCGCGCGATAGCTGCTCGCCGCAAAGTCGCGCCCCATTTCGCGGACGCGCACATAGGCGCTCTTCTCGTTTTTGATGTGCGCTTGGATGATCTGGATCATGTTGACGTTGGGCATGTACTCGGTCAGCAGACCCTCGAGCGTCACCATGCCGCGGGCGAACATCGTCACCACGCTCGGCAGCTCAACGTCGTTTTTGCGCGCCAGGTTTAGCAACGAGGTCAAAAACTCGCCGATATCCAGGTCCTTAAGATCGAGTCCTGCAAAGTCGGCTACGATAAAGTCCAAATCGGACAAAAAGGCCGAATGATCGAGCTCGGCCGAATCACCGCGCGTCACGGCAAAACGCATGAGCGAATCCTTGAGCTTGGGCACATCGCCCTCGGCCACGGCAAAGATCATATCCTTGACGATACCGCGGTCGTGGCTCGACATGCGCCCGACCATGCCCAGGTCAATAAAGTAGACAATGCCGTCCTTGAGGATGATGTTTCCCGCATGCGGGTCGGCATGGAAAAAGCCGTCATCGAGCACCTGCGTCGAGTAGTCCTCGACGATTGCGGCACCGATCTTTTCCAAGTCATAACCCTCGGCCACCAAGCGTTCAGGATCGGCGATCGAAATGCCGTCGACGTAGTCCATAACCACCACGTGCTCGGTGCACAGGTCCAGATAGGATTTAGGGCACGTCACGCCATGAACGCTCTTATGGAACTCGTAAAAGTCATTGAGGTTTTTGGCCTCGGCCAAAAAGTTGGTCTCCTCGCGAAATGAGGTCCACAGCTCTTCGACCACACCGTGCAGGTCAACAAACTGATCGGTGTTGACGAACTTGGAAACGATGCGCACCACCGAGCGAATGATGTCGATGTCCTGCGCCATAACCTGTTGCGCGCCGGGGCGCTGCACCTTAACGGCCACGTCCTCGCCCGTCACCAGGCGGGCACGGTGTACCTGCGCGAGCGACGCGCTTCCGAGCGGGTTGGGGTCGATCGCGTCGAACATCTGCCCCAAGCGCTGGCCGTACTCCTCTTCCAGACAGCGGAGCACTACCTCATACGGCACCGGGTCTACGTCGGAGCGCAGGCGGCGCAGCTCGTCGCAAAACCGCTGCGGCAAAATCTCGGACCGGTTGGCCAGGATCTGCCCCATCTTGACGAACATGGGACCGAGCTCTTCGAGCAGACGACGCAGACGCACCGGCGTGAGGTTATCCCATACGCGGTACTTTTTGATCAGGCGAACGATCTGCCCAATGCGCTCACGACGACCTGCCGGTGTGAGCTGATACTCCTCGTCCGGCGCCATCGCGTCGGGCTCCTCGGGGACCATATCGACAGCGCGTGGCTTCTTGCGAGCGCCCGAGACGGCGGCCTCAACCTCATCGACAACCGCCGTCTCGTCACCCAAGGGATCTAGATTGTTGTAATCAGTGGTGGAATCTGCCATCTGCGCTGCTACTCGGCCTCTTCGGTGTCCTCTGCATCGTCGGGCTCAACGGACTCGACGGGCACCGAAGTCACGTTGTCCTCGACCGAGTCGACGATGTCGCGCACATGGGCCAGGAAGGCCGTGCGCTCGGGGGCGGTCATAACGCGGACGCGGGCCAGGATGAGCTCGTCGAGCACGCGCTGCGCCGCAGTCTCGCCCTGCATGCCCAGGCGCTCGGTCAGGTCGGAAATGGTGCCGCCGGCCTGCTCGAACATATCGGACACGCTGCGGGCGATATCGGGAGTGCCGGCGTCCTTGCGCACCTGCTCACCCTTGGTATTGAGGTCGTCAAGGACCTTCTTGCCGCCCTCAACGGCAACGGCAGCGGCGCCGAAGCCCACGTTGATGGCACCGTTAACAAGCTGATCGAATTTCATAACCATGGTTGGCTCCAATCATGAACAACTGCATTGGCGTTCTTGTACCCAAGATTGGGTGAACGACACAAAATCGTTTTATCGCCAAGATAGAAATCGAGCGGGGCGAAGCCTTTGACGGCGTTTGTCCCGCTCGTTCGCCGCAAGGCCGTCTTTACCTTACGTTGTCATTCATCGCGAAGGAGTTCTTCATGGCACAGCTCGTGGTGTAGAGCACCTTGCCCAACAGGGCATCGGTCTCCACGCGCACGAGCTCGGCAAAGGCCTCGTTGGCGCGGGCGAGCTCGGCGGGCGCCTCGGCCTCGGGCAGCGCGGCCACGGCGGCATCGACGTCGTGGATCTGCTTGTGGCCCATGCCGCCAACTTTCTCCTGATAATCCTCGACCGCGCGACCGCACTCATGGAAGCGAACATCGGCCAAGGCACCGATCAGGCGATTTGCCCAATAGAAATTCTCGGACGTCACGCGAGCCTGCGTGTCGGCATAGTACTCGGGCATGGTCTCGACATTGGCGTACAGCGGCACGAGCGCGTTAAACGAGTTGGAGCCAAACGCCATCCACTGCACGGCGCGATACGCCGGCTGCGCATAGGGGCGCAGCTGCAGCACGGCAAGCTGGCTGTTGCGGTTGATGCCGATGGGACGATAGGCGCCGCGCGTGGCGGGCGTGCCCTTGCTGCCGTAGCAGTCGTACTCTGTGCCCTGGTAGTGGCTCGAAAGCACGTACTTGATGTCCTCGATGGTCACCTTGCGCTCGGGCACGCGGCTCCAGGGGATGTCGTCGCTCTCGGGCGTGTAGTCGGCGTCGGGACCGTCCCACACATCGCTGGGGTTGAGGCAGCGCTGCATGTACCAGGCGCGCGGCGTGTTGTAGACGTGGTCGCTGTCGCTGTGCGAGCCAAAGGCCTCGCGCGGGTTAAAGACCGCAGCGGGACCATCGCCCTTAACGCCCAGCGTCAGATCCAGATGCCACTCGGCCATCCAGGAGCGCAGGTCGGCGGAGCACATGTGGTCGACCTGGGCGCCCTCGGCGTCGTCCAGGTCAAAGCTATCGATACCCAGCTGGTTGGGCATGGTCACGTAGGCATCATCGGGCACGCGCTTGGCGATCCAGTGGTGGCCGCCGATGGTCTCGAGCCACCAGATCTCGTCAACATCACTAAAGGCGATGCCGTTGTTCTCGTAGGTGCCGTAGCGCTCGAGCAGGTCGCCCAGGATGCGCACACCGTCGCGGGCGGACTTGGCGTACGGCAGCACCAGGGTCACCATATCCTCCTCGCCCAAACCACCGGGCTGCGCCGGAACATAGCCGTCCTCGCCCTCGTTGCCCTTGGCGGGCACGTAGTCCACGAGCGGATCGGCGCCGCGGACGCGCTCGTTGGTGGTGAGCGTCTCGGTTGCGGACATGCCAACATTGAGCTCGTTGAAGCCGGCCTCGGCCCAAATGCCATGACCGGGGACAACGTCGGGGACGCTTGTATAACGCATGGGATTATCGGGCAGCTCAACGGTCAGGTGGCTCAAGACGCTCGTGTAGACACGCGGCTGCTCGTCGGGGTGCACAACACGCATGCGCTTGGGCTCAAACACCCCGTTGGACGAGTCCTCGTTGCGGGCAACCAGCGTCGACCCGTCGTAGCTCGCGTTCTTACCAACCAAAATCGTTGTGCACGGCATGCGCATCCTCCTTGAGCGAAGAAATCAAACGGTACCAGTGTATCGCTTCGGCGCAAAAAGGGCGAAACAGCCGCCCCGGCAACCCCTGTGGTCAAAAACGACTATTTCGATGCGCGCTCCGCCGACTCGATCACGTGCTTGGCGAGAATCGCCGTCGTTACAGCCCCCACGCCGCCCGGCACGGGAGTAATTGCGCCAACGATCGGTTCCGCAGCATCAAAATCGACATCGCCGACCAGCTTGCCAGCGGCCTCGTCCCAGTTAATGCCCACATCGATGATCGTCTGGCCCTCGCGAACCGCATCCGCGCCAATCGTGCGTGCGCGTCCAACGGCCGCAACCACAATATCAGCCGCACGGCACTCGGCAGCCAAGTCGCGCGTATGCGTATGGCACATCGTCACCGTGGCATTGCGAGCCGTAAGCATGGCGGCAACGGGACGGCCAATCACGAGCGACCGACCGACGACCGCGACCTTGGCCCCATCCAGCTCAACGCTGTAATGGTCCAGCAACGCCAACACGGCTTCTGCCGTGCAAGGAGCAAAGCCCTCGCCTCGCCCCGAAAGCGTGGTGAGCAGCGAGGCCGGCGTCATGGAGTCAACATCCTTGGCGGGCTCGAGTGCCGCGGCAACTGCATCCTCGTCAAGCCCAGCGGGCAACGGACGAAACATCAGGCAGCCGTGAACAGCGGGGTCGGCATCGATGTCCTTAATAGCCGCCAACAGCTCGTCCTGTGAAACATCGGCGGGAAGCAAAACGCGGCGAGCCTCAATGCCAATCTTCTCGCAGCGCTTGAGGGCGCCGCGCTCGTAGGACAGGTCGTCCTCGCGCTCGCCCACACGAACGATGGCCAGTGTCGGCACGATGCCCTGTTCGCGCAGGGCGGCGCAACGAGCGGCAAGTTCCTCGGCCAAAGCGCGGGCAACGGGAGCACCCTTGAGCAGTTCGGCCATGGCTATCCCCTCTTCCTTGCGGCGTCAGCAGCACGGCGCGCCAGTGCATCGGCGCGCGGCAGCCACGTATCTAGTAGTTCATCGCACGCCGCCTCGAGTTCCTCGGCGCGCGCCCGGTCTTTCATAGATGTGGTGTTGGCAAAGAGCGTCAGGCTCGCGCCTTGCATGGCGGCGCGGCAGAACACGGCGCCGCATGCCACGTCGGACAGCAACTGGCGCGAACCCTTGTCGGCCATGTCCTCGAGCAGCGCCAGCGCGCGGGCGCAGGCATCCATGATCCGATACGGTGGCATGGCCGCCACGCGCAACGCGTCCTGAATCGCCACGGGTCGAGCCGGGTCATCACAAGGAATACCGTATGCCGCAGACACCTGGCCGTACGCGCGCACATCCTCGGCAACCAGACCCACTAGTTCCTGCGCCAGCTCATCAGCCTGGGCAAACGCGCGCGTCAGGTCATCCGCACGATCAGCAAGCGCGGGATTGGTCGCACCGTAGCGGGCAACCATTCCACACAGCGAGGCGCCCAGCGCGCCCACAAAGGCGCTCGCGCTGCCACCGCCAGGAACCGGCTCGCGCGCGGCCAGCGCCTCGGCAAACCCGCGACAGGTCTTGTCCATCATCTCTTGTCTCATACGCATGCACCTTCAAGTCATATAGATCGGTCGGGCGGCAACCGCCGGCCAACCGCATCAAACACGTAATGATGCTAAGTCTAGCCCATAAGCACATTAGCGTCAGTACACCTGGCCATCGCGGATTTCTATGGCACACGATAGGCCATGCCAACGCAAACATGGGACACATGGCCCACCTTTCGGGACTTCCGGACGTCACAAACTGGGGCATATCTATAAACAAGGAATCTGTTGGGGCAACGCCCACGTACGCGCGCCCCATTAAAACAACGGGCACCCAACCCCGGGGAGGGCCGACAACATCGGCCCTCCCCTCTTTTGCGCCCGAACATATTGCCACTTAACGGCGCA